>CAMVTO010000008.1 GCA_947170435.1 uncultured Clostridia bacterium | reverse complement strand
CTCCATTGGCTATCGCCTTTTGAGTTCGCTGTCCAATATGTTTGACAAACCTACATTTTTTTCAAAAAAAATAAATTTTTTATTCCGCCATCGTGCTGAAGCGCATCAGCAACAGCGCAACCTGCGCTCGACTGATGGCCTGTGGCGGATACCACACACATTCCTTCTCGGTAATCAAACTGGATTTCCAGGCCCAATCCACCGCCGTACGCGCAAAAGAAGATACCTTTGCCGCATACGGATAATCCAGCAAGGAGCCGTCTGTCTCCGGTTCTCCCGCCAGACGATAGATCGCGATCAGTGCCTGCTCACATGTCATATACTCGCCAGTGCCAAAGGTCGTCGGGGTCACGCCGGACATCAGATGACGGTTCGTCACCCACGAAACACTGTCGTAGTACCATGCGCTCTCCGGCACATCCTCGAACCGCTCGTTTGGAGAAACCTCCTGCCCGTTTGTATAACGGTATAGAATCGAAGCGAGTTCCTCGCGCAGGATACCATACTCCGGGTGGAAAATCGGCTCGTCACCCATACCCTTCATCAGATTTGCGGAAACGACAAAGTTGACAGCATCCACATACCAACTGTCAATGGCAACATCCGTAAAGGAATAGACCGTCTCCGACCCATCTGGCTGCTGTACGGTCACGTCCACGCCGCCTTGTTCCAGGTTCTCTGTAACCGTGCCGAGGCGGATATCGTCGTTCAGGCGGATTACCGTCATAGACGGCTGTACATCCTCAGCATCGTCTTCCTGCACCGTTACGTTCTGAACTTCGTTCGCCATCTCTTCCGCCTCCTGCCGGACACGGTTATGGATCAGCACAACTGCCAGCACCAGCAGCCCCAGAACAGCGATCTGCTTCAGTCGTTTTTTGATCATAGTATCATCAGTTCCTTGGGCGCACGGTGGATATTATCGCAGCCGCCTTCACGAATCACGATCACGTCCTCAATGCGGACGCCGAATCTGCCGGGAATATAGATGCCCGGCTCCGCTGAAATCACCGCGCCCGCCGGCAGCGGTTTTTTCCAGGTCGTACTCGCCCGAGGGGACTCGTGGATTTCCACGCCGACGCCGTGGCCGAAGCCGTGGCCGAAAAACTCGCCATAGCCCGCATCTGCAATGATCTTTGCCGCGGCGTTGTGGATATCGCAGCCCGGCACGCCCGCTTTTGCCGCGGCTATACCGGCAAGCTGCGCGTTCAGCACGACATGATAAACCCTGTCCATCTCCTCGGTCACATGCCCCACCGCGACGGTGCGTGTCATATCGGAGCAATAGCCGTGATAGATGCAGCCGAAATCCATCGTCACAAACTCACCCGCAGCGATCTTCTTCTCTCCGGGCACGGCATGGGGAATGCTTCCGTTGGCGCCGGAAGCGACAATGGGATCGAAAGACATATTCTCCGCGCCATAGCGCAGCATGAGATAGGTCAGCTTTGCGGCGATCTCTTTTTCCGTGACACCCGGCTTAATGTCGTTGTAGATTTCGGCAAGCGCTTTTTCCGCAATGCGCTGCGCACCGATCAGCGCGTCCAGCTCCTCCTGATCCTTAACCGTGCGCAGCTCCGTGAGCAATCCGGTCGCAGGCTTGAGCTCCGCGTGCAGCTTTTCCTGATAGTGCTTCCAGTCCGACACGGTCATATACTCGTCTTCAAAGCCAATCGTTCTGAGTCCGTGGCGCTCGATGGCCTCGTTGATCAGTGCCGTGTACCCGCGGCCGATGGTCACAAGCTCCACCTTTGCGTTTTGGACCTCGCGTTCCGCCGCCTCAATATAGCGGGAATCCG
The DNA here is from genome assembly GCA_947170435.1 of uncultured Clostridia bacterium. Taxonomy (GTDB): domain Bacteria; phylum Bacillota; class Clostridia; order Oscillospirales; family Oscillospiraceae; genus Hominicoprocola. Next base: position 98,266 of record CAMVTO010000008.1, on the reverse strand, counting down.
TCCAATAATAGGTTTCGTCCTTTGTCACAAGCGCCGCGCCGTCCGTCCCCGTCGAGTGAAAGCCGGAGGCATACAAGCGGTTTGCTTCTTGTGTCAGCAGCATGGCATCCAGTCCGAAGGCGTCCAGCTTGCTGCGAATCTGTGCAAAATGATCCATGGTTACTCCTTTTCCGTCTTTTCATAATGGTCGTTTGTATGCACATTAATATATTGTGCCTTGAGTTTATCATAAAGGATGCGTTGGCTTGAATAGATACCGCTGTAGCCTGAAAACACAAAGCTCAGTATGCAGGTCATGGCAAAGTAAATCAGCCCCTGCGAGCCAAACAGCTCGAGCGCAAGGAAGGTCGAAGCCAGCGGGCAGTTCACCGCTCCGCAGAACACTGCCACCAGGCCGACCGCAGCAGCAAAGCCCGCGGGGATCCCCAGCAGCGGCCCGACAACGCAGCCGAAGGTCGCCCCCACGAAAAAGGAGGGAACGACTTCGCCGCCCTTGAACCCCGCCGCCAGAGTGATCGCAGTAAAGGCCAGCTTGCAGGCAAAGGCCTCAGGGCGCGCCAGACCGCGCACAACCGCGGTGTCTATGACCTCCATGCCTGCGCCGTTGTAGTCGGTGGTTCCCAGCAGAAGGGTCAAAACCACGATCGCACAACCACCGAGTACGGCGCGCAGCCACGGGTTCGGCAGGCGCTTAGCCGCCTGCTCGCCGGCGGCATGGATGATCTCGCAGAACAGCACGGACAGATACGCGCACAGCACCGCCAGCACCGCAACGCGCAGCAGCATCAGCGGTTCCAGCTCCGGCACCGTGACCGCGTACCCGGTGGGCGGCACGCCCAGCAGCAGCGAAACGCCGTAGGCTGTCAGCGCAGCGACCAGGCAGGGGAACATCTGCGCATAGTATACGCGGCCGACGTTTGTGATTTCCATGGCAAACACCGTCGCCGTCATCGGCGTGCCGAACAGTGCTGAGAAAAACGCCGCCATGCCGATGGTGGTGGTAGTGCGCTTGTCGCTCTCATCCAATCGGAACAGGCGCGCGCTCTGGAAGCCGATGGCGCCGCCCATTTGCAACGCCGCGCCCTCGCGGCCGACGCTGCCGCCGCCGAGGTGCGTCAGAATCGTCGAAAAAAAGATCGCGGGCAGCAGCGTGAGGGACACGCCGCGTCCAGAGTGCACCTCTTCGATGATACTGTCTGTTCCGATGCCCTCCACGCGGCAGAGCTTGTAGCTCCACACCACCGGGATGCCCAACAGCGGCAAAAGATACATGAGCCACGGAAACGTGTTGCGCAGCTCTGTCGCGCGTTCCACGCCGACATGAAACAACGTGCCGATCAGCCCGCACAACGCGCCCGTCACCACGGCCACGCTCAGCCATTTTATGATGGCGCGCAGATAAATTCCGGCGCTTATCCAGGTGCTTTTCAACTTATCGTTCATGTCTTTCTCCCTGCATAACAAGCAGTTGGCATTTGATTCTCTATTATTGTACTCACTTTTCGCATTTTGTCCAGCAACAATTCAAAGCGCCCTGCCCAAAACGGCAGAGCGCTTTATCTTGACGAAGTGCGGTACAATCTGGTATGATTGAGTTATCAAAAAATTGGCAGAAAACAGTAACGCTCACAGTTCTTGTCCGGTCTTTGCGCGCACATAGCGGCAAGTGCGATGCACGCTTGCAATGAGATCGTACTCCATATCATGATCCAGCCAGTCGAGCGTCATGCCGACAAAGGCGCATTTGAGCGCACGAATCAGCAGATTCCGTTCATCCTCGTTCGTCGGTTTCCCCGCCGCATGCTCCACATATCGGCAAACAATGTTCATCCACAGTCGATCCAGATCCGTTTGAAAGCGAGCGCGATCCGCAGACCGATACACATAGAGGAAGCCGGACTTGTGCACCGTGGCATAGTCCACCAGCGGAGCGACGCAGTCCATAATGGATTGCGGAGCGGCACAGTCCCGAATCATTTCCACCCACTGCTCCTCCAGCGCTTCAAACAACGCCGGGATGTTCGGGAAATAATAATAGAATGTGTTGCGCCCAATGCCGCAGCGCGCAGCAATATCGTTGACGGTGATCCGTTTGGCGGGTTTCTCGTCCAGCAGCTGGATAAACGCCTCAATGATCGCTTCCTTTTTGTGTGACATCTCTCTGCCCCATTCGCCTCTCTTCAATATTTCGCAGAAGGTTCCTCTGCTTTTCTTCTTCCGTTCAGTGCTTTTGTTTGTTAAGTTATACGCGGATTTTGTCATAGTTTTGATTGGTTGTCAACCTAAAAAAGTTTTTCTTTTTCATAATCTTTTTGCAAATGCGGCATAGGTCGCAAAGGAGCGCACTGATGATACGATTAAACGGCGTATTTGTACAGGGTGGATTGAGCATTGGGCCAATCCATTATCTGCATCGCGCCAACAAGCCAACTGAACATCCGTCCAGTCTGTCGCCCCGGGAGGAGATGCTCCGGTTTGAGGCGGCAAAGGATCGCGCCTTCACAGACCTCAAGCGCATGCAGGCTCGCATCGGCGCACACCTCGGCAACGATGAGGCCGCCATTTTTCTGTTTCAGTCGATGATGCTGGAAGATCCGGACTACCTACAAGCGATTTATGATCACATCAACGACTCCGCCACCGCGGAGTATGCCATTGATCAGGCCGGCAAAGCCATCATTGATTTCTTTGCCAGTCTCGACAACAGCTATCTGCGTTCCCGCGCACTCGACGCCCGCGATCTCTCCCACCGGCTCAGCGGTATTCTCTCTCAGCGCGCCGACATCGGCGGACTGCGGCAGATACCGGCAATCCTCGTCGCCGAGGATCTGACGCCCAGCGAGACGATCCTGCTGGATACCGGCATGCTGCTGGGGCTGGTGAGCCAGAACGGCGCGCCGGACAGCCACACCTCCATCCTCGCGCAGTCCATCGGCGTTCCCGCCGTCACGGGGATCATGGTCGATCCCCGCTGGGAGGGCCGTCTCGCGATTCTCGACGGCGACAACGCCACGCTGATCATCGACCCCGACGAAGCGACGCTGGCGGCGGCGCACCCACACCAGTCCCCCGGCTATGATCCCTCCTCAGCCTCGGAGCTGACGCTTCCCCATCCCGCCGCATCGCAGCGGCCGCTGCGGCTGTGCGCGATGATCGACAGTGCGTGGGAAGCCATCGACGCATACAAGCTGGGCGCCGGCGGCATTGCGCCCTATCAGCCGAATGTGCTGCACGGCGGACGCGCCACGCCTCCGTCCGAGGACGAGCAGCTGCTGGAGTATCGCCGCACCATCGACGCCATGCGCGGCCGCCCCGCTTCGTTCCAGTCGCTGGACGTGGGCGGCATCGGCCTCGGCAGCCTCTTCTCCGCATCGCGGCAGGAGCGTTACCTCCGCCTCAAGGTCCAGTTCCGCGCGGTGCTGCGCGCCGCGGTCGACAGCCTTGCCGGCAACTGCGCCATCGTGCTCTCCGGCGTCAAGACGAAGAGCGACATCCGCCGCTGCCGCCAGATCCTCGAGCAGAGCAAGCGCGAGCTGCGCGCGGAAGGCGCCGACTATCGCGCGGTCGGACTGGGCATTGAGATCGCGCAGCCCTTTGCCGCGTTCATCATCGACGAGCTGGCGGAGGGCATGGATCTCATCATCATCAACGGCGAGTCGCTGATGCGCTCCACCATCAGCGGACAACTGGCGGGTGCGCTGCCGAACTACCGCGCGCTGGCGTGGATGCTCCGCCAGATCATCGACGCGGGACATCGGCACGGCTGTATCGTCATCATGTCCGGCGATCTGGAGAGCTTTCCGCAGGCCATCCCCCCGCTGCTCAGCCTCGGCGTGGACAACCTGTCCGTTCCCGTGCGATCACTCTTACCTTTGTTCGAGCTGCTCTCGAAAGCAAGTGAACCATCCCAAAACAAAAACGGCAGCGAATGATCGCTGCCGTTTTTCTGATTAAAGAGCCGCATTCAGCGCCTTTTTCACGTTTTCCTTGATGAACTCACAGGGGTCAGTGGGTCGCGTCTCGGCGCTCGCCGTTGAGGATCACCATGGCGTCTCGCTTGGCCTCCACCTCGCCGCGCACGATCTGTTCGTCCCACTTTTCCGGCGCGATGGCCTCGTAGGAAATGGAGATGTCCTTCTGCTGGCAGCCCCACAGCTCCAGCAGCGTCTCATTGATGCGCTCGGCAACCTTTTTGACGGTCTCTTCGTCCTTCGGGAATCCTTTGATCGCAATATACGGCATAGCTGTCCTCTCCTTTTCCTGTATTAGCTATCGTCAGAATACCATAGCGACAGATAAAAAGAAAGCCCAATATAACATTTTTCACAATTTCATTGAGTATCGTGAATTTGTTTTGCATTTTATCAAATCATCTGATATGATGGTTCAAATTATGAGTGAGCGCCAACGTCAGAAAAAACACGGCGACGGCGGGAAAGGGATCTTCTGTATGGCCAAGCCTGTTGTCATCACGGCAGACAGCACCTGCGACCTTCCGCGGGAGCTGTGTGAACGGTTCTCAATTCATATCATTCCGTTGACCATTACGCTCGGCGAAGACAGCTTCCCCGACGACGGTCGTTTTACTCCCGACGACATGTACCGCCGCTATCAGGACGACGGCGAGCTGCCCTCTACCGCCGCGCCAAGTCTGCAAGGCTACACAGATTTCTTCTCCTCGCTCCTTGCCGGCGGCTGTGAAATCGTGCACCTCACGATCAGTTCTGAGCTTTCCGCCTCCTATAACGCCGCCCGCCTTGCGGCGCAGGAACTCTCCGGTGTCTACGCGGTGGACAGTCGCATGCTCTCCACCGGCATCGCGCTGCTCGCGATCGAAGGCGCGGAGTGCGCTCAGCGCGGCATGTCCGCCGCTGAGATCGCGGAGCATCTCACTGCGCTGACCGACAAGGTGGAGACCAGCTTTGTCCTCGACACACTGGACTATATGCGCAAGGGCGGCCGCTGCTCCGGCGTCGCCGCCATTGGTGCGAACCTGCTCCACATCCGTCCGGCATTGGAGATGAAGGACGGCAAGCTGACGGTCTACAAAAAGTACCGCGGGCACATTGAACAGGTCTACCGGCAATATGTCACCGAGCGGTTGAGCGAGAAAAAGATTCGTCCCGGTCATGTATTTCTTCTCCACTCCGGCGAGGTCGCGGACGAGGAGTTGAACGAGCTGGAGGGATTGATCCGGGACTTAACCGGCGCAAAGGAGCTCCACCGCGCCCGGGCCGGCTGTACGATCTGCGCCCACTGCGGTCCTAAGACACTGGCTGTCATGTTCATAGACGAATAGGAAAAACGCCGCCTGCGGGCGGCGTTTTTTATTGGATGTACACGACGGCGGTTCTGCGAAACGATGAGATGATGCGGTTGATGGCCGAATAGATTAATCCCGCGCTGTAAACATAGACGATGCCCTTCACCGAGTGGATGAAAAATACGCAGGCGACCGCAATGCCGATGTTGACAAGGCCGTAACCCATGCTGATTTTCCATGCGGGCGCTTCAAAGCGCTTCGCCTCCAGCGCGCGCAGCACGTCGATGGCGCCGACGAACGCGTGATATGCCAGCAGATACAAAACGAGATAGATCCGCGGGATATCCGACATCGCCATGGTGAAGGCGCTGAGGTCCAGCATAATGATGCCCTTGATCAGCACGGATCTTCCGCCGACCATATGCCGCGCCATGGTAAAGTAGTACACCATAGCCCTGACGCCGTTGGTCAGCAGCGTCAGGCAAAGGATCAGCGCCGCGATATAAAAGCCTTCGTCGGGCAGGCGGATCATCAGGGCACTGATCAGGATCAGAAAGACGCCGGCGGCTATATTCTCGATGCGTTGCAGTTTGCTCATCGTCTCTGCCTTCTTCCCGCCTTCTCCACCAGCATGATGTAGTCACGCATGCCGCGAAAGCCCTTGACGTTAAAATCGACGGAGAATCCCGCCAGCAGGTTGCCCGACTTGAAAATCTTGTTGGTGACCATGCTTTTCTGGCTCAGCGCCGCCAGAATGAACTTACCGAGGAAGGTCTCATCCTTCTCGCTCTTCGGCGCGCTGATATACTCGTCTTGATACTTCTCAAGATCAAAGTCCTCGATTGCGTGTCCTGAAATCTTTTCGCCCAGCGCACGCCAATCGTCGCTGGCGTCCAGCTGCCGCTTTTCGAGGATGGCGCGAATCTCGGCATCCCACGGTGCCACCGACTCAGTGTCATATTTCTCCAGCTCGAAGCGGGCGTACACGCCGCGCAGATACTTCATGGCATAGATCATCTGGCAGAACGCATGGTAAAAATCCGATGGATTGTCCTTGACGATCTCCTCAAAGTTTCCCCATGCGGGCAGATATTTGTAGCGGATAAAGCTATAGTCCGGCAAATGCCCCGCCCGCCCGTGGCCGAGGTTCATGATCGAGTGCTCGCTGCCCTGATAGAGGCTGTTGGTGTAGATCGAACGCTCCAGATCGTCCGGTGCGGACGCACTGTGGCGGAAATTGAGCTGGCGCTCCTCACCGTCCGGCATCAGCTCATAGAAATAGTAGTTCGTGTTGTTGATGACCAGCGACGGCGTCCCCGCGAAATAGCGATGCGCCCACGTGTCTGCCAGCACATGCATGGCGACGCCGACGGATTGCAGGTCGGAATCCTTGGCGAGGCTCACGGTATTGCGCACCAGTTCGCCGTTTGTGTTGCAAATAAGGCTGTATTTGTCCCGATAGATTTTGCTGCCATGTTTCACCGTCGCGTTGAGGTCATACGGCAGGAAGTGGAACGACGACCAGATGCGTGTGATCTCCTGCAAGCCGATGATGTCCGGGTTGGTGTCCATCAGCTCCAGCTGCAGCTGCGTCGTCGCCGCGGCGCGGGGCGCCTTGAGCTTCGAGAGCAGCGTCCGTGAGCACCAGTCTACAAACTGCGCGCTGTAACAGATCTCCATGCTCTCCTCATGAGAGTACCCGGCGAGGCAGGCAGCGCAGTAGGTCGCATAGTAATGAAAATCCTTCTGCATGGCCGTCCTATCCCTTCATCTGTTTTTCGAGGCGCCTGACCTTCACAGCGGAAACCACCATCTCCGCCATCAGCACAACCGAGGTCAGCTCCACGACGGTTGTCGCCAAAAGGTCAAGAAGCGACGTCTTGTCGCTGTTTCCGCTAAAATAGATCACCACCGACGCAATCATTATGCCACCCTCGATCAACACGATCAGCACGGCGATCGCAAGGTAAAAAGTGCCATGCCTGCGCCCCATCCCCTCGGCGCGCGCAGAAAGGCCGACATACAGACGCACGGCGAAAATGATCCCGCCCATGAGCAGAATCATCACAAAGGTGATACTGTAAAACACCCGCAGCATCTCCGGCGTCAACGTCTCCTGCTCAGCGGTCTCCAAAAAGTTCTTCAGCAAATCCGCGCGGTTGCCCACAAAGTACATTGCCAGCTTCACATACCCCCAGGCGCCGAAATAAATCACGCCTGTGCCGATGATGACCAGCATATTCTGGTATTTTCGCAGTTGCGCTCCCATGCCATCCCTCCGTATTGGTGCGGTCTTGCTGTCATTATATCAGTTTTTTGGCAGAATTCCAGCCTCTTTTTGCGCTTTGCCGATACGGCAGCACCGCGCCGGGAAAATGCTGATAAAATCCGCTGCTTTACGAGACAAACGGGCTTTATTCTGGTATACTGTATGCAGTTGGTCGTTGCGGCCAAAAACAAGGAGGGTGTGACATGAAAAAAGTGGTCATCATCGGCGGTGTGGCGGGCGGAGCGACCTGCGCGGCACGCCTGAGAAGACTCGACGAATCGGCGGAGATCGTTCTGCTGGAGCGGGGCGGCTATATCTCCTATGCCAACTGCGGGCTTCCCTACCATGTGGGCGACGTCATCAAGACCCGGCAGGCGCTGCTGGTGCAGACGCCGGAGGCCATGCGCGCGAAGTTCGGCATCGACGTACGCATCGAAAATGAGGCAATCGCCATTGACCGTGAGAAAAAAGTCGTGACGGTCAAAAATCTGCAAACCGGTGAGACCTACAAGGAGCGCTACGACGATCTGGTGATCGCCACCGGCTCCTCGCCCATTCGTCCGCCCATCCCCGGCATCGACAACCCGAAAATCCGCACGCTCTGGACGATCCCCGACGTGGATCACCTGCGTGAGATGGCTCAGAAGGTCAAATCAGCGGCGGTCATCGGCGGCGGCTTCATCGGCCTGGAGATCGCGGAGAACCTGAAGCACGCAGGTCTGAACGTCTCGCTGGTCGAGGCGCTGGATCAGGTCATGGCGCCCATCGACTTTGAGATGGCACAGCTGCTTCACGAGGAGATCCGGCTGCAGGGCGTCGATCTGCACCTTGCGGACGGCGTGGATTCCTTTGTCGACGCGGGCGACCAGGTGACGGTCAAGCTCAAAAGCGGCGCAGCAATCACAGCGGAGTTGGTCGTGCTGTCCATCGGCATCCGTCCCAACAGCCAGATTGCGAAGGATTGCGGCTTGGCGCTCAACCGGCGCGGCGGCGTGCTGACTGACGAGCATCTGCGCACCTCTGACAAGTCCATCTACGCGGTTGGTGACGTGATCGAGGTGGAGGATTTCGTCTTTGGCGACCGCACCATGCTGGGTCTTGCCGGCCCCGCCAACAAGCAGGGGCGCATCGCGGCGGACAACATCGCGGGCGGCGACGAGGTCTACCACGGCACGCAGGGCACGTCGGTGGTCAAGGTGTTCGATCTCACCGCGGCGTTCACAGGCGCAGCGGAAAAGGCGCTGATCCAGCGCGGCTTGGTGTACGGCAAGGACTACGAGCGCCTCATCATCACGCAGAATCACCACGCGGGCTACTATCCCGGCGCAACGCCGATGGTCATCAAGCTGCTGTTCTCCTGCGACGGCAAGAAGATCTTCGGCGCGCAGATTGTGGGTCGCGAAGGCGCGGACAAACGCATCGACACCATCGCCGTTGCCCAGCACATGGGCGCAGGCCCCATTGCGCTCAAGGAACTGGAGCTTGCCTATGCCCCGCCCTATTCCTCCGCAAAAGATCCCGTCAACATGGCAGGCTTTGTGGCGGAGAATATCCTGCGCGGGCTTGTGAAGCTCGCGGACTGGAACGAGCCGGACAACGATCCCGACGCGGTGCTGCTGGATGTGCGTGAGGATGCGGAGCGCATGGCCTACGAGCTGCCGAACGCCGTCTCTGTCCCGCTGGGCGACCTGCGCAAACGCATGGGCGAGCTGGACAAGGGCAAAAAGTATATCGTTTTCTGCACGGTAGGCGTGCGCTCGTACAACGCGGCGCGTATTCTGATGCAAAGCGGCTTTGCAAATGTCAAGGTCTACCCCGGCGGCACGCGGTTTTATCAGTCCACGCACGAAAGTGAGTGGGAGATCCCCGAGGAACCCGCCGCCCCCGTACCGGCGGCGGCAAAGCAGGAAAGGAGTGCAGCGGAAATGCGCAAGGTAACGGTGGATTGCTGCGGTATGCAGTGCCCCGGCCCCATCATGGAGGTCTATAAAAATATGAACGAGCTGGCGGATGGCGATCTGCTGGAGGTCAGTGCCTCCGATCCCGGCTTTGCGAAGGATATCGCGTCCTGGTGCAAACGCACCGGCAATACGTTGGTGTCCAACGAGCAGAAGAATGGCGCGTACGTCGCGGTCGTGCGCCGCGGGCTGGGCGACGCGCCCGCGGAGGCTGTGCCGCAAAGCGTCGCGGTCAGAGACGTCCCCCAAGGCAAGACCATCATCGTCTTTGACGGCGATATGGACAAGGTGCTCGCAAGCTTTATCATCGCCAACGGCGCGCTGGCGATGGGCCGTCCTGTGACGATGTTCTTCACGTTCTGGGGCCTCAACGCCCTGCGCAAGGATCAGAACCAGCACATCAAGAAATCGCCGGTTGAGTCCATGTTCGGTGCGATGCTGCCGCGCGGCGCGAAGCACCTGTCGCTCTCCAAGATGAACATGGGCGGCATGGGCACCGCCATGATGAAGAAGATCATGAAGGACAAGAACATTGACTCCCTTGAGGAGCTGATGAAAAAAGCCATGGCAAACGGCGTAAAGATCATCGCCTGCTCCATGAGCATGGACGTAATGGGTATCCGCAAGGAGGAGCTCATCGACGGCGTGGAAATCGGCGGCGTCGGAACGTACCTTGGCGACGCGGAGGAATCCAACGTCAACCTGTTCATCTGACCGAAAAGCTCTGCTTCGCAAGGTAAAAAGCGGCAAGACTCATCCACATAATAAGCTCCCCCTGTGACTGACAGCGAAAAGCAAAACTGTCGTCACAGGGGGAGCCTGTCTTAATGCGGCCCGGCAGGGGCGATCCTGCCGGGCGATCAGGGATCCTTCTACATAGAACGTTTGGGTTTGTTTTCTTTTTTCACAGCATCCTCGCCCTTGCCGAGTTTTTCCGACATCTTCGACAACTCACGGTTGAAGCGCTCCGTCGCCTGACGCTCGTTGGCGATGGCGGTCTGCTTTTCCTCTTTCTCCTGCTCCGGCGGAACGTTCAGCAGCTTGTTGGTGTACGCCAGCACATCCGTCGCCAGCTTGCCAAAGCGGTCTTTCTTGGGCGGATTCGTCTCCATGTACTTCTCCGCGCTGGTTTTGAGCGCGGTCAGTTCCGTCTTGATCCGGTCCAGATCGTTCGGGCCGATCGTGGTGTCAAACGCGCGGAGCGGATCGTCAGGATCGCTGCTCAGCCGCACGTTCAGGTCGTCCTGGAACTTCTGATACCGCGCGATGGCGTCGCACAGGGGCTGCGCCGCCGCTGTGGGCTTGCCCGCCTTTTTGACTTTCTCGGCAAGTCGCTTCGCGGCTTCCTTCTGCGCGGAAGCGGACTCCGGCGTGGCGCGGTTTGCCGCCGCGACATTCACCAGCTTCGCCGGTTTGGCAAAGACGGTGCTCAACCGCAGGGCAAGTTTTTTGATATTGCGCAAGGTAAAGTAAAAAATATTTAAGGGCGGCTTTTTCCCGGCTTTTAATGCCGCATTTATCTCCCGCTCGTCCACTTGGAGCTCCCGCGGCCGCAGCTTTGCAAAATCTGCATCGGGCAGAATGCGGATATACCCTTTTTCGCAATCGTCGCTGTCTTTCACCGGTTCCGCGTCCTTGTAATACTCGCGGCTCTTTTTCAAATGTTTCTGGAGCGTCTGCAAACGCACGCCCGCAAATTCCAGCTGTTTTTCGCTCAGGGAAAACTCCCGCAGCGCGAACCTGAGCTGCTCCGGCGTCAGCGCCTCGATCTTCCGCGCCATCTCCTCGCCGATCACGCGCATATTAGCCAGCGAAGAGAGCTTGGAGTGCCCGTCCGGGAAATCCTTGGCACCGAACGACAGGTCGTTGTCGATCCCCTGTACGCCGGTCACCTGCGGCGGATAGCCGTCCTCAAAGGTAAAGACCATATTTAAGGCGTGACGGTCGGTATTGCCGCAGATATAGTCCAGCGCCTGCAGGTTGGCGAGATCGCGCAGCACGGTCGGGTTGTCGTAAAACGCCGCGTCCGGATTGAGCGGCCCCAGCAGATTCTGTTGCGGGTTGGTGCAATCGATCCCTTTTGCCATCTCCATGAACGTGCCGCTCACCACATTGCCCTTTTCATCCTTGAAGCGCATGGAAATGGCATTGCAAATGAGATTGGATACGCCAAGCAGCGACGCCACCTTGCTCATCGCGGCATTGCGGTCGTCCGTGCGGTCGTGCGGGGAAATACCGCTGAGCTCATAGGTGTACACCAGACTGGAATCATCGATGATGCCCTTGGTGAGGTCATCGACCGCTGACTTGCCGCACATCTTGACAATGCTCTTTTTGCTGTTTCCCCAAGTCCTGCCATGACCCAGCACCTCGCAGAGAAGCCCGTTGCGCTCCTTGCCCGGCCGCTTGAGCATCAGCATTGCGCCAAGCCTCCTGAGATCCTGTTCGTCGCCCGTGGTCTTGATCCCGTTCTTCTGCCCATAGGCGCGGAAGCTGTCCAGAATGCCGTTGATCGCGTCCTTGCCCTCCTCGGTGGGCGCCTTGTCCGCGATCCGCTTGAGGGTCTTGTCGAGCTGCATGACATGGCATTCCTTCGTAAACATGCCCTGCAGCTTTTTGCCGTTGACCGTGATCTCCATCGGCAGGCGCTCGGACATATGGCCGTTTCTGGATTTGATCTTCACGCTGCTGAGGTCGACGGTGAAGGTGCGCGCATTCTCGATCAGCGACGGCAGCGACTGCCGCTCCGCCTCCGGATCGGCGTCCAGTTCGTTGCGATACTCCGTGAGCGCGCGCATATCGCGGGAGACGATGCCGCTGATACGCCTGACCAGATCACGCTCCGGGTGTGCCGCACCCGCGGTTTCCGGCACCTCGGAGAAATACCGCTCCGCTTTTTCCGCAACGTCGGCATATCCCTGCATCAGCGCTTCGAGCCTCTGCGCGTCCAGCAGCGGCGGAAGCCCCTGCCGGTCCGGCTTGCTCAGCTCCCGAAGCTGCTCGTCCAGTGCGCGCATGGCGGCCAAGTACGGCTGAAGCTCCGGGGACTGCATCTGGGAAAGCTGGCTGTAAAGCTCGTTATATTCGCCTGTCGGCATGATTGTTCACCTCTATTTCATGCTCTGCGGCTTGGACTGCTTGGGCTGCTGCTTGACGCCCGCCAGCCGGTCGGCAAGCTGGGCGGCGGAGCGGTTGAACTCCTCCAGTCCCGCGCGCTCGTTTGCCTTGATCGTCTCGCCCTCGTCCGGCGAACGCCGCCGCGCGTCGGCGACATAGGTGTTAAAGCCCGCAAGCTGTTTGGCTTCCTCCGTCTTGCCCGCCTGATTCAGCGCCTGCATGTAATTCTCCGTCGCCTCCTGCAAGGATAGGAGATGCTTGTCCATCTGGTTGATGTCCCGCATCCCGATGCGGGTGTCAAAGGCGAGACGCATCTTTTCCTCAAGCCGCAGCTCGATCTTGATGTCGGCAGGCTTTTTATCCGACGGAAATGCCTGCTGTCGCTTTGTCACGGCAGCAGCCAGCTCCTTCTCGTTCATAGGCTTCTGGCTCAGCCGCTCGTCGAGCTTCTGATGGAACTCGGCGTATTTGATCAGCTGCTCGCGGAACGCGCGCTGCGCGGTGAGCTCCGCGGATTCGCCCTCTTTTGCGGGCGGCAGACCCTCCCCTTGCAGGAACGGCGCGGCCATTACTTTGAACTGCATCTGAATCTCCTTCATGGCTGTCGGGTCGGCGCGGTCGGCATGGGTAACAAGTCTCGCGTTCTTCGGCGCAGCGTTTTTCTGATGGTTCTCCAACTTTTTCGCGGCATTCTGCTTCAAAAGTTGAAGATGCTGCTCCGCGTAGGTAAAAAGATTGGTCTGGCGCGGCTTGAACCACGGCTTGTAGTTGGTCTTGAGATCGCTCAGCTTCAGCTTTTGCCACTCATTGTCCTCCACGATGCGGATATAGCCGCGCTTGGTGGGCGTCGATTCGATGCGCTTGTTCGTAAAATACCGCTCGCCCTTCACGATGGCGCGCTTCATCAGCTCCAGCCGCTTGGCGGCGGCGTTCAGCTCCGACTCGCGCAGGCCGTACTGCCGCAGGGAGACCTTGAGCGTCTCCGCGTCCAGCGCCTTGATCTTCTCCGCCATGCTGCGGCTCATCGCCTTCATGTGGTCGAGCCCCACCATGTGGTTGACCATTCTCCCGTTGGCAGGCACCAGATCACCGAACGACGTATCATTGTCAAAGCCCTTGATGCCGAGTACCTGCGGCGGTTTGTCGTTGGACATTTGAAAGCTGAAATTTCCATCGTGGCGGTCGACGTTCCCGCAGATAAAGTCCAGCGCCTGCAGATCGGCGATCTGCTTGAAGCAGCCCTTGCTGTTTCTCAGCGGGTCGTCCCCATCCAACATGGCGCATTTCGGGTTCGGGTCGTCGGGGTTCTCGCCTCCGGCGTCCGCCATGAAGGTGCCCTCGACCAGCTTGCCCTGTTCATCCACGCAGCGCACCGTCTGCGAGCGGCACAGCACGCCGGACACGCCCAGCAGCTCCGCCGTGGTGCTCATGGCGGCGTTGCGCTCGTCGATGCGCGCGTGATTCCGCACGCCGGCGAGCTCATACATCTCCGGCGTAATGCTGATGCTGGAAAGCGCTTTGCCGAAAGACTGCAAAACGACCATCTGGTACGTTTTCAGCTCCCGCTCCTCCTCGACGGTCAGCCCGCACTCGGTCAGCATTTCGCTCATCAGCACGTTCGGGTTGCCGCTGCCCAACACGGCGTGGGCAAACTCCGAGGTCATGCTCTGGATGACCTCCTCCCGGTTTGCCGGGTCGAGGCCCGAGCGCCGCGCGTACGCGTTCAGAAACTGATCGAGCACCGAACACATGAGATCCGCCTTTTCGCCCTGGGCGAGCGCCTTGGTGCTTTTCAGCAAGCTGTCATACGCCTTCACCGCGTCCGTTTCCAGATCGCTGCGCTTGGTCAGATAGCCCTTGACGGTCTTTCCCTCGCTGTCGATAAAGCTCAGCGGGATGCGCTGGGACAGCGCGCCGCCCCGCCGCTGGATGCTGGTGTCCTTGAGGTTGATCGTGCGCATCCGTGCCATCTCCACCAGCGTCGGCAGCGAGCGCAGGGTCTTCTCCACCGGCACCCGCTTGGTGCGGACGTGGATCTTGCCGTTCCTATCCTTTACGCGCTGCTTCACTTCTTTCATTTCAGCAGGCTTTTTCAGATACTGCTCATACTGGCGCAGCGCGCTCATATCCTTCGCCAAAACGCCGGAAACCTGCCGCAGGATGCCGGCGACCGGAGGCTCCGGCTCATCCGGCTGCCTCTGGGCAGCGATCTTTTGCAGATAGGTCTCGCCCGCCTTGGCCGCGTCCTGATAGAATTTCATGATCTCCGCCACCGCCGCCGTGTCCAGCAGCTTCACGCCTTCTCGCGTCATACGGTAGTATTCGCTCATCTTCTGCTGAAGCGCGGCGACCTTTTCGCGATAGGCGGCGTGCTCATCGCGGAGCCCCTCCGCGACCTCCTGCTCCGCCAGCCGCTGGTTCAGTTCCGTAAAAATGTCTCTTTCCTGATCCGGCATATTTGAGTCCTCCTCGCTCGCAATTCTATATGTGTATCATACCAATTTCTCACTTTTCCCCGCAAGGGGTTGCCACAGAATGTGGCAACCCCTTGCACACTTTTTTGTTTTGAGTATGATATAGAGTAGGAATATTGTACGGAGGATTACTGTGCAGAACTCTGAGGTATTTGCGAGCACGCTGAAAGAGCTGCGCTCGAAAAAAGGTCTTTCCCAGCAGCAGCTTGCGGAGCAGATGATGGTCTCCCGCAGTGCCGTCTCCATGTGGGAGCTTGGTACGCGGCTGCCGGACATCAATATGATCGACCGGCTGGCGTCCTGTCTCGATGTGGAAAGCCGGATTCTGCTTGACGCGATCCGGGACGCACCAAACGAGATCGTCAACATCATCGTGGTAGAGGACGTCCCCACCCTGCTGCAATGCAGCATCGGCATGATTCAGGACGTCGTGCCGTGGGCGAACATCGTCGGGTTTGAAAGCGGCGCAGAAGCGCTCGCCTATGCCCGCCCCAACCATGTGTCCATCGCGTTTCTGGACATCGAGATCGACGAGGAGCTCAACGGGCTGGAGCTGGCGCAGCGGCTGCTGGAGATCACCCCGCACACCAATATCATCTACCTTACAAATTATGTGGAATACATGAAGCAGGCGATCTACGACCATTGCAGCGGCTATATTCTCAAGCCGCTCAGCCGGGAGCGCGTCCGTCACGAGTTGACGAATCTGCGCTTCCCTGTAAGGGGGCTGGAGCTATGAAAACACGAATCAATCGACAGTGCGCCGTTGATTTTGCGGTGGCGTTGGTTTTTGCCGCTGTGGTTGCGCTTGCTGCGTTTCTGTGGAATACACCCGGCATGAAGGGCGTTGCGCCCGCGATCAGCCCGTTCCTCGTCATGCGCCCGCTGGAGGTGCATGAGGAGGTCATCGCAGATTACGCGGGCTTACAGAGGGTCTATGAATTTGATCTGACCAAAGCGTCGGGCGTTCGCGCCGGAACGCTGTTCGTCCACCTGCGCCACACGATCGCGGTCGTGGAGAAGGATGGCAGAATTGTTACCGATACCGGCGAGGTATCAGCATGGCATATCGGACGCACCCCGGGCAACTACTGGCTGACGCTGCCGATCTCTCCCGATGACGCGGGAAAGACGCTGCGTGTCACGCTCACGCCGGTTTACCAGAGCGTTCGCGGGATTGAACCGGACTTTCTCGTCATGGACCGCCAGATGCTGCTGCACCTCGAGGTGCTGCCCGACGAGGCGGCGGTGCTGCTGCTCAGCTGCGTCACGGCGGCGATGGGCTTCTTCCTGATGCTGCTTGCGCTCTCGCTGGGGCTTGCGGTGCGAGACCGGCAGCGGGTGTTCTACCTCGGCGCATTCTCCTGCGCGGCGGGCGTGTGGAAGCTGTGCGGACTATCCGTCGTGCCGCTGCTGCTGGATTGGTACGGGCGGCAAAAGCTGCTGTGGTACGTCGGCGCGACGGCGTATCTCCTGATGCTGGTGCTCTCGCTGCGGCTCCTGACGGTGATCCAGGATCGCGAGCACGACCGCCTCGGCAGGCTCTGCTGCTATTTCAGCGTATTTGGTACGCTCGTACTCCTCGCGCTGCAAGTGCTCGGCGTCGCAGACCTGCATGACGCGCTGATCCCCTTCGGCATTGGTATGGCGGCGCTGCATCTCATCGCGCTGCTGGGACAAAAGCCGGAGCGCGCGGCGCTTTTGTGGCTGCTGCCGACATTCGCGGCGCTGGGGCTGGATCTCGTGCTTTTCTCAATCAAAGGCCAGGCTCCCATCGCACCTGTCTTTCTCATCTGGGTCGCGCTCAATCTGTTTGCGCGCGGGTTTGGCTTTCTGCGCGACGCCATCCGCCGCGAACGAGAGCTGCGCGAGAAGGATGAGCAGCTGCGCGGCGCCAAAATGCAGAACCTCATCAACCAGATCCGCCCGCACTTCATCTACAACACGCTCGCCTCGGTCAGTATGCTCTGTGACAGCGATCCGCAGCGGGCGGGCGAGGTCGTCGCGAACTTCAACAACTATTTGCAGGCAAACTTTACCGCCATTGCCGCGACCGAACCCATCGCGTTTGTCTCGGAGCTGGAGCACACCAAGGCCTACCTCAACGTGCAAAAGGCGCTGTACGTCTCCAAGCTCACCGTGGAGTATGACACGGACTATATCACCTTCCGTCTGCCGCCGCTGACGCTCCAGCCGATCGTGGAAAACAGCGTCAAGCACGGCATCAGCCAAACGCACCGTCCGGAGCGGATTTTCATCTGCTCCCGCGCCGTGGACGGCGGCGCGGAGATTTTGATTGAGGACGACGGCACGCGGTATGAGCCGTCATCGGACGGAACGGCACACGTGGGGCTTGAAAATGTCCGCGAGCGTCTTGTGCTGATGTGCGGCGGCACGCTGGAGATCGGCCCGCGCGCGGGCGGCGGCACGCTGGTGCGCATTTTTGTACCGAAGGAGCCCGAATGAGAAAAACAATACAGCAACGCCCCCTCCGAGTAAACCACGGAGAGGGCGTTACTTTTTTCACTTTTTCATGCCCTTTGGGACTTCCGCTTTCTTTTGCTTGGCTTGTTCCTTAGCCGCTTCTTTCCTGTCCTGCTCGTTGAAAAGATCCTGCTGGCCCAGTTTTTCCTTCGACTGGCGGGACGCCAGCTTCGTGGTATAGTCCGTCTTGGCGCTTTGCAGCTTCTGCTCAAACGCGCTCTTTTTCTGCTCGGTTTCCTCGGTCGGCTTATATTCCCATCCCGGCTTCGTCATCGACTGCTGCAGATAGAAGCGCGAGAGCTTCTCAAACATACCGATGGACTTGAGAATGCGCGGCTGCTCATGCTTCTGCCGGCCGGCGGCGTTGCGCCGCGCGGGGTCTTTATCAAACTGCTCCTGCTTGTAGTCGAGATACGTTTTGATGCTTTCCAGGCTGTTCTGCGTCTTTTCCAGCAGCTTTTTCTGCATCGCCGGCGAGATCTCGCCATTTCTGTCGACACGGTATTTCTCGAACGCGAACTGCTTGAACTCTTTGACCGACTTCTTCATCGCGTCGAACTCCTTGGAGCCGGAGCCGAGCAGGTTGAAATCGACCTGCTCGATATCGTTGAACAGCTCCTCCGCCATTGCGCGCGCTGCGTTGATGTTCTGCCGCACCAGCGCCGGGTCACTCGGCTTGGGCAGCGCGTCCAGAAACGCCTTCTCCTTCGGGTGGTTCTTGATGTCGCGTATCAGCCGGTCGGCACATTCCATGTACTCGTCGCCGCGTTTCAGCTTGGCGTCGGGATTCGCCGCGTGGAACTGAAGCTCCTGATCGTTCAGCAGCTCCTTGCAGGTCTCCCAGCCCCGTGCGCTTCTCGCGATGCTCTTGAGGATGATTTCGCCGGGCACCTTTTGGATGTTTTCCCTGAGCGTGCCCGCGTCCTGTTCCGTCCCGCTTTTCAGCAGCAGTGGCAGCAGATACTCCTGGAGCATCTCCATTCGCCCATTGATGTCCTTTTGATAATATGCCTCTTCGGGCTTGGGATACTTTTTGTCGAACACCGCCAGCAGCGCCTCCGGCGTCTGGACCGCCTTCTCCGCAGGGAGCTGCGCGGCCTCATCCAACCGCTTCCCCGCGTAGGCTTCCCAGCCGACGCCCTTTTTCTCGATCACGGCAAGAAGCCCCTCGTCGTGCAAAAGGTCCTTACAGGTGTCCCAGCTGTTCGTCCGCTCGGCCATGCGCGTGAAGAGCGCCTGCGTATCCTTGCTGAACAGCTGCCCGTCGAGCCTGTCCCAAAACCCGTTCTGCGCCGTTTCCTCCGAGCGGCCGTAGAGCTGGATGGTGGCGTACAGCGCGAGCAGCTGCTTGCGCCCGTTCAGGTCGGCGGCGGCGTATTCCATCTGAATGTTGGGGTGCTTCTGTTCCCAGCTTTTGAGGCGCTCCGCGGCCGCCGCATCGCGGTTCGCGCGGAGTTTCTCCTCGTCAAATTGGACGTGCTTGCCCGTGATCTTCGGGCTGCCCGGCTTTCTCAGATTGGACTTCTTCTGAGGCTGCGGTATGGTTTCAATCGGTATCTTAATCCTCTCCTATCTGTCAGATCTTCGGGGCGCCAGACTTCTTCGGATTGTTCTGCGCCAGCTGTTCGTTATTCTTTTGCGGCGCGTTCTCTGCAATCTCCGGCGCGTTCGCCTTTGCCTGCGCGTTCTGCTC
Source organism: uncultured Clostridia bacterium (assembly GCA_947170435.1). Classification (GTDB taxonomy): domain Bacteria; phylum Bacillota; class Clostridia; order Oscillospirales; family Oscillospiraceae; genus Hominicoprocola. The sequence goes on along the minus strand of CAMVTO010000008.1, from coordinate 79,008 downwards.
TCTTGCCTGCGCCTCCGCCCGTTCGATCCGTATGATCATGTTGTCAAATTGGGACGTATCCGCCGTCAGCGTGCTGTCGATGTCATGGGCATGGTCCTTCACGAACACGGGGGAATTCATGACCCGCTCCCGCATCTGCTCAAAGAGGTTGTGGTTTTGCTCCCATGCCGCCTTCAGCTTCTGGGCGGACTCGCCGCCCTTCTCCAGCTGCTGCTCGATCATCCGGTTGGCGACCAGCCCCGCGTAAAGACGCACCTTCCGTTCCATGATCTCGGGGGTGTCGGGCTCGCCCGCTTTGGCGAACACCACGTCCGCGTCCTTCTTCAATTCCGCGCCGCACCGGGCGAGCAGCGGGTCCTTGCGGTCGGCAAGCCTCGGGAACAGATCCCGCGCCGCGCCCTTGGCGAAATAGCGGTCGATCTCCAGATTGTCCCGGTCCGACCGCGCTCGATACTCCTCTTGCTGTGTCATCCCGTTCAGGTACCGCTCCCGGGCTGTCTCCGCCTCCCGATAGTCATGGATGTGCGCCTCCTCCAGGCCCAGCTTGGCGCTGAACGCCCGCACGGCGGCAACGCGGCGCTCGGCAAGCTTGGAGGGCTTGGAGTGGCGCGCCTCCTTCGCTTTCTTACTGAGGTAGCGAATCACGGCCACCCTCAACTCGGACAGCCTGCGCTCATAGAGCGCCACACTCTCCGGGTCGCGGTCGTTCAGCAGCTCCGAACGGTGGGCGATCAGATCCTGCAGACCATTCAGGACGGCTTTGTACTCCTTGCTGCCGATGAACTTGCCCTGATTTGCCGCCACCAGGCCGTCGTAGCATCTGCCCAGGGCGGGGGTGTTGGCGTTGAGGCCCCGATAGGCCTTGTCCATCGCCGCGCCGTCCGACTGAAAGGCCTGCCGGCGAGCTGCCTGCGGGATCCGCATGAGGCGTCCAAAATAGTTGTCTCCGCCCGAGAGCAGCTCGGTCTGGTAGTTCATGGTCTTGATCTGCTCGTCCGTCACCACCTTGAGGGTGCCGTTCTCCACCGCCTGCTTCAGCTCACCGATACGCTTGAGCACCGCGAAGGTCTCTGTCTGGCTCAAGTCGTACTTGCTGAGGACGGTTTTGATCATCTCCGGCTTCATGCTGAACAGGGTATCCGCCGTCTCCTTGCGGATGATCTTCATGTTCACAATGTCCGCCATGCTCTTGCCCTCGGCGTGGGCGCAGAAGGAGAAGTCGTTGTCGATGCCCTGCACGCCGACGCACTTGGGGTGCTGCGGGTCGGTGGTGTCCAGCTTGTAGAACATATTTTTTTGGTGGCGATCCACGTTGCCGCAGACGTAGTCCAGCACCTGCAGATCCGCCACCGAGGACACCGACTCGGGGGTGAGCATATCCTCCACGTTGACCTTGGTCAGCGGGCTGTCCTGCTGGACCTGGGACAGATCCTCGCCCTCGGCGAACTTCATAAAGGTGCCAACCAGCTCCTTGCCGCCGACCTTGACCTTTACCGACCGCGCCGGCGCCACCAGGCCGGAGCGCTTCATCATCTCCGCCATGGTGGACATGGCGCTGTTGCGCTTATCGAGGTTGCCCGACGACAGCCCCTGCGCGTTATACTCCTTCACAATGCCCAGCTGTGCGGCGTAATCCTTGGCGAACTTGAGGATGGCCAGGGAGAGCTCGTGGCTGCGGCAGCGCTGGTACAGCGCCTTGAACTGCGGGTCTTCATCCCCGACCCACGCGTCGAAAAAGCCGCTCTGGTCCACCGTCTGGGCCATATCGTTCTCGAAGCTGTTGAGCATGGAGATGGAGCTCAGATTTCCACCCTGATCGTGCTGGTAGAGCTTTGTGACGAACTCCTTCCACTCGGGACGGTCCCCCATGTGCTGGTCCAGCACCCGGTTGAAGAGGCCGGGGATGTCGGTCTCCACGGCGCTGGTGGCGGTGAAGAAGCCCTCCTCAACCTCGCCGCCGTTGCCGGGCAGGCTCACCCGCATTCGGGAGTTTGCCAGATCGCCAAAGATCTCCGGCACGCCCTCGATCTCCGCCGTGGGCAGATCGCCGCCGAGCATCAGGTTGGGCAGGGTGGACAGGCCCAGCTGCCGCCCCGCCTCGAGCGTGACGAGGTCCTGCCCCATCCTGTCCCGGAAGGACGCCATCAGCTCCATGCGATGCATATCGAGCGGGTGGCCCGACTGCCCCAGCTGGGTCGAATAGGCGTTCATCTCGGCGAGCACGTTCTGGTAGCCGTCGCGGATCTTGTTGAAGTCCTCCTCGGTCAGGGTGGGCAGCTCGCCCTTCTCGTTGCGCTCATAGAAGGGGGTCAGCGTGTCGTTGAGGCTCCGAAACGCCTCCTGCACTTTGGCGTACGCCTGGACGTGCTCCGGGGGCAGGGGCTGGCCCTCGTTGAGGAAGCTCTCTTCAAACGCCGTGCTCCCCTCGTAGAACGCCAGCTTCTCCTGGCCCGAGTTGTCAAAGAGCTCCAGCTGCACGGTTTTCCCCCGCATGGATCGCCGGATGTCCTCGGTGGTGGCGTAGGAGCCGTCCTCCCGGTCGATGAAGGCGGCACGGATGGCGTCGTAGCCGTCCACCACCGTCACGCCCTCGATGGGCGAGATCGCGCCGCGTGCCATGACCACGCAAATCGCCATCATGTTGTTCAGCACCCGCTCGGGGGAGAGCGCCTCCTTCATGGCGCGTTGGCGGCGGGCGGTCTCCGCCGCCGTCTCGTTCTGCCCGGGGGCAAAGCGCTGCTGCGCCGCCAGCAGCATCATGGTCCGCACGCCGGACGCCATGAGCAGATCCTGATCCATGGCGTGCGCAGCGCGGTACTGCTCCTCCCGCCGGAGCAGCTCGTCAACGGCGCGGTCGGTGTTGGTCTCGGGGATGGCGGCGAAGAGCTCCATGGAGCGCTCGATCTCCCGCCGCTCCTCCGGACTCATCCCCGCCTGCCATGGGACGTGGTAGGCAGGCCTTTGCGCCGCCTGGGGCTGGGGCTGGATGTGGGGGGCCAGGACGCCCTCCAGCCCCGCGGCGGCATAATATGCCGCCCGGTCCGAGGCATTTTTGGGGGCCCATTCCTCCCCCTTCGCCTTGGCCTTTTCCCGCACGGAGCGGGTGTACGCCGCCGCGAGGCGGGTCACCTCCCGCATCTTGTCCTGGCAGGCGGTGCGGCTCAGGATGGACTGGTTCCCGCTCCTGAGGGTCTGATGGAGCTCCTGCAGGGATTGGCGCAGCGCCGCGGCGCCCGGCCTGTCCCCCAGCGCCAGGATGGTGTTCTCCAGGGTCTCCCGCACCTCCTTGACCTGCCGGTACTCGGCGATGGCGTCCCGGACGAACTTGCGGGCCTCCTCCAGACCGGCGTTATGGGCCTCCTGGAAGGTGGCCGACGCCTGGGCGTGCTGCTGGGCGGTGGGGGCGTAGTGCTCTGGGGTGATGAAGGCCTCCAGACCCTTGTTTCTGCGCGTTTCCCGGGAGATGGCATCGAGCCGCGCCTTCATCCTCGCCGGGTCAGACTCGTTGAGCGCCTCCTGATAGGCCGGGGTATTCTTGATCTGCGCTAAGAAGTTGCGCTCCGCCCACTGCTCGGCTCCCGGCTGGGAGTAGATGTACTCCAGCTCGGTGAGCTCGTTGTGCATCATATTTTGGTGAAGCAAAACCCCCACCTTGCCGGAAAGGTCGAACTGACCTGTGGTCATGGCCTGGAACTCCTCCGTGCCCGGCTCGATGCCGTTTTCCAGCAGCAGCTGCTGGGTGAAGGCGTCCCCCTGGTCAAAGGCGTCGATTTCCCGAGTGTCATAGAGTCTGGTCATGTTCAGCCCCAGGGCGACGCGGGAGAGGAGGGCGTCACGCTCTGGGCTGCCCGGCGCCCCCGGGTTCTTCTCAAGCTCATCGGCCTGGGCGATGGTATTGGCGTGGATCTTGTGGGAAAGGAGCCCGCTTTTGAGCTTGGCAAGCTCCCCCGCCGGAAGCAGCTCCTCCACGGGGAAAGGGAGCTGGGCGCTGAGCAGCTTGTCCGCCATGGCCATATTGCCGTACTGCACCGTATTGATCTCTCTGGACAAGCCGTGAGAGCCCATCGTCGGGACGGTGTTCCCCACCGCCCGCAAAAAGCGCCGCAGCGCCTCCTTCACCGGCTCGTAGTTACCCTGCTTGTACTGCTCGATGGCCTCCGCCGCGTCGATCCGGCCCCGGAGCAGGGCGTCGGCGAAGCCCTTGGTCAGAAAGCGGTTGTCCCCCTTGGGGATGTTGCTGCTGACGTTGCTTTGGTTAAATTCCCCAGCCGTCGTACCAAAGGGTATGGTGGAGCTGGTTTCCAGGTCCTTCACATAGTCCGGGTTCATGCTGGCGCCCATGGTGACCATGGAGATAAACGCCTCCCCCAGGTCCCCCAGCTCCTCCGGCGGCGTGATCTCGATCGCCTCCAGCGCGTCCTTCTGGGCGTTGACGAGGGGGTGCTTCACCGTGCTGCCGTAGACGTTGTAGATCTTCTGCTCCTGGTCGTCGGCCCAGTGCTGGACGTAGCTCAGGGGCTTTTCGGCCTCCTCGATCTCGTCTGCTTCCTCGATTTTGTCCAGATTCGAGGCATCCTCCCAGATATTGCTGCCCTGGGGCTCCTGCTCATTTTGTACCGCTTGGTTCTTGTTCTCCTCGTTTTTGTTCGGCATGTCGATTCCTCCTTATGTGTTGTTCTCACTGCCGTTGAACTGTACGCCCAGCATGGTGATGTCATCGGTTTGCGGCGCACCCTGTACGAACGCGTCGATCTGTGCGCGGATATACGGTAAAAACTCCTCCGGCTTTGCCGACGGCGCGCTGTTTGCTGCCTCCAAAAGCCGATCTTCCCCGAACAGCGTCCGGTCCGTCATCGCCGCCTCCGTGACGCCGTCCGTATACTGGAAAACGGCGTCGCCGGGGTTCAGCTGGATCGTTTGGTTGTGAGACTTGGCCGCGTCGTCCACAAGCTCCAGCTCCTCCGGCGTAAGCGCCGCCAGCGCGATGCCGCCCGCCTTCGGAAGAATCCTCCACGCCCCGTTCTGATAGAGCAGCAGCCTCTCGTGTCCGGCGTCGGCATAGGTCAGCTCGCCCGTGGAGATCTCCAAAACGCCGAGCCAAACGGTCACAAACATCTCTTCCTCATTGTTTTCGCAAAGCGAGGCATTGACCTCCGCAAGCACTCTTTCCGGGCTGAGTCTTGTCTGCGTGCACATTTTGAGCAGCGTCTTTGCGATCATCGAGAACAGCGCGGCGGGTACGCCCTTGCCGCTCGTGTCCGCCACAACCATGGCGAGGTGATCCTCGTCGACCATAAAGTAGTCGTAGAAGTCGCCGCCGACCTCCTTCGCCGGCTCCATCATCGCACAGATCTCGAACTCGGGCCGATTGGGGAACGCCGGGTATGCGCGCGGCAGCATATTCGCCTGGATGGCAGCCGCCATGTTGAGCTCCGTCTCAATGCGCTCGTTCTCCGCGGTGATGCTGGAATTCTCCCGCACATAGGCAAGGAGCTTCCGATCCATCTCCTCAAAGTCGCGCGCGACCTGTTCAATTTCGTCGCCGGTATGGATATCAATGGAAATCGCTTCCTCCTTATCCAAATAACCGACCATACCGGTGGCTGCTTTGCTGAGCTTTTCCAGCGGCACAAGGATTCGTTTCCTCGTGAAGTAATAGAACATCGGAATTGTGACAAGCAGGATCAGCGCCACATAGAAAAGCACGCTTGTCAAAACATCCCGCGTTGCCGTATGGATGCGCGGCATGAGGATGTCCGCCTCGACGATCGCCGCAACCCTTCCGTCGCTGTCAAAAACCGGGGTAATTGCCGTAGCAATATCCATGCCTTTGTAGTGGTATGCATAAAACTGCTCCTGTCCGGTCTGATACGCAAGCTTGGCCCCCTCGCTGGGATAGTTCCCCGAATACTCCCACTTGTCAAGAAGCGGCCTCGGTGCGTGGTTCATCTGTGCGTCCCAGACATAGACCAGCCCCGTTTCTTCAGGGACGACAACATACAGATATCGGAGCTCCGCGTGGTCGACCATGCCCTGCATGGTCAGTTGCACGTCGTCATAGTAAGCGTCTGTCTCACCGCTTTCTATGTAGCGTTCCACCGCGTCGCCGTCGATCTTGTCCGCGACCATTCTGGCATAAGAGAACGAAAAGTCCGCAAAGGTCTCCGTGAACTCCCTTTGCAGGACATATCTCGTGGATATGCTGATATCGACAATCAGTCCAACAGCAAGCAAAATCAAACGAATCATGGTTACCATTGCAATCTGATTGCGCTTTGCGCTTTTTCCCTTCTTCACCATAGATTCTCCCTCAAGAGGTCATGCTGCCTGTTGTTCGGCCCGTCAGAATGGTCTCAGGCCCGTCAGGCTCTTCGGAGCCGTGTCCCGTCTCTCAGATAATCTTGAACACCACCGCAAACCCGGTGAGCTCAAGCACCTCCATAACGGGCTTGGAGACGTTTTTCAGCGCAAGCGTTCCGCCTTTGCGCCGCATGTTGATGTTCGCGCGTTTCATGGCGCGAAGGCCCGCGGACGAAACATAGGTCAGCCGCTCCATGTTGAGGATCACCCGGTCAAACCGGTTGACCGCATCCAGCATGATGGTCTCCGCACCGGGTGCGGTGTTGACGTCGAGCTCGCCGACCAGCATCAGTTCGCCCTCATTGCCCTGCTTGACCAAATCAATATTCAGCATTGGACTGTCCTCCTCTTTGTAATGATCACGGTTCCGCCGCGGATTCCAGTCCCGCAAGCGAATCGGCAATGCCGGAGAGGATCTCGTTCATTTCATCCTCTGTGATCGGCGTCTCCGGCACATAGTCCGACCAAGTGCAATCCCGCAGCCGCAGCGCACCGTTTTCCGACGTAACGGCAGCCACATATGTGATTCCTGCTTCCTCGCCGGATATCGTTACCTCCGCGTCACCGCTCACATGGGTGTCGAGGCAGACTTCCACGCCGTCCTCCACCGTCCGCAGCTCGATGATCGAGGCGATCAGCTCGTCCGAGCTTGCCACCGTCCAGCGTTCGGGCATAGAGGCGTCATCTTCGGCGGACATCCCCGCGTCCGCGATGTGGATCACCAGATCGCCGGAATCATCCGTGTAGACCGTGTAGGGGTATTCCTCGTTTCCGCCGCTGATCCTGCCCTGCCTGGCCTGCTCGCTGTGGTCGATCACGGTCACGGCGAGCCGATCTTCATGTTGCAGCGTCTCGACCGCAAGCCGGACTTCCGCAAGCTGCTCCTCCCCGCTCATCAGCGCAAACGTAATCTCTGTGCGTCCCTCGGCGGCAGGCATGAGCGTGGCCGTCGCCTTGCCGCGGACGGTCTCATCCAGCTCGGTCGTGACCACGTCGTCGCCCCGATTTCCCACAACCCAGACGCCTTCCGGCGCAGAACTGCCGTCCATCGTCAGCCGAACGGAGCCGTTCGACCGCTCCGACCATTCATACGGATAGGGGACATCGCTGCTGCGAAAACGCTGCCCGCCGCGGCCGCGCAGGAACTGCGCGGTCACGGCGATGATCAGCAGGATGGCACAGAAAACTGCCAGCGTGATCAAAAGAGGTTTTTTATTCTTCATGGATTTCTCCCGTTTCTATTGTTCCGGCCATCCGATCGCCGGATCATGATGACGCACTGCTCCGATGGGGCGCTTCGTTCTTACCGGTCTCCTACTGCGCACGGAGCATTTCCTGCATGAGGTCTTCCATGGTTTTTCTGGTCGGGTCCGTTTCGTTTTTCACAACAATGTTGAGCACGACCGCCGCAGCCGGCGCTTCCTTGGAGGAGATCGTCAGGCGATAGCCAAGGTCACCGTCCGTGTAATTTCGCGGCGGCGTAAAGGTCACGCTCGCGGGATCGCCCGCGTCCAAGCTGCCGCTCTGCGGCTCGACAGACGCCCAGATCGCCGCTTCCTCCGCGCTGGTCGCGTCTTTTCTCTTTTGCTCGAGGAGCTCCTGCGTATACCCGCGGGTATCGCCAAGCTCCACGTTGCCGGTCGCGCCGGTGATCGGATCACGGCCCTCCAGCTTGACCGCAAGCCCCTCCGCAGAGCCGATCAGCGTAGAGGCAATGCGGATGCTCTCGCCGGACTGGAGTTGGATATCGCGCGTTCCTCCCGTCATCGTCTGTGCCTCAGCGTTGCTGCCGATAAACACATCCGCATAGAGCAGGATATCCGCCATGCTCAACCGGAGCGGCTTACCCTCGACAAGCAGCTGTCCGACGCTTCGATCCAACTCATTGCCACCTTCGCCGATGCGAGCCTTTACTTCTTTCAGGCTCCAAGTCGCAACGGAGTCGCCGGTTCTCTGCTCCTTGTACGGCTCCAGCTCGATCCAGCGAAGCTCATGGATGTCTGGGATCAGCATGCTGACGCCGGTCTCCTGAGCCGCGCGGAAAGCGCTCTCGCCTCCCTCAATGTACATGCGCAGGTCCTCATACACCGGCGTATGCAGGGAGCCATACCGGTCGTAATACCCCAGCGTCATACGCACGGGATCGCTGGTGCCGCCGCTGATATTTTCCTGTGACTTGTCCGTCAGGAAGGTCAGGGCGACCGGGCTCACCGAACCTGCCGGATTCATCCGGTTCGGCATGTTGGAAACGGTCAACGGTGTGGCAAAGCTGTATTCGCCCTTCACGCCGCGCAGCGTGCCGTCCTCCTTGCTGATCTGACGGTTCACCACATATCCCGCGTCAATCGACGTCTGAACAGAGCCGCTGGAGACAAGAGATATTCCTGTGATGTCGGATACATTGATCTGGTCAAATTTCAGCTCAACCAGCTGCCCGGGGCGGATCTCCGTATAGCCCTGATCGGTCAGGTAGACATACGGCGTACGAAGCTCGCTCGCGTTCGGGTTATCCGACCGATACCACAATGCCACCGCCAGGTCATCGGGCGTTACCCGAACGGTGCTGTCCTCCTGCTGATGCGTCAGCACAGTGCGCTTCGTATCGGCGCCGAGCTGCAACAGCACGCGCTGCTCCTCTCGTGTGGTCGTCGGAAGCTCGCCGAGCACAATGCCAAAATCGCTCAGCCCGCTGCCGCCGACCTCCCACGACTTGACGACGACACCGCTGCGTACCCTCTGAATGATGCCGCGGCGAATCCCGCTGATTCTCTCTCCGTTGCCGCTGTAGAACGTGACGGAGCTGATGCCGGAGAGTCCGTTGACACGCACATTGGTGGCGTAAAACACCGGTTCGCCATTGTAGAGGCCGAGATTCATCGCACCCGTGGACGCCTGCTGGGGATTGCCGTCTATATCGGAGTAGATGATCTTGGTCACGCCGCCGTAGGCGGACGCGTCTGTCGCCGCATCGGGCCAGAGGAAGATGTTGAGCGTGTCATTTCTCGACGCAGGCTCACGCGAGATGATCGACGTCCACTGCTTGGTCTCTGGGCTCACCTCGATCAGATTCTCCGTAAAGTTGACGGTGATATCTGCTGAATTGGGATTCCTGGCGTCGTTGTTGTACTTTTCGATGTGCTGCGAATATGCGTAGGGTATCGCCTCACTGGTGCTGTATGCCAGTCTGGTGAGCTCCTGCCCCGCATCATAGAACTGCTCATATTCGCTGTTGGCGTTGAGCCGCAGCTTACCCGGGCCGTTGACAAGATATAGTCCGACGCCCGAAATGTTCCAGTTGAGGGAGGAGGTGCCACGCACATGGAACACCATGCGGTTGATCTGCTTCACGTCCCGCAGCTCAAAGAAAAACCGGTCCGTATGGTTCGCGCGGAACATCCAGTCGGGATCGCTGACCGCCATGCCGCCGACCTGTTCCGAATAGTTCTTGCTGTGGCGCTGATACTCATACATCGCCTCCACAATGTCACCGGTGGAGCCGGTCTCCGTGGACGTGGAGTGATGGTCGTAGTACACATCCGCCGACAGAGCGCCCTTAAACTGCTCCGTCGGGCTGTCGTAGCTGTCCGTCTGGATCGCCGCCATCAGCTTGACGGAGTACGTCATACCGTCCACCAGATAGGTCTGCGTCAGATCCTCCGCGCTGCGGCCCTTTTGGCCGCGGATGGACTCGCTTGCGCCTTCGTCACGATAGTCAATGCCGATCCAGCCGACCTGGCTGACGATCCACGTCGGCGAAAGCGAGGCGTTGACGGTTTGTGTGATCTCAATGGAATCAATCTCCAGCTTGTCGAATTTATCGCTGTCGCCCGAGATGTCGTCCGGGACGATCTGCACCGCCGTCACGTCACCGTAATCCCGGTTGGTCGGGATCGTGAAGGTCTCCGCCTGATTGGCGCGGAAACCGTCGCCGGAGAGCTGCTGATTCGCGAGCACATAGCCGCTGCTGCCGCCCTCAAAGATCAATCGGAAGTGGAACAGGTTCTTCGAGCCGCTGTCACCGTTGCCGGAGGTCGAGACAATAGTGTTTCCGACGTGGACGATCACCTTGTACTTCACCGCCGAGTCCACGAAGCCCAGATCCTGCGACGCGTCATCATACGTCATGTTGTAACGCAGCTGTGACCAGTTCAGTTCCTGCCGCGTCAGCACGTCGACGCCGCCCTGTCCGTTGGCGGTCACCGCCGGGCCGACGGATTCCGGCGTCTGTCCCGGCTGGATCAGCACCGGTCCCTGCAAGGTATCCTTGTATTCAAAAACCTTGTCCGCAATGACATAACGATCAAACCGCCGGTCACTGGTCATCCCGTCAACAGAAACCGACTCCCAAGTGACGCTGCGCTTGAGCGGGCCGTCCCGAATGACTGAGATCGCACAGTTCGCCATCTGCCATTCATCGCCGGTGACAGCCTTGCCGTCGATCCAGGCCTTGATATCCGTGATCTCCTTTGCCTTCGGCAACGTGACGACAAACCGCAGGGTCTGCCCCTCCGCAGCGCCGATATAGTATCCGAAATCACTTCGGCTGCCGGGCCAATAGCCATAAAATTCCCTGACACGATCGCGCACCTGAATGGTGCCGGATCGCTGCTGCTTTCCCTCAAGGTCCGTAAAGGCGACACTCATCAGGATATCTGAGGAGGTTCCCGCCCCCGGAACGTCGTCGGTGGTCAGCTCGATCAGGAACGTGTCCGATCGGGACGGCTCCCGCGTGAGGATATCACCGTCGCGGAAGGGTCGGAGCGTAATCCCGTTCGCGCCGACGACCTCCGTCTCACCGTTGATGCTGCCCGCAGAAAGGAAAGCATAGGGCTTGTCTTTAATTTCATAATGGATCGCGCCCGCGGTCTCGTCTATCTGTGCGCTTATGACGGACGTTTCCTCGACGTGTTCGCCATTCCCAGCGTCAAACAGATACACTGCCGTCGTCAAAAGCGCGACGTCGTCCTTCATGCTCTCAGCTTCGCGCGCTTCTCCGATTGCGGCGCTTGCCGTGAGCTTTCCCTTTTCATAAACTGTTTTGCTGCCCAAGGTCAGCGTGATGGTACTTGTCTCGCTGAACGTGCCAAAGTCCGGCAGAAATACGCTGACGACCATGCTCTCGCCCTGCTGGGCGAGGCCCGCGAGGGGCTTATCGGTCTCCGCCCCTAAGGTGCGCGCGTATTCCGTCGAATTGATCACGGCGGGGATCTGTGCTGTGCGCGTCGCTCCGTAGCGGTCAACGTAGCGCAGGCTCAGGAGCATATCCTCGATCGGGTGTATGGTATCCAGTGTATTCTGACCGCGGCTCAACGTAAGGCACTCCAGGCCCGCACCGTAAACATCCGCAAAATCGAAGCGGATCGCCATCGTGTTACCCTTGTTGTGCTGCATCGTATGCGTCTTGTAAGCGTCGTCAAAGCTTGTTTGCAGCTCCAGATCGCCCGGAGCGCGCTGGCTGCTGTCGGCGGCGCTCATACGGATCAGCTTGTCGCCGGTCCACGAAATGCTCCTGCCGTTCTTGCAGCTCTCGGCGATCAGTTCGCCCTCGAAGTCGATGTAGGTTTCATTCGACAGATCGTTCCAGCGGTACAACCCGCCGACCCGGTCCACGCGAAAAATACGCACGCCCTGCGTGGTCCACGTCCCGCGGGAGCCGACAAAGATCTGGATGTTGTCGATCCGGTCGATCGGTTCGGACGTGGTGAACAGGTACTGATCCACCTGATACGACTGAAACGGCGTCCGGTTGTCCAGCACGGCGGCGTCCGCGCGGTATCCGTACCGATCGTAAAGAAGCTTGTCCCTGTCCTTTTGCTCGGAGCCGACGGCGTTTGCCGCCGCATAGGACTCTTTCAGTGAGTTGGTGTGCGGGAACAGCAGGGCGCTGTTCAGCTCGACCGCGCTTCCCGCCGCGCCGTCATAGGTGATGATGAAAAACTCAACATTTTTCTCGTCTCCGGTCGACACGCCGGTCGCGGTCTCCAGCATATACTGATACTCTGCCGCATATGCGCTTGGAGCCAGATAAAGTGCGCACAACAGCAAGACCGGCGCGATGGCGAGAAGCCCGATCCGCCGCAAAACGGTCTTGCTGTATGCTCTTTTCAGAACGGTACGTCTCATCCCATTCCCCCCACTCATCAGGACGCCGAGATGCTGTCAAGATACCGGTTCAGGTCGTTCAGCGTCATCGGTGCGCTGGTCTTGCCCTCGTTCCGCATCCGGTCAAATATGGTCTCCTGAGGCTCTGCCGACTTTACACTGCCCTCCAGGAATGCGAGAATGTCAAACTCGCCCTCCTCGTTGGCGGACGCCTCACCCGCCTCGGTCTCGGACTCCTCGTCCTCCGCAGCGGTCACATCCTCTGCCGGCTCGCTGTCGGCAAAGAGCATGTCAAAGATCGACCCGATCCCGGAGTCCTCCTCCGACTCACCCTCGTCCGGTACGTCATCCTTTGACTCGTCGTCCGGCTCCTCCGGTTCTGTGAAGGAATCCTCCGAGTCGTCATAGATGCTCTGCCACGCATCCTCTGTCTCTGCGGGCGCGTCTTCCTGCGCCGTGGCGTTCTCCAGCTGTTCCAGTCGCTTTTTGAGCCGCGCGATCTCCGCGTCCTTCTCCCGCAGCTTCTCATCGCGATCTTCTTCCCACAGTTCATCATCCGGGGAAAACAGCTGTTCGTCTCCAAAGTCGGAAGTGTCTGTCCGCCCCATGCGCCGGAACGCTTCGGACATATTGCCGAACATGCCCGTCAGCGCACCCATCATGGCCGAGACTGAGGAATCCGTCAACTGCCCCGCGGAGTCGGCCGACGCGGTTGCTGTTTTGGGTGCTTCTCCGGCGTCTTTCGCCCTCGGCGCGGCAAGGGGTTCTTCTGCCTGAGCCGGCGCATAGTCCGCCCTATCAAACTCCCGAAATGCCACACTTTGCTGCGAAACGGCAATTTCTTCGTCATTCTCCGTACGTTTTCTCTCCGCGACGGCTTGTTCGTGCGCGCTGCGGCTGGCGGCGATAAAGTCTTCCCATTTTTCTTTGCCTTCTTCACCGACAAAGTACCGGCTGACAAAGTTGCGATCCTCAAACATAGAGATCATGCTCTCACCCGTCTGCACGCGGAAAGTGGAGCGGCTGGTGGGACTCATGATGGTAAACGCCTGGCCGCGCGGCGCCTGCACGATCTGCTCCTGCTCGCTCTCGTTGATGCCGCCCGCGTTCTCGTAGAGCTTCACAAGATCCTGGATGTCGTTCGGGGCCAGAGCAAAAATAAAGCTGTATTGGCACGCGTTGATAATGGCAGTGGACTTTCGCGCGATCTCTTCCGATCCCACAAAGTCCTTGATGTTCTGGGTAATGACGATCTGCATACCGTTATACTTACGGATGCGCTTCGCCAGCTGGAACATGAAGTCCAGCGCAATGGGATATTTCGTGTCGATGAAAACGTGCGCCTCGTCGATCACGACCACGATCTTGCGGTGCAAGCCGTACTTGGTATTGTAATCACGGTTTTTGATGATCTCGTTGTCGATGTACTTGAGCACCAGCAGCATCTGGGCGTTCGCAACCGTCTGATTGCGGTTGGCGAGCATTGACTGAAAGTTAAACACCGTGAAGTTGGTGTCCGTCGTGACCGTCGAGGGGCCGTTCCAGATGTTTGCGTTGCGCCCGCCGGTGGAGAACTTCGCCACATAGTTCATCAGATTGCGGAGCATGGTACGGATATACTCGTTGTCCGTGCTCTGGAACTCATGCAGGATCGAATCGTACAGATCATCAAAGATCGGGTAATCCTCCGGCGCGAGCTTGGAAAGCTCCGTCTCCGGTGTGATGCCGAAGTCACCGTACAGACGGTCCAGCAGGTTGTTGAGGTACTCCATGGAGTCCTTGTCGCAGTCCGGAAGGATCTGGCGGAAGAACTCCTCCAAAAATTGCAGATGCGTGGCGTAGCTGCCGCTGGGGCCGCCGTCCCCCGCCTCATCATCGTCGAGGGCGGTGATGATGTGAAACGGATTAAGCCGGCCGTACTGGGCGTTGCCGACATTGATGATTTTGCCGTGCAGGTTGCCTGCCAGCTCCTGATACTCGTTTTCGGGATCGAGAATGAAAATCTTCGCGTCGTCCGCCGCGAGGTTGGCGAGGATGCTCTTGGTCGCATAGGATTTACCGGAGCCGGATTTGCCGACGATGACCATGTTGGAGTTCACGCGCTCACTGTCCCGCCGGAAAAAGTCGATAAACACCGGGATACCGTCGTTTTCCCCGAGCTTGACGCCGCCTTCGTCCGAGATATGCGCATAGATCCACGGATAGCACGCAGCAATGGTATTGCTTGGGATGCCGCGTCCCTGCTTCGCCATCGGGTCAAGGCCGTTGACCTGCGAGCCGATGAACGCCTCCATCTGGTCAAATTCCATGCTGGCAAGGCGGAAGCCACTCTCTTGCCAGGCGCGGCGGATGGTTTTCTTCATTTCCGCCACGGTCGGCAAAAGGGACAGCGGCGGCTGCTTGATCTTCGGATCGTTCCGCGTCGCCGTGATATCATACGCGGTCACATAGACGTTGACCTCCAGCAGCGACTCACTGTCGTTTTGCAGCGTCGACAAAAGCTCCTGCAAAGTGGCAAGATGCGCTTCGATCTCCATGCGCCGGGAATCGACGCCCGTGGCGCTCCACTGCCCGCGCAGTTCCATGAGGCTGCGGTCAATGCTGCGAATCGCCTTATGGCGGTCCATCGGCTTCGCCTTGACGACGACCTTGGTGCCGGGCATGGACATGACGCCGGCGAGCCACGCGTCGCCGACCAGCGCCGGGTAACTCACCACGCGGAAGTTGTGCGTGACGATATGGTTGATCTCCACGCGCCGCGCTTTGATATCCACGGTCTCCGGTTTCGCCCACTTCGCATAGTCCTCGGGAGAAATCCGGTCGATTTCCGTCTCGTCGAAATCCAGCGCATTGGTATATTTCAGGAAAACCGCGAGTTCCTTATTGTCCAGGCGGTGGACCGTCATCTCTCCCTGTGCAAGCGAGGCAAGCGCGTTGCCGATCTGGATCTCCAGCTGACGCTTGTCGCTTTCAAAAAGCACCAGATAGTAGAAGTCCGTTACCACCTTGTTGCTGCTGCAAAGCGCGATCAATTCGTTGATCCGGTCATACTCGACCTCCACGCGAGCTTTGGTCTCAGCCTCATCGAGCATACCGTTCTCATAGGAACGCTGCAGCTCATCGAGCTTGTCATACTCCTTTTGCAGGTAGCTTTCATAGCGGATCGGCCGCTCGAGCTTCACGATGTTCGTGCTGTACTTCGCATCCGATGCGCGCAGAATACGCCCAAGTCCGTTTTCGATCGAATTCCGACGGCGGTATTCGCTGAAAAAGCGGAACTCCACCGGGTCAATTTCGATCACCGCGCCGTAATATTCCTTGTTGCCGTATACGATGCAGCCGTCCTCAAACGCGGTAAAGGAGACGAGCCGGTCCATGTCCTGCCGGCGCACCGCGGCGTCCTTTTCGTCCGCTCTGCGCTCCTCCGCTGAACGCGCCGCCTCTGCTTCCGCGCCGCTGTGAAACACCTCTTGGAACGCAATTTCGTCGATTTCATCGCTGCCGCGCTCCAAGAGCATCTTGTCGCTGTACAGCTTTGCATAGCGGCGGTCATAGCTGAAATGGCTGAGAATGTGAAGAACATAGACATAGTTCGCCTGCTCGTCGACGCGGATCAGAAGAAGCGCAGCGATCATGGCAATCCCGATGCAGACGGCGAACTTGTAAGGCAGGGATGAAATCAGCACAAAGATGATCATCGTCACGCCAATGCCCGCAACAACCAAATCCCCCAGCGTTACGCCGCGGAACAGTTCCACATCAACTTTGGTCTTGCCCGGTATCAGTCTTGTCATACTCTCACCCTAGAAAGCATTTTTATTTCTTTTCTTCAGGACGCTCCCTTCCGCCTGAAAAGCTCATGCGCCGCGGCGGCGGAGCGTTCACGGGCTTCTCCAGCGAGGGTCGATTCGACATCTGCGGCGCTTCCTGCGGCCTGCCTGCCGTCTGTGACTGGCTTGCCCTCTGCGGCTGGTTTGTCGTCTGCGGCTGGTTTGTCGTTTGCGGCTGGTTTGTCGTCTGCGGCTGGGAGAAAGCACGGGAACTGTCCTGCGCGGGCGCGGGACCTTTCGGCAGCGACTGATCGTTTGCAGCCGCACCAGCCGACTTCTGCGCCGCCTCCGTTTTCGGAGCCTTTTGTCCGCCTGATTGCGCGGCGGATTTCGGCGGCACCTGACCGTTCGCGTTCACGCCGAAGAGCTTCTGCGCTTTCTCCGTCTTCGGAGCGTTTTTCCCGCCTGATTGTGCGGCGGATTTCGGCGGCACCTGACCGTTCGCGTTCACGCCGAAGAGCTTCTGCGCTTTCTCCGTCTTCGGAGCGTTTTTCCCGCCTGATTGCGCGGCGGATTTCGGCGGCACCTGACCGTTTTCGCTTGCTTGTGTCTGCGCCGCTTCGCTGTCTCTGCTCCCGCCGCTGGGTTCAGGTGCCTGCCGGCTCGCGGGCGTCTGCTGGCTTTGCTCAGATGCCGGCGCGGCGTTCTTCTGGGGCAGCTTAGAAGTCTCGGATGGATCCGATTCGTCTTTCCCCCCGGGGTTCGTCAGCTGGTCATAGGCTTGCTCAGCGGCAAGGCGCTCCCGCGCCGAAGACATGGCTCGGTTGCCCGCTACGTCGCCTTTGCCCAGATTTCTCCACCAGCCGCCGAGTCTGCCAAGGGTGTTATTCCAGCCTCTGGAGAGCAGGTTGCCCACGGGAGCGGCAGCAAATCCGCCAACCTTTCCCGCCGCCGTCAGGCCAAGCCCGGCAGCCCTGCCGGCCATGCCTGTGGCAAGGCTGGCGGCGCCGCCGACCAGACTCGAAGCAGAGGAGGACATATCGCCCGCCTGGATGGATTGCAGACCCGCGCTGTCCGCAAGGATGCCGGTCAGCAGGCCGGTCGCCTTCTTCGCCACCTCAAACATGCCGTACACCATGACCAGCTTCGCCATGATGTTCAACATGCCGTTTTCAAAGAGGACCAGATCGGCACTTGCGATGATCGGCAGCACGATCAGCAGCAGCTGCATGGCGATCACCGTGCCGAACACGCTCAGCGCCTGCACAATAAACGCGGTCATCCACTGCTTGGTTTTGCCGCCGTTGTCCAGCGGCTGCGCGGCAAAGATCGGCGGCGCGATCAGATAGAGGAACAGCATATTGAAGATGCGCGCGATGCAGTTGAGGATGATGACCGCCAGATCCCAGATCAGCGCGACACAGGATACATAGACGATGATGTAGTCCGTGTCAAAGCCGATCCGGAAATCCTCGTCCACATCGTCCAGATCATAGATGTTCTTCTCGCCGACGTAATAGGGCCCACGGATCGCGTCGTCCATGGTCGGCTGCTCGTTATAGCGTGAATTCTTCGCCGCCCGCATGGTTCCCATCAGGAAGATAAAGCGGTCCAGCGGCACGCGGGTGCCGGACGGCGTAACGCGTGTGAACTCCTTGAGCGGGCGAAGCGAAGCGTCCTTGTTCAGCGCATCCATCGCGTCGAGCAGTGATCGGGAAACCCCGTCCTCATAAGCATCGAGCGGGATATCGTAGCGAAGATCCGACGCGTTCGCGATCCCCTGCAGAACGGACTGCCACGATCTGGTCGGCTTTCCGTTTTCATCCGTCTCTGGATAATGATAGCGGAAAACCCCCTGCTGCTGGAGGTAAAGAAGATCCTGCCGGATCTCGTTGTAACAGGTGTTGAGGTTGTAGCGGCTGGAATAGGACGGAACGAGGGAGTAGTTTCCGATGGTATTGAGCGCGCGCCCCATCGCAGCATACTGCTCGTCCGTGTACACAATGGTCACCGGAATATCCAGATTCTCCGCGTTGCTGAATATGTAATTGATCTGCTGCATCAGCACGTTCGTGGAATTGAGGACGATCACCATGATCGCGCTCAAGCCGATGATCAGGATCACGCTGCGCAAAAAGCTTGTGATGGTCTGCCCCAGCGACTCCTGCACCCTTCCGCTGGAGTCAAATACCTTGCGGACAACCGCCGCGATCGCGAAAGCAAACGCCAGGGCAATGCCGATGAGCGCCATGCCCCAATAGACGTTGTTGATGGAGCGGTTGTAGAAAAAGATATTGATCAGATACTCCCGCTCGCCGCGATAGGTCACTTTGTTGATGCCGGCAAAGACCTCGAACATCTCGTTGAGAAGCCCTACGATCTTGCAAAGCGCGATCTCCAAATAATAAAACAGCCGAAAGAGCGTCGCGTTCAGGATCGACTCGATGGCGCTGGATATGGTGTTGCCCAGCGCGCCCTTGATGGCATTGAACGCATCTGCAAACAACTGTCATCGCCTGCCTTTCTCTCTCCGCGTATCACATGATCTTCAGCTTTTTCCGCTTGTACAGCATATAACCCAGAACGCCGGCGAGCGAAGCGCAGATCAGCGCAAAGAAGATCAGGCTGTTCAGGTCAAAGTACACCATGATCGCAAACTGCTCCATGGCGGTGTTCCCGGCGCTGTCGGTGACCCAGAGCGTGTAGATCCCGCTCTCGTCCAGATGCCCGTTCGCCGGAAAAACCGCCTGCGCGTCGTTGTACGCCATGCTGACCGTATCGCCGGGCTGCAAGCCGCGAACGTCCACCGCGCTGTGGAACCGCCCCGCGTCGTCCCGCCGTCCTTCCAGCGTGATCTGCGGCGGCGTGCGGTCGATTGTCGTTTCCAGCGTATAGCGAAGCTCGTTCGCGGGGCAGATGTATTCGATGTGATAAAGTCCCTCATCTTGCATTCCGATATAGGAACGCTCATAGAACGCTTCCTTTTCTCCGCAGGTCGCGTCCAAAATGTAAAAGCCCGTCGGCATGCTGTATCCACCGGAAAGATTGGTCTCAGCTCCGATGATGCGGAACCCGAAGAGGTTTTCCGTGCGGTCTGCATTCTTCACGGAGATCACATAATCACCAATCTGACGCAGCTCGTCCAGGTCTGCATTCTCCAGCAGCTCTCCGTTACGATAGACGTTCAGATTCACCGAATCATTGGTGGAAATGCTGACGCTTTCCGTCACGATCATACCGTTGGCTACGCTTGCATAGACGTCATACAGGCCGTCGCCAACCGGATAGGCGTAGGCATGGCGGTCAAAGTCATAGTACATCCCATCCGACAGCCACACCCGGGCTGTTTCTGCTGACGACGGGGTGATCGGCTGGCCGGTCATGCTGTCCAGCGGGCCGCTGTAATAAATGTCCGAACCGTCCGGCGCGGCATAAACAGCCGCGCTCAGCAGGACACACAGCGCCGCGGCGAACACCGAACGTATGGCAAGCTTCATTTTCGTTTCCTCCTCGTCAGTATCGGGTTCCCCGCTTACCCGCATCGCCCCGGATCAGTCGCTGTCCAGAACCTTGCTGTTGCGCGCCTTGAGGTCGTAATACACCTCGTCCGCCTTGAAAATGTTGCTGCGGATCTCCGTGAGATCCATGGGGCCGAACTTGTAATAGGGACACTTGTAGCTGGGAGTGTATTTCGTGCGCAGCGGGAAGCTGTTGAAGGACACGATGATCGAGTTGCCCGTGGATTCCTGATTGTTGAGCCGTTGCAGCTCGCTGGGGTAAATGAGCGGGCGCACCTGCGTCTGTGTGGATACGCTCACGTCGCCGGATTTGCTGCCAAGATTCGACGACGTGCTGGTGGTCTTGACCGTCATATTGCCGCACATTTCGCTGAACATCTTGCAGGTGTCCGTGTCGTTCGAGCCGATGAACATTTTCACGCCGCAGTTGCCGATGACGATGTCCGCCGTCTCCTTGCCGTAGACGTTCGTCAGCTGCACAAAGCTCTGCACGACCATGTTGAACCAGATTTTGCGGGAGCGGCCGACGGTGATCATCTGGCCGAATTTGTCGATCTTCGGCATATTGCCGAACTCATCCATGATGAAATAGACGTTGCGAGGCAGCGTCTGCCCGGGCAGCGGCGTCGCAATTTTGATCAAAGCCTTATAGGTCGAGAGGATAAACAGGCTCGCCAGCGCGTGGCGCGTGTCCTTCTCGTCCGGGATTTTGAGGAACACCGCCGTCTTGCCGAAGGCGATCTTATCCGCCTTCAAATCGGTGGCGCTGGTCAGGCCGCACAGCCCGCGGTCGTTGAAGATCGTCAGCTTGTCCAGCGTCACGGACATGTAGCTGGACATGGTTTCGTCCGGCGCGGAGAGTACCTGACGTGAGAGCTGGTACGCCTGCGAGAGCTGCCCACGTCCCTCAAAGTAGTCCTTGAGCGCCTTGTAACCGTTGTCGCTGTTGGAAAGCGCCTTGTTGATATTAAAAAGGTTAAACTTTTCCTTCGTCATGCCAAGCTCGGGATCCTCGCTGTCCTCCAGCATGGCGAGGCATACCGCAGTCACAAGGCTGCGCGCGCCGCGCTCCCACATCTGATCCTTCTCGTTCGTGATCGGAACAAGCCCGCCCACGAGATCCTGAAGATCCTCATACAGCTCGTCGTAGATCTTCTGCTTGGCGAGGTTGATGTCGTCCCGGCAATGCTCGAGATCGGCGTAAGCGACGCCGTTCCATTCGACCCACGGCGCCCCCGGCTCCGCGTCGCCGTCCAGGCGGCGCAATTCGGGATAGTCGTCCATGCTGTCCACATGCCCGATCATACCGTCGTCCGCGTGGACGCTCTCCTGATACGCGTCCCAGATGGGCTCGAGCGGGTTCCAGCGCGAGGACGAATAGGTGTCACGCAGGTCGAGCACCATGACCTCATAGCCGCGCTCTTTCAAAAAGCCGCTGTGCAGGTCAAACAGCTCGCCCTTGGGGTCAGTAATGATCATGCTGCTGCCACAGTTGGTCGCGGCGATGCACTGAATCATCGGGTTGATGAAGGTCGTCGTCTTACCGGAACCGGTGGCACCGATGACGAGCGCGTGGACGCCGGGCTTCCAGTTGCCCTCCAGCTTGCCCTTCTTGTTGAGCACTGCGCGGGCGGGCACGCCGTCCACCTTGCTCTCGCCAAGCGTTTCGTAGGTAAAGGTCGGGAAATATTTGTCCCGCTCCGCGTCGGTGAGGAAGCGGCTGTTCTCCAGGCTGCCCTCGATGCGGTCCTTCTCGCCCTCACCCTTGCCGCCGAGCAAGCCGTTCCGGAACGCGCCGCCGAAGCCGCCCGAAATCGCGTAGCACGCGGTCAGCACCAGAACAAACGCAAACCCGACGCCCCAGGTCGGCGCTTCGACCAATATGTGCGGGCGAAACGTCCAGCCGGAGCCGGAGAAGATCGCGTCCAGATTCTCCACCAGCGTGCGCACCAGTGTGCCGAGCAGCAGCGCGCCCACAAGGAATACGAGCAGATAGAGCGCCAGCGTACTCAGGCGTTTCGAGCGGAGGCGCGCAGAGAGCGCGGCGCGCAGCTTATTGAGTTTATCCGGCATACGCCGCCTCCTTTTTTATCAACCGCCGAGAGAAACCGTCGCCCCCAGCTCAGCGGGGCACTTCCGCTGCACAAAATACAGAACCGGCGTAGAAAGGCCGGGCGTTTGCTCCGCCGCCTTCGCGCTCTCCCGCACGACGGAGAACCGCTGGTTCCACGGGATCGTCAGCGCGCTCAGGCCGCCTGTGGTGATGACGCCGTCCCACACGGTCACTTTCTCGTCCAGATTGATTCCCTGACTTCTAAAATATTGTTCAACGTATTGTTCAAACGTCAGTGCCGTATCGACTGTGAGCGAAGCCTCTTTGTTCGTCTTCCCGGGCAGAGGTTGCTTCCTATTTTGCATCTGCTCATACTGGGTGCGAAGGGTGTCGATCTGTCCGCTGGCGTAGACGACCTCGCGCCGCGTGACGGTATGGCTTGTGGCGGACCGCTGATAGCCCAGCGTACCGCGCGGCGCGCTCAGGACTTCGTAGGCGGAGGAATCGTCGTGGTAGAACACCTTCATCATCCTGCCCGCGTCGCCGAAGCTGCCGCGGTTCGCGAAGCCTCTCGTATTGCCGTAGATCGCACCATCGGCAACGTTGACCGTGACGCTGGGGAGAAATACCATGTTGTAATAAGACTCCTTGTTATAATCCGAGACATGGCTTGGACCGGTCCGATAGTACCACCTGCCTTTTAGGACATCCACCGTTTGGAAGGTGGGCCACATAGCAGCCAGATAGCAATATCTGAGCAGATCCTCCCGATCGCCGCTGGAAAGCGTAGAGCCCACGACCACGATGCCGAAATTCTGATTGTTGATCAGCAGCTTCTTGGTCGCCGTAAAGTTCTCACTGGCGATCACGCCGAAGTTGTACACCACGCCGCCGGTGAGGTAGATGCCGTTCAGACCGCCGCCGAGGAGCTTGGCGTTCTGTTCCACCACGATAGTGCCGGCGCTGGAAATGCCGCCACAGCGCTCCACATCTTCATGGTAGGGCATGACCAGCGAATTCTCGCGCAGCACCAACAGCCCCCCCTGCTCCACGACGATCTTCCCGTCGTTGAGCAGGATGCCGCTGACCGTCAGCACGCCGCCGCTCGCCACGCGCAGCGTCACGCCCTCCGGGATATAGCTGACGGGACGGCCCATGGTCGTCGCCTGGTCGGCAAGGACGGTGAAATCGTGCGTCAGCGCTGAGGCGTTGACCACCTCGCCGATGAATGCTGTGTTGATCAGATGCTTATCACCGTCCGACAGGACAACCGTGCTGCCCTTGAACTTGATGTCTTCGTTGTCGCCGTCCTTGTCATAGTTCCAGAATCTGAACTTGCCGTCCTCACTGTTAAAGCGGAAGGGATGCGTTTTCTCCGCGCGCACCACGAAGCTGGTATCGTGGACCTTGTGGCCACCGTAGGTCTGTCCGCTGTAGGATTTGCCGGGGCCGAGGTACTCGCCGGGGCCGTCGTTGCCGTTGGAGACGTTGAACACCAATCCGTTCACCCGCGTCCAGGCATTCGTTTGGATCGGCTCGTATTGCGCCCAAAGGCTGTTGTAGGTGCTGGTGGTGGTAAATCTTTGCTGGGTTCTCCATTCGTCGCGCATACTGTCGAATTGTTTGCTGCTGACCTTCGGCATACCATACAGGTTGTAATCGTCATCACCCCAGCGCCAGTCACTCTTGGTGGCGCAAATAAAGTATTCCGTCCCGTTGCTCTTGTAGCTCAACAGGATCGGGTGCGCCTTGTCGACGCAGAGGTCGTTACAACTCGACATACAGTTGTAGTTGGCCGGAACCTTCTCCCACATCACGAAGTTGACCGTGCCGTCCGCCGCGACGACGTCCGCCGCCCGCGCCTTCGGCGTCAGCGCGCCGCACTCCCACAGCAGCGTCAGCGCAAAGAGCAGCGACAGCGCCCGCCGCGTGAGCTTTCCCATCCGCGTATGTTTCATCGTTCGCCCCTCCAATGCGCATAGAAATCCTATTCTTACAGATTATACCGCCTTAATTCACAAAATAACAAGGGATTGCCACAGAAAGTGGCAATCCCTGAACAATTACGGAATCTTCCGAAAATATATCTGCAGACCTAAGCCTGCCTCATTTGATGAGGGCGTTTTTGCGCTGTCTGTACCATCCGAAACGGTTTACAGCTCGTCTTTTTCGTGGTTCACTGTTTCCTCGGGAGTCTCCTTGTCCTCGTCACCGACGATCTCCTCAACGCTGCCATCCTCCTTGACAAGCTCAAAGCGGCAGTTGAAGCCGAACTTCGCAACCGCACCCGCGATTGCCGCGGAGAACAGAACCGCCGGGCCGGCCAGCACGCCGAGCACGCCGCCGGCGATGCCCGCGTTCACCGGGATATTCGCCAGCTCCTCGTCGCCACGCAGCACACGGATGCGGTTGACATTGCCCTTCTTGACCGCGCCCTTGATCTTCTCAACCAGACCGTTGATTTTCTCGTTGACGTCGATATTGACTTCGTTTTCCTTCTCGATGGTGATGATCGCGTCAACGACATTGCCGTTGGCCTCTTCCAGCGCCTTTTTGGCATCCTCATAGGTTGCGCCGGTGCGCTCGCGCACCTGGTCGACCATTTCCAGCGTGATTTCCATATTGTATTTCCTCCTTCTCATCGGTAGCGTATATCGTATCCCTTTCGGGTATGGCCTTACCATAGCACACAATTATGGCACATTCATCACAAAAGTGTGAACGATGCGTGAATTCGTGGCGCTATCCTTCCGCGCCCTCCTGCAGCATAGCAAAAGCATCGCAAAGAGGGCCGATGATCACACATAAAAACCGCCGCTTTCAGCGGCAGTTTTTATCAGCGTCTCATGCGCTTGCGCTGCATCTCCATGATCGCCTTGACGATGGTATCCTCCACCGCGGGCCGCAGGTCGACAAATTCGCAGCCATACTCAAATCCGTTTTTGCGGCGCGTCATACGGCGCACCACGCAGATCAGCGGCGGCAGTTGCAGCTCTTCCATCTGGTTTGCGCGCAGCAGCAGCTTATCCCCCACTCTGAACGTCCTGTCCGTCAGGATGCACACGCCGCCGGCACTGATGTTAACGACTCTGCAGTGATTGGACGTGATTCCGACCTGCTTCATCGGCAGCACGTCGCCCTCGACGGAGGTCTCCTGCCGGAAAAACGCCCGGTCATTGTCCTTTCCCGTCACATGCAGGTCGGAGACCCGCCATGTGTTGCTGTGCTGCTCCAGCTCGCCCTCCATATGCACGGCCTTTTGAATCGCTTCCTCATAGCCGCGCATAAGCACCGACACACCGTCAACGTCGTCAATGTTTGGCGTGGTGATCGGTTGGAGCTCCATCTGACCGTCCCAGGTCACACTGGACCGTGCAACAAAGAGCAGGTGCCCATCCTCGTCCATCACTTCCATGCGCATACCGGAATACTCTGACAAATTCTGATGATTGTCGCTTCTTCCGCGGCCAAACAAGCCCATAGCCCCATCTCCTTTGAACATTTCATCCTTTTCTTTATCATAGCACAATCAACAGGCGAATGGAAGAAAAATTTCTTTGCGTTTTTATCCCTTCAAAAAAGGGATTGCGGAAGGGTTTACCATTGTGCTATAATGTATTTGTTAATATACGCTTACGAGGTGCATTGGCATGAAAAAAATCCTGATCGTAGACGATGCGCAGTTTATGAGGAAGGTCACAAGCAGCGTCCTCTCAGAAAAATACGAAACCATCTGCGCCGCCTCCGGTGAGGAGGCGCTGGAGCTGTACAAGGACGAGCGGCCTGACCTCATCCTCAGTGATCTGATCATGCCGGGCATGACCGGGCTTGAGCTTCAAAGCAGTCTGACGGAGCGTTACGGCGGACCCATTCCGTTCATGTTTATGACTGCCGACGAGCATGAGGAGAGCGAGAGCCTTGGCCTCGAGGCCGGCGCGCTCGACTACATCCGCAAGCCCTTTAAGCCGGAGGTGCTGCTGCGCCGTGTGGATAACATCATACGACACATTGAAAGCCTCCGCCAGATTCAGGGCCTCAAGGTCGTGGCGGAAACCGATCCGATGACAGGGCTTTTGAACAAGGCCTTTGCCACCAAGACGCTGACGGAGCTCTGCCCGCGCGAAAACGGCATTCTGATGATGGTGGATCTCGACAGCTTCAAGCCGGTCAACGACCTCTATGGCCACGATATGGGCGACAAGGTGCTCATTCGCTTCGCTGAAATTCTGCGCAACGTCACCCGCTCCAGCGACATTGTGGGCCGCATGGGCGGCGACGAGTTCATCATCTTCTGCCGCGATATCCGCGACGAAGCTCTCATCGCGGAAAAGTCCAGAGTCATCAACGAAAGCGTCCTCGCCTCTGCCCGGGAGCTCATGGGCGACGATATGAACATCCCTCTCGGCGCATCCATCGGCGCGGTCTCCGTGCCGGATGAGGGCACCGAGTTCAACGTCCTCTATAAAAAAGCGGATAAGGCGCTCTACAGTGTCAAGCAGAACGGAAAGCACGGTTACGCCATGTTCCATGAGCGGGAATCCGCCGCTGCCGCCGCCGTTGCGGATAGTCCCGCCGGCTCTCTCGCCGCCGCGCGTATGATCCTCGAGGAGCGCAGCCGTCCCAAGGGCGCCTATGAGCTGGGCTTTGAGAGCTTCCGCACGCTCTATCGCTTCCTCGTCCGCGGTATGGAGAATTATCATTACGAGGTTGAGTTCGTGCTCTTTTCCTTTGATGGCAGTGTCGCCCCTGACGTGATGGACGCCTTTGGCGAAAAGCTCTGTCAGGCGCTCCGCCGCAGCGACATCTGCACCCGCAGCGGCCGTCAGTTCATGGTGCTGCTCCCCGTGCCCGGCGCAGACCACGGACAGGCGATCGTCGAGCGCGTGCTCCATGCCTGGGCAGCCGCCGGCGGCGCGCCGGTCACCTGCGAGCATGAAGTCATGCACGCGGTCGAGTGAGTACATCCAAACACAAAACAGCAGCCTGACGGCTGCTGTTTTTTATTTCACTTCATCCGGCGCAGCGTCTCGCACAGCAGCGCCCAGGTGCGTTGGGTCGACTTGATATGCAGCTTCTCTCCCGGCGTGTGGATCGCCTCCATGTCCGGGCCAAGGGAGATGCAGTCCAGCCCCGGCAGCTTGCCCGCGAACAGGCCGCATTCCAACCCCGCGTGGATCGCCTCGATCTGCGGCGCCCGGCCATACTGCTCCGTAAACACCTGCACCATCAGCTCCCGCAGCGGAGAATCGGCGCGATATGCCCAGCCGGGATAGTCTCCCGTGACGCCCATCGTGCCGCCGAGGCGCTCCGTCAGGCAGCGCAGCTCATCCAGCAGCAGCCGCTTTTGTGACTCGATGCTGCTGCGCACGGAAAACGACGCCTTGATCGCCATCCCCTCTGTGTCCAGGACTCCGAGGTTCAGCGAGGTCTGCACCAGGCCTTGGATCTCTGCGCTCATGGCACGAATGCCGTTGGGCGCACAGAGCAGGAACGTGATCGCATCGTCCGTGCTTTGCCGCGTCATCGGTTCGATGGTGGCTTCGCAAGGAGTGATACGCACTGCGATATCGGGATCGGTGACGCGGTATTCGTCGCGCAGCTCGGTTTCCAGCTCCGCGGCAATCGTTTGCGCCGCCGCCATATCGCCCGCCAGCATCGCCTCCGCCGCCGAGGGGATCACATTGTCCGCTGCACCGCCGCGCAGCGAGCAGATACGATATTCTCCGTGAGCGCGGAGCGTGTACAGCGCACGTCCCATCAGCTTGTCTGCATTGGCGCGACCCTTGTCGATCTCCACGCCGGAATGACCGCCGCGCAGTCCCTCGATCACAAGGCGGAACGCTGCACCGGCAAACGGTTCGCGGCTCACTGGGATCGTGCAGTTTGCCCGCGCGCCGCCGGCACAGCTGACGGTAAAGATACCCTCGTCCTCCGAGTCGAGGTTGATCATGCGGCGGCCCTCCAGCGCACTGCCATCCAGCGCCGCCGCGCCCAAAAGCCCGATCTCCTCGTCCACGGTAAACACCGCCTCGACAGGCGGATGCTCCGGCACTGCACCGTCCAGCACCGCCAGCAGCATGGCGACGGCGATGCCGTCATCTCCGCCCAGCGTTGTGCCTCTGGCATAGACCACATCATCCTCCACGGCGATGTCAAGCCCCTCCTTTTCCATGTCCTTGGCACAGTCGGCAGTCTTTTCACACACCATATCCATATGTCCCTGCAAAATCACGGGCGCGGCTTTTTCATAGCCTGCGGAGGCGGGCAGGTAAATCACCACATTGCCGGACGCGTCCTGCGTGTGCCGCAGCCCCCGCTCCCGCGCAAAGGCCGCAATCCAGTCGCTGACCGCTCTTGTGTTCCCACTGCCATGCGGGATGGCGCAAAGCTGCTCAAAATACGAAAATACACGCTTGGGTTCCAAATGTTCCAAAATTGCCATGAGATACTCCTTAATTTCTTGCATTTTTGTCCGATATATGATATAGTTATAGGAAATAACAGTGGGAAAGGGGATGCTTGCAGCATGGCAGGGATCAGTGCCATCGCCTCATCAGGCGTGATGTCCAACCTGTCCGCGATGTATCGCGATCGGCTCAATGCCGCGCGTTCGCAGGCGTATTATGCGGCAAACGTCTCCGCCGCCCGCGCAGCCGCCGTCAATCCCGCGCAGCCCAACGCGCCGGTAGAGCCCGTCTCTCCCGTGCGCGCAGTCAAGCCAGACGCCGCGGTGCGGGTACCCGTCGCAGTGCGCGAGCCTCGGCTCCCCAGCGTGGACGATCTGAACTCTGCCGCCGAGACGCTCGCGCGCATGCGCGTGCAATATCCCGGTGAAGATGCGTCGGAATTTAACACTCTCTTAAAGAATCCCTCGGGAATTTCTTAATACTTTCCCGGTATCGTAAGCTTTGCAAGAGACAAGTGCTTCTTCTGTTTCATTCTCCTAAGCAGAAGGGCCTGACGCGAGAGCGTCAGGCCCTTTCTCGTCCTTGCCTGTTTCCTATCTGCACCAGAAGTGCCACGCCGGCGGCTCGGGCATCTCCTCGCCTTTGATCAGCGCGAGGATCACGCGGCGATGCACAAAGAGCAGACAGCCGACGGCCGCGCCAAGCAGACAGCAAATCAATGCTTTTTTCCAGTTCATACGCAAGTCCTCCTCATTTGTGTTCTTATGGTTAGGATACCAACTTTTTCGCAAAAGTGCAATATCGTACGAAAAAAATTTACAAACCCGCGGCGCGAGAAATGCGCCGCGGGTTTTTGTTACGCCCGTTTCTTCCCCTCTAACCGAATTTTATCCGCGATCATGGCGATGAACTCCGAATTCGTGGGCTTGCCCTTGGTGTTCGACACTGTGTAGCCAAAATAGCTTTGCAGCGTTTCCAAATCGCCCCGATCCCAGGCGACCTCGATGGCGTGGCGCACGGCGCGCTCCACGCGGCTGGGCGTGGTGTTGTAGCGCTTGGCGACCTCGGGGTAAAGCACCTTCGTCACGGCGTTGATGACGTCCATATCCTGCACGGCGATGACAATCGCCTCGCGGACGTACTGGTATCCCTTGATGTGGGCAGGTACGCCGACCTCGTGAATGACAGCGGTCACCTGCCGCTGCAGCGCCTGCATCTCATCCTCCTCTTCTTCTGCCTCCGCACCCGCGGCGACACGCATCTGCTCAAGCAACGACGCGGTCTCAAAGGGCTTTGGCATAAAGAAGGACACCTCGCGCTTCATCGCCTGCGCCACGATCTCGTCGCGATACAGCGCGGAGACCAGGATCGTACGGGGCTTGTCCTCTTTTGACGCAATGCGGTCAAGCAGTCCAAAGCCGTCCAGCTCCGGCAGCAGCACATCGGAGAGCAGCAGTTTGGGCTTCCTCTCCTCAATCAGACGCAGCGCGGTCACTCCATCACCCGCCGAACCGACCACCGTAAATTCACCGGTCTCTTCGATGCTCTTGCCCAGCATCTCCCGAAATTCCTCGTTGGCGTCCGCCAGAACTACTGTGATTTTATTCTCCATCCGTTGATTTTCCTTTCCGAATTATCGGGCGACAGCTGACCACCCGTTGCGGCAAAAAACTGACGTCTTCGTTTTGCATGGCTACAAACTAGCATATTTTTACAGCGTTTTCAAGACAAAACATGTCGAATGGTCGCAAAATCGTTCGACACGTTTCGACAAAATTCGACACAGTTTTGCACGAAAAAACAGGTGTCCACAAAACCTTGTGGATACCTGTTTTTTTCGACACAATTTATTCCTCGATCGCACCGAGCAGCTTATAGAGCAGCCGATAAAGTTCTGCCGCCTCGTCATCCTCCAGATGGATGCAGCCGCCAACATTCTTCGGAACCTCCAGCGCGAGGTCACGAAGCTGCTCTCCCGCCTCCGTCACTTCGACGATCAGCACACGCTCATCCTCGGTGGAGCGGTAACGGCGAACAAAGCCCTTTGCCTCAAGGCTCTTGAGTACCGGCGTCAGTGTGCCGGAGTCCAAGTAGAGTTTTTCGCCCAGCTCCTTGACGCTGCACTTCCGCTGCTCCCAGAACACCATCATCGCGATGTACTGCGTATAGGTGAGCCCCAGCGGATCGAGATAGGGCCGGTAGCGCTTCACCACCTCGCGGGACGCCGCGTAAAGCGGAAAGCACAGCTGGTTTTCCAGCCGCAGGGCGCTATACTTGCAATCGGAAATCTGTTCTGCCATGGTCTCTCTCCTGCCTTTCACGCAACCGTCAATCGCTGTAATCCGAATCCAACACAATATCAAACCGGTAATCCGGGTATTGCGCCTTCAGCTTTGCCGCCACCGCATCGCGTACCGCCGCGGCGTCCGCCGAGAAGTCAACGATGAGATCGAACATCACCGTCTTGGTCTGCTCATCGCCGTAGAAGCCATGCATTTGCAGGATCTCCGGCGACTCGTCCACCAGCGCCTCCGCCGTGCCCTTGATCTCACTGAGCACCGGTGAGCTGTCGCTGGCGGCGTAAACGCCGACGGTCAGGATGATGCCCAACTCCGCGTATACCTTTGCGGCGATGCAGCGGGTCAGATAGTGGATCTCCCGCGCAGTCATGGCGTCCGGCACCTCGATATGCACCGAGCCGATGATCTCCGAGGGGCCGTAGTTGTGCAGCGTCAAATCGTAAGCGCCGCGGACGCCGGAAAACGAAGTGACGATCTCCTTGACGTGATCCGTCAGCTCCGTGTCCGCTCGCAGGCCAATGATGCCGTCCAGCGTCTCCATCAGCATCTCGACGCCGGCCTTGATGATGATGACCGAGATCACGACGCCGAGAATGCCCTCCAGCCGCCAGCCCCAGATGAGGTTCGCCGCTGCGGCGACCAGCGTCGCAAAGGAGAGGATCGAGTCAAAAAACGCGTCGGAGCCGGAGGCGATCAGCGAGCCGGACTTGATCTCTTCGCCCACCTTCTTGACGTAGCGGCCGGTGAAAAATTTTGCTACCACTGCCGCGGCAATGATGACGAGCGAAACTGCATTATACGCCGTTTCATCGGGATGGAAGACCTTCCCCGCGGACTCCCGCAGGGAGGTGACGCCCGCAAGCAGCACGATCACCGCGATGATGACACTGGTGAGATACTCGATGCGCCCATAGCCGTACGGGTGCTTCTTGTCGGGGCGTTTGCCCGCGAGCTTGGTGCCGACGATCGTAATGATGGACGACATGGCATCGCTCAGGTTGTTCACCGCGTCGAGGATCACCGCGATGGAATTGGTCACAAGGCCGACAACCGCCTTAAACGCCACCAGAATCAGATTGACAACGATGCCGACGACACTGGTGCGCACAATGCGTTTGCTTCTGTCCATTACGCGCTCTCCTCCTCATACGCCTGCCGCACGGCAATGGCCAGTTGGTCGGCGCAGGAGGTGGAGCGGCGGCCGCAGGTATTGCCCTTGAGCTTTTCCTCGATCTGTCCGACGGTCATGCCGTCGCAGAGCTTGGACACCGCCTTGAGGTTGCCGTCGCAGCCGCCAAGAAAACTGATATCCCGCACAACGTCGCCGTCCAGCGTAAAGTGGATCTGCATCGAGCAGACGTTTTTGGTACGATAAGTGTGTTCCATGCTGTTCATCCTTTTGCATTTGAATTAATTGTATGCAAATAAGTATAGCATATTCCGCAGGAAAGTCAACATTTGTTCCGTTTTGTCATAATTCATATGGTTTCAGGCATAGCATGATAAAAAAGAGGGCGCCGAAGCGCCCTCCAGATGTCACTCCATGTCAGACAGGCCCGCGGCGTCCAGCATGTTTTCGATAAAAATGCCGTAGCCCCGGGCTGCGTCGCCCACCAGGACGTGGGTCACAGCGCCCACCAGCTTGCCGTTTTGCAGGATCGGGCTGCCGCTCATACCCTGCACAATACCGCCCGTCTGCGCCAGCAGTTCGGGATCGGTCACGCGAAGGAGCATGTTGCGGGTCGGTGAGCTGCCGGAGTAAATGCGCTCGATCGAGATTCGATACTCACGCACCTCGCCACCGTCGCAGTTGGCAAGGATCGTTGCTTCGCCGGTCGTCACCTCATCCCGTCCGGCAACCGGGACGGCCTGCTGCGTGGTGATGGCATTGCTTGCGCCCTCGATGGTGCCAAACAAGCCGCAGTCGGTGTTCGCGTAGAGACTGCCGCTGTCGCGCGTCAAATCAAAATCGCCGCGCAGCTCTCCCGGCGAACCGCTCTCGCCGCGTTTGACCGCCTTCACTGTCGCGTCCATGATGCTGCCGTGTTCGAGCGGCATCAGCGCTCCGGTGTCCACATCCGTAACGCCGTGGCCCAGCGCGCCGAACACGCCGCTGGCGGGATCATAGAAGGTCATTGTGCCGATGCCTGCCATACTGTCGCGAATCCACGCACCCAGACGGCAGACGCCATCCTCGCCCTCCTCAGGCGTCACGGGCAGCGTCAACGTTTTTGCACCGCGCTTGACGCTTACGGTTGCCTTGGCCTCGCCATTTTCCGCCAGCAGCTGTTGCAAATGCTCCGTGGAATCCACGTCGGTACCGTTGAAGGCCAGCAGGATATCGCCTTCGCGCAGGCCGCTTTCTTTCGCGGGTGTTTCACCGTCCGAAAGGCCCACCACCAGCACGCCGTCGGAGAAGAGCTTTACGCCCATAGTGTGCCCGACCGGGATCAGATATTGTGTGAGCGCAGCGCCATCCCGTCCCGCGGCGCGCACACCGGGTGCCATTGCCGCGCAGGTCACCAGAACCCCAAGGCAGGTCGCCGCAATCCGGCTGGAAAGAGAGTGCATCTTTCATCCCTCCTTTCGCCGTGCGGAAATTTTTTGAAATCACCGCACGGCTGTTTTAAGTTCTGCAAATTCGCGTAAAATAAGCTTTCTAAAATTTAACCGAGCTGTCATGGAAAAAAACGGCGAATCGACGGATTCGGTGCAAAAAAACTCCGCAGAGGCAATCTCTGCGGAGTTTGGAAATCATTGCTTTAGTTCGGATTGAAAATTTTCCAAATATCCTTGAACGGATCGTCGTCCTCAGGCGGCTCTTCGGCGGGAACCGGTGCGGGCGCGGGAGCGGGAGCTGGCGCAGGCGCGGGTGTAGGCGCGGGTGCCGGTTCACTCTCCGGCTTGCTCTCCTCGACAGGCGCTGCCTCTTGAACAGGCTCGGCAGCAGGGGCAGGCGCAGGCGCCGGTGCGGGTGCTGACACGGTTACGGGCTTGGGTTGGGCGGCAATGGCAGTCTGCGCATCCTCGTCGAAGCCGGTGGCGATGACCGTGACGCGGATCTCGTCGTCCATCGTCTCGTCGAAGGTCGCGCCGAAGATGGTGTTGGCGTCAGGATGCACCGCCGCCTGTACCAGAGACGCCGCCTGCTCGACCTCTTCGAGGCCGATGTCCGCGGAGCCGGTGATATTGATGAGCACGCCATGCGCACCCTCGATGCTGGTCTCCAGCAACGGGCTGGAGATCGCCATCTTCGCGGCCTCCTCCGCCTTGTTCTTGCCGGCGGCGCGGCCGACGCCCATGTGGGCGAGACCGGCGTCCTTCATGATGGTGGTCACATCCGCAAAGTCAAGGTTGATGAAGCCGGTCTCGCGGATCAGGTCGGAGATGCTCTGCACCGCCTGACGCAGCACGTCGTCCGCGATCTCGAACGCGTTGGCGAAGGTGATCTTCTGATCGGTGGCGTATTTGAGGCGCTCGTTGGGGATGATCACCAGTGAATCGACCTTATCGCGCAGAGCCTCAATGCCCTTTTCCGCCTGCTGCATACGACGGCGGCCCTCAAAGCCAAAGGGCTTCGTCACCACGCCGACGGTCAGGATGCCCGCCTCACGGGCGATCTCCGCAACGATGGGCGCGCCGCCGGTGCCTGTGCCGCCGCCCATACCGGCGGTGATGAACACCATGTTGGCGTCCTCGATCGCCTTGGCGATCTGGGCGCGGCTTTCCTCCGCGCTCTTGCGGCCGACCTCGGGATCGGAACCGGCGCCCTGACCGTGGGTCAGCTTCTCCCCGATCTGAATTTTATAAGTAGCGCTGGAAATGTTGAGCGCCTGCTTATCCGTATTCACCGCGACAAAGTCCACGCCGTGGGACCCGGAATGCACCATGCGGTTGACGACATTGTTGCCGCCGCCGCCGACGCCGATCACCTTGATCTTGACGACGCTCTCCTGTCCGGTTTCCAATCCGAAAGCCATACTTGGTTCCTCCTACTGTCTCTTGTGCAAAGCGGGCGGATTTCGGGCATACCGCCACATCATAAAGCATTTTATAACATATATATTTTAGTACGCTTTTCCCTTGCGGTCAATAGCAACTTCAAAAATTATTCGGGAATAAAGCTTGCCTTGCCCTCCGTCATCAGGTCGATGCGACCCGTTTCATTGTTTTCGAGATAATCCACCACGGTCTTCAGGCTTTCCAGCTTGTAGGCGATATCGGCCGTCCAGGGCTGGCGCACGGTAAAGCGACCCAGATATGTGAAGTTCAGCGCCGTGTCATCCGCGAGGTCAATCTCACCGATTCTCTCCCGCACGCCCCGCTTCTCAGACTCCTGCAGCAGCGTCAGCGCGACACTCTGACGGTAGGCGGCTTCCTCGCCGAGATTGACCGTTCCGGTCACCGTTGGTTCAATCGGCGCAGCACCGATGATAACCGGGCAGTCTGCAGGCGGGTTTTTCACCTTCTCCAGCAGCTTTCCGTGATCGCTGATGAGCCAGATTCCGTCTTCATCCTGGACGCCCGCGGCGGCTTTGCATTCACTCACCTCGATGAGCAGCGTATCGGGCAGCTTGCGGTTGATCTTGACCGTCTCTACATAGGGCAGCTGCTGAAAGATGGCCTCCTTGACGTCGTATTTGTTGAGGAAATAGAGGTTTCCGCCGGTTTGCAGGCCGGAAGCCGCCAGCACCTCCGACTCCGAATAGCGCTCATTGCCGCTGACCACGATGTAGTCCATGCGGAAGAACAGCGCCGCTGCCCACAGCATGGCTGCCACGGCAACCACAAAGGCAATCAGTTTCAGGAGGAAAACAAACCTTCCCCGCCTGCGTCTGTGGTTGTGTCTCGTCTTTTCCATATCCGCACCCTCTCTTATGTATGCTGGATCCCCCGGCGTTCGATTTTTGCGCCCAGCGCAGCCAGATCCCGTTCAATGTTTTCGTACCCGCGGTCGATATGCTCAAGCAGTGTGAGGCGTGTTTCACCCTCAGCCTGTAGGCCGGCCAGTACCAGTGCTGCGCCGCCGCGCAGGTCGGTGCATTTGACGTTGGCACCGTGAAGCGTACGCACGCCGCTGACCACCGCCACCCGTCCCGCCACGCGGATGTCCGCGCCCATGCGGGCCAATTCGTCGACGTGGCGAAAGCGGTTCTCAAAAATGTTCTCCACAAATACGGTGCTGCCCGCCGATCGAAGCAGCGCCGCCATCAGCGCGGGCTGCGCGTCCGTCGGGAAGCCCGGATAAGGCGCGGTACGCACCGGGCGGATCGCCCTGAGGCACCCGCTGCTCCTGAGCATCACGCTCTCTTCTTCGCTTTGGAGCTCACAGCCCGCCTCGCTCAGCGCCGCCGTCACAGTAGACAGCACGCGGTAGTCCACGCCGTGCAGCCGGACTTCGCCGCCGCACTCCGCTGCCGCGCAGAGGTAGGTTGCCTCCACGATGCGGTCGCCGATGACGCGGTGCGTGCCGCCGTGGAGCGGTCTTTTGCCCGCTACCGTGACGATGGAGCCGCCCGCGCCGCACACCTCCGCGCCCATGGCGTTGAGAAAGTCCTGCAGTTCCGTGATCTCCGGTTCCCGCGCGGCGTTGTAGATGACCGTCGTGCCTTCCGCGCCGCAAGCGGCGAGAATGGCGTTCTCCGTTGCGCCGACGCTGGGCATCGGCAGCACCAGCTCGGCGGCGGTCAGCGCCTTTGCCGTGCAGCGCAGCGTTCCGCCGCGTTCCTCAATCTCCGCGCCCAAAGCGCGCAGCGCCGCGAGGTGCATGTCAATCGGCCGCGGCCCCAGCTCGCACCCGCCGGGGTACGAGAGCGCCGCCTCGCCCTGCCGCGCGAGGATTGCGCCGAGGAAGATCACCGACGAGCGCATCTCGCGCATCAGCGCGTCCGGCACCTCGTTGCAATCCATGTGCGTCGTATTGACGATCAGCGCGCCGTTTTCCCAGCGCGTGCAGCAGCCCAGGTGCCGCAGGATCGCGATGGACGCGTCCACGTCGCTCAAATGCGGACAGTTTTCGATGCGGCATTCTCCCGCGCACACGATGGTCGCCGCCAACACCGGCAGCACGCCGTTCTTGGAGCCTTGTATCGTCAGTTCACCGCAAAGGCGGTTGCCGCCTTCGACGAACAGTTCCTGCATCTCGTCTCCTCCACATGCCATGGTTTTCAATCAACCCATAGTATGCAGGGGACACGATATGGGGTTCCGCTTGCGTTTTCGCCTCGGTTGTGGCAAAATAGGGATACTCTTTAACGAAGGAGGCCTGCCATGAAAGCGAAAAAGATTTTAAAGATCGTTCTGTGCGTCTTTCTCGCGCTGGTGCTTGTCGTAGGCGGATATCTTGCCTATGTGTTCATTGACTTTCACCGACTGCCGGATCATCAGGAGCTGCCCGTAGCCAGGGTCGGGCGGACGAAACCGGAGGCGCCAAAGGTCGGTGAGCCGTATCGCATCACATCATATAACGTTGGCTTCGGTGCCTACAGCGCCGACTACGGCTTTTTTATGGACGGCGGCACAGAGAGCCGCGCGTTCTCACAAGATGCGGTCATCGAGAATCTTCTTGGCGCTTTCGATACAATCGCGGAAATCAAGCCTGACCTGATGCTCTTTCAGGAGATTGACACCGACGGCACACGCAGCTACCACATCAATGAATACACCTTTGCTGTTGCGCAGCTCGGCGCGGCGTATCAGGCCAACAATCTCTATTATGATTTCGCCCAGAACTACGACAGTCCGTACTTAATGTACCCCTTTTCCTCGCCCCACGGTGCAAACAAGGCGGGTATTTTGACGTTTTCCAGCTTTCCCATCGACTCCGCGCTGCGCCGCTCGCTCCCCATCGAGTCCGGCGTCACGAAGCTGCTCGACCTCGACCGCTGCTACAGCGTGAGCCGCATCCCGGTAGGTGGTGAAAGAGAACTGGTTCTTTACAATCTGCACCTCTCCGCCTACACCTCCGACGGTACCATCGCCACCAAGCAGCTGCGCATGCTGCTCGATGACATGCAGAGCGAGTACGAAGCCGGCAACTGGTGCATCGCCGGCGGCGACTTCAACAAGGATCTTCTCGGCAATTCCGCCGACTACTTCGGTGCCAGTGACAAGGAGTACACCTGGGCGCAGCCCATCCCGCCGGAAACCTTTGAAGGCGTGGAGATCCAACTCATCGCGCCGCTGGACGAGGCGAATCCCGTTCCCTCCTGCCGCAACGCCGACGGCCCATATCACGCGGGGCAGTACGTGCTGACGGTGGACGGCTTTCTCGTCTCGCCGAATGTCTCCGTCAGCGGCGCCGAGGTCATTGGCACCGGCTTCCGCTACAGTGATCATAACCCCGTTTGCATGGATTTTATCTTAACAAGCTCATAACAGTTTCATAAATGCGCTGCGTGGCGTCTCTCACTCCGAGGGACGCCATATTTTTTTCCATTTCTGAGCGCTTGATATCGTCGTGCAAGATGCCCGCCGCAGCGGTGAAGAGCTGCTTGCCATCGAGGCCGTCCTCGGCGAGCACCAGCGCCGCGCCGTGGTCTCCGAGCAGGTTGGCGTTCTTCTCCTGATGGTGATTGGTCACATTGGGCGACGGCACCAGGATCGCCGGCACGCCCAACGCCGTCAGCTCCGCGAGCGTCGACGCGCCCGCGCGGGAGAGCACCAGATCGGCGGCGCGCATGACGTTTGCCATGTCGTAGATATACTCCCGCACATCGAGGCCCGGATGCGCCGCAAGGTCGACGCCTCGCTCCTTCAGCTCGTTTTGCATCGCGCTCCATGAGATCGAGCCGACGCCGTGGATGTGGTGGAACGGCTCGTGCGCCGATTCCAAAGCAAGGAACTCCGCCATCATGCGGTTCATCTGCCCCGCGCCGAGGCTGCCCCAGAAGGACACAATCAGCGGCCGCCCATCGTCCACGCCCAGCGCGCGCTTGGCCTCCTGCTTTGTGTGTACAAAAAAGTCGCCGCGCACCGGCGTGCCGGTGGCAACTACCTTATCTGGATGCTTATAGTGCTTCCGGCAGTCCTCAAAGCCCACCATGATCCGCTCGGCGTATGGCTCCAGCTGCTTGGTGGTGAGGCCGGGGATGGCGTTGGACTCATGCACCGCCGTGGGGATACCGCGCTTTGCGCCGTAGCGCACGATGGGATAGCTGGCATAGCCGCCGGTGCCAACGATGAGATCGGGCTTGAAGTCATCCAGGATCGCGTCGGCCTCCCGCTCCGCGAAGATCAGATTGCGGACGGAGACGAGGTTATGCTTGATCGCCTTGGGTTTGAACGAGCGCCAGAAGCTGGAGACGTTGACCGTGCGGAACGGATACTGCGTGTGCGAGATCAGATCACGTTCCAGTCCGCGTTCCGCGCCGACAAAGAGGATCTCTGTCGTCGCGTCCTGTTCTTTCATGTAGCCCGCCAGCGCCAACGCGGGGTTGACGTGCCCCGCCGTACCGCCGCAGGTAAAAATCACTCTCATGGCTGCCCTCCTAATTCGCGGGCATCTGGCGGGACACGCTGAGTACCAGACCCATTTCCGCCAGCTGGATGACCAGCGCCGTGCCGCCGTAGCTGAAAAACGGAAGAGAAATGCCCGTGTTGGGGATAAGATTCGTCACCACCGCGATGTTGAGGAACACCTGCAGCGCAACTTGCGTCGTGACGCCCACTGCCAGCAGTGCGCCGAAGCGGTCGCGAGCGTGCAGGGCGATCCAGTAGCCGCGAATGATAAGCAGAGCGAAGAGCGCCATGATGAGCGTCGCGCCGATGAGGCCCAGCTCCTCGCAAATGATGGCGAAAATGAAGTCGTTGTGCCGCTCGGGCAGGTACATGAACTTCTGCCGGCTCTTGCCAAGACCCACGCCCAGCAGGCCGCCGGAGCCGATGGCCAGCAGGCTCTGGCGCATCTGATAGCCCGCGTCCCGCATGAGCTCTGGATCATCCGTGAGCGGATCGCGCCAGATGGTGATGCGCTTGGCGTTGTAACCCACCTTCCCTGAGAGGTAAGCCCAGATGCCCAGCGCCGCAATGCCGCCGCCCATGCCGACCCACTTGGTCTCGATGCCGCCGACAAACATCATCACCGCGCCGATGCCGAGGATCAGCACCGTGCCGGACAGATGCGGTTCTTTGATCATCAGCGCCGCGATGATGCCCAGAATCACGGCATAAGGCAGGATGCCCTCCTTGAAGGAGCGCATTTTCTCTTTCTTCTTGGAAATGCTCTCCGCAAAGTAGAGAATCACGCCGACCTTGGCAATCTCCGAGGGCTGGAATGTAAACAGGCTGCCGAAGCCCAGCCAGCGGGTCGCGCCGTTGACCGTGTGGCCCACGCCGGGTATCAGCACCAGAATCAGCAGAAAAACCGCAACACCCAGCACGTACTTTCCCACCACGCGGTAACGCGCGTAGTTGATCCGTCCGATGAGCAGCATCGCCACGATGCCGGCGACGGCAAAGATCCCCTGCCGAATCAGGTAATACGCCGGATTCTCGCCCTCATAGTAGGCCATGGGAAAGCTGGCGGAAAACAGCATGATGAGCCCCACGCCGGTGAGCAGCAGTGTCAGCAGAAGGAACGGCACATCCAACGGCCCGCGGCCGGCTTCACGCGCCTGGTTTTCCACCATTTTGCGGCGCATACGTTCATACTGGCGCAGCTCGCGTTCTTCTCTGGTCATGTGCACATTCCCCCTTTCTGAAAGATTCTGATCAAGCTCAGAAGTGATAGCGCTCCAGTACGCCCAGCGCCGCGGCAAAGCAGCCCAGCGCACTCACCAGCGTAAACACTGCGACCAGCTTAACCTCGCTCCAGCCGCACAGCTCGAAGTGGTGGTGGAGCGGCGCCATCTTGAACAGGCGCTTGCCGTGGGTCAGCTTGAAGTATCCCACCTGCAAAATGTCCGACATGGTCTCGCAGATGTAGACAAAGCCCACAGGAACGAGGATCAGCGGCATATCATAAGCAAACGCCAACGCCGCCACCGTACCGCCGAGAAACAGTGAGCCCGTGTCGCCCATAAATACCTTGGCGGGGTGGAAGTTGTAAATGAGGAAGCCCAGAAGTCCCCCGACCAGCGCGCCGGAGTAGATTCCCAGCTGGCCCAGTCCCGGCCACCACGCCGCGACCACCGCAAAGAAGAGTCCCACCGGCACCGTCACGCTGGCAGCGAGGCCGTCAATACCGTCGGTGATGTTGACGGCATTGACCGTTCCGACGATGACGAACGCGGAGAATATCATGTACACCGGCCAGCTCATCACAAGGTGCGTCTGGAAAAACGGAATATACAGGTTTGGCGTCAGCAGCCCCTCGTAGCGCATCAGCGTGAGGAACGCCACCGCCGCGGCAAGCTGGAGCGCAAACTTTTGCAGCGCCGTGAGGCCGAGGTTGCGGTGGTGGACGACCTTCTCAAAGTCATCCAAAAAACCGATGATGCCGAAAATCACGGCAAAGCCAAAGATATAGAGATGGCGAAAGTCGCCGTGCATCATTCCGCCCCAGCCGCAGATCACGATAGAGCCGAGAATGCCCGCGATGAACATCAGCCCGCCCATGGTGGGCGTGCCGGCCTTGGCATTGTGCCACGTCGGACCGTCCTCACGGATCTCCTGCCCCGCCTTGAGACGGCGAAGCCACGGGATCAGAAATCGCCCCGCAATCGCCGTGATGGCAAAGCTCAAAATGGCTGTAAGTGCTGTCAACATGTTGATTTCTCCTTCGTTCAAGGTATTTCCACACAACATCGCGCTCATCCAGCGCGAGGGTCTTGTCTCCGATGATCTGATAGGTCTCATGGCCTTTGCCCGCGAGCAGCACCACATCGCCGCCGCGCGCATGGTCCAGCGCATAGGCGATCGCCTCCCGCCGATCCTCAATGACCGCGAAGGGCGTTCCGCTGCCGCGCATCCCATCCAGCACATCGTGCAGGATGGCGTAGGGTGATTCGGTACGCGGGTTGTCACTGGTGAGCACCACAAAATCCGCAAGCATCGCGGCGAGACGCCCCATCTGGGCGCGTTTGCCGCGATCGCGGTCGCCGCCGCAGCCGAACACCAGCAGCACGCGATGCGCCGCAAAGCCGCAGACGGTCTCCAGAATGTTCTTCAGGCCATCCGGCGTATGGGCGTAGTCGATGATCACCGTGTAGTCCTCGCCGGTCGGCACCACCTCGCAGCGGCCGCGCACGCCCGTGCAATGGGGCAGCGCCCACGCCGCCGTCTCCAGCGGTACGCCGAGAAGGGTCAGCGCGCTCAACGCGCCAAGGGCATTGTAGAGCGAAAACTCACCGGGAATCGGGATCTCCGTCGCGTAATGCTCCTCCTCATCGGAAACGGTGAAGCGCACGCGGTCGTTTTCATAGCAGGGATGCCAGCCCACGATGTCGTTGGTCATATTCTGCCCATATGTGAGACAGCGGCAGTCTGTACCGGCGAGTACCCGCGCCGCCCATTTGCTGTCGCCATTGACGGCGGCGGCGCGGCACTGGCGGAACAGTCTCGCCTTGGCGGCGCAGTAGTTCTCCATTGTGCCATGGTAGTCCAGGTGATCGCGGGTCAGGTTGGTAAACACGCCGACGGCAAATTGGATCGCCGCCGTGCGCTGCTGATCCAACGCGTGGGAGGAAACCTCCATCACGACGTGCGTGCAGCCCGCTTCCGCCATCTTCGCCAGCAGCGCCTGCAATTCCAGGGCTCCGGGCGTCGTGCGCTCGGCGGGATAGCTCTCGTCGCCAATCAGGTTCTGATTGGTGCCGATCAGCCCCACCTTGGCCCCCAGAGCACGCTCCAGAAGCTGCTTTAAGAGATACGTCGTGGTGGTCTTGCCATTGGTGCCTGTGATGCCCACCACACTCATGCGCTTGGACGGCTCCCCATACCACGCCGCCGCCAGCTGCGCCAGCGCAAGACGGGCATCCGGGACAAGGATGTGCGGGATCTTCCCCTCCGGCGGCACCTCGCAAAGCGCACAGACTGCGCCGCGCGCAAACGCGTCCGCCAGATAGCTTGCGCCGTCCTCCCGCGTGCCGTGCAGCGCAGCGAACAGTGCGCCGCGCGTCACCGTGCGGGAATCGTCCGTCAAACATGTGATCTCGATATCCGTGGATGTGTGAAGCTCGTAGGTTGTCAGGTGTGAAAGCAATTCGGCAAGCTTCGTGAAAAACGAATCCTTTCACATTGAATATGGCTGTCTTAGTCCGTCACGGAGGAATCGCTCAGCTGGACACGCACTACCGTGCCTGCCGCGACCTCCCGTCCCGGCGCTTCGGACTGCGACACTGCGCGCACCGAGGCGCTGGAGCGGTTCGTTGCGCCCGAGACTGACATGATGAGTCCCGCGTTGGTCAGCTTCTGGTTTGCGACCGAGGCGCTGTCGCCGATGACATTCGGCACAATGCACAGCACGTCGGACTTCGCCTCGCCGCAATAGAGGATAATCTCCGCGTTGTTCGGCACGATAGCACCACCGGCCGGTGTCTGATCCGTAACCTTCTCGCTGTTGCCGACCACGCGGCAGGTGAAGCCGATCTCCTTGAGCTTGCTCTGTGCCTCCTCGGCGGTGAAGCCCACCAGATTTGGCACCGTCACGTCACGGCCCACGAGTTCTTCCGCGCTGTAAGTCGGCTCAATGCCGAGGTACGGCAACAGCTCCGCCATAACCTCGCTCGCCACCGGGGCAACCATGTTGCCGCCGGAAACGTAGGTGCCCGTGTTGCGATCCGGCTCATCGAGCGTCAGCAGCATGATGACCTGCGGATCGTCCGCCGGCGCGAAGCACACAAAGGAGACGATAA
The DNA here is from genome assembly GCA_947170435.1 of uncultured Clostridia bacterium. Lineage (GTDB taxonomy): Bacteria > Bacillota > Clostridia > Oscillospirales > Oscillospiraceae > Hominicoprocola. The sequence goes on along the minus strand of CAMVTO010000008.1, from coordinate 35,704 downwards.
CGTTGCCGCCCACCTTATCCGCAGTGCCGGTCTTGCCGCCGATGCGGTAACCGGCCACCTTGCCGTTTTTGCCCGTGCCGTCGGAAACAACGTACTCCAGGATCTCGCGTACCGTGGCGCTGGTGTCCTCGGAAACCACCTGCCGCAGCGGCGTCGTGTCGTGCTGATAGGTGATGTTTCCGCTGCTGTCCGTGATCTGGTCGACGATGTACGGCTGGCGGAGGTAGCCGCCGTTGATGCATGCCGCCTGTGCCGCGATGAGGGCGACGGGCGTGACGTTGAAGTTTTGGCCGAAGGCGTAGCACGCCAGAGCCAGACGCGAGTAATTGATCTCGTCGTTCATAAAGCCCGGTGCCTCGCCGGTGGTGTCGATACCGGTCTTGCTGGTGAGGCCGAAGGCATTCATGTACTCGACGAACTTCTCATTGCCGACCCGCAGCCCGATGTTGATGAACGCCGGGTTGCAGGAATTCCCTGCCGCCACCTTGAGACTCTGATGACCATGGCCGGGCGCGCGTTTGGAGCAGTTGATTGTCGCGTTGTCGATCCTGACATAGCCCGAGCAGTCGAAGGTGGTATCCATGTCGATGACACCCTCTTCGAGACCCATGGACAGCGTCAGGATCTTGAACGTCGAGCCCGGTTCGTAGGTATCGTTGATGGCCTTGTTGCGCCACTGCCTGAGGCGCAGCGTGCGGAGCTGCTCGAGCAGCTGCTCCTCAAGCGCTTTTTCATCCGCTGCGGCAACGGTTTCTGTCGCAGTCCCGGCGGCAGCCGTCTCTTCCGTCTCGCCCTCCGCCGCTTTGTCCGGCTCCTCCGACGGTTTTTGGACAATGGTCGCTTTCAGAAAGTCGTTGTAGATCTCGGCGGGATTGTTGAGGTCGTAGGACGGCAGCGACGCCATGCCGAGGATCGCGGCGGTGTTTACGTCCATCACAATGCCTGTTGCGCCCTTGCCCGTGCCGTAGCGGGCTTCGAGATCCGCAAGGCCTTTTTCGAGGTAATACTGCACGGTGGTGTCGATGGTCGTGTGCAGCGCGTTGCCGTCCTGCGCGTCAAAATACTGCTCGTACTGGTAGAGCAGCGACGTGCCGTTGACGTCCTTTGCTGTGACGACCATGCCGCTCTCGCCGGTCAGTTCCTCGTCATAAACCGCCTCGAGGCCCATTGCGCCGCCGTTTTCGTTGACAAAACCGATGACGTTGGACGCAAGCGAGCCAAAGGGATAGTACCGCTTGGTGGTAGGCTCCATGAAGATGCTGTTGCCCTTGATGCCGTTGTCGGTGATAAACTTGCGGACCTTGTCCGCGTCCTCCTGATCCACGCGTTTTTTGACGAAGACATATTGAGAGTTGGTCTTTTCCATCTTCTCTCGCAGGTCGTCCTCGTTCAGATCCAGAATCTCAGCCAGGCCCTCGGCAATGAGCTGCTTATCCTGATCATATTCCTTGATATCCAGCGGCGACATGAGGATGTTCTCCGCCGTGGATGAAATTGCCAGCGCTCGGCCGTTGCGATCAAAGATCGCGCCGCGGGACGCGCTGACGGTGGTACGCATGGTCTGCTGGCGCACGGCAATATCCTGCAGCTCGTCGTGGCGTGTGATCTGCCACTCATAAAGCTTGCTGAACAGCAGCACGAAGCTCAGCACACCGAACGCCAGCAACAGCAGCAGCGTCCGCATCCCGATGGTTCGGTTGGCACGGCGGACGGCATCCGGTCTTCTTTTCGGGCTTTGGGTCATAGAAACGGTCTCCTATTCACGGACATAAGGAGTAAGGAACTTCCTTACCCCTTATGTATAGTCTATCTCATTTGAAATATTCCACGAACGACCCAACGTTCTGTCCCACCGCAGTGAACACGCGCTTGAGCGGATTCCCCTCCGTATTTCTGTAGAGCACCACATTGTCCGGCGTGGAGAGGTCAACGTAGTAAATCTGCGAGGCGCTGGGCTTTGCCATGCCGCTGGCCTCCGCCGCCTCTTTGATGGCGGCAAGGTCGAAGGTTCGCTCATAGCGTGCCACCAGCTTGACGTGCTCCTCCTGCAGGGTGCCGAGGCGCTTTTGCTCGTGAACGACCTCCCGGGAGATCATGGAGAGCTGCGCGTAGCTCATCAGCAGCACAATGAGCATCACCGCCGCCACGCCGAAGCCGAGGACGACCGCCTTGGATACGCGAATGCGCTCGCGGCGCTTTTTCTTTGGCTGCTCCGCCGTGCGCTTGCGCGGAGCGGGCCGGCTCTCGCGGATCCTGCGCTCGGCATACTCCCACTGCTCGCGTTCCTCGCGGCGGCGCTTCTCCCGCTCCAGATAGTCGTAATCGTAGGCGAGGTTGCCCGACACATAGCGCTGATTCAATTGTTGCGAGGCTCTGCGGGGCATATGCCGTTCACCTCTCCTTCGTATTTGTGTTCCTTAACACTTCTCCGCCACGCGCAGCTTGGCACTGCGGGCGCGGGGATTCTCCGCCAGTTCCTCGTCCCCTGAAACGATAGGCTTGCGGGTGACGAGCCGCATTTTCGGTTTCCTACCGCAAACGCAGACCGGAAACTCCGGCGGGCAGATGCAGCCGGTGGCCAACTCCTTGAACTTCTGCTTGACGATGCGATCCTCCAGCGAGTGAAATGTGATGACCGCCAGCCGACCGCCGGGCTTCAGGTGCGCGTTTGCGGCGTCCAGCATGGGTTCCAGCTCGCCCAGCTCATCGTTGACGGCAATGCGGATCGCCTGAAAGCTGCGCTTGGCAGGGTGCTGCTTCTCCCGCAGCGCCTTGGCGGGCATTGCGCCGCGGACCAGTTCCGCCAGCTCCAGTGTGGTTTCAATGGGTTTCTGCTCCCGCGCCGCGCAAATCGCTTTGGCGATCTGCGGCGCGAAGCGCTCCTCGCCGTACTCATAGAGAATGCGTCGCAGCTCCTCATAAGAGGCGGTGTTCACCAGCTCCCGCGCCGTCAGCGGTGCGCTCTCGTCCATGCGCATATCCAGCGGCGCGTCCTGCTTGTAGGAAAAGCCGCGGCTCGCGTCGTCCAGCTGCGGTGAGGATACGCCAAGGTCGAACAGCATCCCGTCCGCCGCGTCCACACCCAGCTCGTCCAGCACCGCTCCGAGGCGGCTGAAGTTGCTGTGCACCAGCGTCACGCGCTCCATGTGCTCCGCCAAGCGCTGCCGCGCGGCGACAAGCGCTGTTTCGTCGCGGTCGAGGGCGATGAGCCGACCTGTGGTCAGGCGGCGCACGATCTCCGAGGAATGGCCCGCGCGGCCCAGCGTCCCGTCGACGTAAACGCCGTTCGGCTTGATCTCGAGCGCATCGAGGCACTCTTGCAGCAAAACGGGTTTATGCCCATACTCAGCTTCCATATCAGATACCAAGCTCTTCCATGATGGCGGCAAGGTTCTCGGACTCGAGCTCCTCCGTCTCCAGCCGGTTCCAGGTTTCCGCGTTCCAGATCTCCGCGCGGCCCGAGACGCCGACCACCATCACGTCCTTCTCCAGCTTCGCGTGGCTGCGCAGATTCTGCGGCAGCAGAATGCGGCCTTGAGCGTCCGGCTCGCACTTCATGGCATTGCCATAGATCAGACGCTGCACAATGCGGGATTTGGAATAGGGCAGGCTTTCAAATTTCTTTGTCAGCTGCTCCCACGCCTCCTCGGAGTACACCGTCAGGCAGGGGTCCGACACGTCGATGGTCACATAAAAGGTTTCGCCCAGTTCCTCACGGAGCTTGGCCGGAATGAACAACCGCCCCTTGGCGTCGATGCTGTGCTGATATTGACCGGTCACGGCTGCCCCTCCTTCCCTTTTCGGTGTCAAAAACAAAGCGTAGAGGGCAAAACCTCCCGTCCCTCCTTTTTTCGAAGGGCCGGGTAAGGCTCCACTCTCCTATCTCTGTGTGGAGCTTAGCTCCACATTCGTGGTCTTATTCACCACTTTCCCCCACACCTGTTCTGAGTATACGGGACGCGCCCGCAAAAATCAAGTATGAAAATTTCGACCGGCTTTGCGTAAAGCCGGTCGAAATAAAACATATGTTTTGATTTTATGTCAATAGAAAAAAAGTTCGGCACAAAATCTTGTGCCGAACTCCTCATATTTGCCAAAATCTGGAATAATCCTTTCGTCCTTGTTTGAAGTGCACAAAAATCACTCGGAATCCTTATCCGTTTTTTTACTGCTCCGGCTCAGTTCTTCCCGGTCCTTCTGACGCTGGGCATTGGAGGCAGCGCGGAACTTGACGCGGCTCTGCTTGACCTCGTCCAGCGCGGCCTGAATCGCCTCCTCCGTGCGGCGCAGCGCATCATCGGTGTAGTTGTTGACCACGCGATACAGCTCGTTGGAGCGATCTTCCGCGCGCTTGACAAGCTCGCGGCTGCGCTCTCGCGCTGCAAGCAGCACTTCGCTGTCGGCAACCTTGCTCTTGGCGTCGAACTCGGCCTGCTGCATCATACGCCCCACTTCACGCTTTGCCGAGTTTACATAATCTTCCTTTGCCTGAATCAGGTCCTGCGCGCGCTTGAGCTCTGCCGGCAGGCTCTCGCGAATCTCATCGAGCAGGTCGAGCGCCGCTTCCCGATCAACGATACACTTGTCGTTGCTCAGCGGCATGCTCTTGGCGTCATTGATCATATCATAGAGCATATCGATGAGCTTTTCGACCTCTGTATTATTGATTGCCATCGGTACCCCATCCCTTCATTGTTTCGATTGCCGCCGCCGGCATATAGGGCTCCAGCGGTCGGTGATATTTGATCATTTCCCGCACCATTGTCGAACTGACGTGCAGGTATTCCGCCCTCGCGGGAAGCAGTACGGTCTCCAGCGAGTCACCTAGTTCGCGGTTGATCTGGGCCATACTCCACTCCGTGTCAAAATCCGTGCCGTTGCGCACACCCTTGACGATGTACTGCGCGCCCTTTTCTCGGGCGTAGTCGGCCAGCAAGCCTGTCCAGAGCTCCGCGGTCACGTTGGGCAACTCCGCCACCGACGCGCGCAGCAGCTCGAAACGCTGCTCACCTGTGAACAGCGGGGACTTGCCCGCGTTGACCATCGCGCAGATATAGACCCTGTCGAAGATCTGCGCCGCGCGGCGGATCAGATCCATGTGGCCTACGGTCACCGGATCAAAACTGCCCGGAAAAACTGCGATTTTCATGCGTCCTCATTTTCTCCTTCGCGATGGTAGACGGTCACTTTGATCTTGCCGTAGCGATACTCGCGGTAGATACGATACGGTGCGCTGAGCGCCGGAAGCTGCTTGTCCGCCGGACACTCCGCAACGATTATACCACCCGGCGACAAAATGTCAAACCTCGCGATATGGGCAATGGCACGTTCCAGCGTGTCATCGGCATAGGGCGGATCGAGGAAGATGAGATCATACTGCGTCCGAAGCGAGGCGAGATAGCCCATCGCGTCACCGCAGACCACCTGCGCCCGGTCCGTCAAGCCGCAGACGGCAAGGTTGTCCCGCACCAGCTGTGCGGCATCCTTGCGGCAATCAACGAAGGTACAGCTCTGCGCGCCGCGGGAGAGGGCCTCAATGCCCATCTGTCCCGTGCCGGCGAAGAGATCCAGAACCCGACGATCCTCAATGTCAAACTGCAGTGCGCTGAAAATGCCCTCCTTCACCTTTCCGGTGGTAGGGCGCGTCTCCTGCCCCTTCAGCTCGCCGAGGCGCCGCCCCCGCGCCGTGCCCGTAATGACCCGCATCACAATTCTCCCCAATGCTCTGGATTTGCCCATATATCTTATGGTATTCCGCCGTATTTTGCAATAGGGAGTTTTCCGCAAAAATCACTCTTGTTATTCTGCATCACATCGTGTATAATAATTAAGTTGTAAACTGCCTTAAAAGGACTTTCGAGAAAGGAGACCTTTTATGTTCAAGCTCCAAACCGAACAGGGCGAGATCCAGATCAGCGACGCGGTGCTCTCCAACATCACCGGCGCCGCGGCGACCAGCTGCTATGGCGTCAAGGGCATGGCCTATCGCTCCATGACCGACGGCCTCGTCCACCTGCTCCGCCGCGAGGCGATGAGCAAGGGCGTCCACATCACCCAGCACGACGAAGGGGATATCTCCGTTGAGCTGCACATCATTGTGGAGCCCGGCGTCAACATGACCGCCATCTCCCGCGAGATCATCTCGCAGGTGCGGTATCTGGTCAACCGGGACACCGGCGTTCGCATCCGCAGCGTCGACGTGTGCGTCGACAGCATCACTTTGTAGGAGGAAACACTTCTCATGCATGATACCATTACAGGAGCTGTTTTCAAAGAGATGCTGCTCTTCGGCGCTGTCTCCGTGACTGCGGCGAAGCAAAGCGTCAATGATTTGAACGTATTCCCTGTGCCGGACGGCGACACGGGCACCAATATGAGCCTGACCATTCAGACTGCGGCGACAGAGCTGAAGAAAAAAGAGCCCAAGACGGTAGAGGAGGTTTCCTCCATCGCGGCAAATGCCATGCTGCGCGGCGCGCGCGGCAACTCGGGCGTGATCCTCTCGCTGCTGTTCCGGGGCGTCTCCAAGAGCTTCAAGGGACTCTACGAGGCGGATGGCTGCATGTTTGCCGCCGCGCTACAGGAGGGCGTTGCCGCCGCCTACAACGCGGTAATGAAGCCCGCTGAAGGTACGATCCTCACGGTCTCGCGCCTCGCGGCGGACGCGGCCATGCACGCCGCCGAGGAGAACAACAGCGTGGAGTATGTCCTCGAGCACGCGATCCGTCAAGGTGAGGAAACGCTCAAGGAAACTGTCAACATGAACCCCGTTTTGAAGCGTGCCGGCGTCGTGGACGCGGGCGGCAAGGGCTTCCTTATTATACTAAACGGCATGCTCTCCAGCCTCCGCGGTGAAAAGCTGCCGGAATTGAGCGAGAACGGCGAGACCCGTGACAAGGCGGACTTCGCTCAGGTGGGCGACGAGGACATCACCTTCACCTTTGACACGGTGTTCATCGTCCGCACCAAGGGCAACCCCAATCTCCAGCCCTACCGCGAGTACCTGAACTCCATCGGCGACAGCATCGTCATCAGCGAGGGCGACGACATGTTCAAGGTACACGTCCACACGGACATTCCCGGCGACGCCCTCAACGCCGCGCAGCAATACGGCATCCTGGAGGTCGCCAAGGTCGAGAACATGCGCATCCAGCAGGAGGATATGGCTGCTGGCCGCAAGACCATCTCCGCCGATGAGCTGGAGGACGACGATATGGCGGACGGCTATGTTGGCTCCGCCGGCGTCGCCCCCGCCGAGCCGGAGGAGCGCAAGCCCTACGGCTTCATCGCAGTCTGCGCGGGTGACGGTCTCGCCGCGGTGTTCCGCGACATGGGCGTGGACGGCGTCATCAGCGGCGGTCAGACCATGAACCCCTCCACTGAGAGCATTCTCAAGGAGATCGAACGCGCCAACGCCGACACGGTGTTCGTGCTGCCGAACAACAAGAACATCATCATGGCGGCACAGCAGTGTGTGGGCCTGACCAATAAGAACATCGTCGTCATCCCGACGACGACCGTGCCGCAGGGCATCTCCGCCATGATGGCGGTGGATCTCGACGGCGACGCGGCGTCCATCGAAGCCGCCATGCTCGACGCGGCGCAGCACGTCACCACCGCGCAGATCACCTACGCCGCCCGCGACTCCGAGTTTGACGGCGCGGAGATCCACGAGGGCGACTTCCTCGCGCTGCTGGGCGGCAAGCTCTTCGGCGTGGACAAGAGCATTTCGGTGCTGTTGGAGAAGCTCTCCGATGTCGCCAAGGAGCAGAACGCCGAGTTCATCAACGTCTTTTACGGCGAGGACGTCGATCCCGCCGAGGCGGAGCACGACGCCTCCTGTTTCTCCGACAAGCTGCCCTCCGCAGAGGTCAGCGTCCTCTCCGGCGGACAGCCCGTGTATTACTACATCATCAGCTTTGAATAAGGGCGAGCAACCATCTGTTATAAAAGCACCTTGCTTATATGAAGCAAGGTGCTTTTTCAATATTTACCACTTTCTTCTCAACAATCCCCTAAAAAAGCCGTATATAAACAGGCCGACCCAAGTCAACATCTTTCTGTCCTCATGTAGCGTCAGAGGCGGCTCAAATAATCCGCCGTCAGCTCCAAGTAGCCCCTCTCGTTATGAGCAATACCCGCCCACTCCAAGACAGCAGCAAGCACAAACACCGGATCATAAACCGATTCACCATCACGTTTCCCCGCGTAATTCTTTGCTATCGCACCGACAACCGTGGTTTCTTCGCAACCAGGCTCCCCCAGTTTTGCGTTCCGGCCCATTCCTTTTTTGGCTTTGCCGCCTTGCGACCGAAGCAAGTCCACAATGTCATCAAACACTTTATAAGTATAGTTCGGTTTTACCGGCAACGCCTCAGTTGAGAAAGACTCGCCGTCCGGCTCCGCCGTGATTTCATACGGAATCCCTGTAATCGAATGAACGATCGCCCATCCGCCATTATCCTTTAGTTTCGTCTTGATGATCTCTGATGCTTTTGTACTTTCCCGATCTGTATACCAGTTTGTCATATCGATTTCCTCCTGACAGTTCTCATCCTCTGTTGTTTCCAGATTCAACGCAACCAACAAATCAGACAGTTTTCTCTTCGCCATCGGGTAGGACATTCCCAATTCATTTTGTAATAGGCTTAGGTTTCCGCGACATTTTAAAAAGGTTCGCAGGAAAGCAGCCTGTTCTACACCAAGCTTGTCAAACGGACTTAATTCAAAGTCATTCTTTAGCTCCAATCCGCAACTCGGGCATTGCAGTACTTTCACCGTCAGGGTTTCGCTGCACGCGGGGCACTTTGTCATAATTGCAGTCATCAGTATCCCTCCTTTGTTTACAAGATATCATAATTTTATCTTCTTGTCAATATTAGATTTAAAATTATTTATTCTAGTATTGTATTTTTATTTCTCGTTTTCCTCAACACATGAAAAGGGCAGATCTCACGATCCGCCCTGCATCTCAGGTATTGTTTCATTACAGCGCCCGCTCCAGCGCTCGGCGCAGCTGCTCCGCGGCGTGGTATGCGTCCTCGGACAGCCCGGCGAGCAACTTTTTGAGACACACGTCCGTCGTCTGCTCCGCCGCGCGGGCATAGTTGAAGCCGGCGCAGGCCGCGGCGTGATAGCGCTCCCGCAGCCGGTCGCACCATTTAAGCCGCGATTGCGGCGGGAGGACCACAGTCACTTCGTAGGTACTGCCCGTGATGAGATAGTACGCCGATTGCAGCGTCTTGACCCGCGACGCCGCGTCCGCGGCAAGGCTTCGCATCAGCCGGAAACCTTCCCGGGACGGCGCATGCGCCGCCAGGTAACGGTAGGTCTGCGCATCCGCCAGCTCGTCGCGAAGGAATCCCCGCAGCACCTCTGTCTCACCCCGTGCGGCATCGCCCATGCAGCAGGGGTTTTGCGCCGCGCGTATCTCGGGGTAGGGATTCAGCTCCGGCGATACCCGCTGCCAAATCCGATCACACTCACGATAGTCCATTTCCATAGCTTTCCTCCCACGCTTTGCCAATTTCTTCTCCATTCTATGCTGGGAGCATTGATTTTTTTCGGAAAACTTGCTATATTAAGAAAGACGACCAACAATATAGGTATTACTGTCAAATAAGGAGCATTTTATGCTGGAACTCAAGCACATTTCGTATACCGTTTCCGACGCAGGGACGGAGCAGACGATTCTGAACGACGTATCTGTCACCATTCCCGACGGCGAATTGGTGGTGTTTACCGGCCCTAACGGCGGCGGCAAGACGACGCTGGCCAAGATCATCATGGGTCTTGTCACACCCACCGGCGGCCAGATCATCTACAACGGCAAGGACATCACCGGACTTGATATTACCGAGCGCGCGCGTCTCGGCATCAGCTACGGCTTTCAGCAGCCGCCGCGCTTCAAGGGCATCACGGTGCGCGATTTGCTGACCATCGCCTCCGGCGACGACAAGCTGTCCAAGGACAAGTGCTGCCGCTATCTCACGCAGGTGGGCCTTTGCGCCAACGACTATCTTGACCGTGAGGTGGACACGTCCCTCTCCGGCGGCGAGGTCAAACGCATTGAGATTGCGTCGCTCCTCGCCCGGGGCAGCGAGTTCATGATCTTCGATGAGCCGGAGGCGGGCATCGACCTATGGAGCTTTGCGCGGCTGACAGAGACCTTTGAAGAGATTCACCGTACCCACAGCGCCACCATGATCATCATCTCCCACCAGGAGCGCATCATCCGCCTCGCGGATGAGATCATCGTGGTGGGTGGCGGCGAGCTGCGCTACCGCGGCAGCGCCGAGGAGGTGTTCCCCATGATCATGGCGGACACCATGGGCTCCTGCCCCGTGCTGACAAGAAAGGAGGCGGCGAAATGATCACCGAAGTCGACCAGCGTTTATTGGAGAAGATCGCCGACCTCACCGGCAAGCCCGTCGGGGCGCTGAACATCCGCAAGGACGGCGGCTGCGAAGCGCGCCAGAGCACCGAGCATATCAAAATCGACGCCCGTACCGACGGAAAACAGGGCATCGACATCCGCATTCTCGACGGCACAAAGGATGAAAAGTGCTTCATCCCCGTCGTCATCAGCAAGAGCGACTACGCCGAGATGGTCTACAATGACTTTTATGTGGGTGAAAACTGCGACGTGGATATTGTCGCGGGCTGCGGCATCCACAACTCCGGCTGTGACGAGGCGCGCCACGATGGCGTGCACACCTTCCACATCGGCAAAAACTCCCACGTCCGCTACGCCGAGAAGCACTACGGCGAGGGCGACGGTACCGGCACCAACATCATGAACCCGCAGACCGTCGTGTACCTCGACGAGGGCGCGACGATCACGATGGAGACCGTGCAGATCCGCGGCATCGACTCCACCAAACGCTACACCAAGATCGTCTGCGGCAAGGGCGCGGAGGCACTCATCACAGAGCGTCTGTTGACCCATGGCAAGCAGCTCGCCGAGAGCGACATGGAGATCGTACTCGACGGTGAGGATTCCAAGGGTCGTGTGATCTCCCGTTCCGTTGCGCAGGATGAGAGCCGCCAGGTGTTCCGCCCCATTGTGGTGGGCAATGACAAGTGCTTCGGGCATGTCCAGTGCGACTCCATTATCATGGGCAGCGCGAAGATCGAATCCGTCCCCGCCATCACGGCGAACAGCACCGAAGCGCAGCTCATCCACGAGGCCGCCATCGGCAAGATCGCCGGCGACCAGTTGCTCAAGCTGCAGACGCTCGGACTTACCGAAGAGGAAGCGGAAGACCGCATCCTCAAGGGCTTCCTCGCCTGAGCGCGGGCATGGTTTTTTCCAGCTTCAACTTCATATTTCTCTTTCTTCCGGCGCTCTTGATGCTGTACTTTCTCATTCCCGCGCAGCATCGGAGCGTCAGGAATTGTTTGCTTTTGGCGTTCAGCCTGTTTTTCTACGGCTATGGCGGGCCGAAATATCTGCTGCTGATGCTCGCCTCGATTGCCATCAACTACTGCGGCGGCCTGCTGGTTGCGCCGGGCAGAAAGCACCGAAGGCTCTGGCTGGCTGCCACGCTTGGGCTGAATCTTCTGCTGCTGGGATGGTTCAAATACGCCAATTTCGCAGCAGACACGCTCAACGCTGTTGGCATTCCGGTCGTCCGCCCGGACGTGGTGCTGCCCATCGGTATTTCCTTTTTCACCTTCCAGGGCATGAGCTATGTGCTGGACGTCAGCCGCGGCGATGCGCAACCGGCAAAAAATCCCCTGCACATCGCGCTCTACATCTCGCTGTTTCCGCAGTTGGTCGCCGGCCCGATCGTTCGCTACACAACGATTGCAGGCGAGATCACAAGCCGCGCGGAATCGGCGGATTCCTTTGTCTGCGGCTGTGTGCGTTTTCTGTTCGGCCTCGCCAAGAAGCTGGTGATCGCCAACGGCGTCGGCTTGATTGCCGACGCGGTCTATCAGACGCCGACAGACCAGCTCACCGTCGCCCTTGCGTGGCTGGGGTCCATCAGCTACACGCTTCAGATCTACTTTGACTTTTCCGGCTACAGCGACATGGCCATCGGGCTGGGGCAGATCTTCGGCTTCCGGTTTCCAGAGAACTTCCGCTATCCCTACATCGCCCGCTCGCTGACGGATTTCTGGCGGCGCTGGCACATCAGCCTCTCCTCGTGGTTTCGCGACTACGTCTATATCCCGCTCGGCGGGAACCGGCGCGGAACAAGGCGTCAAATCGTCAATCTGCTCATCGTCTGGTTCCTGACCGGTCTTTGGCACGGGGCGGCATGGAACTTTGTGCTCTGGGGGCTGTACTACGCCGCGCTGCTGATCGGCGAGCATTTCCTTTGGGGAAAACCGTTGGAACGGCATCCCGCGTCGGGACACCTCTACGCGCTGTTTTTTGTAAATCTGGGCTGGGTGCTGTTCCGCGCAAACGGCGCATGCCACGCCCTCGCGTTCCTCAAAGTCATGTTCGGCGGCGCCGCGTTCACCGATGGGCGCACACAGTACTATTTCGCGGAATATGGCTGCGTCCTGCTTCTCGCCGTCTTCGCCTGCCTGCCGTGGAAGCTCTGGATCGGAGCGTTTCTGCGCCGCCGGCAGGATCACTTTGCCGCGCGCGTTGTGCTGCTCTGGGGGCCGCGTCTTGTCGCGCTGGGCCTGCTCGCCCTGTCGTACGAAAGGCTCCTGACCTCCAGCTTCAATCCCTTTATCTATTTTCGGTTTTAGGGAGGCGGGCAGATGAAAAGGATTGCAAACATTTCGTTCATTTTCCTGTTTTCCGCATTTCTGGCGTCGGTGTTGCTCATCACGGTCTGGCATGGCAGGGAAAAAAACTACTCCTCGATTGAGAACAGATCGCTGGAAAAGGCTCCGACGCTGACAGGCGAGAGCCTCCGGGACGGCAGCTGGTTCTCCGACTGGGAGGCCTACCTGCTCGACCGTGCGGCAGGCCGTGACCAGCTGATCCGGCAGGATACGCTGCTGCGCATGAATCTTCTGCGTCAGCCCGTGGTCAATCAGGTTGTGGTGGCGGAAAACGTCCTGCTTCCCTATTATCCCTTCGGAAACTGGGACAGTGTCAATATCGAGCGCTCTGTTGCGGATGTCGCCGATCAGTTTCAGGCGCTGCAAGCGCATATTGCCGATCATGGCGGGCAGTTCTTCTATGTCGGGGTTCCGGCGCAGGTCGGGTATTATGCCGACAGCTATCCCGCATATCTGGAACACGGGCGGGACTTCTTCCCCGCGCTGGAGTCCGCATGGGCACAGGCCCTTTCGGATCGCTCCATCCCGTATGTCGACATGACGGCGGTTTATGCTCAAATGGGGCATCCGAGCGGGTATTACTTCACCACTGACCATCACCACACGATCCGCGGCGCACTGCTCACCTATCAGATGCTGATGGACGAGATCAGCCTCCGCACCGGCCTGACACTTCCGATCCTGCGCGAGGAAGACTTGACCTTCGTCACCTTGTCCAACCCCATGCTCGGTTCACGCAACCGTATGCTCTACGGCCTGTACCCGACGGACGAGCACTTGACTTACGCCGAAGCAACGGTTGCGATCCCCTTCCGGCGCTTCGATAACGGCGTCGAGGTTGCCCCATCGCTGTTCAGCCTTCCTCCGACTTCGGAGGAACCGACAGGTTACAGCGTTTTCATGGGCGGTGACATCGGCGAAACCATCATCCAAACCGATCGCCCTGAACTGCCGAACGTTCTGCTCGTGGGCGAATCCTACACAAACGCGGTGGAAACACTGCTCTATGCCTCTTTCAACGAAACGCGCTCGCTCGATCTTCGCTTCTACGGCGAGCAGTCGCTTCAGGATTACATCAACGATTATCAGCCGGATGTCGTCATCCTGATGCGTGATGAGGCCCACTTCATTGATTACGACACAGACGCACTCTTTCGGTGACGGCAAAAACAATCGCTGCGGCTGGGCGCCGCAGCGATTGTTTTTATTCACGCTTTTCTTCTTCGATTTTCGATTCCGTGTCCTCGCGGATCGCCTGCCGCAGAGCGGTCAGATAGGGAGAAAACTCCACCTTGTCCCAGGCGTAGTTGAGGTTGAGATCGTATTCGTGATCCTCCCACGTCCCGATGTCAGACTCGTTGTGCTGAATGACCGCCTCCAGGCTGTCCATTGCCTTGTAGATCTTCGCCTCCAGCGTCTTGCGCTCCGCCATCTCGGCATAGAGCGCACGCAGCTCCGTACAATACGGCGCCGGCAGGGAGTCCACCCATTGGTAGAGCAGCCGCTCCTCCGTGTCCTCATCCGCCTGCGTCTTACGGAAGGTCGGGATATCGCCGGTGAAGCACTCGCCGAGATCGTGGATGATGCACATACGGATGACTTTATCCATATCCGCCTCGGGAAACTCGTCCTTGACCAGATACGCCATCAGTGTGATGCGCCAGCTGTGCTCCGCGACGCTCTCGCGCCGTCCGCCGGAGGTGTAGCAATGGCGCGGGGTATCCTTCAGCCGCTCCGCGACATGGAGCGCGTCCAGCAATGCTCTCGGTTCCATGGCAATTCCTCCCGTATTGGATTGTTACATATGCTCCGCGATGTACCGCGCAGCGTACACGCCGCTGGCGCTGGCGTGGGACAGCGAGTGGGTCACGCCGCTGCCGTCGCCAATGACGAACAGGCCCGGATGGCAGGTTTGCAGGTTCTCGTCCAGCGCGACCTCCATGTTGTAGAACTTGACCTCCACGCCGTAGAGCAGCGTGTCGTCGTTGGCGGTGCCGGGGGCGATTTTGTCCAGGGCGTAGATCATCTCGATGATGCCGTCCAAAATGCGCTTGGGCATCACAAGGCTCAGATCGCCGGGCGTCGCCTTGAGCGTCGGCGTGATGAAGCTCTTACTCATACGCCGCGGCGTGCTGCGGCTGCCACGGATCAGATCGCCGAACTGCTGCACAATGACGCCGCCGCCGAGCATGTTACTGAGCCGCGCGATGCTCTCGCCGTAGCCGTTGGAATCCTTGAACGGTTCGGTGAAGTGTTTGGATACCAGCAGCGCGAAGTTGGTGTTCTCCGTCTGCTTGGCGGGGTCTTCATAGCTGTGGCCGTTGACGGTCACGATGCCGTTGGTGTTTTCATTCACCACCGCGCCGCGGGGATTCATGCAGAACGTGCGCACCAAGTCCTGATACTTGGTGGTTTTGTAGACGATCTTGCTCTCGTAGACCTCGTCGGTGATGTGCTGGAACACCGCCGCGGGCAGCTCCACGCGCACGCCGAGGTCAACGCGGTTGGACTTGGTGCCGATGCCGAGGTCGGCGCAGACCGTCTCCATCCACTTGCTGCCGCTGCGTCCCACGGAGATGACGCAGTACGGCGCGTCGTACTCGTCGCCGTTCTCGCTTTTCACAACAAAGCCGCTTCCGGCTTTCATCACGGACGCGATGGGCGTGCGGAAATAGAAATCCACCTTGTCGCGGAGCGCATCGTAGAGGTTCGTCAGCACCTCGAAATTGATGTCCGTGCCAAGGTGACGCACCGAGGCGTCCAGCAAGTGCAGGTTGTTTTGCAGGCACAGCGTCTTGAGCGAACTGCTGGCGGTGGTATAGAGCTTGGTCTTGCCGCCGCCGTGGGCAGCGTTGATCTCGTCCACATAGCGCATGAGCTCGAGCGCCGTCTCCTTGCCGATGTATTCATACAGCGTGCCGCCGAAGGCGTTGGTGATGTTGTACTTACCATCGGAAAACGCGCCCGCGCCGCCGAAGCCGTTCATGATCGCGCAGGTCGGGCAGTGGACGCAGCTCGTGATCTTCTTGCCGTCGATGGGACACTTGCGGGAATTCAACTCGCCGCCGCGCTCAAACACGGCAATCTTCAGCTCCGGCCGCCTCCGGCACAGCTCATACGCGGAGAAAATGCCGCCGGGGCCGGCGCCGATCAAAATCACGTCATAATGCTTCATCGCCTGATAACCTCACTTTTTTCCAGATCCATTGCATTCAAATGGCATCGTAACACAAAATATTGGGTTGCGCAACCGATAATCATACAAATTTACAGCGACCGCAGCCAGTTTTCGATAAACCAGCTCTCGTATTCATGCGCCGCGGCGTTGGGATGGGTGTTGCGCGGCGGGTCCACCGCGAACAGCTTCGTGCGATGGTCGCGCACGGACTTGAGGATCGCCTCGTTGGTGGAGCGTCCCATCACCGGTGTGCGTGCGTCGCCGTTGAGGTCGAGGTACGGGATGCCCCAGCGGTTCGCGAGTTCGATCTCCGCTTTGCGGTAGTCGTCGGTCTCGCAGCCGTTGGAAACGAGGATGCCGATGTGCGCGTAAGGGTGGTGCGTGATCAGATAGTCCAGCACCGTATTCCACGCGCCGTAAAAGGTGTCGATCGCCGTGTCCTCGATCTCGCCGAGACGGATGACGCCCTTCTTGATCTCACCGTCGTCGCCGGTGGACTTGGGACGGTGGTGGCTGTCGTTGATGCCGAAATACAGCGTGATGTAATCCGCGTCAGCGTCGATGGTCTTGTACAGCCCGCCGGAAAAGGTGTTCGTGAACTCCTCGTCCGACGGCGTCGCCATCGTCATGCCGCCCACGGCAAGGTGCTGCACGCGCATCCCGTTGCGCGCGGCAATCAGGTATCCGTAGGTCTTGCGCTGTCCTGCGAAGGGACCATCCTCGAAGATTGGCTCACTGCCGCCCTTGAAGTCGCCGTTTGAAAAGCTGTCGCCGCAGACGGCCCACTTTTTGCCGTACAGAATGTTATGATCCATCGTCTTGCCCCTTATTCTTTGAAATCCTTGACTATTATACTATGGCTGTCAAATCGCCGTCTGTTGTGCAAAACTCTTGAATACATTGATCCATCTTGCTATAATATGGTCAAATCGCTGCAAGGAGGACGAACATCGTGGCATGGTATGACGAAGCGGTATTCTATCACATCTATCCTCTCGGACTGACCGGGGCGCCCAAGCAGAACGGCTATGGTGAGCCGGTACATCGGCTGAACACGCTGCTGCCGTGGATCGACCACCTCAAAAAGTTGGGGTTCACCGCGCTGTACATCGGCCCGCTCTTTGAGTCCGTGGGGCACGGCTATGAGACGACGGACTACAAAAAGCTGGATTCCCGCCTCGGCACCAACGAGGATTTGACCGCCTTTGTCAAAGCATGCCACAACGCGGGTCTCAAGGTCATTTTCGACGGCGTGTTCAACCACACCGGCCGCGACTTTTTCGCGTTCCGAGACATTCAGCAAAACCGCGAGGGATCGGCGTACCGCGACTGGTACTGCAACGTCAACTTCTGGGGCAACAACGAGTACAACGACGGGTTCTCCTACGACAACTGGGGCGGCTACAACCTGCTCGTCAAGCTCAACCAGAGGAATCCCGCCGTGCGGGATTATATCTGCGGCGTGATCCGTTTTTGGGTCAGCGAGTTTGACGTGGACGGCATCCGCCTCGACGCCGCCGACGTGCTGGACTTTGAGTTCATGAAGGCGCTGCGTCAGACCGCCGACACGGTCAAGCCCGACTTCTGGCTCATGGGCGAAGTCATCCACGGCGATTACTCCCGCTGGGCCAATGCCCACACGCTACACAGCGTCACCAACTACACGCTCCACAAGGGACTCTACAGCGGTCACAACGATCACAACTACTTCGAGATTGCCCACACCATCCGTCGCACCAACGACATGCTGCGCGGTGACATCAAGCTCTACAACTTCGTGGACAATCACGATGTGGAACGCATCTACACCAAGCTGAACAACAAATCGCACTTCCTGCCTGTCCACATCCTGCTCTACACCCTGCCCGGCATCCCCTCGGTCTACTACGGCAGTGAGTTCGGCATCGAGGGCCGCAAAGAGCGCCACAGCGACGATTCCCTGCGCCCGTACATCGACCTGGTGGAGCGCGCCGGGGACTACGAGAACAATCCCTGCACAAAGCTGATCGCGGCGCTGGGCAAGCTGCACGCGGAGCACGTCCAGGAGCTGGCGTGGGGCGACTATCGCGAGCTGTGCCTCACCAACCGGCAGTTCTCCTACGCCCGCGGCAGCCTGATCGTCGCGGTCAACAATGATGAAAACGAGGCGCACGTCAATGTGCCCGCGTCCGACGGCGCTTACCTTGGGCTGCTCAGCGGTGCGCGCATCGAAGCCCACAGCGGGCGGCTGGACATCCGGCTGGACGCCTGCGGCGGCGACGTGTTTGTGCCCGCGGATACGCAGCGCTCGAAACCCGCCGAGGCCGTCAACGCCGCCAGCTTCACCCCGCCGAAACCGATCGAGTCCGAAAAGCCCGCCGTTCCTGCCGAAAAGCCGGTTGCTGAATCCGTGACCATCCCGGACATCCCCTACGAGCAGATGACTGTGGAACAGTTACAGGCGGTGATCCTGCAAAAAATGGCAAAGAACGGCCCCGTCACCGATCAGATGCGCAAGGACGTGCGCGAAAACATCTGGCAAAACTCACTGGTCAACTGGGCCAAGAGCTTCCGCTGAGCAAAAAACAACAAAGCCCTCCGCCGATGGCGGAGGGCTTTGTTCAGCCTTCATACAGCGCGGCAAACTCCTCGAGCATGTCACGGATGGCGATATGCTGCGGGCAGTTCTTCTCGCATAAGCCGCACTTAAGGCATTCCGATGCCTTGCCGTGGTTCATGGAGTAGCGCTCATAGTACATGTTGGTCTTTTTCCCTGTGACAGCGTGCAGATTCAAAAGCCCAAAGTAGTCGGGGATGGCGATGCTCTGCGGGCACACCTCCATACAGTAGCGGCAACCGGTGCAGGGCACCTTGATGGCGCGTTTGAGCTCCTGCGCGATCTGTTCCGCCAGCTTGTGCTCCTCGGCGGAGAGCGGGGCAAACTCCCGCATATAGTCCGTGTTGTCCCCCACCTGCTCCGGCGTACTCATGCCGCTGAGCACTACCTTGACCCGCTCCAGCGACGCGGCGTAGCGGATGGCGAGGCTCGCGGGCGAGGGCGCGCCTTGACCGTAGAAGTCTGCAAACAGTTTCATCGCCGTGTCGGGCAACTGCGCGAGCTGTCCGCCCTTGACCGGCTCCATGACGACCACGTCCTTGCCGTGGCGCTTTGCCACCTCGTAGCAGCGTCCCGACTGCGCCACCGCGCCGTCCCAATCCAGATAGTTGATTTGCAGCTGCACCACGTCCACTTCAGGATGCTCGGTGAGGATGCGATCCAGCGTCTGCGCATCATCGTGGAACGAAAAGCCAATGTTCCGCGCCCGCCCGCTCTCCTTCAGCCGCTTCAGAAAATCAAAACCGCCGAAGCGCTCCGTATTCGGATAGCGGTCGCGGCCCAGATTGTGCAGCAGATACACGTCGAAATACTCCACGCCGCAGCGGCGGAGCTGCTCGGCGAAGAAGCGGTCGTAATCCTCCGGGCATTTGACCTGCAAAATCGGCATTTTGTCTGCCAGCAGGAAGCTGTCGCGCGGATATCGCTCGACAACGCACTGCCGCACCGCCTCCTCGGAATAACCGTCGTGGTAGGGGTAGGCGGTGTCGACATAGCGAAAGCCGCGCTCGAAAAACAGATCGACCATTTCTCGGAACTGCGCAAGGTCGATGCTCTTGGGATTTTCGCGGTCGGTCAGGGGCAGGCGCATAGCGCCGAAGCCCAGTTTCTTGTCCAGCGTAATGCTCATATTTCTACACTCCTGTTCTGTCTTTTTGATGCCATTCATGTAAACAGCCATCTCTGTCCGTCCGGCATCGTCATCAGCGTGCCGTTTGCACGCTCCAGCACCTCGCCGGTGGGATAGCGGCGGACGACCAGTTCCTCACGGTAGTCCGGGTCCTCGTACCACTTGGAGAAGATCAGCTCATCCCCGTTCCGGGAGTCCAGCGTCTCCGTGAGGTCGATGGCAAGGGTGCTCCGCTCCGGCCACACGATTTGGAACTCCGTATGACTGTGCCGCGTGAGCGTCAGCGGCGTGCCGTGGAGCATCAGATTGTAGCAGTCCGGTACCGCGTCCAGCGGCAGGCACACGGCGACCTCCGCCGACTCCATATCCGCCGCGCAGCGATAAATCAAAATCTCCCGCTGTGGAAAATCCACCAGCAGCGCGTAGACGTTTCCGCCGTCAAAGCAGGGGCGGCCGAAGTATTGCCCCTCCCGCGCCGCGATTGGCTCATAGAGACGCGGCTCCGGACAGCGGGCGAATACCAAACGGTTTTTTCGGATCAGGTGCCCGTCCCGGTACAGCTCCTCCGCCTCGTACAGGTCGCCGCTGGTGTAGTCCAAGCCCCACTGCCAGTCGGTGCCGTCCATCTGTTCTAAACAGGTAATACCGCCGGCGTCGACGCGTTTATAGTCCATGGCTCACCCTCCCTTGTAAAAGCATCATCAGCATACCCCAGACGGCGAAAAAAAGCAACAAAACAATCCGTGGCGATTGCAATAGTAGAGCAGATACCGCGTCCCGCTGATTTGAAAGCGCGCTTCCGCGTTTCCCTCCGGGTACAGCTTTTTGAACTCAACCCCGTCATCCCGCACCGCCGCAATGAATGAGATGTAATGGGTCTTGCTCATGTCATGAGACGACGTCACATAATACTCGTTCTCCACGCGCTGTATGCACAGGCGATGCGCATCGTCCTCCGGGTCTGCTTCCAGCGGCGGCAGCACGATGCCGCAGCAGCTGACCACCGCCTGGCCCGTGCTCTGTATCACATTTCCGCAGATTGGGCAAACATACAGCGCCGAGCGCAGCATATTGGCCGCCCGGTTGGCATTTGTCACGCTCTGCCCGGAAAACAGCTCAATCACCGAAACGCCAAGCGCAGCGGCGAGCGGTTCGATCAGCGAAATGTCCGGGTAACCCCGCCCGGTCTCCCACTTGGAAATTGCCTTGTCGCTGACGCCCAGCAGCCCGGCAAGCTGTTGCTGCGCGAGGTTCCGGCTCTCACGCAGACGCTTGATCATTGCTCCGGTCACATATTGATTCATAGGTTTCTCGCCTCCTTATGCCACAACGATACCGCAGCGAGCCGGGAATGGCAACCTACGCGGCGTAGAGTTCGGAAACAAACAAAAAGCCTCGGAATCCGTATGGTTCCGAGGCTTTTCATGGCGTTGGTGGTCGGACTCGAACCGGCGAGTGCCGGTTGTCTGCAAGGTAAGATGGTTTGTTGGATGCGACGTCTTTTATGGCTCATACAACATGGTGTTCCGGGTGCGGCACGACAATGTTACGTCGTGCTCAGGCATGATAAACCGAATCACAAATTTTCCGTTCTCATGGTCGACCTGGATCGGCTCGTCATCCAGCAGGAACGTATAGTTTGTATCGGTGGCAATCATGTCGAAGTAGAGTGTCACCTCTGCGCCCGCCGGATATGAGTCCTTTGCGCCCTCATACCACTCTTTGTCCCCGCTGTAGTCGACATGATACTGCGGTGTACGATTCAAATAGCCAAACACAAGCATTCCTCCAATCAGCAAAACTGCGAGTATGATGATGGATTTCTTCATACCACGTACCCTTTCCGCGCCTCAATCAGCGACAGTTTTTCCCGCCGTGTGAGGCGCTTGATTTCTGCCTCGCGGCGCATTGCCTCCTGCTTCGTCGCAAAGCTCTCGCAGTACGCCAGCTCCACCGGGCGGCGGGGCTTGGTATACTTCGCGCCCGTACCCGCGTTGTGCGCCGCGTGGCAAGTCCCCTGGCATAGGGCCGAACAAAATCGCCTTCTTGACGCCGAACTGCTCAAAAACCGGATGCAGCGTGTTTTTCAGCTTCGCCAATGTCGTGTCCTGTGCCGGGGTTCTCGCCCATGACACTTGCGTATTCCGCCTGCGTGGTTTCGTAGGGAGCAATATAGAACGCGGACACCGTAACTTCGTGCTGTGTTTCGTCGTCGATGTGCCAGTTTTCGGTTTCAGGGCTGCCCATTAAGAATGTGCCACTCTCAAGTTTGATGAAGCCGTCGTCAGATGGCTCTGCCGTCTGACGCGGTTCGCTTACGGTCGCTGCGGAAGCGGGGTTATTTGCCATTTGCTCCGGCTGCGGCGTCCACGACGGGGCGTCGTTTCCGCTGTCCGCGGGGACGGTCATGTTCAGCACCAGCCCCAGCAGCACGGACGCCAACAGTAGCGTAACAGGCAGCAGCGTGCGCTTGCGCAGCAGCAGTGAGAGCTGCGCCCCCGCGAACGCCCAAAACAGCAGCATCAGCAGGTTTTCGAGAAACACCAGCGCCGCCGCTTTGTCGTAGTCCAGAAACGCGAACGGCACGCGAAAGAGCATATAGTCGGGCATCCCGCTGCGGAGGAACAGGCACAGTCCCACTCCCGCCGCGAGCGCGAACGCCGCCGTCAGCGCCCGTTTCGCATTTTTACCCAGCTTCGCCGCCATAGCGGGAATGTGGAAGCCCAAGTGCAGCCCCATGAGCACAAACGCCCAATGGGACATGGACAGGTGCATCTGCCGCGCGAAGGACACCTTCGTCATGCCGTAGAGAAACGGCACCGCGTGACCGCTCATGCTCATGCCGCAGAACGCGGTCAAGGCAAATGCGGCGAGCAGCAAACTATTGAGCGCCGTCGCCGCGACGCGGTAGGCGGGGTACTTTCCCTTGAACAGCGCGGTATACCACCTGCGGTTGAGGGACTGGTGCACGATCACCAGCAGCGTCATGGCGACGCCCAGCCACTCGTGCAGCGCCTCCCCCGTCACCTGATACGCCATCAGGCAAAGCAGCAGCGCGGTCAGCGCCGCGTCAACGATGCGCTTCATTTCAGTCCGTCAGCCCACGCGCGCAGCTCATCCTCGCTGACGCTGCCGCCAAAGCGTTTGCCGTCCAGCCAGGTCGCGCCGCTCGTGAGCTGTTCCATGTTCCTGCCGCTGTTGCCGATGCCGCTGCCGCCGGAGGTACAGAACGGGATCATGGTCTTGCCGGAGAAATCGTAGCTCTCCACAAAGGTGTCCAGAATGCGCGGCTCCTCGCCCCACCAGATGGGGAAGCCGACGTAGATGGTGGCATAGCCGCTCAGGTCGAGGGTTTCGCTTGCGATGCCGGGGCGGGCGCTTTTGTCATTCTGTTCCTTTGTGCTGCGGCTCTCCCGGTCGTTCCAGTTGAGGTCGGCGTCGGAGTACGGCTCCGCGGGGACGATCTCATAGAGGTCGCCGCCCACGGCGCTCGCCAGACGCTCCGCCACGCCCTTGGTCGTGCCGGTGGCGGAGAAATACGCGACGAGCACACCGCCCTCCGCCGTTTGCTGCGGTTCCGCGGCGGTATTCTCAACAGGCGCGGCGGGCGTCTCCGCCGGGGCGGGAGTTTCCGCTGCTGCCTCCGTCGGAGCAGGTACGGGAGCGTCCTGCGTCGGCGTTTCCTTTGCGCCGCAGGCGGTCAGCGCCAGCGTGAGAAGGCTTGCCAGTATCAAAGAAATAATTTTTTTCATCTTACTTTGCCTCGATTTCCAGTCCCAGACCGTTGATCCAGCTCACGACGCTCTCCCGCGACGCGCCGCCGCTGAAGCGATTACCCGCGAGCCAGCTCGCTTCGGACGCGCTCTTTTGCAGATTGGTCGCGCTGGAGCCGATGCCGCTGCTGCCGGAGGTGCAGAACGGAATGACCGTCTTGCCGTCAAAGCTGTAGCTCTCCACGAAGGTATACAGGATCTTCGGCGCCTGTCCCCACCAGATGGGGTAGCCGAGGAACACCACGTCATAGTCCGCCATGTTTTCCACGGCGCCGCTGATGGCGGGACGGGCCGTATCGTCGTTCTGCTCGCGGGTGGCGCGACTCGAGCTGTCATTATAGTTGAGGTCGGCGGCGGTGTAGGGAATCTCCGGCTTGATCTCATAGAGCGTCGCGCCCGCGGCGTCCGCGATGTGCTTGGCGATGCCCGCGGTGTGGTTGGTGGCGGAGAAATACGCCACCAGCACCTTGCTGCCGGTCGTTTCAGCGGGCGCAGTCTGCTCGTCCGCTTTCTGCGTCGCGCCGCTGACGGCGTCGATGTTTGCGAACTGCTCCTTGAGCTTCATGTAGCGATAGACCATATCCGCCACCTGTGCGCGGCTTGCCGCCTTGGTCGGCGCGTAGGCGTCCAGATCGGCAATCAGCGCCTCTGCCTTCGCCCACACCACGGCGTCGAACGCCCAGTCGCTCGCCTGATTTTCCACACCCTCGGTCGAGGCGTACTTTTCGCGATCAAGCTTGTACGAACCGGCGTCGCGCCAGAGCATCACGGTCAACTGCTCCTGCGTGGCGGCATCGTTCGTGCCGAACCGGCCGTTGTCCATGCCGTTGACCACCTTGTTCTGGTACGCCCACAGCACCGCGTCGGCGTACCATGTGCCGCTCTCGGTGTCGGTGAAGCTGTCCTCGCCCGTGACGGCGGGGCTGCCCGCCATGCGATAGAGCACGGTGGCGAGCTGTGCGCGGGTGAAGGTCTCGTCGGGGCCGAACTTGCCCTTCCCCACGCCGTTCATGATTTCCTTCGCCCGCAGCGCCTCCACCGCTTCGGCGTACCACGCGCCGTCGGCAACGTCTGTGTAGTTCGACGCCAGCGCGGGGATAGTGAGCGTGAAAACCATGGTCAATGCCAGTACAATCGAAACGATCTTTTTCATACGGTTATCCTTCTTACTTCATTTCCTTTTCCGAGGTGCCCATGCCGTAGGCGTAGGCGGTGTCCCAGAGGTTGAGGCCATTTTCCATGGCCGTGTCAAAGATCGGGCGCAGCGTCTCGGCGGTCATGTTGCCGCCGAAGGTGCCGTCGTTGCCCCACGCCCACGCGATGCCCGCCACGCCGGCGTGGAGCGCGAAAATGCCGACGGCGTTGCCCACCACGTTGATGACGTTTGCAATGATCGAGATTTTCAGCGTCATCTCGGTGCGGTTGATGCTGCGGCACAGCGCCGCGCCCGCGTTGCAGACACCCAGCGGGACAAAGCCTTGATCTGGTTACCCGTGAACGGATACCGAATCATTTTTACGTTTTCTTGGCCAAAGGTGCTGGCGGCTTGGAACGGCGAACACCAGATGATCCGCCAGCAGGCCGACGGGAATTGCCGCGAAAATATCAACCACGGAATGCTGCTTGACAAAGGCGACAGACAGGGAGATCATCACGGCGGAGAGCATCACGAATGCTTTCCAGCCAGTCGGAGCCTTTTTATCTCTGCACCACACCGCCACGATCCCCATGGAATACGCGACGTGTAGAGACGGGCAGACGCCGGTGGGCGTATCGAAGGCGTAGATGAACGCCATGACGCGGCAGAGGAAGTTATCGCGCGGCATCGTTTCAGGACGCAGGAGCTGCACGCTGGGATAGACGATATAGATCAGCATGGCGGCGGCCTGCGTGATCATGATAAAAGTTTGCAGACGCTTGAAGTTGGGAATGTCGTAGAGAAAGAAGTAGAGCAGCGAGCCGACCAGCAGCACATACCAGAAGCAGTAGAAGATCGCAAAATACTCATTGAACGGGATCAGATCGTCCAGTGCGCAGTGGATCACATGGCAGCGCTCGACGGGAATGAGATTCTCGGTGAGGAAATAGAGCGTAAAATAGACCAGCCAGCCGCCGAGCAGCTTGATGTGGGAAAAGCGCGGCTCGCCGAGCCGGGAGAGGCGAAATTCGCGGTAATCAACAATGGGCTTCTTCATGGACGGGGGACTCCTTGTTTGTGGGGTATTGCTTTTTCGGAATGTTTGGGTATGGAACGACGATATGTTCCGGTAGGGCGCGGGCAAGCTCCGTGACGCCGTCCATCATGGCCTCGCAGATGCGCACACGCTCCTGCTTGAGCGGCGCGGAGGCGTCAAAGCGCACCGGCTTCCCCAAATGGAGCGAATGGAGGCGCGGGGCGATGTACAGAGGAACGAAGCTGATCTCTTTGCCGGTTTCCTTGTGGTATATCCGCGCCACGTCGATGAACCGGTCCTGAAAATCACAAATGATATGGTTGCGCGGCACGTCATGCTCCGGAAAGATTACGACGCTGGCGCCGCTTTGCAGTTTCTCAACGGTTTCCTTGAACGTGCCCATGATGCGCAGGTCGTGATAGACGCCGATGCAGTTGGCGTTGTTGAAGATGCAGACGGACAGCGGCGCGATGAGGTACGACGTGACGCGGTACAGCCAGCGGATCGACTTCGGCTTGTGCGACCAGAAATCCTGATAAGTATAGTCGGGGACTTCCCGCAGGTGCATCATCTCCCCGTTGCACCAGGTATATCGCTCCACCGGAAAGTACAGCTCCGCCGAGATCGGCCCGTTGGTTTTGGCATGATTCCCGACGACGATGCAGGGTTCGTCCGGCAGGTTTTCCGCGCCCACAACGCGCATCTTTGGATAAAACAGCCACACCCAGAAGCGGATGAAGCGATAAAGCAGGCGGGATAGTTTTTTACGCATGGCTTCCTGCCTGCGCGCGGTAGTTCTTGTTCATGAGATCGTATTCCTCTTTTTCATTTGTACAGCGATCCATACGGTAATGACGGACAGCAAAAGATCCAGACTGAGCGCTACCCAGAACGCTGACGAGCGCGGATTGCCGAGGTTTTCCCCGATGATGGGGTACAGCACGATATCCGCCGCCTTGCCGAGCGCGCTGCCGAGCAGCACAAGCGGCAAGCGAAGCCCGACGGCGCCCATATACATGCTCCCAATGTCGAAGTTGACGATGTTGACGCTCCGCAGCAGAACGGCGAACGCAAGATCGTTTCCGCGCCGCAGGGCTTCCACCGCTTTGAGCTTCGGGTGCTTTTTGAGAAGCGACTCGGCGTATTCGGAGCCGAAGCTGTGCGCGGTGCAGTATGGGATCAGCACCATAACGACGGTTCCGAGTATGTTCAGCAGAATCGCTATGGGGAGTGGGAACAGCAGGCCGTCCGCCATGTAGAGGAGGCCGGAGTAAAAAAAGACGGTGACGCTTTTGAGCGCAAACAGCCCCATGATGAAAGCGGCGGTCAGCACCGGACTCCTAGGCGAATAATTGAGAATGGCCTCGACAGAAATATCGTTTCGATGCAGCAGGGCAAAGACCAGAAGGCAAGCCCATAGGCAAAGCCCGACGGCCCTGAGCAGATGCTGCGTAAAATGAGAACTATGAGCCACGTGATACCTCCGGGGGATGGGAATGATCTTCAACCTATAGAATATAGCACAGAAAAAATGAACGGAATGTAAACTTTTGGGCATTTGCGAAAATCCCGCCTTTCAGAAACCTGAAGGCGGGATTTTATGAACTTTATTCCGCTCCGCCAACTGGCATCGTCACGCGAAACTCGCTCCCTTTGCCGGGCTCGCTTTCCACGCTCACTGTGCCGCCGTGATACGCCGCGATCTGCCGAACCAGCGGCAGTCCGAGGCCGAGGCCGCGGGTGCTGCGGGACTTGTCGGCGCGGTAGAACATCTCCCAGATGTGGGGCAGATCCTCCGCGGCGATGCCCGCGCCGTCATCCCGGACAGTCAGCTCGATATTTTCCCCGCGCCGCGCCAGCGACACGTCTACATGGCCATTTTCCCGACCGTACCGCATCGCGTTACTCACCAGATTGTCCAGCAGCAAGCGGTACAGCTCGGCGTTGACGCGCCCCGTCACGCCGTCGGGCGTCTCGCAGCGCAGCGTAATGTTTTTCTCCGCGATCAGCGCGTGGTCTGCGCAGGCGGAGCGCACCAGCGCGCTGATGTCTGTCGGCTCCCGCCGGTAGCGCTCGGTGCTCTGTTCCATGCGGGTGAACAGCAACAGCGTTTCGATCAGGCGGGACATGCGCCCGCCCTGTTTTTGTATGGCGGCGACAACCTCGCGCAGCTCGTCCGCCGTCTGGGCGTTCTCGATGCCGTACTCGCATTGGGCGAGGATGACGGATACCGGCGTGCGCAGCTCGTGGGAGGCGTTGGAGGCAAACTGCCGCTCGGCGTTGAAGTTCTGCTCCACTCGTTCGAGCATACCGTTGATGTGCCCCGTGAGCGCGGATAGCTCGTCACCCGTGTCGTGGTAGGGAATACGCCGGGACAGATCGCCGCTTTCGCGGATCGCCTCCGCCGTGCGGCCGATGTCGCGGATCGGACGCAGGAAGCGCCCCGTCAGCCAATAGCCGCCGAGAAACGCCAGCGCAAGCAGCAGCGGGAGCAGCAGCAGCGGCGCGAGGTGGCCGTCCAGCGCGCTCCAAAGCGACCGTTCCGCCGCCGTGACGCCGCGCACCCAATAATCATTTCCCCGGCGCACCTTGACCCACTCGTCGTAGTAATAATACGCGCGGCCGTCCGTCGTGACGGTCCCGACGCGCTCTGTATCCGCGTAGGGCAGCGTGTCCAATTCGTTTTGCGGGAACAGTCCCGCAAGCTGCGTCCCGTTCTCGTCGTAGATCATCAGGCGCACGTCGCCGCGCAGGAAATCCGCGTCGCGCACCCTGCCCGCGGCGAGAGCGTCGGCATAATCGCGCCCGTCCTCAATGCGCTCCGCCTCGTCCTCCACCGCTTCGATGAGTTCATCGCGGATACGCTGCTGGTCATAGGTCGTGAAAACCGCAAAGGCGAGGGCAAGCATCAGCGCGCAGATCAATGCCAGGATCAGCGTAAACCACAGCGAGAGCCGCGTTTTGAGATCAAGCCGCTTCATGTTGCCTCCCGCATGACGTAGCCCATGCCGCGCACAGTATGGATGAGCTTCCTGTCATGACCCTCGTCGAGCTTCCTGCGCAGGTAGTTCATATACACGTCCACGACGTTCAGCCCTCCCTCATAGTCGTAGCCCCAGACGTGGCTGACGATCTTCTCACGGCTGAGAATACTGCCCCGGTTGATGAGCAGGTATTCCAGCAGCGCGTATTCCTTGCCGGTGAGCGTGATCTCCTCACCGCCGCGCCGGACGATATGGCTCTGCAGATCGAGGGTCAGATCATCCAACGCCAGATGCGCGGAGGGATTGCCGGACGCTGTGCGCGCTACCGCGCGGATGCGGGCGATCAGCTCGTCAAAGGAAAAGGGCTTGACCACATAATCGTTGGCGCCCGCGTCCAGCCCATCCACCTTGTCGGCGACGGCGTCCCGCGCGGTAAGGAAGATGACCGGCGTGGCATTTCCTGCGGCGCGGAGCCTGCGCACCGCTTCTACGCCGTCCAGCACCGGCATCATAATGTCCAGCACCGCCACATCGTAGTCGGCGTAAAGCATATGCTCCAGCGCCGCCTCGCCGTCAAAGCAGGCATCCACATCAAAACCCTCGGCGCGCAGCTTTTTGACAATGATCTCGTTGAGATCCGCGTCATCCTCGGCAATCAGCAGCTTCATCGCACTCGCCTCCCTCGGCTTTTTACAAAATTATAGGGGCTTCTTCCTCCCGCGTCAAGCGTCTGGCATACACCCGATCGGTCAGCCATGCGGCAAAGCAGCCGATCACCACGCCAAGCGCCGCTCCCGCCAGCACGTCCGAAGGAAAGTGAACATAGAGATACAGCCGGGAAAAGGCAACAACGCATGCAATGGCGAGCGCGGGGATGCCCAGCCGGCGATCATAGCGCAGCAGCACCGTCGCGGCAATAAAGCAGGAAAGCGTGTGCCCTGACGGGAAAGAGTAGTCCTGCGGCGCAGCGACCAGCAGTTCCGCGCTCTCGTTGATCCAGCATGGACGCGGCCGCGCGATCAAGGGCTTGAGCAGCAGGTTCCCAATCAAGAGGCTGCCCAGCAGCCCCGCGGAAAGCGCCAATCCGCTTTGGCGTGTGCGCTTGCGCAGAAGCAGGATGAGCGCAAGCGCGATCCACAGCGCGCCGTATTCGCCCAGCAGCGTGAGCTTCGGCATCAGCATGTCAAGCAGCTCACAGCGGCAGTACGCCTGTATCCGGTCAAGAACCGCAAAATCCAGCGTTTGGATCATCTTCGCGCCTCACTATGCCGCGGGCAGAACCGTGATTTCACGTTCCGTTTTGCGTTTCCAGCCGAACAGGAGGTAGGAAGCCAGCCCAAGTGCCAGCAGTGCGCCGCCCACGATGGGGTATGCCGCCCACAGGCGGTTGGTGGTGCCGTAAATCTCCAGCACGCCGCGGAAAATGCAGCCAACGGTCAGCGCGGCAATGCCGGCGTTCCACAGCCAGAGGGACACCCGCCCCGGGAGCGTCCGTCCCCACAGCGCCAGACTCAGCAGAGGCAGCGCGCCCAGCGTCAGGGGCAGCGCGAAAGCGTAGAGCATCCAATACGAATATACCTCATGGCTGAAGCGTTCGTACACCGCGCCGAAGAAGGCGCAGAACACGGCGGCGCACAGGTGCGCCAGCGCCGTTTTGAGCAGGGAAACCGTGTGTTCATCCGATGTAAACAATGTCGCTCACTCCTCTCTCTTTGATGCTGTTGCCGGAGGTCGTGGGGTTGTTGACGACCTCGCCCTGAAAGACCATGGTGGACGAGCCGCCGCCGTCGAGATTGTAGGCGGTCTCCACGCCCAGCGTCCGCATGAACTGCGCCAGCTCATAGAGGGACAAGCCCTCGCTCTCGTCGGTGCGCCCGTCGCTGACCACAAAGACATAGTGCAGCGGGTCAATCATGCCGATGGCGGTGCGGGGATTGCTGGCCTTCGCCTTTCCGACCTCGTCGCCCTCGGAAACGCTGACTGAGCCGTCCTCCACCAGCGCGGGGCCGAAGGAGAACGCCTGCCACACGCCGCGCTCGACCAGTTCCTGCGCCGTGACCGTCTCGGGATCGACGATCTCCATCGTCCCGTCCGCGTAGACGCACAGCACGTCGGCGCTGTCGGCGCTGTCACGGTAGACGATGCCGTTGCGGATGACGTATCCCCGCTCTCTTGCGCCATAGTAGTCTCCGTTGATGGCGAGGATCGCGTCATGCGCCGCCGCGATGGCGGAGGTTTTCGCCGTGACGTTCTTGCCGTAGGTGTCGCTTGCAAAGGCGGTTTTGAGATATTCCGCCGAGGAAAGCTGCACGTCCGCCACGTAGACGGCGGTGCCGTTCACCGTCTGCTCCGTCAGCGTGACGCTGACGTTCTCATCCTGATACGTCCGCGCGTCCGCGCTGTCGGCGGAGACGGCGGGAGAGCTTTCCACGGGTGCTTGCGAGGTTTCCTGAACAGGTTCCTCCGCGCTCGTCTTGCGGGCTTTGTGCTTCTTGCCGGAGTTTTCCGTGTTCTCTTGCGGCGCTGTTTCTGCCTGCGGCTCCGCCGCGTCCGCGGCGTCCTCCGCCGCCGCTTCGGGTTGTTGCGTATCCTCGTCGGATTTTTCGCTCGTTACGCTCTCAAACATCGCTGTATTCATCTGCGTGGCGTTTTCCTGATACGCGCTGGATAGCACGAAGGTATCCAGCGAGAGGAATACCGTGAACGCCAGCAGGCACGCGCTGAAGCCCAGCGCCCATTTATGCTTTTTCATACTGTACACGCTCCTTTTTGAAAATCCATTTGCTCTGCGCCAGATAGCTGGCGGAAAACAGCGCCAGCTCCGTGAGCAGCTTGGCGAGCCACGCGGCAAGCCCTGCCGCGCTCAGCGCTTCCAGCAGCGCCGTGTTGGCGAGCAGGATCGCCGCCGCCAGCGCCGCGTACTGCGCCGCCGAGCGCCCCGCCGGCGCGTCGCTGTGAAAGACCATGCGCCGGTTGAGGGTAAAGTTCACCGCGGCGCTGACCAGCCGTGCGGCAACATTGGACGCCGCCGTCAGCCCCGTAGCGGCGCTCAGCGCGCAGAACAGCGTATAGTCCACAGCAAAGCCGCACAGCGACGCGGCGGAGAATTTCAGAATATTGCGATAGATGCGCCAGGAGTCCCGCAGCGTGTCGAAGTGGGACGAGGCATTGCCCTCAAGATACACCGTCTCGATGCGCACCTCCCGGATCGGCCGCTTTTGCCGCGCAAACGCCATCAGCACGTTCATCTCATATTCGTAGCGATCCCCCTCGATATCCAGCAGCGCCGGCGTCAGCGCGTCGGAAAAGGCGCGCAGGCCCGTTTGGGTGTCGTAAACCTTCACCCCGCTGCACAGCCGGTAGACGCAGCGAGTGACCGCGTTGCCGAAACGGCTGCGCAGCGGCACGTCGCCGTCGAAGCCGCGGCTTCCCAGCACGAGGCTGTCCGAGTGCGACTCCGCCTCGGCGCAGACGCGCAGAACATCATTCGTCTTGTGCTGGCCGTCCGCGTCCGCCGTGACCACGGTATAGGGCGCGTCAAAATGTGCCGCAATGTATTGCAGTCCGGTTTTGAGCGCCGCGCCCTTGCCCCGGTTGTGGGGATGCGTCAGCACCTGCGCCCAGCGTGCCGCTTCGCGGAACACGTCCGCGCTGTCCGCGCCGCTGCCGTCGTTGACAACTACAACCGCAAAGTCTTCGCGCTCCAGTTCCTCCGCCAAGGCAACAAGCCGTTCGTCCGGCTCGTAGGCGGGGATCAGCGCGATGCGTTTTGTATTCATTTCGATATTCACCTCTTTGATCAGGGGCTTCCCCCTGTGTTCAGCGTAAGCATAGCAGGCGAATATCAGAACAGGATTAGAAAAGAGAAAACAAATTGTGAACGCAAAAGCGGCGCTCCGCCGAGCGCCGCAAGTTACCGTTATTTGTATTTCCGAATGGTTGTCGCAACATTGATCAGGTGATCCGCCACGCGCTCCGCGTCGGAGGAAAGCTCCAAATACTGCGCGCCGGCATTCGGTGTGCAGACGCCGTCCGTCAAGCGTCGGACGTGGTTGTCCGCCATGCGCGCGGTAAATGCGTCCACCTGATCCTCCACTGCATCGGCAAGGGAAAGCTCTTTTAGATCCGACTTGTCATAGGCTTTGACGACGTGTTGGAACAGCGACTCCACAAGCCCCTTGAGCGTACCGATCTCCGCGACCGCCTCCGCCGAGAAATGATCGTTTGCGGCGCGGAGGCTGTCGGCGTATTCGACGATGTTCTCCGCGTAATCGCCGACGCGCTCCAAGTCCGAAACGGTGCGGAAGGTGGAGGTCAGATAGAGGCGGTCACGGCGGGCGAGCCGCTTGTCCGACAGCTTGACGGCGTAGCGCACCAGCTCTTTGTTCAGATAGTTCAGCTCTTCCTCGTTGCCGCGAAACTCCTCGATCGCCGCGTAATCCAGCGAGCAGATCATATCCAGCGCAAGGGAGAAGTTGCGCATGGCGATGTCCGCCATGTTCTCGATCTCACGCTTGAGCTGCCCGACGGCGATCGCCGGTGTGCGGAGCATGTGCTCGTCCAGATAGTAGAGTCTCGGCTCGTTTCCGGTTCGGCGCGGTTCCTTCGGCTCGGGGAACAGCCGCTCCACATACCGCACCAGAAGGTCGGTCAGCGGCAGCACCAGCACGACGGTGAGCACGTTGAACACCGTGTGGAACATGGCGAGCTGCGTCTGCGGCGCGCCGGGGAGGGCGGCGGCAAACAGCGCGCCCATGCTCAGCGCGCCCGCCGTGGCGAGCCGGATCCCCGCCGCGAGGAGCAGAAACAGGATCACGCCCAGCACGTTGAAGGTCAGATGGATCATCGCCGTGCGCTTCGCGTTCAGTGAGCTGGAAAAGCCCGCGAGGATGGCGACGACGCAGGAGCCGATGTTGGAGCCCATGGTGAGGAAGATACCCTGATCCAGCGTGATGAGCCCGGAAACCACCATGGTGATGGCGATGGAGGTCATGACAGACGAGCTTTGGATGATCGCCGTCAGGATCGCGCCGAGCGCCACCAGCAAAAGCGCGTTGTCAATGCGGGCAAGAAACGCGATCACGGCGTCCTGCTGCGCGAAGGATTCCATCGCCCCGCTCATGATGTCAAGGCCCACGAACAGCATCCCGAAGCCGGTGAGGATGCCGCCCAGCGTTTTCCACCGCTGCGCCTTGCCGAACATGGCGAGGAACGCGCCGACTCCCGCGAGGGCGGAGAACAACACCGTAGTGGAGATCGCGCTTTTGCCGAACATGCCCAGCGCCACGATCTGGCCGGTGATGGTCGTACCGATGTTCGCGCCATAGATGACGGTCGCCGCCTGACGCAGCGAGAGGATGCCCGCGTTGACGAAGCCGATCACCATGACCGTCGTCGCGCCGGAGCTTTGAATGGCAGCGGTGCCGAGCGCGCCGATGCCGACGCCCAGCAATCGGCTGCCGGACGCCTTGGAAAACAGCTCCTTGAGCTTGCTGCTGCCCGCCGCCTCCAGATTGGAGCTCATCGTGGAGCAGGCGACGAGGAACACGCCGATGCCCGCGAGCAGCGTCAGCACCGCCGCCAGAATGGATGTTTGGTTCATTTGTACCTCCGCGAGAAAGCGAACCCTCTCCGCATCCGTGGAAGAAAAGAGGGCTCGCTTTCTCAGTGATATTTACACCGTGTCATGCTAACAGAAGAAGATTAGAGGAACATTAGAATCTTCGCCGCCCAACAAAACCTATCCTTCAAGCGGGACAACAGGCGCAGGCCGCGTTGATAAGAATGTTATTGATGCGCACACGCTGCTCATGCCCGACCATGTCCTGCATGGCGGCCTTCAGCCCGTTGAGGTCATACCTCATGCCACGATAGTCATACATAACATTGCCTGTATAAAACTCCTCCGCCCATGCAGACCACGCCTCACAGCCGCTGTTCCATGCGTCAAAGTCCTTGAGAATGGCAGCTTTCATCTGCTTGCCCAGTTCCGTGTCGATGGTGGTCGGATACGCCACGGGGTACTTTGCCTCCAGATCATCCGTCACGGGCAGAACGGTGTCGATCAAGCCCTGCATGAAAGCCTCCTGCGCGGCGCGTTCGTCCTTGGTCAGGAAGTTCAGCATACCGGCATAGTTTTCGTTTCTGGAACCTCCCCAGCCTTCGTCAACCTTTGCGCCCAACTCGCCGTAATCGCCGAAGCGGGCAAACTCCATCGTTGTACCCGGTTTGGCCTCACCAGTCTCAGGGTTGGTCGTGATAATGTCGTACTGAATGGCCATCCAGTCGTCCACCAGAATCATGTTATTGAAGCTGCCCATTTGAATGTCCATCTTCTTGAGCGCCACGTTCTGAGACTGCTGGTACTCGCCGAGCGTCATGCGAACGCCGTTCACGTTATAAATAGAGTCGGTGTGATATAGTGAACAGCCCCAGTGTTCCCATGCGTCGTACCCCATGTTCCAGCGGTTGAAGCCGTTGAGCATACGGTTTTGAGATCATAAGCCACATCATATCAACACATAAGCATGCAATCTCCGAGCACTTTCAGGGAAACAGTACAGATGGTTTTCTGTACGCTGTCACAACCGCCTCTGCGGCGTATGGTTTGATTCAGGTCTGGCTGACACAGGATGTCGACAAAACGCCGAAGGAAATTACTGCAATTTTGAAAAAAACTATGGTCAATCTGTTCTTGTGACGGGTTGCCTTTTTGACGCCGGTCTTTGAACCGTAGCCTTCCGCCGTCAACCGTTGTGTCAGCTCCTTGTAGAAGCTGTCCCGCGCTTCCTTGTTGATCTCTGCCATTTGTCTGTCCTTTCCGGGCGTAGCGCCCTTTCCGTGTTGTGAAAGCAAAAAGGCGCCGGTTTGACGGTACTGCGCACCGTCTCGCCGACGCCTCATTTTTCTGGTTTGTTGCTATGTCGTGAGTTCAAATCCTGCCAGTTTGGTTTTTCAGCAGGAAAATAGTAAAATTTCAAGGCTGCTTCGGTGCGAACCGAAACAGCCTTGAAACCCGCATGGTTGCTGCGTTTTTTTGACAGAATAGTAGTTTTATTCTGTCTTTCTGGTCGGAGTGTAATTATAGGATCTGACAAAACCCAGTAATACCAATGGTTTG
>CAMVTO010000007.1 GCA_947170435.1 uncultured Clostridia bacterium | reverse complement strand
CGCCGGTCTCGGGGTCGATGATCTCGGCGATGAAGTGGTCCTCGTTGATGTGCATCCCGTTCTGGGCGGAGCACTCGAACGCCACGCCGGGGCCGGAAAGCTCCGTGAGGCCATAGATATCGTAGGCCTTGATGCCCAGCGTTTTCTGGATGTCCTGACGCATCTCCTCGCTCCATGCCTCCGCGCCGAAGATGCCCGCCTTGAGGGGGATCTCGTCGGGCGTGAGCCCCATCTCCTTCATCGTTTCGCCGAGGTACGCGGCGTAAGACGGCGTGCAGCACAAAACCGTGGCGTTCAGGTCGCGGATGAACATGATCTGGCGCTCGGTGTTGCCGGATGACGTGGGGATCGTCAGGCAGCCTACCTTGTGGCTGCCGCCGTTGAGACCGGGACCGCCGGTGAACAGGCCGTAGCCGTAGCTGACCTGGCACACGTCCTCATCCGTCGCGCCGGCGGCGGTCAGCGCGCGGGCGCAGCAGTCCTCCCAAAGGTCAATGTCGTGCTGGGTGTAGAACGCGACGACGCGCTTGCCGGTGGTGCCGGAGGTGGACTGGATGCGCACGCAGTTTTTCAGCGGCTCCGCGACGAGCCCGTAGGGATATGCCTCGCGGAGGTCTGCCTTGGTGACAAAGGGCAGCTTGCGGAGGTCTTCGACGCCCCGGATGTCGTCGGGTGTGACGCCCTGCTCCTCCATTTTTTTGCGGTAGTAGGGGACGTTGTCCCATACATGCCTGACCTGTTTGGCGAGCCGTTCGCTCTGCCACGCGGTGATCTGTTCGCGGGACGCGGTTTCGATCTCGGGCTGGTAATAACGCTCCATGGGAATCATCCTTTCCGTGTTTTTTTATTTCGATTGCATTTCTCCATAAAAAACACGGCCCCGCCCATATCGGGCGAGGCCGTATCAAACGATGTTACGCGCGGCACACGCTTCCCGTTATGGGCGCTTCCTTTTCGGCATGGCAAAGAAACGGCTAAAGAAATAGCCGCGATTAAAGCTGAAGAACTGGTTGCTCTGACGCTTCATCTGCCATGATCCTTTCCGAAGTTTTTACCAGTATAGCGCGTTAGTGTGATAAAGTCAAGCGTTTTTTCCGAGTTCAAACGCCTTGCGGTTGAGATCGAGGAATTTGGCGGGCACCATCGCCTCCAGCGACTTCTGCCACGCCTCCTCCGGGAGGTCGAAGTAGTGGGAGAGCCGGCCCATCAGCACGATGTTGGTCGCCTTGCTGCTGCCCGCCTGCTCCGCGAGCGCGAGGCAGTCCAGCGCGTCCACCTTCGCGCCGGCGGCGCGCATCTTCTCCACGAGGTTTTCCGGGTACTGCGCCGCGCCGGTGATGACGGGCATCGGGTCGATCCGCTGCGTGGAGGTGACGATCTGTCCGCCGGGCTTGAGATAGCCCATCCACCGCGCCGCTTCCAGCAGCTCAAAGGACACGATGTAGTCCGCCTCGCCGCGGTCGATGACCGGGGACGCCACCTTGTCGCCGTAGCGGACGTAGGTGACGACGCTGCCGCCGCGCTGACTCATGCCGTGGACTTCGGAGACCTTGACGTCGTAGCCCTGCCCCAGCAGGAGATGCCCCAGCAGCTTGCTCGCGAGCAGGCTGCCCTGCCCGCCGACGCCGACGATCATGATGTTCTTCGTCTCCATGGCTCAACCCTCCTTCGCGGTGCTTTGCAGCGCACCGAACCTGCACAGCTGCGCGCACACGCCGCAGCCGACGCAGAGCGTTTCGTCCACACGCGCCTTGCCGTCCTGGAACGAGATTGCCGGACAGCCGATCTTCATGCAGCCCTTGCAGCCCACGCATTCGTCGGCGCTGACCCGCAGCGGCGCGCTGTGCTTGACGTACTTGAGCAGCGCGCAGGGACGGCGGGAGATGATGACGCTCGGCTCGTCCGCCGCCAGCTCCTCACGCACCGCCTTGTCGCACGCGTCGAGGTCATAGGGATCGACGACGCGGACGCGGGCAAAGCCCATGGCGCGGCACAGCGCCTCCAGGTCGATCTTCCCCGCGGGGTCGCCCTTGATGTTGTAGCCCGTGGTGGGATTCTGCTGGTGGCCGGTCATGCCGGTGATGGAGTTATCGAGGATAATAACCGTGGAATTGGACTGGTTATAC
This sequence comes from uncultured Clostridia bacterium, assembly GCA_947170435.1. Taxonomy (GTDB): domain Bacteria; phylum Bacillota; class Clostridia; order Oscillospirales; family Oscillospiraceae; genus Hominicoprocola. The sequence continues at coordinate 99,970 of CAMVTO010000007.1, read as the reverse complement.
GCAATGTTCGCAAGCCCCGTCATGCCGGAGTGCATGAACGTGGAGTCGCCGATGACGGCGACGGTCTTATGCTCGCTCTCCGCGCCCAGCGCCTTGTTGTAGCCGTGGATGCTGCTCACCGACGCGCCCATGCACAGCGTCATTTCGATGGCATTGAGCGGCGCGGCAGCGCCGAGGGTGTAGCAGCCGATATCGCCCAGCACGGTGCATTTGTTCTTGCTCAGCGTATAGAACAAGCCGCGGTGGGGACATCCGGCGCACATCGCCGGCGGGCGCGGCGGGATATTCTCGTCCAGCGCCTTGCCGGTGTGGACGGGCACGCCCAGCTTCTCCGCCACGAGGTTCTGCGAGAACTCGCCCAGCAGCGGGAACAGCTCCTTCCCCGTGACGGCAAGCCCCAGCTCACGGACATAGGTCTCGATGAAGCTGTCCAGCTCCTCCACCACGATGAGCTTGTCCACAGACGCGGCAAACGCGCGGATCTTCTTCTCCGGCAGCGGCCAGACCATGCCCAGCTTCAAAACCGGGAAGCGGTCGCCGCAGACCTCCTTGACGTACTGATAGCTGGTGGACGACGTGATGATGCCCATGCCGTGGTCGCTGCCCGCTTCCACGCGGTTTAGCTCGCTGGTCTCGGCAAACTCCGCCAGCTTCGCCATGCGCTCCTCCACATGGGGATGGCGGCGGATGGCGTTGGCGGGGGTCATCACATACTTCGCGATGTTCTTTTCGTAGGGCTTCGCCGGCGCTTCCACGCGCTCGTGCGGCTCGACGATGGACTGGGAGTGCGCCACGCGGGTACACATTTTGAGGAACACCGGGCAGTCGAACTGCTCGGAAATCTCGTAGGCTTTCTTCGCGAAGGCATACGCCTCGCCGGAGTCCGACGGCTCCAGCATCGGCAGCTTGGCGCTTCTGGCATAGTGACGGGAATCCTGCTCGTTCTGGCTGGAGTGCATCCCCGCGTCGTCCGCGACGGCGATGACCATGCCGCCGTTCACGCCGGTGTAGGACACGGTGAACAGCGGGTCGGCGGCAACGTTGAGCCCCACATGCTTCATGCCGCAGAAGCTGCGCTTGCCCGCGAGGCTCGCGCCGAAAGCAACCTCCATGGCGACCTTTTCATTGGGCGCCCACTCGCTGTAGACCTCATCGAACTTTGCCAATTCTTCGGTAATCTCGGTGCTCGGGGTTCCGGGATAGCTCGACACCACCGCTACACCGGCTTCGTACAGTCCACGGGCAGCGGCAGCGTTGCCCAGCATCAACTGCTTCATGGTTTCTTTCTCCTTACAATGTTACTGCATGATCTGCAGGCGGATGACCGTGCGCGTAATGATGGTGTCCACGTCGGAGTTGAGGTTCACAAACTCGCAGCCGTACTCATACTCGGTGCGTCGGTCAGTAGCGCGGCGGATCTCGATATCCAGCGGCGGCTGCTCGTGGTTGCGGCCGAGGTTGAAGCGGATCTTCAGCTGTGCGCCGATCTCCAGCGGCTCGTTCATACGGAAGCACACGCCGCCGGCGCTGGCGTTGACGACGGAGCACGGGAGCCACTGCTTCGACTCCTCCGGCTGCACCCACGCCTGCGCGTGGATGGGCCGGCGGGAGAAGGAACGCCCGGTGTCCTTGCCCTTGACGTCCAGCTCCTTGACGATCCACGCGGTGTCCTGATCCTGCGCGAGCTTGGACAGCACGCCGTCGATGTGCACGCCGCAGTTCTCATAGGCATTGAAGCCGCGGACACTGACCGCCATGCCGTCGGTGATGGTGGGGCTTAACAGCTCGGAGGTCCGCACGACCTCGATCATCTGCTCGCTGAGGATCTCCACGTCACCCACGAACAGCAGCTCGTTGCTGCGGTCCAGCACCTCCATACGCATACCGTTGTAGATGTTCGGGATCGTAGCCGTGTTCTTGGAATAGTGTCCGACAAAGGACGGATTCGGAATGTTCGCCATAGGGAAAACCTCCTGTCAAGGCCGCTCGGAACGCGCGGCGGTATTCTTCATCTCACATTATAGCACCTGTTTCGACCCTGCGCAACGGAAAACTTATACGCGCGAACTCCCTATTGACTTTTTCCCCGGATTGCGGTATATTACTTTCGTAATTTAAAACTTTAATGTTTAAAATACCTAAAGTGAAAGGAACATCGCCATGCCCATTACCGATCTGCTCGAGCGCAACAGCAAGCTCTACGGCGACGAGGTCTGCCTCGTCGAAATCAACCCCGAGGTGACGGAGAAGCCCCGCGTCACCTGGAAGGAATTTGATCTGATCCAGCCCTCCGCCGCTGCACCCTACCGCCGTGAGATCACCTGGAGCGTCTTTGACGAAAAGGCGAACAGGGTCGCGAACATGCTGCTCTCACGCGGCGTGAAAAAGGGCCAGAAGGTTGCGATTTTGCTGATGAACTGCCTGGAGTGGCTGCCGATCTACTTCGGTATCCTCAAAGCCGGCGCGGTGGCCGTGCCGCTGAACTTCCGCTACACCGCCGACGAGATCAAGTACTGCGTGGAGCTGTCCGACGCCGACATCCTGTTCTTCGGGCAGGAGTTCATCGGGCGCATGGAGGACATTGCCGAGGAGCTGGGCCAGAGCCGTATGCTGATCTTCGTCGGTGAGGTGCGCCCGACGTTCGCCGAGAGCTATCACGATCTCACCGCCAACTGCTCCTCCGCCGCGCCGAAGGTGCTGGTGGAGGACACGGACGATGCGGCGATCTACTTCTCCTCCGGCACCACGGGCTTCCCAAAGGCGATTTTGCTCGACCATACCGCGCTGCTGCAAAGCGCGCGCATGGAGGCGATGCACCACGAGACCACCCATGATGACGTGTTCCTCTGCATCCCCCCGCTCTACCACACGGGCGCGAAAATGCACTGGTTCGGCTCGCTCTACACCGGCAGCCGCGCGGTGCTCTTAAAGGGCAACTCCCCCAAGGCGATCTTCGACGCGGTGTCGCAGGAGAAATGCACCATCGTCTGGCTGCTGGTGCCCTGGGCGCAGGATATTCTCGCGGCGCTCGACCGCGGGGATTTGAAGATCGAGGACTACACCCTCGCCCAATGGCGGCTGATGCACATCGGCGCGCAGCCGGTGCCGCCGTCCCTGATCCGCCGCTGGCTCCAATACTTCCCCAACCACAAGTACGACACCAACTACGGCCTCTCCGAGTCCACCGGCCCGGGCTGCGTCCACCTCGGCATGGAGAACGTGCGCAAGGTCGGCGCCATCGGCGTGCCGGGCTTCGGCTGGAAGTGCAAGATCGTGGACGAGCAGGGTGAGCTTGTGCAGCAGGGCGAGGTCGGCGAGCTGTGCGTCAAAGGCCCCGGCGTGATGCGCTGCTACTACCACGATCCCGAAGCGACGGCGGCGGTGCTCCAGGACGGCTGGCTCCACACCGGCGACATGGCAAAGCAGGATGACGAGGGCTTCATCTTCCTTGTCGACCGCAAGAAGGACGTCATCATCTCCGGCGGCGAAAACCTATACCCCGTGCAGATCGAGGACTTCCTCGCGGCAAACCCCAAGATCCACGACGTGGCGGTCATCGGCCTGCCCGACAAGCGCCTCGGCGAGATCGCCGCGGCGATCGTACAGGTCAAGGAGGGCATGGAGCTGACCGAGGCGGAGCTCAACGACTACTGCATGGAGCTGCCGCGCTACAAACGCCCGCGCAAGGTCATCTTCGCCAACGTCCCCCGCAACCCCACCGGCAAGATCGAAAAGCCCAAGCTGCGGGAGAAATACTGCGGCGTGCGTCTGGTCGAGGCGCAGAATCAGGGCTGAACAGACAGCAAAAATCGCGTGACCGAACGGTCACGCGATTTTCTTTCAGGAAAGCTCCAGTGCCTCGCGCACCGCGGCGTCAGGCTCCGGGAAGGCATTGTCCGTGAAGCGGAGCTTTGCCGAGAGCTGCGCGCTCACGTCGCTGCGCACCACGCGCACCGTGCCGCGGCAGCGGATGGTCACGGCGGAGATGCTCTCGCCGGTCAGATCAATGCGCACCGTGCCGTCGGTGAAGCGGATGCCCAGAGACTCGGAATCCGGCGCGATGGCGGCGGCATAATCCGCCATGGCCGACTCATCCGGCGTGATCGTATAGCGCCAGCCGTCGCTGGTCTGCGTACCCTCCGCGCTGCCCGAGAGCAGCGTTTCGTAGACGAGGTGCAGCAGCGCCGGCGTGGTCTCCAGAGACTCCCGTCCGGTCTGCATCAGGTGTCCGTCGCCGGCGCACACCGCGTCGTCGGTGAAATAGATGGTGGTGCCCCGCCGCGTCAGCGCGGAAAGGGGCGTGCCATTCACGCGCGTGCGCTGCCAGAGCAGCGTCTCATCCAGCAGCAGCGGGCCGCAGTCCGCCTCCAGCGTCACGTCGGTGCTGAGCGGGTCGCGGGTCATCAGCTCCACCCACGCGGTCAGCAGCCTGCGGGCGTCCTCTCCGATCTCGGATGCATTCATGTACTCGCCCGATTCCACCGCGCTGCGTACCGCCTGAGGCAGCTCCGGCGTCCGGTCGCTGTCCCGGAACAGGAGCTCCGCGTTCGCGTCGCCCGCGTCGCCGCTCCATGCGGCGGAGATGCTGGAAAGCTCGCCGTCTCTTACGATGAGCTCCAGCGTCACGCGCTCCGTCTCAGGCGCCGCGCTGTCGGAGAGCAGCAGCTCCAGCAGGCGTTTCGCCGCCTCGCCCTCCGCCACGGCTTGATAGCGTTTGACGCCGTTTTCCTCCGTCAGCGTCACATCCGCGGAGTTGTAGAGTCCCGCCGCCAGATGCAGCAGCCGCGAATAGTCCGGCAGCACGCCGCCCGCGCGATAAGCGCGGCCGTTTTCCAGCAAAAGCGTATCGTCGCAGTAATAGATGGGAATGTCCTGCCACATCACGCAGGAGACCTTCTTGTCTCCGCAGGGCAGCATATAGATCGTCGCGTTGGTGTCGAAATCCTGTCCGCCCACCTGCGTGTGCAGCGACAGCTGCGTCTCCATATCGGTGCGCTCGCCGTAGTTGCGGAGCATTGTATAGATGCTCATGCCGTTGTGAATGGCCGGCGCAAGCCGCAGCACAGCGCCCAGCGCAAGACCCAGGGCCAGCGTCGCGGCCAGCAGCGAGATACGCAGCCGCCGGAGCTTCTTTTTCCGCTGCGCCGCCGTCTCAGGATCGTCAACCGTCTTTTTGCGGATCAGCAGCGCGGCCAGCAGCATCAGGGCCTCCAGCAAAAACGCGCCCAGCAGCAGCCAGACCCACCAGGGCGTCGCCGTGGAGAGTACCGTCAGCTGCGCTGCGCCGCCCGGAACGCCGAAGGTGAGGTAGCTGCCCATCGTCCCCGTATCCAGTCGCGTCCACGCACCGTCTCGGAGCAGATACAGCTCCAGGTGCTTCTCCGCGCCCTCCGGCGGGAGATAGCGCACCATGTGGCTGTCCGCCCCGTCGTCCGGCAGCGTCAGCAGCCACTGCTCCAGCACCGTCCGCCGATAGGCGCGCAGGCGATTGAGCGGGTTGAACCGGGTGTCGTCAAAATCAAATACGGCAGGCGTCGCCTCCATGGCGTCCTCGTCGGTGAAGCGTCCCTCCGTGAAGAACGCGGCCCGGCCCGCGCTGCGCGTCGCCGCGCTCGCGACCGCCGTCACGCTGGGCGCGTAGACCGCCGTCACCACCGTGTCAAAGCGCAGGTTGGTCAGGTCGGTGCGATCCCAGTGGGCATACTGTCCCTCGATTGCCGGGATCTCCGGGAAGACCTCGCTCCCAAAGCTGTCGCCGTAGCGGAACGGCTCGGTGTGGATCAGCTTTCCGTCCGCGCGGAAGGAGAGCGAAAAGCTGCGGAACTCCTGCGGAAGGCCGTCCTCTGCCAAAAGCTCGTCATAGGTGATCGGCTCCGCCGCGCCGCGGCGGCTCACGCGGTCAATGCCCGCGAGGGTATCGCTGACAAAGCGGTTATTGCTGAGCGTGCCGAACTCCGCGCCGATGACGGCGCCGGCGTACTGGCTCGCTTCCGTGATCTCCACCAGCGAGCAGCAGCCCTCCAGCCGCAGGCCGGAACCGTCCGCCTTGCCGCCGCCGACGATACCGCCGACGTATTTCACACCGGAGAGCGAGCATTTTGCCCAGCTTCTGCGCACAATGCCGTCCGCAAAGCCCGCCACGCCGCCGATGCAGTCCCCGTCGCTTGCCACGCTGCCATAGGCCTCGCAGCCGCGGATCACCCCCAGCGTCTCGCTGCCGCAGACCGCGCCGACGTTGTCGCGCTTGCCGCTGATCTCGCCGGTGCTGGCGCAGTCTTGCAGCACGCACTTGAGCTCATAGCGGCGGCGAAGCCGGGACGCCACCGAATCGCTGTCGTTTTCCGGGTCCAGCTCGTTGTAGATCATCATGGCTCCCGCCACGCCGCCGACGTCGATATCGCCGCTGACCGCGCCGACATTGCGGCACAGCAGCACTTTTCCCTCAATCACGGCGTCAATATCCTCATCCGAGGTGTCTTTTACCACCGTGGACACAGAGGTGCCCTCAATGTCCTCCACAGCGTCCAGCAGGGTGTCCATCAGCGCGGTAAACTGCCGGTTGATCTGGCGCACGTCCTCAAGGATCGTATCCGAGGAGGCTTTCGACTCCTTGTTGAGCAGCTCGATGTTGTTGGAAACGGCGTGCAGCGAGTCATACAGAGCGTCGGACTCCGCTTTCGCGTGAAGGCTTGGGAATTGCAGCTTCTCCTGCGCGTCGAGGTAGTCCAGCAGGGTTTTCGTATCCCGCAGCGCCGTGTTCAGCTGCGAGGATGCGGTCTCCAGATCCTGCAAGGCGGTCTGGAGCTTCGCCGACGCCGCCTTGGTGGACTCCATGGCGTTGCCGAGATGTGTCATGGCGCTCCTGAGCGTGTCCAGCGCGGCCTTCGCCGATTCATAGGCGCCGGTGATCTGGTCGATCCCCGCGGAGATCCCGTCCGTGTTGACGGGCGCCTCCGCGATGGCCGTCCGAATCGTTTCCATGCCCGCGCGCATCGCGTCCGCGCCGGATTTGAGTTTGTCCGACGCGCTCCCGGCGTCCGCCGCAGCAGAGGAAAGCTCGTCAAATACATTGCCGCCGGAGCCGTTGTTCAGGTCGCCCATCGCACCCTCCAGCGCATCCAGCGCTGAGGTCGTCGTCTTTGAGACCGCGAGCAGATCTTCGGTCACGCCGTCCAGCTGGTGGATCGTATTGTCCAGCATGTCGCTGCCGCGGTTGACCTCGGCGACGGCGGCGTCATAGGTGTCGGAGAGCTTGTCGGTCATGGTCTGGGCGCGGTTCTCCGCCGCGTCCACGCTTTCGTTGACCGCCGTCAGGCGCGCGGAGATCGCAGCCGACGCGCTCTCGGCGTCGCTCACCGCTTTGTCTACGGTCCTGGAGAGCGCGTCGAGCTGGCTGCGCACCTCCGCAAGAGAACTGCGGGTGACATTGACGCGAACGTACGGCTCCGCCGTGCCGACGATGCCGCCGACCTCGCGGCGGCCAAAGATGCTGCCGTGGTTGGTGCAGGCGGAGATGTGCCCGCTGCTGCGCCCCGCGATGCCGCCGACGTTGTAGCCGACATGCTGATAGCCGACGCCGCCGTAGTTGGCGCTGCCCAGCAGCGAGCCGTCGGAATAGCCCGCCACGCCGCCGCTGTCCACCGTAATATTGAAGCTCTCCGGGTTCATCAGGCCGCTGAGTCCGGCGGTCATGTTCATCTCCAGCTTGTCAAAGGAGAGCGACGGGTCCAGCGTGTTGGTGTTGACGTAGGCGCGGTTGGTGCAGAAGCTGACGGTGCCGTGATTCTCGCCCGCGATACCGCCGGTCATGCCCTTGCCGAATACGCCGCCGTTTGCCTGGCAGCGGCGCAGCGTACCTGTCGCCGCGTTGACGCCCGCCACGCCGCCGACGCTCTGTGCGCCGTCCACCGTGCCGGTAAAGGCGCAGTTATAGAGCGCGCCGCGGTTCTCGCCCGCCACGCCGCCGACGCGCTTCGCGCTGCCGCCGGGCGCAACGGTACCCTCTACGGTCAGGTCGTTGACCGTGCCGGTCACCGCAATGACGCCGAACAGTCCTGCCGGGGAAACGCTGCCGTCGATGCTCAGCCCCGAAATCTTATGCCCGTTGCCCTCGAAGGTGCCTCCAAAGCTGGGAATCGGCGAGAAGTCCACGCCGCTGAGCGAAATATCCCGCTGCAGCTGCACCGTCTTGCCCTCCGACCACGCGTCATAGGCGCAGCGCTCGGCAAGGTCGCGCAGATCCAGCGCGTCGTTGATGTAGATGATCTCCTCGTCACCGGCCGCCAGCGCCGGGCTGCCGGGCAGCAGAAGCAGCGCGCACAGCAGCGCGAGAACGCGGATAGCGTGCTTATTCTTCATTGCCTTCCACCTCCTCTGCCTTGCCGGAGAGCAGCTCCAGTCTTGCCGTGCCCTCCACCGTGCCGTGCAGCATGCCGGTCACGGTACCGTTGATCTCGCCGCGCACCATGCCGTCCACGGTCATTTTGCCGCGGGACTCGCGGTGCTTGATCGCGCCGGACATGGAGAACGAGGTCTTTTCGATGACGCCCGCGCCGACGAGCAAAATCTGCGGCAGGGCAAACATGACAAGGATGATCGAAATGACCGTGCCGCGCCCCAGGCTCTGGCCAATACCGACGATGGTGCCCTCGGAGCTGATCTGCCCGAGGATGAAGCCCGCCGAGGCGAGGATCGAGCCGGAGGTCAGGATGGTGGGAAACGCGAAGTTCATCGTCTCGATGATCGCCGCCTTCGGCTCCATCTCATGCTGGAGCTCGGTATAGCGGCTGGCGATGACGATGGCGTAGTCGATGTTCGCGCCCATCTGAATGGATGAAACGATCAGGTACGCGATGAAGAACAGATCCACATGCGTGAACACCGGCACAGAGAAATTGATGAAGATGGAGCCCTCGATGACGAGGATCAGCAGCAGCGGCATGCCCACGGATTTGAATGTGAACAGCAGCACCACCAGCACGATCAAAATCGACATGAGGCTCACCACGACGTTGTCGCGGGCAAAGGACTTTTTGAACTCGTAGGCGTTGGTGGAATTGCCGACCACATAGATCGAGCCGTCTGGATACTGCTCCTGCGCGATGTCCTTGATGAGGTCGGTGAAGGCGTAGGTCTCGTCGCCGCTCTCGGGCAGATTGAGATAAATGAGCATACGGTCGAAATCCTCGCCCTCGAGCTGGAGCCTGGCATTGCGCATCTGCTCCGCCGCGCTTTGCAGCATGTCGGTCTGCTCGTCGCTGAGGGTCACATAGCCCTCGTCCACGCGGTCGACGACAAAGAGGAACATGTCGATCAGCGGCACGCCGTAGTTGGCAATACCGCTCACCAGCTTGCCGTACTCCTCGTTCTCGGTGGCATAGGCGGTGTAGACCAGCTGGGCCAGCTCGTAGTCGATGTCCGCAAGCTCCGCGAACTGGCGCGGCGTCAGCTTGTCGGTCAGCGTGTACCCGTCCAGCGCCTCGGTGTTCGACATGCCTAAGGTGTGATCCACCTGCTCCATGCCATCGAGCCGGTCGAGGATGGCGCGCTCCTTTTCGTAGCTGCCCTCCGGCACCACCAGCGCGACCAGATTGGACGATGTAAAGCTCTCCTTGATCATATTGGCGGCGATCTGCTGCTCGTTGAGCTTGGGCGTCACGATGGTGTCATAGCCGTAGACGTAGGGGCACTTGCCGGAGATCACATACGCGACGATGACCAGCGCCAGGAACACCACCGGCACCACCTTGCGCGTGGCATAGGCGAATTTGCCGACGAAGGGGATCTTCGGGACGAAGTTCTTGTGCTGCGTTTTGTCCATCAGCGGCCCAAAGAGCACCAGCAGGCCCGGCATGAACACGAATACGGAAAACAGCGCGTAGAAAATCGCCTTGATGAGGCAGATACCCATGTCGGGGCCGAGGCGAAACTGCATAAACAGCATCGCGATCAGGCCGCCGATGGTGGTGAGGCTGCTGGCGCCGATCTCCGGGATGCCCTTGCTCAACGCGACGATCGCCGCCTCCCGCACGGGCATGGTCTGATGCTCCTCCTTGAAGCGGTTGCAGAGGATGACCGCGTAATCCAGCGACAGCGCCAGCTGCAGGATGCTCGTCACGGAGTTGGAGACGAAAGAGATCTTCCCCAGCAGGAAGTTGGTTCCCATGTTCAGCACCATGGCGCTGACAAAGGTAAGCCCCAGAACGGGGATCTCCGCGTAGGTCTGCGACGTCAGCGTCAGCACGGCGACGACGATGATCGCGACGATCACCATGATGACGTTGACCTCGGACTGGATGATCTCCGCCAGCTGGTTGCCCAGCGACGTACTGAGATAGGTGTCGTACGCCGCGTAGCGATCGAGGATCGCGTTCAGCGCGTCGAGGCAGCGGTCATCGTCCTCGGGATAGTTGAACGTGATGTCGTAGAGCGCGGAGACGTTGTTGTAGTGGTCGGTGCTGCCGTCAAACTCCAGCCGCTGTACGCCGTCGGACGCTTTGATCTCGTCCGCGATCTCCAGCGCCCGGTCATAGGTGACGTTGGCGACCATCAGCTTCGCCGAGCCGAAGGTCGTGAACTGCTCGTCCATGACGTCCAGTCCCTTGCGGGTCTCGCTGGTGGCGGGCAGATACGCCGTCAGATCGTTCTCCACCTCCACCCAGTTGCGGGAAACGGCGGAGAACACCAGCGAAATGCCGATCATCAGAAAGACCAGATTCCTCTTGTCGACAATAAATGTAGCGAGCTTCATCATAAAGCTCGCCTGCTGTTTTTCGGTTTGGGTACTCAATGTCATCAGTTCCTTTGCCTGTAATTCATACGCACCGGAGGTGAAGTATAGCACTTGTCGCGCACAAATGCAAGAGCGCCGCGCTTCCGTGAGGGACGGAAAGCGGGCGCTTTTCGTGTTTTATGGCATTTTTAACGGGTTCTTGTCAAAATCAGTCATTTTCCCGCGCTCCCGGCAGAAACACCGTGCCGAGGATCTCCGGGGAAATACCGCCGTTTGAAAGCTCCGTGAGCGCGGCGGCAAAGGCTTCTGTTTTTGCCTGCGGCAAACGCAGCGTTACCGCCACGTCCGCGCCGTAGTCGCTGCTCTCCGTGACGCCGCCGTGCGCGTCGATGAGCCGCGTCAGGCGCTCAAAGAGCGGATAGGGTACGGCAACGCGCTCGCGCGTCCACAGCGTCATCCTCGCCTTGCCCGCGGCGTCCAGCGCGTCCTTGGCGGACTTGGCGTACGCCCGCGTCAGCCCGCCCGCGCCCAGCAGCACGCCGCCGAAGTAGCGCGTCACCACGCACACAGCGTTCTCCACGCCCTCGCGCTGGAACACACCCAGCATCGGCTGCCCCGCCGTACCCTGCGGCTCGCCGTCGTCGCCGTAGCGCACGGCGCCGCCCTCGTGAATGAGGTAGCACCAGCAGTTGTGGCGGGCGTCGTAGTGCCGCTTTTTGATCTGTTCGATGTACGCGCGGGCGTCGGCCTCGGTCTCCACGCGGGCAACGCGGCCGATGAAGCGGGAGCGCTTCTCGGTGAACTCGCTCTCCGCTTCCTCGCAGGGGACGAAGTATTCCTCACTCATTGTTCCCAGTCCTCTTTCGGCTCGGTGTAACCCTCCACATAATCCTTGACCTGTCCGAACACCTTCGGCACCACGGTGGCCACCGCGTCGATGGTCTCGCCGTATTCCACGCTCTCCACCTTCGCCTCCCGGTAGAGCATATCCAGCAGCCCACCCTTGTCATAGGGCAGGTGCAGCGTCACGCGGCGCGTGCCCTTGTCGAGGACGCGGTTGATGGCGGCGAGCAGGTCATCCAGTCCCTCGCCGGTTTTGGCGCTGATGTTCACCGCCATCTCGCCGCGGGGTCGGATGTCGCCGAAGAACAGGTCGCTTTTGTTGTAGACCCGCAGGCAGGGGATCTGTTCCGCGCCCAGCTCCGCGATCAGGTCGTCCACGATCTGCGCCTGCTCCATCCACTCAGGGTTGGAAATGTCGATGACGTGCAGCAGCAGGTCGGCGTATTCCAGCTCCTCCAGCGTTGCCTTGAACGCCTCCACCAGCTGATGCGGCAGCTTGCGGATGAAGCCGACGGTATCGGAGATCACCACGTCCAGCGTATCGCTGACGGTCAGCAGGCGCGTGGTGGTGTCCAGCGTGTCAAAGAGGCGATTGTTGGCGGGGATATCCGATCCGGTGAGCGCGTTCAAAAGCGTCGACTTCCCCGCGTTGGTATAGCCCACGATGGCGACCACGGGGATCTCGTTTTTTTGCCGCCGGTCGCGCTGCGTGCCGCGGACGCGGCGCACGTCCTCCAGGTCCTCCTTGAGCTTGTCGATCTTGCGGTGGATGTGGCGGCGGTCGGTCTCCAGCTGGGTTTCGCCGGGGCCTTTCGAGCCGATCGGCCCCTTGCCGCTGGTACCCGCCTGACGCTCCAGATGCGTCCACATGCCGATCAGCCGCGGCAGCAGGTACTGGTACTGCGCCAGCTCCACCTGCAAGCGGCCCTCCTTCGTTTTGGCGCGCTGGGCGAAGATATCGAGAATGAGGCCGCTGCGATCGAGCACCTGCACGCCGAATTCATCGGTCAGCACGCGCATCTGGGACGGAGAAAGGTCGTTGTCGAAGATGACCATGGTCGCCTCCTGCGCCTTGACCAGCTCCTTGATCTCCTCCACCTTGCCCTCGCCGATGAACGTGCGGGGATTGGGCGCGGGAAGCGTTTGCAGCACGACGCCGACGCTGACGCCGCCCGCCGTCTCCACAAGCGCTTCCAGTTCCTCAAGGCTCTGCTCGTCGGCGGTCTCCCGGGCGGTCAGCCGCGGCGAGGCAAGGCCCACCAATATTGCTTTGTCGCGCGGGGTTTCGGTGATTTCACTCATGCTGTGCCTTCCTCCGCCGCCCAAATCACTGGGAGTTGGGCAGGATATTTCCCTGATAGACGTGGGGCACCGTATATTCCAGCGCCCGGATGATGTACTCTGTGTTGACGTTGCACTCCCAGAGCATCTTTTTGATGAAGCCCTGACCGAGATCGTCGAAAACCCGCGGGAGCTGCGGATAATCGGGGTCGCGCTCAAAGGTTCGCGCCGCGTTGAGCAGCAGCGTGAAGTCGTTCTTCTCTGTTCCCAGCAGCGCGTCCCGCATCGAATTTCCGACGGCGAGTTGCGAGAGTACGGTTTCCATGTCCTCTTCAAACACGCGGTCCAGCGCGCTCACGATGCCGAAGAGGAACGCCCTGCCCGGCGCAACCTCCAGCTGCGATTCATACGTCAGCCGCTCCATGACCAGGCCCCGCCGGAACACCTGCGGTACCGTGCCGTCCGAAACGTCCTTGCAGGATTGATCCAGCAGCAGCACCGCCGACCAGTGGCGCAGCTGATCGTCGTCAAAGCGCTCCAGTCCGCGCTTGAGCTCCGCCAGGGGCGCCTTGCGGTTGTGGAGATTGTTGAACGCCCGGCGGAAGAACATGTGCAGCAGCGCGGGATCCTGCAGAATGATGTGGGCGCACACCGCACGGTTGACGCGGCCGGTCAGAAAATGATTGAACAGCCGGCCGTAGGCAACGTTCTTCAGGGGTACGCTGCCCCGCAGCTCCGTCTCGTCACCGAGCACCTTGCCCTGGTAGAGATCAAACTTTTCCTCCCGTGCAAACGCCAGCAGTTCCGGTGTGTCGACGTTCTCCGCCATGAGCTTGATGCGGTACTTGCGCAGCAGCTTGAGAAAATCCTTGACCCTGAGCCGGTTGTATTTGCTCACGTCGACGCGGACCGTCTCAAACAAATTGAGGTATTGATTGTTCCTCGAACGCTCCGCCGTCGGCGTATAGCTCTTGAGCACAAGCCGGTATCCCCTGCGGTAAAGCATCGAGATGTAATCCGCCAGGGCATCGTCCAGAAACAGGTTGGGCGCCACCTCGATCACAAACTGATCGGGCGGGAACAGCTCCGGGAACCCTTCCCTCAGCAGCATGTTTGTCAGATTCACATAGATATCCTTGCCGCCGGAGACCGTCTCCTTCCCCAGCCCGTAAAAGGCGTTGGTCAGAACGCGGCAGATCACGCTGTCCTGGCTGGAATAGATCGGTGCGAGCACCGGCTCCTTTTCAAACGGATAGGAGAGCTCATAGCCCACCGGTGCGAAGTCCTCATTCAGGATTGGCTGACGAATCACGGAAAGCTGCACGGAAACCCTCTCTTTTTGCGCAAAGAAAAACCTGCTGGATTTTGCTGGGATCTGAATTTAGTATATCGTCCCTGCTGCAGTTTGTCAAACCGCGTCGAAAAAATAAAAAGCAGATGCACCGGCGAGGGCCGATGCATCTGTTTTCATTTGTGTTACGCAAGACCGAACTTCTTGTTGAACTTGGCAACGCGTCCGCCGGTATCGACCAGCTTCTGCTTACCCGTGAAGAAGGGGTGACACTTTGAGCACACTTCCACCTTGATATCCTGCTTGGTGGAACCTGTCTCAATCACATTACCGCAGGCGCAGCGAATCGTAGTCTGCTGATAATTGGGATGGATTCCTTCCTTCATTGCTCGTGTTCACCTCTTTCTGATCCAAAGCTATCGGGGAAAACCTTTCAGTCCTCCGCAGACGCAACAGGTATGATAACACGTTCCGTTTCAAAAAGCAAGTCCAATTTTCGCGCTTTTTCAGAAAAGTTTATCCCACAGGCCGGCATTGCGCGCCTCAACCAGCGCCATCGCGGACGACAGCAGCTCCGCCGCCTCGCCGCGCGTCAGCGGATGGGCGAGGGCTTCTGCTTCGTAGCCGCTCACCGGCGCGATGCTGACCGACGCAAGATTCGCCACGGCCTGCGCATACCACACCGGCTCCGTGTCGTCAAAATCCGCGAGATCGACGTCCGTCACCCGCAGAATGCGGTCGAGCACCGCCGCCGCCTCGGAGAGCGTCATCTCCCGCTGCGCATCGTAGGCAACGCCGTTCTCCGTGCGCACGCCGCGCACAATGCCGGCGGACAGTGCGCCCGCGGCGCTGCCCTTCGCCCAGGTCGGGATCGCGTCGTCGTCACAAAATCCGGTCACGGTCACCTCGCTGGTTTTGAGCCCCGTCGCCGCCATTGCCATGGCGACGAATTCACCGCGGCTGACCGCGCGCTCCGGCTCAAAGAACCAGTCGCTTCCGACCTTGGTGCCGATCAGCACGCCCTTTTCCGCAAGGTCGACCGCGGCGGTCGCGCACTCCGGCGCGGTGTCGGCATAGCTGACGCCGCTGGACACGCGCTCAATTTTGATCTTCACCGTGGCGGGCGCGCTCTCATTCCCGCTCTCGTCCACGGCGGTGTAGGTGAAGCTGTCGCTCCCCGCCTTATTCTGCTCCGGCGTATAGACGAACACGCCCTCCTCGCCGAATTCCAGCGTACCCTTGGCGGGCAGCGTTGCGAGGTGGAAGGTCACCGCCTCGCCCTCGTTGTCGATCGCCTTGAGCGTGCCGGTGTAGGGTACGCCGCGGTAGACCTTGATCTCCAGATTCTGCGCAATGGGCGCTCCCTGCGGCGCGGCTTCCTCCGCCGCCTTTTTGCTCCCGAACAGCGCGTAGGCGTTGAGCGGGATGAGCGTGGTGAGCAGCATCGCCATCACAAACGGCAGCGCCCGCCACATGTTTTGCCGTGTATCGTTCAAAACAGGTTCCTCCTTGTGGTTGGATTTTGAGTATTCCCTGTTTTGTATTGTTCGCGAAAACATCGGCATTATGCGGATGGAATGATTTTCAAATTGCAGCCCCGGGCGGCAAACGGAGCTAAGAGTTCATCAGCCATTCCGGCCGTGACCGCTTTTTGATCCCCGACACCACGCCCATCGCCGCGAAGAGCGTCATCACCGACGTGCCGCCGTAGCTGAAAAACGGCAGCGTCAGGCCCACCACCGGCAGCAGGAACAGGCACATGCCGATGTTCATCACCGTCTGGAAAATGAGCATCCCCGCCATGCCGACGCACACGAGGCTCTCCATGGGCGTCGTGGCGTCGCGCGCCACCAGAAAGCAGCGGATCACGATCCCCAGCAGCAGAATAATAATCAGCGCGCAGCCGAGAAAACCCAGCTCCTCGCCGCAGACGCAGAAGATATAGTCCGTCTGCCGCTCGGGCAGCGCGGAACGGTAGGGCGACTGGGTCTGCGTGCCGTGGAACAGTCCCTGCCCCGTCATACCGCCGGAGCCAAGCGCCAGCATACCGCGGGTCTGCTGCCAGCCCTTGCCCAGCGGATCGTACTCGTGATCCAGCACAACCTGAATGCGCTTGTACCAATCGCCGCGCAGCAGATGGAAATGCCACGCCGCGAACAGTCCGCCCGCGACGCCGCCGACGCCGAGCGCCAGCCAGATGGCGCCATAGCCGGCGGCAAAGGCCATGCACACAAACACAAAGAGATACACCAGTCCGCTGCCCGCGTCCCGGGAGACCACATAGTACAGCGCAAACATGAATCCCGCGTGCAGCGCGGGCTGCATCACATTGACAAAATGCCTGAGATCGTGCTCCTCCCGCAGATACACCAGCTGCCTGGCAAGCAGAATGATAAAGGTGATCTTCACGATCTCCGCCGGCTGGATATAGAGCGGAAAGCTCGCCAGCGCGCCGATGCCCAGCTTTCGGCCCAGATCATTCACGCCGAGCCAGGCGCGGTTGCCGTTTCTCGTCATGCCAAACGGCGTGAGCAGCATCCCAATAAAGCCGATGTTGAAGCCCAGCATCCACTTCCACTTTTTGCTCAGCTCCACGATGTCCAGCGACGAGAGCGTAAAATAGAAGATCGAGCCGAGCACATAACCCACGCCCTGCACCGCCACATATTTGAGCGTGCCGTTGTAAACCGTGTGCGTGGCGCTGAGGATGAGCAGCATCCCGTAAAACGTCGCCATCGAGCACAGCAGAAACAGCACCCAGTCCGATTGACGCAGCATGTCCGAAAACAGGCCGCTTCCACGGTGATGCATGGCACTCATCCCCCTCTGTTCCTTCATTTTTCCAATTTCCTCTGGCAGTATAACACGAATCCTGTCGTCTGACAACCGAACTTTTTATGAATAGTTGCATGAAAAAAGAATTGTAAAACCGCTCCTCTCATGTTATACTGTTCATTTAGAGTAGAATGGAACGGAGGCTGCGGTATGCGGTTTGTCTCTCACAGCGTCAGCGATACCGAAGCCTTCGGTGAGCATCTCGCGCAACACCTGCGTCCCGGCGACGTGGTGGCCTATACCGGCTCGCTGGGCATGGGCAAGACGGCGCTGACCCGCGGCCTTGCCCGCGGTCTCGGCTGCCGCGGGCGCGTCACCAGCCCCACGTTCACCATCGTGAACGAGTACGAGGGCAGCGTGCCGCTGTTTCATTTCGACCTCTATCGCCTGGGCTCATCGGACGAGCTCTACGACATCGGCTGGGACGACTACCTCGCCCGCGGCGGCGTCTGCGCCGTGGAGTGGAGCGAGCGCGTCGCGGACGCACTGCCGGAGGACGCCGTCACGGTGGATATCGCCCGGGGCGAAACAGACGAGGAGCGCATCATCACAGTCACGGGGGTGGAAGCATGAGGATACTGGCGCTGGAGACCTCCGCGAAAAGCGCGAGCTGCGCCGTGGTCGAGGACGGCGCGGTCCTGGCGCGCAGCTTCCAGTGCACCGGTCTCACCCACAGCCGCACGCTGCTGCCCATGGTGGACGCAATGCTGCAAAACGCGGAGCTGCCGATGGCGTCCATCGACCTCTTCGCCGTCGCTGCCGGCCCCGGCTCCTTTACCGGGCTTCGCATCGGCGTCAGCGCGCTCAAGGGGCTTGCATGGGCGGCGGACAAGCCCTGCGTCGGCGTGTCGACCCTCTATGCCATGGCGCAAAACCTCGCCCATCTGGATGGCGCGCTGCTCGTATGCGCCATGGACGCACGGCGAAGCCAAGTCTACAACGCGCTGTTCGAGGCGCAAAGCGGAACGCTCAGGCGCCTGTGCGACGACCGCGCCATCGGCCTTGACGAGCTGACGGCGGAAGTGCGAAACGATCCGCGGCAAAAGATCGTCCTCGGCGACGGGGCAAAGCTCGCTTACGATCACCTGGTGCAAAACGGCGCAGCCTGCGCCATCGCCCCTGCCGCGCTGCGGTATCAGGACGCCGTCGGCGTGGCGCTCGCGGCGGAAAACGCGGAACGCTGCTCCGCGCAGGAGCTTTCCATCGCCTATCTGCGCGTCTCCCAGGCGGAGCGGGAGCGAAGGGCAAGGCTGGAACGGGAATCAAACCAAGAATCAATATAAAACGGAGGAACGAAAGATGCTGTATCAGAACGATGAACACGTCCACGTCATGGACCACCCCCTCGTGGCGCACAAGCTGACCATCATGCGCAACAAGAACACCAGCACCAAGGATTTCCGCGAGCTGGTGTCCGAGATCGGTATGCTCATCACCTATGAGGCAACGCGCGATCTGCCGCTGACCACCAAGCACATCGAAACGCCGATCTGCGGCGCCGAGATGCCGACGCTGGCGGGCAAAAAGATTGCCGTCGTACCCATTCTCCGCGCGGGTCTCGGCCTCGTGGACGGCGTGCTGCGTCTGGTCCCGTCGGCGCGCGTGGCGCACATCGGCATGTACCGCGACGAGGAGACGCTGGAGCCTCACGTCTACTTCTGCAAGACCCCGCAGGACATCGCGAGCCGCGACATCATGGTCGTCGATCCGATGCTCGCCACCGGCGGCAGCGCCGACGCGGCGATCAGTGAGATGAAAAAGCGCGGCTGCAAGCACATCAAGCTGATGGTGCTCGTCGCCGCTCCCGAGGGCATCCAGTGCATCCGCGAAAGACACCCCGACGTGGATATCTTCTGCGGCGCGGTGGACGAAAAGCTCAACGAGCGCGGCTACATCGTTCCCGGTCTCGGCGACGCCGGCGACCGCATTTTTGGCACGAAATAATTTCGCGCCCGCAGGCGCGAAAGGAATCTGATTCGTTTTTCTGACGACATGCGCGTCAGAAAAACACTTTGCGCGGAGCGCCCGTGCGCCCTTCGGGCGTGCGGGAAGCGCAGCGAAGCCCCTAACTGTTTAGAACCGGTAGGTTCTGAACAGTTAAGATAAATTGAGAGGAAGTAACAAACCAACATGAGTGCATCCAGAGAAAAGAAAACCCGTCAGGAGCGCGGCTCCGATTTTGTGAGCGCAAAGGATCTCAAGGCCCGCGAGGAGCAGCGGGCCAATCGCCGTACCACTGTGATCTTCACCGTCTGCGCGGTGCTGTTTGTGGCGGCGGTTGTCGCCATGTTCCTGTGGAACTCCGGCGTTTTCCAGCGCAAGGCCGCCGCTGCCAGCGTCAACGGTCAGAATTACAGTGTGTCCGACGTCGCCTATTATTATTACAACGGCCGCGCCAACGCGCTGAACAGCAACACCGACCTGGACAGCAACAGCTCCCTGCGCACGCAGGAATACACCGCCAGCGAGGACTATGCCACCTGGTATGACTATCTTGCCGACCAGAGCGTGCGTTACCTTGCCACCGCGCAGCTCACCGCCAAGGCCGCGAAGGACGCCGGCTTCACCGGCGGCAGCGAGGTGGAGGACACCGTCAGCGAGACGATGGACTCTCTCAAGTCCTCCGCTGCCAGCCAGGGCTATGATGTCGGCAACTATATCAAGGCCATCTTCAACGGGCTGGTGAGCCGCAGCGATTTTGAAAACAGCCTGCGTACCGCGGCTCTTGCCGAAGCCTACACCAACTACAAGGCCGACGCCGCGAACTACTCCGACGACGAGCTGAACGCCGCCTACGACGCGGACCCCAACACCTACTCCATGGTTTCCTATGAGTCTCTGGCGTTCGTGAACTCCAACTACGCCACCGAGGCGGTTGAGGCCACCGAGACGACGCCCGCCGTGGAGGCGGACGACGGCTCCGCCGCCGCCAAGGCCGCGGCCGAGGACGCGCTTGCCGCGTATCGCGAGGGCAAAAGTCTCGAACACCTTGCCGGCGAACTGAACGGCAGCTACACCAATACCTCCACGCTCTACGGCAGCGGCTCCGATATGCTCGAGTGGCTCTTTGACGACGCCCGCAAGGACGGCGATTCCGCGGTGCTGGACTACAGCTACTACGGCTATTCCATGGGCTCTGTGGTCGTGGTCTTCCACGGCAAGGAGCGCGCCGATTTCCACGCGGTCAACGTCCGCCACATCCTTGTTGAGGATGAGGCCACCGCCAACGACGTCCTCGCCCAGTATCAGGCGGGCGAGCAGACCGAGGAAGCCTTCGCCGCGCTGGCGCAGGAGTATTCCACCGACAACGCTGACAACGGCGGCCTCTTTGAGAACGTCTACGTCGGCCAGATGGTCAAGCCCTTCGAGAACTGGTGCTTCGACGCCGCGCGTCAGCCCGGCGACACCGGCATCGTGCAGACCGATTACGGCTATCACGTCATGTACTTCATCAGCACCAACGACGCTGCCTATTGGCAGCAGATGGCCGCGACCAAGCTCGCGAACGACTGGGCCCAGAGTCTCAGCGAGGGCATCGAGACCTCGCTGCTCGACGGCATGAAGTACATCGACCGCTGAGCCGATGGTTATGCTGACCGGTACGCTCGTCAACTGCCTGGGCGTTCTCGGAGGCACGGCTTTGGGGTTGTTGCTGGGGAAGCTGATCCCTGAGCATCTCTCCGACTCCGTCATCAAGGGCGTGGCACTGTGCGTGTTCTACATCGGCGTAAGCGGTATGCTGGCGGATCAGAACACGCTGGTGATGATCGTCTCGATGGTGCTGGGCACCATCGTGGGCGAGCTGCTGCGGTTGGATGACCGGTTGAACGCGCTGGGCAGCAAGATCGAGCAGAGCTTCGCCAGGCACGGCTTCCGCGGCCGCGTGTCCGAGGGCTTTGTCACCGCCTCACTGCTCTACTGTGTGGGCGCGATGGCGATCGTCGGCTCGCTGGAGGCCGGTCTCACCGGCAGCCAGTCGACGCTCTACGCCAAGTCGATCCTCGACGCGGTTTCCTCCGTCGTCTACGCCTCCACCATGGGCTTCGGCGTCGGTCTTGCCGCGCTCCCCGTGTTCCTGTATCAGGGGCTGATCACGCTGTGCGCGTCCCTGCTGGAGCCGGTGCTGACGGAGGTCGTCATTGCCGAGATGAAGGCCGTGGGCTCGCTGCTGATCGTGGCGCTGTCCCTCAACATGCTGGGGTTGACCAGGATCAAGGTGATGAACTCCATCCCCGCAATGTTCTTCCCGATTCTGCTGTGCACCTTTCTGTGAAATCCGCAAAAAAGAGCCTCTCCAACCGGAGAGGTTCTTTTTTTGTGCAAATTGCACGATCTATTTGATCATCCATCCGCGTCTTTTGGGAATTTTAATTGACTAGTCTTGCGCTTTCTGCTAGAATCATGGTATCTGGGTAGAATGGAGGGAGTTTTCCGATGAGAGATCTCAAGCACCTGATCTTCTTTGAAAACCTGCTGCAAGAGGCCAACAACGACCTGGTCAAGCAAGCGCGCTCGGAGGGCAGGAAAGCGCTGGGCTACACCTGCTATTTCATGCCCGAAGTCCTGCTGGATCTTCCCGGCTGCTTCGGCGTTCGCCTGCGCGCGCCGCGCAGCGGCTCGCCCGATATGGCGACTTACTACATGTCCACCCGCACCTGCCACTACGGCCGCGCGTTGTTCGAGCGCGCGCTGGAGGGCGGCTTCAACTTCCTCGACGCCAACCTGGCGACCGAGACCTGCACAGTCACCTGCCGCTTCCAGGAGCATCTCAAGCAGATGGACGTCATCAAGAACCCGGATTTTTTCGTGGAGTTCACCGACGTGCCCTTCAAGAAGACCGAAAACAGCATGGTGCACTTCCGCAAGCAGCTGCAAGCTCACGTCCTCGACCCGCTGAAGGAGCACTTCGGCATTGACGTCTCCGACGAGGCGTTGATGAAGGCCATCGAGGAGCACAACGAGGTCTGCCGTCTCATCAGCGAGATCGGCGCCTGCCGCAAGCTGGACAACCCGCCCATCACCGGCTATGAGTTCCACGTCATCTAGCTTGTGACGCTGACCTGTCCCAAGTACCTCATCCTCCCCTATCTCCGCGAGACCGCGGAGGAGCTCAGGACCCGCGAGCCGGAGCCCGCCTCCCCCTATCGCTGCCGCGTGGTGCTCTCCGGTGCGGAAAACGACGATCCCGAATTCACCAGGCTCATTGAGAGCTGCGGCGCGCTGGTGGTGGCCGACCGCTACTGCTACGGCTCCCTGCCCGGCCGCGAGGAGATCGCTGTCGCCGCGGGGCAGAGCCCGCTCGATGCCATCGCGCGGCATTACCTGACCACCAGCTGCTGCCCGCGCTTCATGCCGCAGGAGGACATGCGCAGCCGCAAGAAGTATCTGGCGGATCTCGTGAAGGAGTACCACGCCGACGGTTTGATCGTCGTATCCAACAAGTTCTGCGAATATTGGAGCTACGAGCGCACGATGGACGCGCTGATCCTGCCGCGGGACTACAATATCCCCACCTGCTCCATCGAGAAGGAATACGTCAATGCCTCCACGGGCCAGCTCCGCACCCGCTTCCAGGCCTTTGTGGAGAGCGTCGAGATCAAGAAATTGCAGGAGGCGAAGTGAGATGAAACTATCTGCGATCAAGCTGCCCAAGCCCTCCGATCTCACCGGAACGCTCAGGGCGGTCGCCGCGCTGTTTCCCGATCCGCGGGACGTGAAGCTGCCGAAGAACAGGAAGGAAGCCAGAAAGGCCGCGAAGGACTTCTGGTACGGCAAGCCCCACGGCGAGCGCCGCCTGGGTGATCTGTACTGCGAAAAGACCGGGCTTTACAAGCATCGCGAGTGGCGCGGCGTGAAGGACACGTTCTACTACTTCCACATGATCTGGCTGTACAACTACGCCAACATGGTCATGGATATCATGAAGTTCGGCAGCCCCGTCACCTTCGTCAAGGGCCTCTGGCGCTACCGCTGGATGGGCCAGACGTACCTCCCCGTGCTGCACTGGTTCGACCGCGGCCTGGAGGGGATGCGCGGGCCGGCGCTGCGCGCCTCCGCGTGGCACTATCGCGCCATGACCTGCGTGACCATCAACCAGTTTATGAACATGTTCGAGGCGGACGGCAACCTCCGCAACGGCGCGCACAACGACGCCTGGCATCACGCCATGGCGCACAAGGAGACCGTCTGGGGCGGCATCTTCTACCCGTGGATGGACAAATTCAAGCACATTCCGCTGGAGATGATCCCCTACTTCGTCACCTGTCACGTCAACAACCACACGGTGCTCAACTACATCGACGCGGCGCAGTCGCTGGGCCTGCCCGGTGACCCCTGCCCCATGTGTCAGGCGGAGGCGGGCATCTTCGTCCTGGACGACGTGCCCGATTACGCGCCGTTCCTGGTCACGTCCAACGAGGCCTGCGACGGCTCGGTGGCGTCCACCGCGATTCAGGACTGGTTCTGGAACCGTCCGCTCTTCGCCATGCCGCAGCCCATGCAGTTCGACGACCCGCTGGTGCAGGAGCACTGCGCCAACGAGATCCGCGAGTGCTGGAAGTTCATCGAGGAGCAGACCGGCGTGCCGTTCAACTGGGAGCTGCTCAAGGAAAACCTCGAAAAGCAGAATGAGCTGATGCGCTTTGAGTGGGAGAAGTGGGACGTGGACGCCAAGACCGGCAGCTACCCCATCAACGGCGTGGCGCAGGCGCTCTACCGCATCTATCAGTCCCAGTACGGCGAGCATTTCATCTGGCACTTTGTGGACGGCAAGGTCAACAAGATCATGACAAGGTGCGTGGAGAAGAAGATCGACACCTTCCCCAAGACCCGCCACCGCGTGATCGCGTGGTCGTGCGCGCCGCTGTACTACTCCAACTGGTGCACCTGGGCGTACAACTGCTGGGGGCTCAACACGGTCATCAACATGGACTCGCTGATGTTCGACATGACCATCCGCACCGATACGCTGGATCACTGCGTCGAGGACATGGCGCGCTATCACGAGTGGGCGCCGATGCGCCGCATGGCGGTGGGCGGGATGCACCACATCTTCGAGCTGTGGGATTACATGGAGCGCTTCCGCTGCGACATGGTGATGATGTACGATCAGCTCCAGTGCAAGGGTATGCAGGGCGTCGTGGGGCTCTTTGAGGACGAGTTCCGCAAGCGCAACATCCACGCCATCTGGATGCCCCACGCGCTGCCCGACAAGCGCACCGTCTCCCGCGCGGAGATCCGCCGCATCATCAACGATTACATGACCACCGTCATGAAGGAAGAACCGCTCGACCCGTCGCTGCTGGAATTCGACGACGACATGAGCTGGTAAGGAGGCAGAAAAATGAGCGTGAAGAAAAGAATCCTGAAAGCCGCCCTGCGCAAGGAGGCAAAACGCCTCAGGAAGGCGCGCCGGGCACGCAGAGCGCGCCGCAGTCCGCTCTGCCGCGTCCTGCGGCTCTTCGGCAAGCTGTTTGCCCTCCTCGCCGCGGCTTACGCCGCGCTGTTCGCCGTGTTCTTCTTCGATCTCGACGGCAAGCTGCTGTACTATGTGGTGGAGCCGCTGCTCGTCCGGCACTACGACAGGATGGAGCGCAAGAATCCGCTGGAGATGCCCTACGAGATGAAATCCGAATGAGCTAAAAAAATTCCCGCCGTCTGGCGGGAATTTTTTTAGCTTCGCATGCTTTGAATGATATCGTTTGAGGCCTTCCAAGCCGCGTACAGCGCGTCACGGTAATCACCCATCTTTTCGTAGGCGTCCACCGTCTCGTCGATGCGCACGCGCAGGGTGTCCAGCTGCCGCTGGAGATCGTCGCGTTCATCGTCGGTGCAGTCATCCTCGACCGCGCGCTGCGCCAGCTCCATCATCGCCTCCAGCAGCTCCTGCACCTCGTCAAGCATGGCCTCGGCAAAAATCAGATCCATTTCCATAGCGTTTGCCCTCCTTGTTCGCCATTATAGCGAACCGCGCGGGAAATTGCAAGTCTTACGCACGCACCTCGATGACACGGACGACGCCGTCCGAGACATAGAGGTCCATCGTGCCGCCGTAGGCTCTCGCCGCGTCGAGATCGTCGAACCACACTTCGGCGTCGCGGTTGAAGCAGATGATGCCGGAGGGCACCGTGTAGGTCTGACCGCCGTAGTTCACCGCCGTGTCGCCGATCCACGCGGAGGCGGGGACGGACGCGAGCTTGGTGAGCGGGCTGAAGCTGGTAAACATCGTTTTGGCGCTGTTCAGACGAGCCGCGACATAATCGCCGGTCCGCACGCTGTTCGCGCTCTTGATTTCTTCTGTATCGTGACCGTTTCCGTCAATCCGAATATATTGATTCTTGTCCTTGCCGGTGCTTTCATCGTATTCAGCGCGAACGATCGCTCTGCCATAGTACACATCCGTGTTATCCGCAATCACGATCAGGTCCACCTCGTTCGCGGCGTTGGTGCGGGCGTAGGCGATGCGGCTCTGCTCGATCACGGCGGTGCCCAGCGCCTCGACAGCGGTCAGCTTGCCGTCGCTGAATACCAGCACCCCGTCCGCCAGCCTGCGCGTGCCGAGGGTCCTGGCGGTCGGGTCAAGCACGCCAGTGTTGCTGCCGCTCAGCGCGGAGAGATGGATGTTCGACGCGTTCTTGCCGGATTGGGAAATGCGAACCGCCTTATCCGCGACCTTGGAGGTATCGACGCCCTTCAGCGTCAGCGGGATCAGCGTGCCGGCGCAGATCAGCTGCGTCTTGCTGCCCACATACGCCAGCGCGTTGCCGCTCAGGCCGCTGCCGCTCTCATAGGCCCCCGCGACGCGGCCGTCGGCGGTGAGCTGGATGATCATGGTCCTGCCGGGCTTGAGCTGCGCGAGACTGCCCTGCGCCGTCGGCAAAACGGCAAACTCTGTTCCGCCCAGCACGGTGATGCTCGTCGGGGCGGCGGGAGACGGCTCGCAGTTCTCATAGTACACCGCCACGCGGGTGTCGCACGCCTGAATCGTGTTGTTCGCGGCATTGTAGGTCACGACGTCGCCCTTCTTCAGCGCGTTCGCGCTCGCGCGCACGCCGTTGCGATAGACCGTGTAACCGGTCGCGCCGCCGGTCAGCGCGTCGAAGCCCGCCGTGGAGCCGTCAGCGCTGACAATGATCGCAGCGTCGCTGACCGCATTGCCGGCATTGCTGACCTCCGGCAGGAACGTGACGACCTTCTTGTCCTTGGTGACGACGTAGCCCTTGACGCCGATCAGCGCCGTAAGCTCCATCGGGTTCTCCATCTCAGGCGTAGTCCCGTCCGAGAGTCTGAGCTTCCCGTTTACCATATCCACCGACCAGACCGTAACCGGATCGCCGGTCGTATCGCAGCCATAGCCCAGAACGTCGAGCAGGGTTTTCCCGCTGCCATCCTCCGCCGTCAGCGCATTGACAAACAGTCTGGCCGCCTGTGCGCGGGTGATGGACGCGCTGCCGGAGAGCGTCAGCCCCCGGGTCATGCCCGCCTCGCCCGCGAGCGCGAGATAGCCGTCCGGCCAGATGCCGCCGGTGTCCTTGTCGGTATAGCCCAGGCGGCGCATCAGAATGGTCACCGCTTCGCCGTAGGTGATGGCGCGATCCGGCTGGAAGGTGCCGTCCGGCAAACCGTGGATCAGGCCGGCGTCCGCGCTGGCGGCATAGTTGACGTAGCCCGTCGCCCAGTGGGACGCGCGCAGGTCGGGAAACACGGTGCGGCTGGCATAGCGCGTGACTACGCTGCGCTTGCCGCTCAGCACCACCGCCATTTTGCAGAATTCCGCGCGGGTCAGACTGCTGTTGGGGCGAAACTGGCCGTTGCCGTCGCCCTCCATCACACCGATCAGGCGCAGAACCTCCGCGTTGCGCGCGGTCTCCTGATCCGTCACGTCCGCGTACAGGCCGGCGGCAAAGGCCGCCGGAACCAGTGACGCCATCAGCGCCAGGCACAGCAGTGCCGCAAAAATTCTCTTTTTCATTGGGAAACCTCCTTATTCCGCCTTGAGGGCCACCACCGGCTGCAAGCCGGAGGCCTTGATCGCGGGATACATACCGAAGATGATGCCGAGGGACACGGAGAACGCAAACGCGCCCAGCGTGATCTCCGGCGAGGGATAGAGCGACATGCCGTCGAAGAGCAGCCTGCCCGCGAGGTGCGTGCCGCCGTAGCCGATGATGATGCCGATGACGCCGCCGACGCCGCAGATCATCGCCGCCTCCACGAGGAACTGCGTCACGATGGAGCTGCGCTCCGCGCCGATGGCGCGGCGGATGCCGATCTCCCGCGTGCGCTCGGTGACGGTGACGAGCATGATGTTCATGATGCCGATGCCGCCGACGAGCAGCGAGATGCCCGCGATACCGCCGAGCACCACCGAGATCATGGTCAGCATACCGCTGCTCTCATCCTGCCACTGCTGCTCGCTGTAGGCATAGCCGTAGCCGTAGTCGCCGTTCTGGGTCACGCCGTCCAGATACGCCTGGATGCGTTGCATGACCGGGTTGATCGTCTGGGAGTCCTTGACCTTGACGGCGCACTCGCCGCTCACGTCTCCCCCGCCGTTCGGCATGAAGCGGCTGGCGGTATAGGGCAGGACGATGACGCTATCCATGGAGTAGCTGCTCTCCGCGTCCTTTTCGGCGTAGATGCCCACCACCGTGAACGGCACGCCGCCGATCATGATATTCTCGTTGAGCGGGTCGGCATAGTCGAAGAAGGTCTTTGCCGCCCGCGCGCCGAGCACGCAGACCTGATGGTATTTCTCCACGTCCAGCTTGGTGATGTCGCGCCCGCGCGCAACGGTAAAGCTGTTGACCTTGGAATACTGGTCGCTGCCGAGGTAGACCCGCGGCTGCTCCTGCCATTCCATCGTGTCCGAATTCTTCGCGCCGTATTTCACGACGGCGCTCCACGCCTGCGAGTTGGGCGTCACGCCGATCACGTCGTCACCGAGGCCCTGACAGTAGTCGTAGACCTTCTCAAAGCCGCTCTCACCGCTGTTGAGGTAAAGCGAAACCGTGATCTTATTGGTGCCCTGCGCCTCAAACGCCTCCATCATCTTCTGGTTGTAGCCGGAGACCGTCGCCACGATGGTCATGACCGACGCGATGCCGATGATGATGCCCAGCATCGTGAGGAACGAGCGCCCCTTTTTCGCGAGGATGGACTTGACGGCCATTTTGACCGCCTGACCGAATTTCATAGCCAGTCCACCTCCTGCTCATGATCTTCAATGATCTTGCCGTCGGAAAGCCGCACGATGCGGCGCGCAGTCGCCGCGATGCCGTTATCGTGGGTGATGAGCAGGATCGTGCTGCCCTCTTTGTTGAGCTGCTGCAAAAACGCCAGCACCTCAAGGCCCGTCTTGGAGTCCAGGGCGCCTGTCGGCTCGTCCGCCATGATGATCGGCGGGTGCGCCGCGATAGCGCGGGCGATGGCGACGCGCTGCTGCTGGCCGCCGGACATTTCGCCGGGGTGGTGCTTCGCGCGCGCGGCGAGGCCGACGCGCTCGAGCGCCTCCATCGCCATATCTCGCCGGTCGAAGGCGGACACGCCCTGATAAATGAGCGGGAGCTCCACGTTCTCCACCGCCGTGAGCGACGGGATCAGGTTGTAGCCCTGAAAAATGAAGCCGATCTGCTTGTTGCGGATGTGCGAGAGCTGCTTGTCGTCCAGCTCCGACACGTCCTGCCCCGCGAGGAAGTAATCCCCGTAGGTCGGGATATCCAGACAGCCGAGCACGTTCATCATCGTGGACTTGCCCGAGCCGGACTGGCCCGCAATGGCGACAAATTCGCCATAGTCGATCTCCAGGCTCACGCCGTTGAGCGCCCGCACCTCGCTCTCCAGCCCCTCGCCGTAGATCTTATATACGTCCTTTAATGTAATCAGCATGGCTCAGAAGTGCATCCCCATTCCCATGCTGTCGTTCTGCATGACGCCGGCATAGACGACCGCGCCCTCCTCGACGCCGGACTTGATCTCCACGCTTTTGTTGTCGGAGATGCCGATCTCCACCACCGCGGGATAGAAGCCCTCGGGAATCTCCATCATGTCGGTGGCAAGCTCCACGTCGTTGACCGGCGGCTCGTCGGTCTGCACGAACAGCACCTTGCAGCTCTCGCCGTCCACGGTCTGCGCGGATTTGACGCACTGGATCGGGACGACCAGGCAATCGTCGCTCTGGCTGGCGGTGAAAGAATAATTAACGTAAGCGCCCGACATCAGCAGTCCCTCGCTGTTGTCCACGGAGATGACCATCGGGAAGCGCGCCACGCCGCTGCTCATGCCGTCGCTCGCCGCCGCGGTGAGGCTGACGCTCTCGATCACGCCGGTCATCTGGTTCTCCCAGAGCGTGATGTCCACCGGCATGCCCGCCTTGGCAAAGGAGACGTTCATCTCGTCGATCTGAGTGTTGACGATCATGGTCGACGTATTGGCGATGCTCACCGCAACGGTGCCGGTCTTTGCCTCCTCGCCGGCGGTGATGCCCAGCGAGAGCACCGTGCCGTCAATCGGCGCGACGCCGTTGAGGGCGTCCAGATTCTTCTGTGCCTTCTCCAGTTTGTCCTTTGCCGCGTCCAGAGCGGCCTCCGCGCTCTCCAGCGCGTCCTCGCTGCTCTCGGCGGTCAGGGTAAGTACGCTCTCGCCCGCGCGGACCGGCATATAGTCGTAGAGCTTGCTCACCGCGCACTCACCGCTGATCTCGGTGGTCAGCGACGTGGAGCGGAACCACTTCAGCTCGCCCGGCTCATAGGGATAGACGGTTTCGCCGCCGATGTGCAGCGTTGCGCTCGCCGCCATCTTGTCCGTCAGCGTGCCGGGATTGTCCACCGCGATGACCACCTCAAAGAGCTTGCTGCCCTCGGTGGACACGCGCTGAACCTTGTGAATCTCATGTACCGTACCGCTCAGCTGTGCCATGGTGGCGGGAACGGATACCGCCGCGCTCTGTCCCACGGAGATCATGTCTTCATAGGCATAGCTGAAATAGAGCGGCAGCAGCAGCTTCGTATTGTCCACCAGCGTCGCCACCTTGCTGTCCTTTGCCACCTCGTCGCCCTCCGCGATCGAGGCAACGTCCAGCAGAATGCCCGCGTAGTCGGCGCGAACGTTCAGGTCGTTGGCCGCGCCCACCAGCTTGTCGTATTCCTTCTGCGCGGAGCGAAGCTCCTTCTCCGCCTTGTTGTAGTCCGTCTGCGCGGCGCTGCTCTCGATGCTGTAGAGCTGGTCGCCCTTGTGAACGAAATCGCCCTCAGAGACGAAAACCTCCAGCACCTGCCCGTCGGAAAGCAGGGTGATGCTGGCGCTGTTCTTCGGCACGGCCGCACCGCTGCCCTCGACCATGCTCGTGATCGAGCCGCGGTAAACCGTGTCGGTCAGGACCTCCACCGAGCCGCTCTGATCCGCGCTGTTTTTGCGCCAGATCACAACGCCCGCCAGCAGCGCGAGCACGATCACCAGCGAGACGATGCGGCGAATCAGTTTTTTCTTGTTCTTTTTCTTCTTTTTTGCCACAGGCAGCGCCGGAGCGTCCGAAAAGCCTGTGGGCGATTCCGGCGCGGCAACCGCCTCCGGCGCTTTCTTTTCCTTGTCAAGTACTTCTGCCATGATCCTTTTCCTTCCTTTGCGTGGTGTACAAACTACAAAACTGTATGATAGCACAGATTTCCCCGAAAAGCGTATCGAAATGGTTACAATCCGCTTTCCGGTCTGTTGGACGAAGCGATTGAGAAAAAGTTCCGTGCCACCTGTACTATTTGTATTAGTACAGTTAGGTTAGCACAGGCTATAGGGAAAGTCAAGGGCGGCGCGTGAAGTTGGTATTGAATTTTCTGAATGAATTTATTATAATCATTGGGTATTTTTTCAAAGGAGATGATCCTATGAGCAAAATCACGATCCCGCAAGGCTACAAAACCCCGCTGTCCGTCTACGAGATGCAGCGCGCCATCGAGTTCATCAAGAGCAATTTTCAGACGAACCTGAGCCATGCGCTGAATCTGCGCCGCGTTTCCGCGCCGCTGTTTGTGGAGGAGAATTCCGGCCTCAACGACAATCTCAACGGCGTCGAGCGCCCCGTCGGCTTCGACATCCCCGACGTCGGTGAAAACGGGCAGGTTGTTCACTCGCTGGCAAAGTGGAAGCGCCTTGCGCTCAAGCGTTACGAATTCAACGTGGGCAAAGGCCTTGTCACCGATATGAACGCCATCCGCCGCGACGAGGAGCTGGACAATCTCCACTCCGTCTATGTCGATCAGTGGGACTGGGAAAAGGTCATCGACCGCAGCGACCGCAGCATCAGCTACTTAAAGCACACGGTGCGTGACATTGTGAACGCCGTCACCGAGACGGCGGACGCGTTGAACATCGCCTTCCCGTCGCTCCACAACCACCTGCCCCGCGAGGTATTCTTCCTCACCACGCAGGAGCTGGAGGACAGGTACCCCGGCCTCACCCCCAAGGAGCGGGAAAACGCCATCTGCCGCGAGCATGGCGTGGTATTTCTGATGCAGATCGGCAAAACGCTCAGATCCGGCATCAAGCACGACGGCCGCGCCCCGGACTACGACGACTGGGAGCTCAACGGCGACATTCTCTACTGGAATCCCCTGCTTGAGCGCGCGTTCGAGATCAGCTCCATGGGCATCCGCGTGGACGAGGAATCCATGGATCGTCAGCTGACGCTGGCGGGCTGCGACGAGCGCCGCGCCCTGCCGTTCCACAAGATGCTGCTTGCCGGCGAGCTGCCCCTGACCATGGGCGGCGGCATCGGGCAAAGCCGCTTGTGCATGCTGCTCATCGGCACGGCGCACATCGGCGAGGTGCAGGTGAGCTTGTGGGACGAGGAAACCCGCAAAACCTGCGAGGAACGTGGCATCCTGCTGCTGTAACGGCAGCATCTCCCGTTCGGCGCGCCGCCGAGCGGCGAAACAAGTCCATAAAAAACGGCCGGCGTCAGCCGGCCGTTTTCTGTGTCAGAGTCCCCGCTGCTCCAGCTGGGACAGATACCACGTCTTTTTCAGTTCTTTTTCCTTCAGGTAGGAGGCCCAGACGCTGTCCGGCAGCGTCTCATCGCCGTGGTTCTCCGCGATCAGCGTCCGCATTTCGTCCACGATCTTCGTCATGGATGCGTCACACTCTGCTTCCATCGCCTTCATGCGGTCATAGTAGCCCCACGCGAGGTCGGCCAGCGCCGACTTGGCGCGCTGCTCCTCCGGCAGCGCGTGGTATTCCGCTTTCGCCTCCGCTTCGATCTGCGCCAACTGATTCTGGAAGCTTTCCCGCAGGATATATACCTGCGCCACCAGCGCCGAGAGCTGCTGCTCATACGTCGATTCGGCGGGGGGCGGCGGGGGCGGCGGCGGCGTGGTTTCGGTACTTTCCGCGGCCGGCGGTTGGCTGGGTTCGGCGACAGGCTCAGCGGTATTCGTTTCGGTCAGACGTCCGATCAGATCCTCCGTCGAAAGCGTACCCTCACGCAGCGCGTCCTTCTCCTCGTCCGTCAGGTCGCGCACCGTGATCTCCGTGTGGCTGTCCAGCATCTCCTGCATCTGCTGCTGATGCTCCGCAATCTGATTGTCCAGCTCCTCCTGCGTCTGCCGGGACGCCGCGCGGAGCAGCGCAATGTTTTTGCGCTGCCAGATGTACAATCCGGTCACCAGCAAAGCCAGAACCAGCAAAACAATCAGCAGGGTTTTCACCCATCGTTTCATAGGAAAATCGCTCCTTTACCGGGGTTCGGCGCTCCACGTCCGATCCGGGTCAAAGATTGTCGGTGCTCGCGCCAAAGTAGCGCATCACGTCAATGAGATGATCCATCTCCTCAAGGCGCCCCGCCAGACTTCTGAAAAGGCTCCTCTGCTCCCCAGTGAACTCGTTGTACGCCTGCTTCACCGTTGAGATCTGCCGGCTGTACTGCGAGCGGATAAAGTCCTCGCTCAGGAAGGTGCCGGAGCCGCGCTGATCCAAAGCGTTGTCCACACAATTCATCAGGGTGGCGATGCACTCTGCCACCGCGGCGTCCTGCCGGTTTATGAAGCCCGCTTCCTCCTGATAAGCCGAGGACATGTTCTGCAAATAGCCGGCGATCTCCGCCTCCTTGGCCAGTTCCTCGTCGGTGTGCGTCACCGTCTGGCCGCCGCCGCCACCGGTTCCGCCGCCAGCACCGCCGCCACCGCCTGCTCCGCCTGTCGGAGCGGTCTCTCCCGTTTTGGTCGTGCTGCCGGCGGCAAGCGCCTCGCCGTTGCTCACGGCGCCGGTGATCCCGTCATCCACCGTAACGGAAGCGCCCGCCACGTCGACCGTCGCGTTCGCAGCGTGGACGTTCACGGTGGTCACCGTACCCTTGCCCTCGACGGTCACATTCTTCGCCATCACCTCAACGGCGGCAACCGAGGAGCCCTCGGGCACCGTCAGCTTCACGCCGTCGGAGAGCACCGTCAGCGTGCCGGAAACAGCCGCGTCCTTCAGTGTGACGCCGCCGTTCGCAGCACCGGCGGATACGATCATATCGGTCATCTGCCCCGAAACGGCAACGTCCTTTGCCGCGATCAGCGTGATCTTGTCGCCGGAGGCAGCCAGCGCCGCGTTCGGGGTGTTCGCATAGTTCGAGATCGTCTGGTTCAGCAGGGACATGACACTCGCGCGGTTGATGTCCAAACGCGCGTTGACCTTGCCGTTCATGCCCTGTACATAGCCCTTGTCCGTCAGCGCATTGATCCAGCCCGTCGACCACGCGCTGCCATCGCTGGGCGTACCGCTGGTGGTCGCCTGCTGCTTCATGCCAAGCGCGCGGGCAAACATCGTAAAGAACTGCTCGCGGGTAACGGGTGCGTTGGGCTTCATGCCGCCGTCCGTACCGTTCATGATCCCGGCGGCAGTGACCTTGGCCACCGCGTCCGCATACCACGCGTCCGGCACGACGTCCGGGAAGGTCAGCGCGCCCTCGGTGGACGTGAGCCCCAGCAGGCGGGTAAAGACGGTCGCCGCCTCGGCGCGGGTCATGTCATCGTCCGGGCGAAAGCCGCGGCCATCGCCGGTCACGATGCCGTAGTCGCTCCAACGCTCCACAGCGGCGGAGGCCCAGTGACCGGCAGTGTCCTCAAAGGCGGCCGCGCGGGCGGGCAGCGCCAGGCCAAGCGCAAGGCAAAGCGCCAGCGCCATGGTTAACATACGTTTCATCCTATGTTCTCCTTACTTTGAAATGGACGCGGAACGCTCCGCGTCCCGCGTCCACCCATTCGGTGTTTTACTGAAACAGTCCGACAATCATCAGAGGTCGGTAACATTCTTCACGTCAACCGTCAGGCTGAAGGTCTTGTCCTTCAGCTGGGACGGCAGGCTGGAGAAGGCGGGCAGGTGCTTCGCCTGGTTGAACCAGTTGCCAAGCGTCGCCTTGGAAAGATCATACGTCTCGTTGTCCGTTGTAAAGTCAACCTTCACCAGTTGCGTCGTCTCGGCAGTGTAGTTATAAAGCGCGTTGGTTTTTTCGGCGAGGAAGGTGTTCAAGGTGCTGCCCGGCGTCAGGGTCGTGTTGAACTTACTGTGGGCGATCGTCACAGCATTGGTGATCAAGTCGTTGAACTGTGCCGAGGTTCCCGCGTACGCGGTCCAGAAATCGCCGAGCGCTTCGACAAAATCCTTCACCACATCATAATACTGGGCCTTTGTGATCGTCTCAACCTGGCCATCGTTGTTCACGCCTTTGATCAGCTTCGCGGGATCGACAACCTTGTAAGCGGCAACAAGCTTATCATAGGCAAGGCTGTCCTTCTCGATTCTGTTCGCTTCGTCGAGCTGCGCGTTGAGCTTGTCGACGATCGTCGTCGCACGATTCGCGATGACAGTTTCGTTGACACTGCTGTTCCCGCCATAAAGATACTTCTCAACGAGGTTCTTGAGATCAATTTGCGTGGTGGTGGTTGTGATCTCGGTGATCGGCTTGTCGCCCACCTTAACATCAGCGACCGTGACGGTTTTCCCGGAGTCAGTGACAGCATTATCCAAAGCAGAAACCTCTGCAGGGGTAGCCTTAGTGATCTGCTCTAACACTGCCGCCTTGTATTCCTCGTCAGACATTCCGCCTTTCTCAACGCCGGTCTCTGCGCCGCTGTCGATCACCGCTTGGACCACCGCTTGTTCCGCGGCATCGAAAGCTTCTTTGTAGTCATTCGCCTGCGCTGCGATTTCAGTGGGATTCATCTCATTGATGGTCTCAACGGCCGTCTTGGCAAGCTCGGAATCCGCGCCCAAAGTCTCATTGACCTTGTCCGTCAGGGCTTGGAGCTTTTCTTCATCCGTTTTGCCGCTGTCCTCCATCTTCGCTTTGACCTCTGCGGCCTTATCTTTCAGCTCTCCCAGATTCTTGAGGTCGGCCACGGTGATGGTCTCGGTTCCCTTCTGCAGCTTTTCAAGCAGAGCCTGCAGCGCCGCAGTGTCCGCGGACGCGAGAACCATCGCGCTCGTCGCACGCATGGGATCGGAGGACACATAAAGCTTCGGAGCAACCGGGCCGGAGGGCGCGGCCGTCATCAGCGAGACCGGATTCACGCCGGCGGAAAGCAGCAGATACTGGCCGTCGCCGGAGCCAACCGTTTTCACGCCAAGTGCCGCGGTCATACCGGCGGCTTTGACGTTCTCGCCGTCCATCTTCACAGCGGCGTCAAACGCGTACTGAATCGCATTTTTGATCTCATTGACGTTGCCCGTGCCCGTAACCAGCTTTTCCGCGATCTGCTTTGCATTGTAGCCTTCGGTTTCCTTGCTGGTCAGATTGCCGGTCGAAAGCTGGACCTGCTTGCCGCCGAAATTCGCGGTGAGATCCACGCTATGCTTTCTGGACTCCGGCGCGGTGTAGCTGCCGCCGCCACCGCCGCCGCTGGTGGTCTGGGCAACGATTCTGGAGTTGATGCCCTTCGCGGTCGCGTCCGCGGGGATCTTGGAATCTCTGGAGTAGATCACGGCGGAGTTATCGCCGGGCACGCTGATCGACTTGGTGACCTCGCTCTTCGCGTTCAGATAGACCGTCGTGTTGTCGCCGGTGACGATGAGCTCGCCCAATGTCGAGCCCTTCACGGTGACGCTGGCGCGATCCGCCGCAACGATCAGGGCGTTCGCCTGGACGCCGTCCAGTTCAGCCTTGCCGTCGTTCACTCCCTTGGCGATCGCGATGTCGGAGGCGGTGGTGCCCTTGAGCGTCACGTCCTTCGCGGCGACGAGAACGATCTTGCCCGCCTCGCCGGCGTCAACGGTCTGCACGCCGCTGTTGTCGATGTACTGCACGATCGTCTGGTCCAGGAGCGCCATGACGCTCGCGCGGGTGATGTTCTCCAGCGCGTTGATCTTGCCGTTCATGCCGCGCACATAGCCGCGGTCGGTCATCGTGTTGATCAGGCCGGCGGACCACTTGTGGCCATCGGCAGGCAGTCCCTTGGTCGTGCTCTGCTCCGGCAGGCCGAGGCCGCGCGCGAACATGACAAAGAACTGCTCGCGGGTCATCAGGCCGGACGGATCCATCCTGCCGTTGCCGACGCCTTCCATCATGCCGGCATAGACGCAGTTGTTGATGACGTCATAGTACCAATTCTTTGTGCTCACGTCTTTGTACGCGGGTCTGGTAGCGGCATCCTGCAGCTTGAACAGCCGCGAGAGCACCGCCGCCGCTTCCGCGCGGGTCATATAGTCGTCGGGGCGGAACCCGCGGCCGTCACCGGTGACGATGCCGTAGTCGCTCCAACGGTCGATTGCCGCTTCCGCCCAGTGGTCCTTGGTATCGGCAAACTTTGCCGCAAGCGCCGCCGGCACAAGGCTCAAGACCAGAGCAAATGCGAGAAGCAGACTGAGTGTCTTTTTTGCTTTCATTTCCCAGGTTTCCTCCTACTGTATATCATAAATTTCAATAAAAAATTGCCGCTATTTTCAGGATTCCGGTGGAACTACAGTACTCTATAACTCCTTTCCTCCCTCTTTTACAGTTTTGAAACGTGCCACCGACGGTGTTCATGCGCCCGAATGGGCATTTTAACACTTTTTAACGTTTTCTCAGAGTATAGCATCGGTACGGCAAAAATGCAAGCATCATTTGGTGCGGGAAAGATTTCCCTGTCATGCGCCCGTCGATGCAGTCTGCTCTTTTCTCGGGTTTGCCTTTTTGAGCCCGTAGATCACCGCCGCGCCGAGGTACGCAACCAGCAAAGCGCCCTCCACGATGCCCACGTTCAACGCCAGGCCGGACACGGACAGGGTGTTTTCCTCCGCCATGGCCGGCACCAGCACGCGCAGCGTATTGGCGAACGTCGCCTTTTCGTAATACTCGTCCGCCGTCGCGTTTACATCGCGAATCAGCTGGTTGAGCTTCTCGTTGAGGCTCGCGAGGTAGCCCTCCACCTTTTCGACGTCGCGCTGCGACACTGTCCCCGTCGTGCGGAAGCCCTCGATCACGCTCTCGTAGTAGCGGATCGTGCGCGTGTAGCCCGAGATCTCCCGCTGGGTGTTCAGCTTTTCCTCGATCATGCTGTCGTAATTATCCTGTTCGTCCGGGTCTTTCTCCAGCGTGTTCTCTTCCCCGGCCACAAGGATGATCGGGTCCTTTTCATAGGTCTCGATGGACTCCGCCAGCGATTGCAGCCTTGCCTCCTGCACCGTCCTCCGGCGCTCCAGATTCTCGATCAGCCACTCATAGTGGCTGATCTCCCTGGACGGATCGTTCGCCGTCACGCTGTTGATCGTGATATAGGACGTGACGCGATCGAGCTCAATGTCCTTGAGCATCTCGGCGATGTTGGCGAGGTCGCCGAAGGTATATCCCGTCTCGTTCGAGCGGAAGTCGGAGGCATCGCTGCGCTCAACGGCGGCGAGATACCACTGGATATCATCCAGGGCCTCGGCAAAGATGTTCGCCGCCTCCGCGTAGTCGTACTCCCGGTAGTCGATCACGTTGACCGAGCTGCCCATCGGCATGTTGTAGTTGTAGGTGTTCTCGATGTATCTCCGGTACGCGTTGAGCAGCTCGCTGAGAAGCTCGATCCCCTCCTCGCGCGTGCAGCCAACGTCCTTATAATTCAGAGCAACGATATAGCGCGTCACATCGTCTTCCGTATCCAGCAGCGAGCGGACGGCGTCCAGATTCGCGCTTTTGGTCAGCAGGTTGTAGTACAGCGTCCTCTGGTCATACGCCTTGTCGGACATCACGCTCTCGATCCGAATACTGGTTCGGACACTGTCCAGCATCTCCAGCTCAAGCCCCAGCATGTTGAGCGCATCCTCAACGACGGTCGGCGACTGGATCTTGGTGATCTCCGCCACGCCGCTGCGCGCGATGAGAGCCATGGCATCGCCGGCATAGCGCACAGCCTGCCACCGAAGGGTCACACCGCCCGCAATCGCGCCGAACGCCACCGCCAGCGCGAGCCAGAGAACCAGAAAACGCTTCATGCCGTCGCCGATCGCCGAGAGGTCAATATTGATCTCGTCCTCGTCCTCCGGCGGCTGAACAACGGTCAGTTGAATATTACGATCTCCTTCCACTCTCGACCCCCCTCTCAAACGTGCCGGTCGGGCTGCGCGGGCTTGTTCCGCGCCTTCCGCCATTTCAGCTTTACCCGGATTTCCTTCGGGGACCGCGCCTGAACAACGGCACAGAGCAGATACGCTCCAAAGATGAGCGTCTCGGCTGCCGCGACGTTGAGAAACGCATATCTGGCCAGATTCCCCAGGGACAGGCCGCTCGTTATATCCAGCACCTGAAACGCGCGCTTGAGGCGCACCGTTTTAAAATACTCGCTGGCTGTTGCGTTGGTATCCGCCAGCAGCTGCCTGACCTTGGCGTCGATCTCCTTGAGATACTCCTCCACAACGGCGGCGCTTCCCACGGTTCCCGCGCCGTTCAGCCGTTCCACGCGCGTGCGGTAGAGATTGATCTCCTCTTCGGTCTCCGAAAGTGAAGTCCGGCATTCGACGCGCTGATTGATGAGCGAATCGTACATATCGGACTGCTGCGAAACCTCATAGCCCGTCGGCTCGCTGCCCCGTTCCACCGTGCCCGCGCTCAGCACCAGCACATTGGTCTTGGCATAGCCCTCGATCAGGATATCCAGCGCGCTGAGGCGATCCTGCAGCACGGTGCGCTCGCGCTCCGACGCCTCGATCCGGTAGTTGTAGTAGTCGATCAGCTCCCGGCGGGATTTTGAGACATTGTTGCTGACGATGTAGGAGGACGCCAGCTCGATGTTCTCGGCGCGGATCGTATCAATGGCGCCGATCAGGTCGGAAAAGCTGTAGCCCGTCGCCTCCGACTGAAAGCGTGTGTAATCTTCATCCGCCAGGCGGTTCAAATAGCCGCGCAGCAGCACAAGGCGGTTGTCCAGCACCTCCAGCGCGTTATCGTAATCGTACTCGGTATAGTCGATCGCGTACACGGACTGCTCAATGGCGGCGTTGTAGCCGTACTGCTCATAGAAGTACGTTTCGTAGCTTGTCAGCATGGCGTTGAGCAGGCGCTCCGCCTCAGCGCCGCTGTAACCGGCAGCCTTGTAATCAAAGGACACCTCGTACTGCGTCGGATAATACGATCCGGCGCGCACGGCGGCCGTCGTGGAGATCTCCTCTTCACCATAGATCGTGCTGTGCTCGACGGTGCGCTCAAACGCCTCGGACGGCACGCTGCCGATGACCGTGATGTGTCCGCGGATGCGCTCGATATCCTCGTCGCTCAGCTGCATCTCCAACTCGTCGGCCGCGCGCCGGAGGACAACGGCGCTCTTGATCTGCGCAGGGTCAAAATGGTTGCCCGACGGATCGACGCCGGACTCCACGCCATCATAGCTATAGTTGACTGTCGCGGTGACATGACCGCGTCCCGGCATCGTCAAGGCGTACACCGCCACAACGATCACGCCGGCGGCTGCGGCAATGATCAGCCACGGCCGGAGCAGTCGTTTCAGCTGCGCGAGCAGCCCGGAAAATGGCAAATAGGCTTCCATGTCTCTGTGTCCCCTTCTGATGTGTTTTCCGCTTTCTGGATGCAGGCTCCGCGATCCGGCGGCACTTTCCCACAGTGCAATATTCACACAGCGAGCTATATCATATAAGCAGAACTTCTGTTTGTCAAGCGTCGAAACCGACCGTCCGCAGCATTATTTTTCCCACGGGCGATCGGGTGGATCGGAATAAAAAACAGCAATGTGCATACGATAAAATCATAACGAAACCATCCGTCTCTGACAAGGAGAAGAATATGGGAAAAATATTGATCGCAAGCGCGGTTTTCCTCATCATCGCACTGGATTTCTGCTGCTGCAAAGCATCCGCCCTGGCAGAGCGCCGGTCGGAAGAAATCGGTCCGCCGGACGAATGAGAGGGCGCAAAAGGGAGAGGCCGCGGCCTCTCCCTTCGTCATGAGCGGGATATTCAGAACGCATCACGCCTGCTCAAACACGACCTTCATCATCTTGTAGGTCATGTAGCAATCGAGCTTCGCGACGGTCTCGCGGGGCGCGTGCATGCTCAGCACCGGCACGCCCGCGTCGATGGTGTCGATGTTGCGCTGCGCCATATACTTCGCCACCGTGCCGCCGCCGCCGGCGTCGGTCTTGCCCAGCTCCGCCATCTGCCAGAATACGCCGTTGTCGTTGAGCAGCTTGCGCAGCTTGCCCACGATCTCGGCGCTCGCGTCGCTCGCGCCGGACTTGCCGCCGCTGCCGGTGTACTTGCAAAGGCCCACGCCGTAGTTGATGAACGCGGCGTTCTTCTTGTCGTACACGTCGGAGAAGTTGGGGTCGTACGCCGCCGTCACGTCCGCGCTGACGCAGAACGAGTGCGCGAAGCAGTCGCGCAGATCGACGCCCTGCGTCTTGCACAGGTCGCCCATGAACCACTCGAACGCCTCGCTCTGCATACCGCTGACGCCCTCGGAGCCGATCTCCTCCTTGTCCGCGAAGATGCACACGGCGGTCTTTTTGGGCTTCTTCGCGTCGAAGATGCCCGCCAGCTCCGCGTAGGCGCACACGCGGTCGTCGTGGCCGTAGCCGGAAATGAAGCTGCGGTCAAAGCCCACGTCGGAGCATTTGCCCGCGGGGACGACCTCCAGCTCCGCGGAGATGAAATCCTCCTCGGTGATGCCGTACTTCTCGTGGAGCAGCTGCATCACGCCGAGCTTGAAGCGGCACTTC
Source organism: uncultured Clostridia bacterium (assembly GCA_947170435.1). GTDB lineage: Bacteria > Bacillota > Clostridia > Oscillospirales > Oscillospiraceae > Hominicoprocola. The sequence continues at coordinate 58,827 of CAMVTO010000007.1, read as the reverse complement.
ACGTCCTCATCCCCGATGGGGCGCGAGCCGATGAGCACGTTCAGGCTCTCGCTGGGGATTGCCTCGCCCAGCGGCTTCTTGCTCTGCTCGCGGCCGAGGTGCGGCAGCAGGTCGTTGATGATGAACTGTGGCTCGCCCGGCTCCTCGCCGATGTGGACGGTGACGGCGCTGCCATCCGCGCACATCACCACGCCGTGGAGCGCGAGCGGGATGGTCACCCACTGGTACTTGCGGATGCCGCCGTAGTGATGGGTCTTGAAGTACGCCATCTCCGCCTCCTCATAGAGCGCGCGGGGCTTTAAGTCGAGGCGCGGGGAGTCCGTGTGCGCCGCGCCGATGTTCGCGCCGCTGCCTAAGCTCTCGGTGCCGATGACGGCGAGCATGATGCCCTTGCCGCGGTTGTTGCAGTACACCTTGTCGCCCGCCTTGAGCTTCATGCCGGGGGCGTAGGGCTTGAAGCCGCGCTTCTCCGCCAGCGCCACGCAGTACTCCACGCACAGCCGCTCGGTCTTGCCGTGGTCGAGGAACGCCTTGTAGTCCTCGCAGTAGGCGTTCATCGCCTTTTCCTCGGCGGCGCTCAGGCGGTCGTAGCCGTTTTTCGGCTGATAGAGCAGCTTTTCTGCCAGTTCGTTTTTCTTTGCCATATTATGATTCCTCCTTGCTGCCTCGCAGCAGATGATAAACAAATTCCCTTGCGGCGGCCTCCGCCTCCGCGGCGCTTGGGTAGGCGTTCTCGAACACCGCGTCGCAGCGCTCGCGGTAGAACGCCTCGTCCTTTTGCGCCCGTACCCTTGCGCGGGCGTGGGCTTCGTCGATGCAGTCCCGCGCCATGATGCGCCGCACGCGCGTTTCCTCCGGCGCGGTGATCGCGACCGTCACGTCGCACAGCGCGGCAAGCCCGCTCTCGATGAGCTTGATCGCGTCGATGGCGGCAACGTTCGCCTCCGACGCGGCGACAGCCTTCGCCGCCGCGCGGGGCAGGTGCGATCGCACAATCCGGTCGAGCCGCGCGAGCGCGGCGGGATCGTCAAATACCAGTGTGCCCAGTTTTTGCCTGTCCAACTCCCCGCCGCAAAGCACGCCGGGGAACGCGGCTTCGATGTCCGCTTGCAGCGCCGCGTCGGAGCGCAGCCGCTCGTAGTAGAACGCATCGCAGTCCACGGTGAACGCGCCTTGCGCCGCGAGCGCGCGCAGCACGCTGGTCTTGCCCGCGCCGGTCTGTCCGGTCAGCCCGACGACGCATTTGCCGTCGTGGGCGTCGATGGTGTGGAAGCCCGCCGCCTTTTTGAGGCGGTTCCCCACCGCAAGTCCCAAGCCTTCGCTGTCCGGGCACTGGGCGTAGATTTCGGTCACGTCGGTGTCGTCGAACGAGCGCAGGGCGTCAAACACGCGCCGCGCCTGCTCCGCCTTGTCACGGCGAGAGCCGATGGTGCGCACCTCGTTCGCCGGGAACAGCGGCGCGAACTCGTCGAACAAAATCAGTCCCGCGCCGTCGGGGACGTGCGCGCGGAGCCAGCGCCCGCTCTCGGCGCCGGTGCCGGTCACAACGGTGACGGGCGCTCTCGGCGCGTAGTGGCGGTATTTCATGCCCGGTGCGCGGGGCTGCTCCCCCGCGGAGAGCTGCTGCGTCACCGCCTTGTCGAGCGCGACCTCACCCAGCACGGAGCGCAGCTTTTCCAGCGGCAGTCCGCCGGGGCGCAGCAGCCGCGGCGGGGTCACGGTGAGGTCGATGATGGTGGACTCCACGCCCACGGCGCAGTCGCCGCCGTCCACGACGCCGTCGATCCTGCCGTCCATGTCCGCGCGGACGTGGGCGGCGGTGGTGCAGCTGGGGCGGCCGGAGGTGTTGGCGCTCGGCGCGGCGACTGGTACGCCCGCGGCGGCGATGATCGCGCGCGTCACCGCGTGGTCGGGGCAGCGCATACCCACCGTGTCCAGCCCGCCGGTGGTGCGCAGCGGCACCATGGGCGCTTTCGGCAGGATCATCGTCAGCGGCCCGGGCCAGAACGCGTCCGCGAGCCGGTACGCCGCGTCGGGCACGTCCTCGCAGTACCGCGCGAGCCAGCTCGCGTCGGGAATGTGCAAAATCAGCGGGTTATCCTGCGGGCGGCCCTTGGCCTCAAAAATACGCAGCACCGCGTCCTCGTTGAGACCGTCCGCGCCGAGGCCGTAGACCGTCTCGGTGGGGATCGCCAGCAGCCCGCCGCGCCGCAAAATCGCCGCCGCGGACTCGATCTGCGCGGCGTCGCGGTCGGATTTAATTTTGAAGTATTGTGTGGTCATATGATTGTTCCTTGATGGGCAGCGGGGCGGCGGGGAGCCGCAATCGAGGGAAGTCAGTCGGCTTACGACGTAATTGGGCAGGCACTTCCGTTAAGCCCTTTCTCTTTTGGGGAAGTCTGAAACCGCGTTTTCTCTTTCAGCAGGAAAGAGAAAAGGCGGTGTCAGGAAACGCTCTCTTTCAAAGAGCGCTCTCGTTGGCGAGCGCCGCCGCCTGGTACTGCATCGTCAGCGCGTCGATGATGGGGTCTAAGTCGCCGTTGATGACGGCGTCGATGTTGAAGTTCTTCGTCTCCCCCGTCAGCCGGTGGTCGGTGACGCGGTTCTGGGGGAAGTTGTAGGTGCGGATGCGCTCGTTGCGCATACCGGTGCCCACCTGCGCGCGGCGCTCGCTCGTGATCGCGCCCTCGACGCGCTGCTGTTCGATCTCATAGAGCTTGCTCGCGAGCATCTGCATACACTTGGCGCGGTTCTGCACCTGCGAGCGCTCCTCCTGACAGGAAACCACGATGCCGGTGGGCTTGTGGATCAGGCGCACGGCGGAGCTGGTCTTGTTGACGTGCTGGCCGCCCGCGCCGGAAGCGCGATAGACCTGCATCTCGATGTCCTCCTCGCGAAGATCGACGTCGACCGTCTCCATCTCCGGCAGCACCGCCACGGTGGCGGTGGAGGTGTGGACGCGCCCGCCGGACTCGGTCTCCGGCACGCGCTGGACGCGGTGGACGCCGGACTCGTACTTCAATCGCGAGTACGCGCCGTCGCCGCTCACCACGAAGTCGGCCTCCTTGACGCCGCCAAGCTCGGTGTCGTTATAGTTCATCAGCTCGATCTTCCAGCCGCGCTTCTCGGCGTACATCGAGTACATCCGGTAGAGATCGCCGGCAAACAGGGCGCTCTCCTCCCCGCCGACGCCGCCGCGCAGCTCCATGATGACGTTTTTCCCGTCGTTCGGATCGCGGGGCAGCAGCAGGATGCGCAGCTCGTCATAGAGCCGCTCGCGCGCCGCCTTGGCCTCCTTCAGCTCCTCGCGCGCCATGTCGGCAAGCTCCGGGTCGGAGAGCAGCTCCTCCGACTCCGCGATGGTCGCCTCCGCCTGCCGGTACGCGCGGTACGCCGTGACGACGGCCTCCAGCTCCTTCTGCTCCCGCGTCAGCTTTTTGAGCTGCACGGGATCGCCGTAGATCTCCGGGATCTCCAGCAGCTCGCCGATCTCGGCGTAGCGCCGCTCCAGATCCTGCAATTTTTCCCACATGGCTTACTCCGTCTCCTTGTTCTCCGATGCATTGCTCTCGTCCTCTCCGGGGATCGGCAGCAGCTTGCAGCCCGCAAAGTCCGCGCAGGTCTTGAGGAACTGGTCGCGCCAGAAGATATAACCCGCCGAGCCGGGCCGCAGCGACACCTCCGCCACATGCGGGCTTTCGAGGTATGTGTCCATCTGATCGAACACCTCGCGGTACGGCTCGTCGCTCGAGTGCGTGATGACGTACGCCACCTCGTCCAGCTCCAGGCCGCGGCGCTTCAAAAACGCGCGCATGACGCTCGAGCAGCGCCCCGCCCACACCGGCGTGCCGAGGATCACCAGCTTATACTTCCAAAGCAGCTGTTCGGTCTCGATGCGGTTGATGGCGTTGGTCTTTTTGCGCATGGCGTCGAGGCCGCAGCGCAGCCAGCCCATCGCCCCGCTGCGATGCGCGTGGTCGTGCAGCTCCAGCAGCGGGCAGTCCAGTGCCGTGGCGATCTCCTCCATGACCTTCCGGGTCTTGCCGGTGCGGGAGTAATAAATGCATAAAATGTCGTTGTTCATACGTCCAGATCCACCCTCAAAAAGAGTTCGTTCGCCAGCGCGAACGCCTCGCGCACATAGTAGTTGAGCGTCAGCGCGTCATAGTAGGCGCCCCGCGGCAGGCGCGCCGCGACGCCGTGCGCCGCGCCCGTGTCCGCCAGCATCCCCGCGCGGTACACATGGTAGTCGTTGGTGACGTAGGCGAAGTCGCCCGTGACGCCCCGCGCCGCCATCAGCTCATAGGAGCGCTGAAAGTTGGTGCGCGTGCTGGTCGCCCGCTCCTCCTTCCACACGCGCGCTTCGTCCACGCCATGGGCGGTGAGGTAGCGGTACATGCACTCCGCCTCGGAGATGTCCTCCCCCTGCCCCTGCGAGCCGCTGACGATGATGGGGACGTCAGGCTTGTCCGCGATGTAATCGAGTGTTTTCTCCAGCCGCGACCAGAGCATCAGCGACGGCTCGGTGCCGTTGACGCCCGCGCCGAGCACGATCACGCAGGAAACCGGCGCACCGTCCGCGTCCGGCTCAAACCCCCGTTTGGCGCCGGAGACGATCGCCGCCTCGAGGCCGATGAAGAACACCAGCCCCGCGCACACGAGCGCGAGGAGCACGCGCCGCGCCCACTTCGCCCACGGGCGCTTCGCCGCCAGCAGCGTCAGCGCGGCAAAGACGATCAGCGCGGCGCAGGCGCACCACGCGAGCAGCGCGGAGAACCGCAGCCCCGGAATCCGCGTACACAGCATCCCCAGCACCGCGCACACCGCCGCGGCGTACCAGAGCAGCTTTTGCGTCTTTTTCATTCCCCCGCCTCCTCGGCAAGCTGTTCCCAGCGCGCCATCAGCGCGTCGAGCTGCGCTTCGGCGGCGGTCTTTTCCTCATAGAGCGCGGCGTATTGTCCGTAGTCGTTCGCCGCGGCCTCCAGCTGCTTGTCCAGCGCGGCGATCGCCGATTCCTGCGCCGCGATCTCGCGCTCGCAGACGGTGAGCTGCCGCCGCGCGAGCTGCTGGTTGTGGTTCGGCTTTGCTTTTTTCTCGACTGCGGGCTTTTCCTTTTTCTTTTCCTCGGCGGGCTGCAGCTCGTTTTTGATGCGGCGGTAGCGCTCGAAGCCCACGCGGTAGTCGGTGATTTTGCCGCCCTCCAGCTCCCAGATGCGGGTGGCGAAGCGGTTGATGAAATAGCGGTCGTGGCTGACGAAGAGCAGCGTACCGTCGTAGGCCTCCACCGCCTCCTCGATCCACTCGCGGCTCGCGATGTCGAGGTGGTTGGTCGGCTCGTCGAGGATGAGCAGGTTCACCGCCTCGTCCATGATCGTGCAGAGATACAGCCGGCTCAGCTCTCCGCCGGAGAGGACCTTGACCTGCTTGAGCACGTCCTCGCCGCGGAAGTGGAACTTTGCCAGTTGATCGCGCGCCCACTGGGTCGTCGCGCCGCGGCGCGACCAGAGCATCGTGTCGACCAGATTGCGCTCCGGCACGTCGAAGCGCACGATCTGCGGCAGGTACGCCGTGCGCACCGAGGGGCCGAACCTGATCTTCCCCGCGTCGGGATACTCCTCGTCCAGCAGCAGCTTTAAGAGCGTGGTCTTGCCCATGCCGTTGTCGCCGATGAGCGCGATGCGCTCCCCGCCCTCGACCTGCAAATCGAGGTCGCGAAACAGCGTGCGCTCGCCGAAGGACTTGCTCACGCCCTTCAATTCAAACACCTCGTCGCCGTAAAACTCGCGGCTGACGAACTGCGCGGTGAGGGCCTTATCCTTCGTGGGCTTGTCCGTCGTGCGCATCCGCTCGATGCGCTTTTCCATCGACTTCGCGCGGCGATAGGTCTTGTCCATGCCCTTGAAGGCGAACATCCGCAGCTGCTCCGCGGATTTTTCCAGCTGCTCGATCTTCGCCTGCTCCTTTTCGTATTGGCGCATTTTCTCGAGATAGCGGCGCTCCTTCTCGATGGCGTAGAAGCTGTAATTCCCGCTGTAGAACTCCGCCTTGCCGTCGAGCACCTCGATGCAGCGCCTGACGGTGCGATCGAGAAAGTAGCGGTCGTGGCTGATCGCCAGCACCGTGCCCTTGAACGACGCGAGGTACTCCTCCAGCCACTCCGTCGCGTGGAGATCGAGGTGGTTGGTCGGCTCGTCGAGCAGCAGGATGTCCGTGTCCTCCAGGATGAGCCGCCCGAGGTTCACGCGGGTCTTTTCGCCGCCGGAGAGCGTGTCGAACAGCCGCGCGCGCATGTCCGCGTCCAGCGACAGGCCGCTCGCGACCTTGTTCACAGCGGTCGCGGTGTCGTAGCCGCCGAGCCCCTCAAACTTCGTGGACAGCTCGCCGTAGCGGCGCAGCGTCTCCTCGCTCTCGTCGCCGTTCGCCATTTTCTCCGAAAGCGCCGCCATCTCCTCGCCCATGGCGCGGGTGCGGTCGAACGCGCTTTGCAGCACGTCCTCCACCGTGTAGCCGTCCGGGTACACGGGGATCTGGGAGATCAGCCCCACGCGGCGGTTCGGCGCGAAGATCACATCCCCCGCGTCGGCGCGCAGCTCGCCCGTGAGGATGCGAAACAGCGTGGTCTTGCCCGCGCCGTTTTTCCCCAGCAGCCCCACGCGCTCGCCGCGCTCGATCTGGAAGGTGACGCCGTCCAATATGTTCTTTTCGAGGTCGAAGGACTTGACGAGTCCCGAGACGCTCAGATCAATCATTTCGTGAGTTCCTCTGTGATTTTTTCAAAATGCATGGAGTGCGACGCCTTGACCAGCATCGCCGTGTCCGGCGCGAACGCGCCCTTGATCGCGGGCATGGCCTCGTCCACCGTGGCGTACCACTCGCCCTCCGCGGCGTCGGCGAGGTCCTTTGCCTTGCGGCCCACGGCGATCACCCTGCCGATGCCGAGGGACTTCGCAAGTGCGCCCATCTCGCGGTGCGCGCGCACAGTCAATTCGCCCAGCTCCGCCATGTCGCCGAGCACGGCGACGGTATGGCCGCTGCTGCTCCCCAGCACGCGGAGCGACGCCGCCATCGACTGGGGACCGGCGTTATAGCAGTCGTCGAGGAGCCGGCGGTTGTCGGGCAGGTTCACCACGCGCATCCGCGCGCCCGCCGGCTCGTAGGCGGCGACGCCGCGGGTGATCTCGTCCACGCTTAGCCCCAGCGCCTCGCCCACGGCGACGGCGGTGGACGCGGGATAGATCATGTGCGCGCCCGGCGCGGGGATCTGCAATTCGTACCGCGCCTTGTTCGTCGTCACGACGCAGCTTACGCCGTCGATGCCGCGATCTACCACGTCCGTCACGCGCGCGGCGCAATGCGCCATCGTACCGACGGTGACGATTTCCTGCGGGAGACAGACGCGGCCCAGCCACTCGTCGTCGCCGTTCAAAACCGCGACGCCGTCGGCGGCAAGATTCTCGAAGATCTCGCACTTGGCGCGGAAGATGCCCTCCCGCGAGCCAAGATACTCGATGTGCATATCCCCGATGTTGGTGATGACCGCGACCGTTGGCTTCACCATCTCGCCGAGGTAGCGGATCTGCCCCGCGCGATCCATGCCGGTCTCGATGACCGCCGCCTCGTAAGTCTCGTCGAGGCGCAGCAGCGTCATGGGCGTGCCGATCTCGTTGTTGAAGTTCGCCTCGGTCTTGAGCGTCTTATATTTCTGGGACAGCACCGAGGCGATCATCTCCTTGGTGGTGGTCTTGCCGACGCTGCCGGTCACCTGCACCACGGGGATGTCGAACTGTGCGCGATACCACGCCGCGAGGTCTTTGTAGGCAACGGTCGTGTCCGCGACGCGGACGTAGAACCTGCCGGGGAGCAGCGCCTCCGGCACGCGCGCGCACAGGCAGCCCGCCGCGCCCGCGTTCAATGCGTTGTCGATGAAGCGGTGGCCGTCGAAGGTCTCGCCCACGATGGGGATAAAGAGCGCGCCGTCAGGGACGGTGCGGCTGTCGGTGGAGACGGCGGCAAACTCCGACGCGCCGCCTTGCAGCAGCTCGCCGTGTACGGCGCGGAGCAGGTCTGTTACGGAAATTGCCTTCATGCGTTTTTCCTCGCTTTCAGGGATTCCTCCACGATGGCTTCGCACAGATCCTCATAGCTCATGCCCATCGCCGCCGCCTCCTGCGGGACGAGGCTCGTGGGCGTCATGCCGGGCAGCGTGTTGATCTCGAGGAAGTACGGCGTGCCGTCGGCGGTCACGATGAAGTCCGCGCGGGAGTAGACCGTCAGGCCGATGGTCTTGAACACCGTCTCCGCCGCCTCGCGCAGGTTGCGCTCCCACGCCGCGGGGATGGGCGCGGGGCAGAATTCCTCCGCCGCGCCCGCCTGATACTTGTTTTCGTAGTCGTAAAAACCCTCCTTGGGTACGATCTCGATGGAGGGCATCGCCCGGCCCGCGAACACGCCGACCTGAATTTCGCGACCCTTGACGTACTGCTCCAGAATCACGCGGTTGCCGTAAGCAAGACAGTCGCGCAGCGCCGATTTGAGGGCGGGCAGATCCTTGGCGATGGACACGCCGATGGAGGAGCCGCTCGCGATGGGCTTCACCACGCAGGGAAGGCGCGTCTCCTCCGCGAGCGCGTCCACCTCGTCCTCGGTGCAGGTCACGACGCGCCAGCGCGGGGTGATGACCTTGTCGGCGACGAGGCGCTTGGTGAGGTCCTTGTCCATGGCGATGGCGCTGCCTAAGTAGCCGCTGCCGGTGTAGGGGATGCCGAGCAGGTCGAACGCCGCCTGCACGCGCCCGTCCTCGCCGCAGGTGCCGTGGAGCGCGAGGAACACCACGTCCGCCATTTTGCACACGTCGATGACGCCCTGGCCGAACAGGTTGGCGCTCTGATCGCCGCGGCTCGCGCGCACGGCGTCGAGATCAGGCTCCTCCTTCGCCACGGTGAAGTCGCCGCACAGCCCGTCGGGCGCGGCGAAGATATCGTCGAGAGAGCCGGTATAGCCCTCCAAGCCTAAGAACATATCCACCAGAATGGCCTGATGTCCGCGCGCGCGCAGGGCGCGGCAGACCTTATTGCCGGAGGAAAGCGAGACGTTGCGCTCCATGCTCAGCCCGCCCGCGAGTACTACGATTTTCAAGATGGGATTCCGCCTTTCTGAGATCATTTTCATACTTATCCTATTTTAGCATCCGATACTTTACCACATCTATCTATAAATTACAAGTATTCAAAGTGAGTTTCGCTCTGCGGAGCGAGTCACTTTGCCCACAGCGGCAAAGTGACCAAAACGCTGCCAGAAACCAATGGTTTCTGGACTTCCTTTTTGGGGGAGGGTTCTTGGTGATTGAGATGGGGCGTTCCATGTACGGTACGCTGTTTGACATTCAGAACTTGACGATGCACCTCTTGCGGCGGCCTTGGGATGTGGAATGGCTGCCATTCCCAGTCGCATCAAAGTCGCATCAGCGTCGCATCAAAACGAACGACGTACAAGGCTCTTCCTTGAACACGGCGGGGCGGCGGGGAGCCGCATACGAGGGAAGTCCATGCGACGTTCGGACAAAACAGCGTATCGTACTGCGCGGAAAAAAAGACGCTCACGCGGCAGTGCGTAAGCGTCTTTCTCTTTTGGGAAAGAACCGTGTTTTCTCTTTCCGCAAGAGGAAAGAGAAAAGGCGGTGTCAGAATCGCTCTTTCAGGAAAAGAGAAAAAACGGTTTCAAGAAAGCTCGTTCTTCAACGAAAGATATTCAGTTCCCCATCGTACAGCTCCAGCCTTCTCACCCGCGCAAAGTCCGCCGCCAGCTCCGGCAGCTGCGCCGCCGCGGCGTTTGCCAGCAGCGCGGGATTCAGCCCCGGGTTCTGCGCCGCCACCACCACGTCGGCGGTGACGAGGTTGGGCGCCTCTGACCATTCAATCGAGCGGATCAGCGGCACGACGTTGATCTGGGCTAAGTCCTTGTGCTTGGTGCGCTTTTCCACCAAGACCTCGCCCCGCTCGAACAGCGCGCGCAGCCGGTCCGTCGCGCCGTCCGGCACGCCGTCGTCATAGTCCAGCTCCAATCTTGCCCGCAGAAACGCCAGATCGCGGGCGGGACGCTCCACGCGATAGCAGTCACGGACGCGCAGCCCCGCGGGAAGCCCCGTGTTGAGCATGTCCGCGATGCCCGTGCCGTCAATGTCCTGTTCGACCTCAAAATCCAGCAGCTCGCACTCGCTGCTCTGCCCCACCGGCAGCGGCAGGACGATGGAGATGAGCGGGTGCGGGTGGAAGCCCTGCGAGTGCTTCAGTTCCAGCCCGCCGCGCGGGAACACGCGCTGGAACGTGCGCATCAGGTCGAGGTGCGAGATGTAGGACGCCTGCTCCTCCTTGACGAATAATAAACGTAACTTAGCCATTCAACAGTCTCCAAAACAGTTTGCCCCGCAGCCGGTGCAAAGTTGCTCCTCCGTTTATTTTTTGTCCGTGTCACACGGACAAAAGCAATTCGCCCCGCAGCCACTGCACTGCGTGCGGCAGTCGGGCGTCGTGATCCCCTCATACGCCCGGTCGTGCTCGCGCATGAGATAGGCGTCCGTCACGCCCACGTCGATGTGCGCCCACGGCATCAGCTCGCCGTGCTCGCGGCGGCGATTGGCGTAGAAATGCGGGTCGAGACCGCACTCCTCGAATGCCTCCAGCCAGCGCTCGAGCGAGAAATAGTCCTCCCACGCGTCGAGCTTCGCGCCCTTGCGGTGCGCGGCCTCCAGCACCTTGCACAGCCGCCGGTCGCCGCGGGAGATCACCGCCTCCATGAAGCTCGTCGGCGACGGGTGCCAGTTGTAGGTCACGGTTTTCGTGTTGATGCGCTCGCGCAGCAGCGCCACGCGGCGCTCGTATTCCTCAATCGAAATCTGCGGCTCCCACTGGAACGCCGTATGCGGCTTCGGCACGAACCACGAGGTCGACACCGTGATGCGCACGCCGCGGTTTTTGTTGCTTGCGCTCTCGCGCCACGCGTGCATGACGTGGGCGGCGACGTCCGCGATGCCCGCCACGTCCTCGTCCGTCTCCGTGGGCAGGCCCAGCATGAAGTAGAGCTTCACCGCGCTGTAGCCCCCCGCGAACGCGCGGCGGCAGGATTCCAGCAGATCCTCCTCGGTGAGGTTCTTGTTGATCGCGTCGCGCAGCCGCTGCGTGCCCGCCTCCGGCGCGAAGGTAAGGCCGGTCTTGCGGCCCTTTTGCAGCCGCTCCATCAGCGCCATGGAGAAGTTGTCCGCGCGCAGCGAGGGCAGCGAGAGGTTGAGATGCTTCCGCTCGCACAGCGGCTCCAAGTCGTCGCACAGCTCGACGAGCGGGCGGTAATCCGAGGTCGAGAGCGACGAGAGCGTCATCTCCTGATAGCCGGAATCCTCGATGGCAGCACGGGCGTAGGCGGCGCAGAGGTCCTTGGAGCGGCTCCGCACCGGGCGGTAGACGTACCCCGCCTGGCAGAAGCGGCAGCCGCGGATGCAGCCGCGAAACAGCTCCAGCGTCACGCGATCCTGCACGATCTCGGTGCTCGGCACGATGGTCTTTGCCAGGTAGTACGCCTTGTCCATGTCGGTCACGACGCGCTTGCGAATGCGCGCGGGCGCGCCGTCGCGCGGCGTGATGGCGGCAACGGTGCCGTCGTCATGGTAGGTCACGTCGTACAGGCTCGGCACATACACGCCCTCCAGATGGCAGGCTTTGCACAGGAACGTGTACTTGTCCCAGCCCTCCCGCTTTGCCTGACGGTACAGCTCGATCAGCTCAGGGAGCTGCTCCTCGCCCTCGCCCAGCAGCGCTAAGTCGATGAAGTCCGCGATGGGTTCGCAGTTGTACATCGCCGTGCCGCCCGCGATGACAAGCGGGGTCAGGCCGGGGCGGTCTTCGCTTCGCAGCGGGACGCGCGCGAGGTCGAGCATGTTGAGCATGGCGGGAAACGCCATCTCGTAGCCCACGGAGAACGCGATGATATCGAACGCGCCGATGGGGTCGGAGGACTCCAGCGCGTAGAGCGGAAGACCTAAGCGGCGCATCTCGTCTTCCATGTCGCCCCAGGGGTGGAAGCAGCGCTCGCACCAGACCGTGGGCATGTTGTTCATGACGCCGTAGAGAATGCGCATACCAAGGTTGGACATGCCGATCTCATAGGTGTCGGGAAAGCAGAAGGCGACGCGGGTATCGACCTGCGACAAGTCCTTCATGACCGCGTTATATTCCCCGCCGACGTAGCGGGCGGGCTTCTGCACGCGGGGCAGGATTCTCTCTAAACGTTTGTCCATGAGGGGTATTCTACACCACGCGCCCGACAAACGCAAGGCTTCTTTGCCTCAGATGTAGGCCTTCATCCATGACTCGTCCCGCGGCGCTTCCGCCTCGCGCGCGCGCTGAGGAGAGAAAGTTGTTTTTGTTTTTGTATTTGTTTTTGTTTCTGTGTCGCGAGAAGTTCCGCGTTTGCGTTCGCGATCCTTCCGCGCCTTTTCCGCGGATTTTCCGTTGACTTCATACCAGCCGTGGATGCACATTGCGCCGTCGTGCGTCGTCTCGATCAGTCCGCTCAGGATCAGCGCCTTCACAAGCAGGTCCGGCTTCTTCCGCCAGCGCATGATGCCCGCAAGCTCCTCGTCCGGCAGCGGGCCGAGCACGCCCGACTCGTTCTGCGCCATCTTCGCCCAGGCCCACAGGCGCGTCAGCTTCCCCACCGCCGTGTCCACGTCCAGCTTCAAATACTCCGCAAAGAGCAGCACCTTCGGCGAGACGTGCACCAGACAGTCCACGGCGAACCATGTTGTCAGTCCTCTGGATTTCATTCCTTCACCTCCTGTTCAAACCTTTGTTCGAGAACAGTATAGCAAAAGAATTGTAACTTGTCAAGTTTCATTTTTGGATTTGCAGCGCACCGCCGAGCAAGCCCAGCGCCGCGAGCAGAAACAGCGCGCCGCCGAAGGCAACCGTCAGATACGCGCCCAGCACCGTGAGCGTCACCGCCGCGCTGACGCCCGCAAGCGACGCGACGCGCTCCCCCGCGTCCGGCCCCCAGCGCCACGCGAGCAGCAAATACAGCGCGCGGCTGCCGTCCAGCGGCGGGATCGGCAGCAGGTTGTACATCCCCAGCAGCACATGCGCGCCCGCGAACAGATACCCCCACTCCCAGCCCCAGCGGGCGGAGCATGTCGCCAGCAGCGGCGCGGAGATCAGGTTCACCGCCGGCCCCGCCAGCGTGACGGCCAGCTCCCGGCCATAGCTCAGGCGCACCGCGCCGGGCGCGTGGATCACCGCGCCCGACGCGCCGAGGCGCAGCCCCAGCACCGGCACGCGGAAAATCGCCAGCGCCGCCAGATGCCCGCATTCATGCATCGCCGCCGCAAGCAGCACCGCCGCCGTCAGCGTCCACGGCGAGAGCAGCAGCGCCGCGGCGAGCAGCAGGAAAAAGCCCGCGCTGACGTGTATCCCGCGTTCAGGAAAGATAATACTGTGGATTGATATACTCCTCCCCATCGTGGATCTCGAAATGCAGATGCGGCCCGGTGGCGTTGCCGGTGTGCCCCGCCTCGCCCAGCTTGTCGCCGCGCGCAACCGGATCGCCGGAGGAGACGGTGACGCGGCTCAGGTGCCCGTAGAGCGTCAGCACGCCGTTTTCGTGGTGGACGGTGAGGTAGTTCCCCAGCTCCACGCTGTCCCCCACCGCGCCCACGGTGCCGTCGGCAAAGCAGCACACCGCCGCGCCCTCGTCGGCGGCGATATCCACGCCGTAGTGGAACGCCTCGCGCCCGGTGGCGGGATGCTCCCGCCAGCCAAAGGGCGAGGTCACCTCGCCCGCGAGCGGCGCGGCATAGTCAAAGCCCAGCACCCGCTGCTCCGCCGCGGCGTGCTCCGGGTACGGCGGCTCCAGGACGACGTCCGCCGCTTCCAGCGGCAGCTCCACGGCGCCGGATACCTCCGCCGCGCCCGCGTCGTCCGCGCCGAATACGGCGACGTAGGCATCCTCCAGCGAATCCAGCGCGCCGCCCTCGCCGGACACGGCGCGGCCCACGGCGGAGAACGCCGAGACGAAGTCCGCGTCCCGCGCAAGCCACGTCCCCAGTGTGCCGCGCACGTCCGCCATGCTGCCGGGCAGCAGCAGCTTCAGGCCCACCAGCGCCACAAACACCGCGCCGCAGACGACGGTGCGCAGCTGGTTGAGGGAGATGGGCTGCGCCGACGCGCTCTTGCGCGCGCCCGTCGCGTGGGATTTCGGGCGCGGAGCGCTCCGCGCGGGGTAAGCTCTGCGCCGGCGGGTTCGGTGTGCGATGGTCATGGCACGGCCTCCTTTGTCATCAGATCGGAACAAGCCTATGCCGCGCGGGGACAAAAAATGACCGCCGCAGAGAACTGCGGCGGTCATCGTTAGAAGTTTTCAAACCAGCTGTTGGGGTCCTGCACCGGCTCGGGGTTCACCACCGGCTCGGTCTCCGGCTCCGTGGGCTTCTGCTCCGTGGGCTCCTCTGTCGGCGGCGTCTCCTCCACGGGCGGCGTCTCCGTCTGGTCGATGGGGTTCAGCGGGTCCTCCTCCGGGTTCTCCGGCTCCGTCGTTTCCTCCTCCGGCGGCGCCTCCGTGTGGATGCTGCACAGGCCCATCGCCTCCACGTCGCTGAGGACATATTCGCTGTCGGCGGCGAAGATCGGCTCCTCCGCTGGGATCTCGTCCAGCATCCCCGCCGCGACCATGCCCGCGTAAATCTCATAGCGGGACGAGGTCGGCCTGTGCAGCAGCGATCTGGTATAGCCAAAGCCCTGCTGCACGTTGGGCGCGCTCAGGTCGACCAGCGCATGCTGCTCCAGCGTGTCATCCGGGCAGTTCATGTTCGCCGGCAGGCCGCTTTCCGTGCAGAACAGCACCGCGTCGTGGCCGTCGCAGACCAGCGCGGGCGCGTAATTCTGCGGCACCAGCACGCTGCGCGTCGAGCCGCAGCCGCTGCCCGCGAGCAGGCCCGTCTTGTTGCACACGGTCACGCGCACCATGCCGTCCGAGGTGGTGGAAAAGTCCTTGTCCGGCAGCTCCTCATGGATCTTGCTCATGACCATCTTCCACGCCAGCGCCGAGGGGTTGACGCTCTCGGGCAGGATCTTTTCGGGCGTGTCATAGCCGCTCCACACCGCGGCGGTGTAGTACGGCGTGTAGCCGCAGAAATAGCGGTCCTTCTTCTCGTTGGTCGTACCGGTCTTGCCCGCCTGCGTCATGCCGGAGAACGCGGCCGCGGTACCCGTGCCGCCGGAGCGCATCACGCTCTTTAAAAGCTCGTTCATCGTGTAGACCGTGGACTCCTTCATGGCGACGTGGGATTCCTGCGTGTTGTCGAAAAACAAGTTGCCGTTGCTGTCGAGCACCTGCGAGAACGTGCGCGGCTCGATATAGACGCCGTTGTTGGCAAACGTGGCGTAGCCCGCCGCCATTTCGATGGTGTTGACCGAGCCGCCGCCGAGGGCGAGGTTGCCCACCTTGACCAGATCGTCCTGCGTCAGCGTGGTGAAGCCCAGCTTCTCCTCCAAAAACGCATAGGACGTGGACATGCCGAGCTTCATCAGCGTGCGCACCGCGCAGGTGTTGGAGGACTGCTGCAGCGCGAACTGGATGGTGGAAAGCCCCCTGTAGCCCCGGTAGGCGTTCACCGGCCAGGCGCTGCCGTTGAGCTCCATCACGGGATAGTCGTCGATGACGCTCGCCGCCGTGACGACGCCCGCTTCCAGCGCGGGAGCGTAGACCGACAGCGGCTTGATCGCCGAGCCGCACTGGGTGTTGTTGGCGGCATAGCTCCACTCCAGCGCGCCCTTGCGCTCACCCACTCTGCCGCCGATGGCGACGATGTTGCCGGTCGCGTTGTCGATGATCGTCATGCCGGACTGGAGCTGCTGGCCGGACTTGGAGGGATAGTCGAAGTTCTCGCGGTTGGCGTAGACCGACTCCACCAGGTTCTGAATGTCCATGTCCACGGTGGCGTAGATCTGGTAGCCGCCGTTGTAGATCATCTGCGCTGCGGCGCGCTCGCCGTAGCCCATCTCGCAAAACGCCTTGATGACGTCGCGGTAAACCTGCTCGACAAAGAAGGAATCGAGCTGCGTGTTGGCAGCGGACTCCGTCTCGCCATAGTCTGTCTCCACATAGTCCTCATCGCCGACGAAGACCAGCTTCTCCGCCTTGGCGGCGGCGTACTCACTGTCGGTGAGCCAGCCCTGCTCGTTCATCTTGTAGAGCACGTCCAGCTGGCGGTTGCGGTTCGCCTCGCGGGTCTTGTCGTTGCGCAGCGGGTCATACTGCCACGGGTACTGCGTGATGCCCACGATGGCGGCGCCCTCGGCGACGGTCAGATCCTCGACGTGCTTGCCGAAGTAGGTCTCCGCCGCCGCCTCGATGCCGTAGGCCTTGTGGCCGAAGAAGACGAGGTTGAAGTAGGTTTCGAGGATCTCCTCCTCGGTGTACTTCTCGTGCAGGCGCAGCGCGCGGAAGATCTCGAGGATCTTGCGGCGGATGGTGACCTGATTCTCACCGGTGACGTTCTTCACGACCTGCTGCGTGATGGTGGACGCGCCGCGGGCGTTGTTGCCCATCAGCGTGTCGTACACGCTGCGGGCGGTGCTCTTCCAGTCCACGCCCTCATGCTCGTAGAAGCGCTGATCCTCAATGGAAACCAGCGCCTTGACCACATGATCGGGGATCTGGTTATAGTCCACCAGCGTG
This sequence comes from uncultured Clostridia bacterium, assembly GCA_947170435.1. Lineage (GTDB taxonomy): Bacteria > Bacillota > Clostridia > Oscillospirales > Oscillospiraceae > Hominicoprocola. Next base: position 42,108 of record CAMVTO010000007.1, on the reverse strand, counting down.
CGATTCTCGTCGCCGTGGAGCTTCGTCAGCTCCAGCCACTGCCCCGTCGCCTTGTCCTGATAGTAGATCGTCGAGCTCTGCTTGAGGGTGTACGCCGACAGATCGACGTCCATCTCCGGCTCGAGCACCGTGTCCACATACTTCATGAAGGTGCGGTAGAACATACCCGCCGTCAGCACGCCCACCGCAAGCACGGTGACGAGCAGCTTGAGCAGGCCGAGGAGAATCGTGCCGATGACCGATCTCCTTCTGCGCCTTCTGCGGGGCGCGACCCGGCGCGGCGCGTCCGGTCGCTGCTCAGCGCGGCTTTCTTCCATAGTGCGTCTCCTCCCGATTCACTGCGCGATGCGCAGACGAAACCTCATAACTCATAATAAGTGTTTATTTATTTTACCACGGCTGTCAAGTCGATTTTTCGCCCGTTTTCCCGGATTTGGATTCACGGCGTCCCCGTGCGCAAAAAAAAGTTTGCCCTTTTTGCACTTTTTTACAAAACAACACTTGCGCGCGGGCGGAAAACAGGTTATAATAACGGCGTGAAATCAATTCGGAGGTAGTTCCCATGAGCGAAGAGTTCGGCCCCAATATCGTCACCGTGATCGACGAGGAAACCGGCGAGGAGATTGAACTCGAGTTCATCGACGCGCTGGAGTACAACGGCGTGGTGTACCGCGCGTTCTTCCCCATGGTGGACGAGGACGACGAGTCCGGGAATGAGGAGGAGTACGGCCTCATCATCCTCAAGGCGGAGATGGAAAACGGCGAGGAGTTCCTGGTTCAGATCGAGGACGAGGACGAGCTCAACGCCGTGTACGATCAGTTCATGGAGCAGATTCTCGAGGACGAGGAGAACTAAGGAAAGGATTGGAGCGGCATGGAAGCGGTATTCGGCGTACTGAGCACGGCGCTCGGCGCGATCGCGGGATTCTTCCACACGGTCGGCGACGTGCACGAGCTGGTCATCGAGCTGTTCGGGCCGTTCGGCACAACGTTTTTCCTGTTCGGGTTCTTCGGGCTGCTGATGACGTTTTTGTGGTTCCTGTTCCGCTTCCTCGACAAGAAGCGGCTCGCGATGCCCACCGTGTTCTTCACGATCTTTTTTCTCATCTTCCTCGGCGGCAATCTGCTGATGCTCTCCCAGGCGTCCCGCGCGGAGCAGGACAGCGCCGCGGCAGCGGAGCAGCAAGCGGAATACTCCCCCGGCGAGGATCAGGCGTCGGTCTGACAAGTGCATAAAAAGTGCCCTGCGGGGTGCGTGATAGCGTTTTCTATAACCCACATTTCGTTATACGGGATGCCGGATCGGATGGCGGTTTGCAGGCCTCTCGGCTGCATTTTGCGGCTGAACGTTGGAAGCAGTAATGCCGGACGGAGGCGACCCACCTTACCTTGAGGGTGAGGTTATAACGTGCGCTACACGGCCCGCGCGGGGCATCTTTTTAGCTTCGCTTCAAAAAAGAGGCGAAGCCTCTTTTTTGAGAAGGATTTCGCTTCGACAAAGTGCAAGCACTTTGTCGGGAAAGTTCTCGCTTCGCTTCGCGCACGCCTTCGGCGCACGCGCGCTCCGCGCAGGGAGTTTTTTCTGACGCGCATGTCGTCAGAAAAAACGATCCGGTTCATTTCGCCGTCTGCGGACGGCGAAAATTACGGCAAAATTGCATAAAAATTTTTTGCCGGGCTATTGATTTTTTGTGAGGGTTGCGGTAAAATCAACCTGATAGCTGGAACGAAGTGCTTCGCGCACGGGCTAAGTGCCCTGCCGAGGCGCTTTTTGTTTTAGGCACGGCTAACCGAAGAATGATTTTGGAGGAGGAATGGAGCATGACACTGGTCACCAACGGACGGCTCATCACGAGGGATGAAGGCGGCAAGGGCTACTATGAGCACGGCGCGGTCGCCTATGAGGGCACGAAAATCGTCGAAGTCGGCGAGGAAGCCGCGCTGCGTGCCAAGTATCCCAAGGCGGAGCTCATCGACGCCAGGGGCGGCGTCATCATGCCCGCGTTCATCAACGCGCACACGCACATCTACTCCGCGCTCGCCCGCGGACTGTCCATCGTCGGCAACAACCCCACGAACTTCTACGAGGTCCTCGACGGGACCTGGTGGGCGATCGACCGACACCTGTACATGGACGGCACGAAGGCCAGTGCCGATGCGCTGTACCTGGACTGCATCAAGCAGGGCGTCACCACGATCTTCGACCACCACGCAAGCTACGGCGAGATCCCCGGCACGCTGCACACCATCGCCGAGAGCGCCAAGGAGTTCGGCATCCGCTCCTGCCTGTGCTACGAGGTCAGCGACCGCGACGGCGAGGAGAAGTGTCTGCAGGCAATCAAAGAGAACGCCGACTGGATCACCGAGTGCGAACAGCGCAAGGACCCGATGCTGGCGGCGATGTTCGGCGGTCACGCGCTGTTCACGATCTCGGACAAGACCTTTGACCGCATGGTGGAGGCGAACAACGGCCGCACGGGCTATCACATCCACGTCAGCGAGGGCATGAACGACGTGTACGACAGCCTGCAAAACTATGGCCGCCGTCCGGTGCAGCGCCTGCAGGATCACGGCATCCTCGGCCCCAAGACGATTCTCGGCCACTGCATTCATGTCAACACCGCGGAGATCGAGCTGATCAAAAACACCGATACGATGGTGGTCAACAACCCCGAATCCAACATGGGCAACGCCGTCGGCATCTGCCCGGTGCTTCCGCTCTATAAGGCAGGCATCCTGCTGGGCATGGGCACCGACGCCTATACCAACGACATGCTGGAATCCCTCAAGGTCGCGCTCTGCTCGCAGCGCTCCAATGCGTGCCTGCCGAACGTCGCGTGGTGCGAGGTGACGGACATGCTGTTCAAGAACAACGCGAAAATCGGCGCGAAGTACTTCCCCGACCCGTTGGGCGTATTGAAGCCCGGCGCGGCGGCGGACATCATCGTGATGGACTACAAGCCGTTCACGCCGTTCTCTGACGCGAACATCGACGGACACATGATCTTCGGCATGACCGGCCGCCAGTGCCAGACCACGATCGCGGGCGGCAAGCTGCTGATGAAGGATCGCGAGCTGGTGGGCATCGACGAGGAAGCGGTCAACGCGCGCATCCTGGAGGCGAGCAAGAAGCTCTGGGGCGAGCTGAACCATTGCACCTATTGAGGCGCTGACTGACACCGCCTTTTCTCTTTCTCTTGGAAAGAGAAAACGCGGTTTCAGACTTCCCCAAAAGAGAAAGGCGCTTTCGGGGGGAGGTTTCTGAATGATTTTGAGGATGCCTTCCATCTACGATACGCTGTTTTGTCCGAATGTCGAATTGACACTGCAATGTGTCGGCTATTCGCCGACACGACCTTTCTTCGTGCGGTGATGCCTGCCTCGGGCAAGCAGAACGACCCTCGGCACACCCGACGAGAATATGTCGGGCGTGCCACGAACCTCGGGATAAACGAACGACGTATGCAGCCCTTCCTTGAACACGGCGGGGCGGCGGGGAGCCGCATACGAGGAGTGTCAATTCAGCGACGGAAAACAGCGTCCCATACCTGGCACAACCCATCTGAATTCCCCAAAACCTTCCCCCAAAAAGGAAGTCCAGAAACCATTGGTTTCTGGCGGCGTTTTGCCCACTTTGCCGCCGTGGGCAAAGTGGGTCGGCCCGCAGGCCGAAACCCTCTCAAAAATAAGAAGGAGGAACGATCATGTCCGAAAAAATGTACCCCATCCCCTTTGCGTCGCTGATGAACTGGGTCACAACCGAGTACGCCAAAACCGGCGATATCTTCGGCGTGCATAAGGCGTATCGCGCGACCGGCAAGACGCTGCCCATCTTCGGCGAGACCATCGAGACGCCCTTCGGCCCCGCCGCCGGCCCCAACAGCCAGCTCGCGCAGAACATCATCGCGTCCTATTTCGCGGGCGCGCGCTTCTTCGAGGTCAAGACCGTGCAGAAGATGGACGGGCAAGAGCTTGCCGCCTGCGTCCCCCGTCCCTGCATTCTCGCCGCCGACGAGGGCTATAATCAGGAGTGGTCGACCGAGCTGACCGTGCCGCAGGCGCAGGACGAATACATCAAGGCGTGGTGCGCGCTCAAGGTCATCTCCAAGGTGTACGGCCTCGGCGACCCCGACGGCTTCGTGTTCAACATGTCCGTGGGCTACGACTTAGAGGGCATCAAGGGCGAGAAGGTCAATTCGTATATTGACAACATGATGGACGCGTCCAACACCTTCCAGTTCGGCGAGTGCAAGCGCGTGCTCAAAGAGCTGTTCCCCGCCGAAGCCGCGTACATCGACGGCATTTCTCCGCGGGTCTCCCGCTCCGTCACCGTCTCCACGCTCCATGGATGTCCCCCGGATGAGATCGAGCGCATCGCGTCGTATCTCATCACCGAAAAGCACCTGCACACCTTCGTCAAGTGCAACCCCACCATCCTCGGCTACCAGACCGCGCGCAGCATCCTCGACTCCATGGGCTACGACTACATTGTGTTCGACGAGCACCACTTCAACGAGGATCTGCAATGGGAGGACGCCGTGCCGATGTTCCACCGGCTGCAAGCCCTCGCCGGCCAGTGCGATCTGGAGTTTGGGCTCAAGCTCTCCAACACCTTCCCGGTTGACACCACGCGCGGCGAGCTGCCCGGCGAGGAGATGTACATGTCCGGCCGCAGCCTGTTCCCGCTGACCATCGAGATGTGCTCCCGCATCTCCCGCGCGTTTGGCGGCAGGATGCGCATTTCGTTCGCCGGCGGCGCGGAGTATTTCAACTGCGACAAGCTGTTCGCGGCGGGCATCTGGCCGATCACCGTCGCCACGACGATCCTGAAGCCCGGCGGCTACAACCGCCTGCGCCAGATGGTGGAGAAGGTGGAAAAGCTCCCCTATCGCGCCTTCGCCGGCACGGACTCCACCGCGATCTCCGACCTCGCGGCGGCGGCGCAGCACGACTTCCATCACAGAAAGCCCATCAAGCCCCTGCCCACGCGCAAGAGCAACGAGCAGGTGCCGTGGCTTGACTGCTTCCTCGCGCCCTGCAAGGGCGGCTGCCCCATCGAGCAGGATATCCCCGAATACATCGAGCTGTGCCGCAAGGGTCTCTATGGCCCCGCTTTGCGGCTCATCACCGAGAAAAACGCGCTGCCGTTCATCACCGGCACGATCTGCGCCCACCGCTGCCAGAACAAGTGCTCCCGCAACTTCTACGACGAGTCCGTCCACATCCGCGACACCAAGCTCGTCGCCGCGAAGAACGGGTACGAGGCGCTGATGGCGTCGATCCGCAAGCCGGAGCGCGTCGCGGGCAAGAAAGCCGCCATCGTCGGCGGCGGCCCGACGGGCATCGCCGCGGCGTACTTCCTCGGCCGCGCGGGGATCGAGACGACCCTCTTCGAGCGCGAGGAGAAGCTCGGCGGCGTGCCGCGCTACGTCATCCCCGCGTTCCGCATCAGCGATGAGGCGATCGACAAGGATATTGCCTTGATGCAGAAGTACGGCGTCGAAGTGAAGTGCGGCGCTCCCGCGCCCTCGGTCGCGGAGCTGAAAGCCCAGGGCTACACGCACATCCTCATGGCCACCGGCGCGTGGAAGGCGGGCCGCCTTGACATCGAGGGCAACGTCGCGGGCGTGATCGGCTGGATGAAGGAGATGAAGACCAGGGTCAAGCCGTCGCTGCGTGGCAGCGTGGTCGTGGTCGGCGCGGGCAACACCGCCATGGACGCGGCGCGCGTCGCGAAGCGCGCGGGCGCGCACAGCGCCATTCTCTACCGCCGCACCAAGAAGGAAATGCCCGCCGATGAGCACGAGCTCCAGCTCGCCATCGACGACGGCGTGGCGTTCATCGAGCTGGCCGCGCCGGTCAGACAGGCGGACGGCAAGCTCGTGTGCGAAAAGATGCGCCTCGGCGCGCCAGACGCCAGTGGCCGCCGCTCCCCCGAACCCACGGGCGAGACGTTCGAGATCCCCTGCGATCTCGTGATCTCCGCCGTCGGCGAGAAGGTGGACGATCAGCTCATGGCGGCGAACGGCATCGAGATGGAGCGCAAGGGTCCCGCGTTCCAGACCAACGTCGAGGGCGTCTACTGCGCGGGCGATGCGCACCGCGGCCCCGCCACGATCGTCGAGGGCATCGCGGACGCGGCGGCGTTCGCCGAAGCCGTCACCGGCAAGAAGCACGAATACGACATCCCCGACGAGGCGTATGCCGCGAAGGACGACACGATTGCCAAGAAGGGCGTGCTCGCCATGGCAAGCGACGTCGGCTGCGAGGGCGAGCGGTGCCTCCAGTGCAAGGTGGTGTGCGAGAACTGCGTGGACTCCTGCCCCAACCGCGCGAACGTGGTCATCCAGCTCTCGAACCACACGCACCAGATCCTGCACGTGGACAAGATGTGCAATGAGTGCGGCAACTGCACGCAGTTCTGCCCGTATGCCAGCGAGCCGTGCCGCGACAAGTTCACGCTCTTCCAGACGGCGGAGGACATGGAGGACAGCCGCAACGCGGGCGTGCTGTTCCTCGGCGGCGACCGTGCGCGCGTGCGGATGTTCGACGGAGTGAAGGACATCGACCTCGCGAAGAACGATCTCCCGCCGATGCTGCTGGAGTTCATTCTCACCATCCGGGATCAGTACGGGTATCTGTACCAGTGATCCGCAAAAAAAGGGAGAGGCTGCGGCCTCTCCCTTTTTTGTTGTTTTCTTGCGTTTTTATTCCGTTTTCAGTCCGCGTTTTCCGATCTCCGCCACCAGCGCGTCGAGATCGTTCGGCAGCTTCATCGGCTCGCCGCAGAACTTGATGGCGTTCGCCACGTCCTTGAGGCCGTTGCCGGTGACCACCGACACCACCGTGTCGTCCTTGCCGATGATCCCCTGCTCGCAGAGCTTCTTGAGCCCCGCCGTACCGGTGACGCCCGCCGGCTCGCCGAACACGCCGCAGGTCGTACCGAGCAGCTTCTGCGCCGCCATGATCTCCTCGTCCGTGACGTTCACCGCGATGCCGTTCGACTCGCGGATCGCCATGAGCGCCTTATCCGCGTTGCGCGGTACGCCGACGGCGATGGAGTCCGCGAGCGTGTTCTCCTCCATCGGCGCCCAGGGCTTGTTCTCGGCAATCGCGCGGTTGATCGGGTGGCAGCCCTCCGCCTGCGCGGAGATGAGCCGCGGCAGCTTGTCGATAAACCCGATGGCATAGAGGTCCTTCAAGCCCTTCCACACGCCCGCGATGGTGCAGCCGTCGCCCACCGAGATCGCGAGATAGTCCGGCATCTTCCAGTCCAGCTGCTCCGCGATCTCCAGCGACACGGTCTTTTTGCCCTCGGAGAGGTACGGGTTGATCGCCGCGTTGCGGTTGTACCAGCCCCACTTGTCGATGGCTTTTTTGCTCAGCTCGAACGTCTCCTCATAGTTGCCCTGCACCGAGATCACGTTCGCGCCGAAGGTCATCAGCTGCGCGACCTTGCCCTTGGGCGCGCGCTCCGGCACAAAGATGAAGGTGCGCAGCCCCGCCGCCGCGGCATTGCCCGCGAGCGAACTCGCCGCGTTGCCCGTGGACGAGCAGGCGATGATTTTCGCGCCGGCTTCCTGTGCCTTCGCGACCGCCATCGCGGACGCGCGGTCCTTGAGCGAGGCGGTGGGATTCTGCCCGTCGTCCTTGATCCAGAGCTTCTTCACGCCCAAAAGCTCGCCGAGGCGGTCGGCCTCATACAGCGGGCTCCAGCCCACGCGCAGCGGCGTGTCCGGGGTGGATTCCTCCACCGGCAGCAGCTCGCGGTAGCGCCACATGGTATGGGGGCGGGATTTGAGCTTCTCCTTGGTCAGATTCTGCTTGATATACTCGTAGTCGTAGACGATATCGAGGATGCCGCCGCACGCACAGTTGGTGAGGTTCGGTGTGGCGGCGTAGGTCTTGCCGCACTTGACGCACTTGGCGCATAATACATTTTTCATTCTGATTCTCCAATCACATGGTCGGTTTCTGACACCGCCTTTTCTCTTTCTCTTGCGAAAGAGAAAACGCGGTTTCAGACTTCCCCAAAAGAGAAAGACGCTTTCGGGGGAGCTTCCTGAATGATTTTGAGGATGCCTTCCATCTACGATACGCTGTTTTGTCCGAATGTCGAATTGACTTCCCTCGTATGCGGCTCCCCGCCGCCCCGCCGTGTGCGAGGAATCGCCTTGGTACGTCGTTCGTTTTTTCTTTATCCAAAGCCCCGTGGCAGGCATTGCTTCGCGAAGAAAGGTTGTGCCGCCGGGTAGGCGGCACATTGCAGAGTCCATTCAGCGGTGGAAAACAGCGTTGCGTTTTGGGAACAGGGTTTCAAGTTGAATTGGCACTTCCGCAAAAGCCCCTTTGCTTTCTTTGGAAGTGTGAAACCGTTTCTTTCCTTTCGAAGGGAAAGGAAAGAAATGGTGTCACATACGCCTTTTACAGCGTTTTCAGGATCCCCACCTCGTCGTTGAACGCCTCAATCAGCGCGTCCAGCTCCTTCGCCTGGGCGTGGACGGCGTCCCAGGTGTTCGCGGTGTCGTACCACTGGGCGTTGAGGTCTTCGACCGTCATGCCCTGCTGCTCGACCCAGGTGTAATACTTCAGATTGTGGACGCGCTTGCGCTCGGCGTAGGTCAGCTCGATGAGGCTGTCGGTCTTGAGCCCCAGCATGTGCAGCGCGTGATCCTTCTCCGCCTCGAACTCGCTGTACGCGCCGTGCATCTCGTTGAGCTCCTCGACGCGGGACTTGTACATCACCGCGGAGTCGGTGAGCACGGTCACCAGCACGTCGTTCTCGGTCAGCTCGTAGTACTTCGCCATCTTGATGCAGCACAGCACGTTCGCGATGCCGGAAATGCCCATCCACGTCAGCTTCTCAATCAGCTCGTCGGAGAGGTGCAGGGTGTTCTTGAGATACTGCTTGCCCTCCGGCGTGTTGAACAGGCGCAGCAGGCGCTGGCTGTCCTCGTCGTCAATGGCGATGGCCATGTCGGTGTTTTTGACGTTGTGTACCCAGGGGATGTGCTTGTCGCCGATGCCCTCGATGCGGTGGCCGCCGAAGCCGTTGTTGAGGATGGTCGGGCATTGCAGCGCCTCGCCCACGCCCAGCTTGGCGTTCGGATAGCGCTCCTTCAAAAGGTCGCCCGCCGACATCGTGCCGGCGGAGCCGGAGGTGAAGCACGCGCCCGCGAAATGCTGGCCCGGCTTCTTCACCGCCTCGAACAGCTCGGCCAGCGCGTAGCCCGTGACGTTGTAGTGCCACAGCGGGTTGCCCATCTCGGCGAACTGGTTGAAGATCATCATGCTGGGGTCCTGCTTCAGCTCCCAGGTCTTGTCGAAGATCTCCTTGACGTTGGACTCGCAGCCCGGCGTCGCGATGATCTGACCCGCGATGCTCTTGAGCCAGTCAAAGCGCTCCTTCGACATGTCCTGCGGCAGGATCGCCACGCTGTCGCAGGCAAGCAGCTTGGAGTTGAACGCACCGCCGCGGCAGTAGTTGCCCGTGGACGGCCACACCGCGTGGTGATAGGTCGCGTCAAACTGACCGGTCACGAGCCGCGGAGCGAGGCAGCCGAAGGACGCGCCGACCTTGTGGCAGCCCGTGGGGAACCACTTGCCGGACATCGCGAGGATGCGGCACGGCACGCCGGACAGCTCGCTGGGGATCTCGACGTAGTTCGGCGTCTTCTGATACAGTCCGCCGCTCTCCTTTGCCTCGTTGTGCCAGTTGATGCGGAACAGGTTCACCGGATCGACGTCCCAGAGGCCGGTTCTGGACAGCTTGTCCTTGATCTTCTCCGGGATGAGGTCGGGGTTCTGCATCTGCGCGATGGTCGGGATGATGATGTTGTTCTCCCTGGCCTTCTGAATGTTGTGCTTGAGACCTTCCTTGTGGATGGTCAGGTCGATCTTGCCCATAATTATTTGCCCTCCTGCTTGTCGATGTAAGAATAGAGTGTGTATTTCGAGATTCCGAAGTATTTCGCGATCTTGTCCCCCGACTTCGTCACGAGGAACGCGCCGCTCTGGCTCAAAAAGCCGATGGCCTTCATCTTGTCTTCTTTGTTCATCAGCGCCACGGGCTTGCCCACCAGCTGCACCGACTGGGTGATGAGCTCGTCGAGCAGGTCGTTGACGTTGACGATCTTCTGCGGCTCGGACGTGCCGGTGTCGTTCTTCGCGGCGGTCAGCTCCCGCACCGCGCCCTCCACCATCAGAAGCGCCGAGATGTCGTAGTTGATGCCCATGATCGCGCTCACCTTGCCGTTCTTGCCGCGGATGTACATGGTGGACGATTTGAGCACCTTTCCGTCCGGCGTCTTGGTGAGGTAGCACAGCCGGTCGATCGGCTGCATGTCCGCGTGGATGTGCTGCTCCAGCGCCACCTGGGACGCGCCGTCGCCCACCTTGCGACCCGTGACGTGGCCGTTCTCGATGGCGACGATGGTGTTGTCCGAGCCCTTGCCGCTCACATCGTGGATGACGACCTCGCAGTTGCTCCCGAAGGTCGCCGCGATCCCCTTGGCCACCCGTTTGAGTTCGTTCAGCATTGCCGTTTCGATATGCCTCGCCTCCTTACTCTTATCGCCTTCCTTCAACCGTTTCATCCTTATTCTAATACAGACCCATAGGAAAAAGCAATGCCTTTTTCAAAAAATTTTTAGCAATTCTAAATTTTTGTTTGACATTGCCGGGACTTATGCTATGATAGGGGTATCTTATTCTGAATCAGGAGGTCGATCCCTATGGATTTTGAAGCCATCAAAAAGGCCGCACAAGCCTACGGCCCCGATATGACGCGGTTCCTGCGCGACATGATCGCCATTCCGTCCGAGTCCTGCGAGGAGGAGGGCGTGGCGAAGCGCATCGAACAGGAAATGAAGAAGCTGGGCTACGACAAGGTCGAGATCGACGGTCTCGGCAACGTCATCGGCTGGATGGGCGAGGGCGAGAAGATCATCGCCATCGACAGCCACATCGACACTGTGGGCATCGGCAACATCAAGAACTGGACGGACGACCCGTACAAGGGCTGGGAGAACGACACCCAGATCTACGGCCGCGGCGGCTCCGATCAGGAGGGCGGCCTCGCCTCCGCCGTGTACGGCGCCAAGATCATGAAGGACTTAGGGCTGATCCCCGCGGGCTACAGGATCATGGTCGTCGGAAGCGTGCAGGAGGAGGACTGCGACGGCATGTGCTGGCAGTACATCGCGAACAAGGACTTCGCGTCCCTCGAAGAGGCGCAGCGCAAGATCGAGTTCGTTATCTCCACCGAGCCGACCGACGGCGGCATCTACCGCGGCCACCGCGGACGCATGGAGATCCGCGTGGACGTCAAGGGCGTGAGCTGCCACGGCTCCGCGCCGGAGCGCGGCGACAACGCGATCTACAAAATGGCGGACATCTTGCAGGACGTGCGCGCCCTCAACGAAAACCCCGCCGACGATTCCGTGGAGATCAAGGGCCTCGTCAAGATGCTCGACCCCAAGTACAACCCCGAGCATTATGAGGACGCGCGCTTCCTCGGCCGCGGCACCTGCACCACAAGCCAGATCTTCTACACCTCTCCCTCCCGCTGCGCCGTGGCGGATTCCTGCGCCATCTCCATCGACCGCCGCATGACCGCGGGCGAAACGTATCAGTCCTGCCTCAAGGAGATCGAAGACCTGCCCGCGGTGAAGAAGTACGGCGACGACGTGAAGGTCAGCATGTACTGGTATGACCGCCCCGCGTGGACGGGTGAGGTCTACAAGACCGAGGCGTTCTTCCCCACCTGGATCAACAAGGAGACCGCGCCGCACGTTCAGGCGCTCGTCGACGCCTACCACGGCCTGTTCGGCACCGAGCGCATCTGGGCGGACGATCTCGCGAAGAAGACCCGCGTGGGAAGACCCCTTTGCGACAAGTGGACGTTCTCCACGAACTGCGTGTCCATTCAGGGCCGCTACGGCATCCCCTGCGTGGGCTTCGGCCCCGGCGCGGAGTCGCAGGCGCACGCGCCGAACGAAGTGACGTGGAAGCAGGATCTCGTGACCTGCGCCGCGCTCTACGCCGCCGCGATCCCGCTGTACAAGCCCGCCGACAAGGAGGAGACCGCGACGAGCTTCCGTCAGGAACTCACCGGCAACGATATTCAATAATTTCGCCGCGCACGGCGAAATGAATCGGATCGTTTTTTGTGACGACATGTGCGTCACAAAAAACACACTGCACGAAGCGAACGTGCGCCCAACGGGCGTGCGCTGAGCGAAGTGAAATCTTTTTCGGCTTTCGCGCGAAGCGCGAAAACGAGTATTTTGTAAGGAGGCTGATTCCATTGAGCAAGACCATCGAGCTTGCGCGGCAGCTGGAAATGCTGCACATCAACAACATGTATAAAAACGACTTCTACTGGACGTGGGACAAGACCGACGAGGAGCTTGCCGCCGTGTTCGCCGTCGCCGACGCGCTGCGCGACCTGCGCGAGCGCAACAAATCCACGCGCGTGTTCGACTCGGGGCTGGGCATCTCCATCTTCCGCGACAACTCCACCCGCACGCGCTTTTCCTTCGCCTCGGCGTGCAACCTCCTCGGTCTGGAGGAGCAGGTGCTCGACGAGAAGGTCAGCCAGATCGCCCACGGCGAGACCGTGCGCGAGACGGCGAACATGGTGTCCTTCATGGCGGACGTCATCGGCATCCGCGACGATATGTTCATCGGCGAGGGCCACAAGTATCAGAAGACCTTCATGGACGCGCTCGAAGAGGGCTACCGCGACGGGATCCTCGAGCAGCGCCCGACGCTGGTGAACCTCCAGTGCGACGTGGACCACCCGACGCAGTGCATGGCGGACATGGCGCACATCATCCACCACTTCGGCGGCGTGGAAAACCTCAAGGGCAAGAAGGTCGCGATGACCTGGGCGTATTCCCCGTCCTACGGCAAGCCGCTGTCCGTCCCGCAGGGCGTCATCGGTCTGTTCACCCGCTTCGGCATGGACGTGACGCTGGCGCATCCCGAGGGCTACGAGGTCATGCCGGAGATCGAGGAGATCGCCCGCAAGAACGCCGCCGCCACCGGCGGCAGCTACCGCAAGTGCAACTCCATGCAGGAGGCGTTCCGCGACGCCGACATCGTGTATCCCAAGTCCTGGGCGCCGTTCGCGGCGATGGAGGAGCGCACCAAGCTCTATCAGGCGGGCGACAAGGCGGGCATCGACGCGCTGGAGAAGAAGCTCCTCGCGCAGAACGCCGAGCACAAGGACTGGGCCTGCACCGAGGACATGATGAAGCTCACGCGCGACGGCAAGGCGCTGTACCTCCACTGCCTGCCCGCCGACATCACCGGCCTTAGCTGCGAGATGGGCGAGGTGGACAACTCCGTGTTCGACCGCTACCGCGTGCCGCTGTACAAGCAGGCGAGCTACAAGCCGTATATCATCGCGGCGATGATCTTCCTCGCGCGGGTCAAGGACCCCGTCAACACCCTCATGGCACTGGACGCGGCGGACAATCTGCGCAAGCGGTTCTAAAAAATCTTTTGCAAATCATACAAAAATTTCGTTTTTGCTCTTGTCTTTTTCGGCGAAATTCGCTATGATGAAAGAAGCAGGGACCGCAGGCTCCCGCCGGCGGTCAAACAAGATGGGATCAATATGGAAAGGAGAACAAACTATGAAGAAGTACCTTGCATTGTTCCTCGCGCTTGTCATGACGCTCGCGCTGGTCGCCTGCGGCGGCGGTAGTTCTACCCCCTCCGGCGGCGAAGCGGCCGCGCCCGCGGAAACCAGCACCGGCGGCGGTGAGTCTGCCGCGCCCGCCGAGACCTCCGGCGGCAAGCTGAAGGTCGGCGTTGTCCTCGTCGGCGACGAGAACGAGGGCTACACCTTTGCCCATATCGACGGCATCCGCAAGGCGGCCGCGGCGGTCGGTCTGTCCGACGCCGATCTCGTGTGGTTCTACAACATCCCCGAATCCGAGGAATGCTACGACAAGTGCATTGAGTGCGTCGAGCAGGGCTGCAACCTCGTCATCACCAACTCCTACGGCCACCAGACCTATTGCCAGCAGGCCGCCGAGGAGACCCCCGACGTGGAGTTCGTCGCCATGACCGGCGACACCGCGCTCAAGTCCGGCCTGCCCAACTTCCACAACGCGTTCAACATGACCTTTGAGTCCCGCTACGTCTCCGGCCTTGTCGCCGGTCTCAAGCTCAAGGAAATGATGGATCAGGGTCTCGTCACCGACCCGTACATCGGCTACGTCGGCGCGTATCCCTACGCGGAAGTGGTCTCCGGCTACACCGGCTTCTTCCTGGGCATCAAGTCCATCGTCCCCGAGGCGCACATGGACGTGCAGTACACCAACTCCTGGTTCAACATTCAGGACGAGGGCAAGGCCGCCGAGGCGCTGATGGCGCGCGGCTGCTGCATCATCGGTCAGCACGCTGACTCCACCGGCGCGCCCAAGGCCATCCAGACCGCCAAGGACAACGGCAAGGCGGTCTACTCCGTGGGTTACAACATCGACATGCTCGCCGCGGCGCCCACCGCCGCTCTGACCTCCTCCACCAACGACTGGAGCGTGTTCTACACCGAGGCGTTCCAGACCATGCTCGACGGCGGCAAGATCCCCACCGACTGGTCCAAGGGCTATGAGGCCGGCGCGGTCGCCATCACCCCGCTCGGGCCCGAGGTCGCTCCCGGCACCAAGGAAGCCGTTGACGCTGCCGAGGCCGCCATCAAGGCCGGCACGCTACACGTCTTCGACACCAGCACCTTCACCGTCGGCGGCGCGCCCGTCACCTCCGCGTTCACCTTCGACTCCGACGGCGACTGGAACAACGACACCAACGAGGGCATCGTGGACGGTTACTATCACGAGTCCGAGTACATCTCCGCGCCGTCCTTCGCGCTTCGCATCGACGGCATCACCGAGCTCAACTGATCTCATGAAAGAAAAGGCTGCTCCGGCAGCCTTTTCTTTTTGTTCACGGCTGACAAATTTTCAGGCAACATGCAAAATTATTTGTGTTTGTTGTTTACAAGCTCCGGGATTTCTGATAGAATGATGCGGTAGAAATGGGCTTATGCAGCCTCTTCCGAAATCCCAGAAAGAAAGGATGATTGCTTTGGCTGTACCTTGCGCCATCAAGATGGAGAACATCACCAAGCGCTTCGGTAAGGTCGTCGCCAACGACCATATCAACCTGGAGCTGCATGAGGGTGAGATCCTCTCGCTGCTGGGCGAAAACGGCAGCGGCAAAACCACGCTGATGAATCAGCTCTCGGGCATCTACTTCCCCGACGAGGGCCAGATCTACGTCCACGACAAGCCGGTGACCATCGGCTCGCCCAAGGACGCGTTCGACTGCGGCATCGGCATGATCCACCAGCACTTCAAGCTCGTCGACGTGTTCACCGCCACGGAGAACATCGTCCTCGGCCTCGAGGGCGAGGGCAAGTTCGACCTCAAGGCCGCCGGCGCGAAGATCAAGGAGATCTGCGACCGCTACGGCTTCGACATCAAGCCCGACCAGAAGATCTACGACATGTCGGTGTCGCAGAAGCAGACCGTCGAGATCGTCAAGGTGCTCTACCGCGGCGCGGACATCCTCATCCTGGACGAGCCCACCGCCGTGCTCACGCCGCAGGAGACCGACAAGCTGTTCGACATCATGCGCGCGATGAAGGCCGACGGCAAGTCGCTTATCATCATCACGCACAAGCTCCACGAGGTGCTGGACGTCTCCGACCGCGTGGCGGTGCTGCGCAAGGGCGAGTACATCGGCGACGTGATGACCAGGGACGCCGACCAGCAATCCCTCACCGACATGATGGTGGGCCACAGCGTCACGCTGAACATCGACCGCCCCGAGCCGAAGAACCCCTCGCCGCGCCTGGAGCTGCGCAACCTCACGGTGTTCGACGAGCTGGGCGTCAAGCGCCTCGACAATGTGAGCTTCACCGCCATGGGCGGTGAGATCCTCGGCGTCGCGGGCGTCGCGGGCAGCGGGCAGAAGGAGCTGCTGGAGTCCATCGCGGGGCTCTACCCCATCCGCTCCGGCGAGATCATCTACCACAACCCCGCCAGCGGCAAGGACGAAAACCTCGTCGGCATGGACCCGCTGGACATCAAGAAAGCCGGCGTCGGCATGTCGTTCGTGCCGGAGGATCGCCTCGGCATGGGCCTTGTCGGCACGATGGGCATGACGGGCAACATGATGCTCCGCTCCTGGCGCAAGGGCAAGGGCCTCTTTGTCGACCAGAAGGGGCCGGAGGACTTGGCGAACCACATCTGGAGGGAGCTGGAGGTCGTCACGCCCAGCACGTCCTTCCCCGTGCGCCGCATGTCCGGCGGCAACGTGCAGAAGGTGCTCGTCGGCCGTGAGATCGCGCAGGAGCCGGCGGTGCTGATGTCCGCCTACGCCGTGCGCGGCCTCGATATCAACACGTCCTACGCGATCTATAACCTGCTCACCGAGGAGAAGATGAAGGGCGTCGCCGTCATCTACGTCGGCGAAGACCTCGACGTGCTGCTGGAGCTGTGCGACCGGCTGGTCGTGCTCTGCGGCGGACAGGTCTCCGGCGTGGTGGACGCCCGCAGGATCACCAAGGAGGAAGTCGGCCTCCTGATGACACAGCACAGAAAGGAGGAGGCCGTATGAGCACTCCCGAACGCAGCGGACACGAGCCTCTGCTCCGCATGGCGAAGCGCGGCGAGCTGCTGCCCGCCTGGAAATCCTGGGGCATCCGCGTGATCGCGCTGCTGCTGAGCCTGATCGTCAGCGGCATCGTGATCGTGATGGTCTCCGGCCTCAACCCCGCGGCGGTGTTCGCCACGATGTTCGACGGCGCGCTCGGCACCAGCAAGCGCGCGTGGGTCACGGTGCGCGACGCGATGACGCTGCTGTGCATCGCCGTCGGCCTCGCCCCCGCGTTCAAGATGCGCTTCTGGAACATCGGCGCCGAGGGTCAGATCCTCGTCGGCGCGATCGCTTCGGCGGCGTGCATGATCTACTTAAAAGCGCTCCCCACACCGGTGCTGCTGCTCGTGATGATCTGCGCGAGCCTCGTCGCCGGCGGTATCTGGGGCTTCTTCCCCGGCGTGTTCAAGGCACGCTGGAACACCAACGAGACGCTCTTCACGCTGATGATGAACTACATCGCCATCCAGCTCACGAGCTACTTTGTGGCGCTGTGGGAAAACCCGTTCGGCTCGAACAGCGTGGGCGTCATCAACTCCCAGCACAAGCAGGGCTGGCTGCCGAACCTCCTCTCCGAGGGTTACAACAAGGACTTCGGCTGGAACGTCATCATCGTGCTCACGGTGACGGTCATCATGTACCTGTACATGAACAAGTCCAAGCACGGCTATGAGATCGCCGTCATCGGCGACAGCGAAAATACCGCGCGCTACGCGGGCATCCGCGTCAACCGCGCCTACGTCCGCACGATCATCCTCTCCGGCGCGATCTGCGGTCTTGCGGGCTTCGTCGCCGTCTCCGGCGCGAGCCACACCATCTCCACCTCCACCGCCGGCGGCCGCGGATTTACCGCGATCATCGTCGCGTGGCTGGCGCAGTTCAACAGTGTCGTCATGGTCATCTTCTCGTTCCTGCTGGTGTTCCTCCAGAAGGGCGCGCAGGCCATTGCGTCGAGCTACAACCTCTCGCAGGAGGTCAGCGAGATGATCACCGGCATCATCCTGTTCTTCCTGCTCGGCAGCGAGTTCTTTGTCAACTACACGGTACATTTCAACAGCGGAAGGAGGGGTAAGTGATGCTGACGCAAGACCAACTGCTGGCTCTCATCAACTCCGCCATCGCGTTCGGCACGGTCATCATGCTCGGCGCCATCGGTGAGATTCTGATTGAAAAGGCGGGCAACCTCAACCTCGGTATTCCGGGCATCATGTACCTCGGCGGCATCGGCGGCATGATCGCGGCGTTCTACTATGAGCTCGGCGGCGGACAGTCCCCCGTCGTGGGCCTGATCCTCAGCTTCCTCTGCTCGATGATCTTCGCGGCGCTCGGCGGCCTCATCTATGCGTTTTTGACCATCACGCTGCGCGCGAACCAGAACGTCACGGGACTGACGCTGACCATCTTCGGCGGCGGCGTCGCCAACTTCTTCGGCGCGAGCCTCAACACGCTGGCCGGCGGCGTCGGCCAGATCAGCGTGCCGGTCACCTCCAGCGCGTACATCGCCTACACGAAGCTCGGCTACATGGGCACCCTCGGCAAGCTGTTCTTCGCCCACGGCTTCATGGCGTATCTCGCCATCGCGCTCGCCATCGCCATGCGCTACTTCTTAAACCGCACGCGCACGGGTCTGAATCTCCGCGCCGTGGGTGAGAATCCCGGCACTGCGGACGCCGCGGGCATCAACGTCACGAAGTACAAGTACATCTCCATCACCGTCGGCGCGGCGATCGCGGGTCTCGGCGGACTGTTCTACACGATGGACTACATCAAGGGCACCTGGGCCAACGACGGCACGATCGAGGGCCTCGGCTGGCTCGCCGTGGCACTGGTCATCTTCGCCACCTGGAAGCCCATCAACGCGATCTGGGGCTCGTACCTGTTCGGCTTCGTGTACTGGGCGTACCTCTACATCCCCGGCCTCTCCCGCAGGACGCTGGAGCTGTTCAAGATGCTGCCCTACCTCATCACGCTGATCGTGCTGATCATCGTATCGCTGCGCAAGAAGCGCGAGAATCAGCCCCCGGCGAGTCTGGGCTTGAGCTATTTCAGAGAAGAGAGATAGTCCTGCCGGACGGGCAAATCCGAGTCTTTCACTCAGCGCTTGCACTGCCTGGTCAGCCCGACCAGAACCCTATGCAAATTAGTACACGAAAGGAAAAGCGGCGCAAGCCGCTTTTCCTGTTTCGGGAGAAGATTATGAAATCATTGCTCATTCAAAATATCCGCACCCTCGTCTCCTGCGACGACGCCGACACCGTGTATGAGGGCGTCGACCTGTACGCCGAGGACGGCGTCATTCGTGCCATCGGAGCGGCCCTGCCGCAATCGGCGGATACGGTCATCGACGCATCGCACATGCTCTGCTATCCCGGCCTCGTCAATACGCACCACCACCTGTATCAGATGTTCTCCCGCAACCTGCCGGAGGTGCAGAACATGGAGCTGTTCGACTGGCTCAAAACGCTCTACGAGATTTGGAAAAATCTCAAAACGGACTATGTCCGTTTTGCGTCGCTCGTGGGTATGGGCGAATTATTAAAGCACGGCTGCACCACCTGCTTTGACCACCACTACGTCTTCCCCCGCGGAAGCGGCGATCTGCTGGGGGCGCAGTTCGCGGCGGCGGACGAGCTGGGGATGCGCTTCCACGCCTCCCGCGGGAGCATGGATCTCTCCGTTAAGGACGGCGGGCTGCCGCCCGACAGCGTGGTGCAGACGGTGGATGAGATCCTGCGCGAGAGCGCCGACGCCATCGAGCGCTTCCACGATCCCGCGCCCTACGCCATGCATCGCGTGGCGCTCGCGCCGTGCTCGCCGTTCTCTGTCTCCGCCGACCTGCTCCGCGAGAGCGCGGTGCTGGCGCGGCAGTATCATGTGCGGCTGCACACGCATCTGTGCGAGACGAAGGATGAGGAGCGTTATATGCTCGCGCGCGAGGGCGTGCGCCCGCTTGCGTACATGGAGCGGCTGGGCTGGCTCGGCGACGACGTGTGGTACGCCCACGGCATCCACTTCAACGACGCGGAATTGAAGCTCCTCGCGGACACCGGCACCGGCGTCGCCCACTGCCCCATCTCCAACATGAAGCTCGCCTCCGGCGTGGCGCGCGTGCCGGAGATGCTGCGCCTCGGCGTGCCGGTCGGCCTCGCGGTGGACGGCTCCGCGTCCAACGACGGTTCGAGCCTCATGGAGGAGCTGCGCGTGGCGTTTTTGCTCCACCGGCTCTACGCGAGCCATGACGCGCCGTCCGGCTATGAGATTCTGAAGCTGGCGACGCGCGGCAGCGCGCGGCTGCTGGGGCGCGACGACATCGGTCAGCTCGCGGCCGGCAAGTGCTGCGACCTCTTCCTCGTAGACGCGCGGCGCCTGGAACTGACGGGTTCGCTGTACGATCCCAAGTCCGTGCTCGCGACCGTGGGCCTCCGCGGCGCGGTGGATACCACCGTCGTCAACGGCAAGGTGGTCGTGGAGCACGGGCGGCTCAAAACCGTGGACGAGGAAACGCTCGCGCGTCGCGCGGACAAGGCGTGCAGAGAATATCTCGCTTTGTGATCTTGCCCTCTGTTCACGGCTTCCCGCCCAGATACCGCAGCCCCGGCATCGTGTCTCCGCAACAGAAAGGAAGCGGCCGGCACCTTCGCATGTGCCGACCGCTTCCTTTTTTATCCCTTTTTGCCCCGGAAGGTCATCTCCGGTTTTTTGATGGAAACCGTCGTGTTCGGCTCCACCGAGGTGGTGACGAACGCGTTTGCGCCGATCACCACGTTGTCGCCGATCTCCGTCGCGCCGCCGAGGAGCGTCGCTCCCGCGTAGATCGTCACGTTGTCGCCGACCTTCGGGTGGCGGCGCTCGCCGGGCACGCTCTGCATTCCCGCGGGCGAGAAGGCGCCGAGCGTCACGCCCTGATAGATCTTGACGTGATTGCCGATGATGCTCGTCTCGCCGATGACGATGCCGGTGCCGTGGTCGATGAAGAAATACTCGCCAACGGTGGCGCCGGGGTTGATGTCGATGCCGGTGCCCGCATGGGCATACTCCGTCATAATGCGGGGGATCATCGGCACGTCACGGACGTACAGCTCATGGGCGATGCGATAGATGAAGATGGCAAAAAAGCCAGGGTACGAGAGCACGACCTCCTCGCGGTTGTGGGCGGCGGGATCGCCCTCGAAGAACGCCTCCAGATCCTTTTGCAGCATCCGCTGAAGCTCCGGCATCCGCGTCAGCAGCTCGCCGGTGACATCCCGCGCGCGGTCGTCGTCCATGGTCTGCGCGATCTGCGCCGAGAGCGCGTCAAAGATCTGCTCCATCAGCAGCGCGCTGTACTGCTCCGGCGGCAGCTTCAGGAGGTGCTTTTCCCCGTAGTAGACCGGGAACAGGAGCTTCTGAAACAGCCGAATGATCTCAATGATCGCCTTGCGGTTGGGCAGGCGCAGCGCGTCGCCGTACATCGGCAGCGTCGCGGCGTTGTACTGCCCCGCCATCGTCAGCGCGGACGCGCGAATGATCTCGCTGCGCTTGTTTTTATCCATATCAAATGCCTCCAAAACGTTCAGAGTCCTGGCAGATTATACTGTATGACGAGAGGAATTGCAAGCCTCCCGCGCCATTTTATGCCCGCGGCACCCTAGCGGTTCACCAGCAGCTTTTTCATGGACTGCTCCAAGCCGTCCACGCTCAGCGGGTACATGTCAATGAGCTTTTGGATCACGCCATAGCTCTGTCCCCAATACGGGCCCCACGACGGCTCCCCCTCCGGGTTGAGCCACACCAGATGGTCATACTGCTCACGGAAGCGCTTGAGCCAGTCGTAGCCCGAAAGCGCCTGCTCCTGTGTCGCACCGTAGAACCAGCGCTTGCCGGTCAGCTCATACATATCCATCAGCGCGTCGCCGACGAGGATGACCTTATACTCGCTGCCGAAGTTGTTGAGCAGCCACTCCGTCGGCACCGCGTGGGCGCGGTACATGCGCGGATCGGTGTAAACCGACGAATAGATGCAGTTGTGGAAGTAGTAGACGTGCAGCTCTTTGAACTGATTCGCCCGCTCCGCCGCCTGAAAGAGCATGGAGCAAAGCCGCGACCAGTATTCCATCGAGCCGCCGGAGTCCATCAGCATCAGCACCTTGACCGTGTTGCGGCGAGGACGTTTGTACTGGATTTTGAGCGTGCCGGCGTTGTCGCAGGTCTCGCGAATGGTGCCGTCCACGTCGAACTCGGTCTTGTCGCCGAGGCTCTGGTCGGAATACTGCCGCAGCAGGCGAAACGCCATTTGGAACTGGCGGATATCGAGGATATTGTCCTTGCGAAAGTCGCGGAACCGGCGCTCCCCCGCCACCTGAAACGCGCGGCGGTGCCGGCTCACGCCGCCGACGCGGATGCCCTGCGGCGCATGTCCGCTGTGGCCGAAGTTGGAAAAGCCGCCCGTGCCGATCCAGTAGGAGCCGCCGTTGTGCTCCTCCTTCTGCTCCTTGAGACGCTCTTCAAACATTCTGAGGATCTCGTCGATGCTCTTTTCGTCGTAGCCCTGCGTTTGCAGAAACGCGCGGTAGTCCGCCAGCATCTGCTCCGGGTGATCGAGCCAGCGCAGCAGCTCGTCGGGCAGCTCGTCCTCAAAGGGAATGCCGTCAAAGTACTCGAGGAACACCTTATCAAATTTGTCGTAATCCGCCTCGCTGTGCACCAGCACCGCCCGGCAGAGCTGATAAAACCCCGTCAGGCTGGTGTGCTGGAGGTCCAGCGTCAGCGCCTCGGTCAGCGTCATCCACTCGTTGACGGACACGCCGAAGCCATGGGCGCGCAGCAGATAGAAAAAGCCGATAAACATATGCCGTCTCCCTTGCAAAAGTGACGTTATTATATCGGTTTTACGCGGATTCGTCAACCGAGCAGCGCTGTTTTGTCGCTTTTATCTATTGACTTGCTTTCCCGCCCCGATTATGATACTACTCGCAACAAGGAGGCTGACCATGAAAACTGATTTTGACCGCAAGCCCCTCCGCATTTTTTTGTCCTATTTCCGGCCCCATTGGCGGCCCTTCGCCATAGATATGGCCTGCGCCGTGGCGGTGTCCGCCATTGATCTGATCTTTCCCTTTGTCTCCCGCGGCGCCATGCAGCGCCTGCTGCCGCAGCGGCTGTTCGGCGCGTTTTTCACTGTGGTGGCGATCATGCTGGCGGCGTACATCCTCAAGGGTCTGTTGTACTACGTCATCACTGTTGTGGGGCACGGCGTAGGCGTGCTCGTGGAGGCGGATATGCGCCGCGACGTGTTCGCGCACATGCAGACGCTGAGCTTCAGCTTCTTCGATCACAACCGCACCGGCGCACTGCTCTCCCGCGTGACCAACGACCTCTTTGACATCACGGAGCTTGCCCACCACGGGCCGGAGAACATCATCATCTGCACCGTGACGCTCGTGGGCGCGCTGGGGGTCATGTTCACCATCCGCTGGGAGCTGGCGCTGACGCTGCTTGTCATTCTGCCGCCGTGCCTGTGGTTCACCGCCCGACAGCGCCTGCGGATGAAGCAGGCGAGCGTGGAGCTGCGCAAGAAAACCGCCGAGATCAACGCAACCATCGAGAGCGGGATCAGCGGCATCCGCACCGCAAAGGCATTCGCCAACGAGAGCGCGGAGCAGCAGAAATTCGACCGCAGCAACGACGTCTTCAAGACCGCGAAGCGCGGCTACTACAAGGCGATGGGCCTGTTCAACAGCGGCATGGAGTTCTCCACCGGCGTGATGCAGGTGGCAGTCATCGGCATGGGCGGCTTTCTCATCATGCGCGGCAGCATGGACTACATTGACCTCGTGACCTTCACGCTCTACGTCTCGGTGTTCCTCACCCCGGTCCGCAAGCTGGTACAGTTTATGGAGCAGTACACGCAGGGCAGCGCGGGCTTTTCCCGCTTTCTGGAGATCATGCGCACCCGCCCCGAGGTGGCGGACGCTCCCGACGCACGCGAGCTGACCGGCGCGAAGGGCGAAATCCGCTATGACAACGTCTCGTTTCACTATCAGGACGGCACCGAGGTGCTGACGGATGTCAACCTCGCCATCCACGCGGGCGAGCGCTTTGCGCTTGTGGGGCCGTCCGGCGGCGGAAAGACCACGCTCTGCCATCTGTTGCCGCGGTTTTACGACGTGTCCGCGGGCAGCGTGACCGTGGACGGCAATGACGTCCGGGAGCTGACGCAGGAGAGCCTGCGCCGCTGCATCGGCATCATCCAGCAGGACGTGTTCATGTTCGCCGGTACCGTGCGGGAGAACATCCGCTACGGCCGGCCCGACGCCACGGACGAGGAGGTTGTCCGCGCGGCGGTGAAAGCGCAGATCCACCATGAGATCATGGCGATGCCGGACGGCTACGACACCTACATCGGCGAGCGGGGCGTGATGCTCTCCGGCGGGCAGAAGCAGCGCATTTCCATCGCGCGGGTGTTCCTCAAAAATCCGCCGATCCTCATTTTGGACGAGGCGACCAGCGCACTGGACAGCGTGACGGAGCAGCGCATTCAGGAGAGTCTCGACGAGCTGAGCGAGGGCCGCACCAGCATCATCATCGCCCACCGGCTCTCCACCATTCGCAACGCCGATCGCATCGCGGTGGTCGAGGGCGCGCGGATCGTCGAGCAGGGTACCCACGCCGAGCTGATGGAAAAGAACGGCGCCTACGCCGCGCTCCAGCGGGCGCAGAGCCTCGCGTAAGCGGATATTGCACACGGTTTGGGAGATTTTTCAAAAAAACTGAAATTCCCTCTTGCATTTTTCCGAACAGTGTGCTATATTATCTAAGCTGTCTGTTGGACAGCAAACCGTTTGCGCCGTTAGCTCAGCTGGATAGAGCGTCTGGCTACGGACCAGAAGGCCGGGGGTTCGAATCCCTCACGGCGTACCAAAAAAACTCTTGATTTTCGATAGAAAATCAAGAGTTTTTTGTATTTTTCAAGGCAGTACACAGAACTCGAAATACTTTGGGTGCACGTTTGGGAGCACACCCCGAAAAAACCGGGATGCGAGGTTGTGGTCTCGCAGGTTCCCTGCTGCGTAGGAATAGCGGGCCGAAGCCCGCTATTCCTTTTTTTAGTTTATTTTTCCGTGCTGTAGCGCATGAGCATGGTCGCTACCTGCGCGCGGGTCGCTTTGCCTGCGGGGACAAGATCGCTGCCGATGCCGTTGACGATGCCGGAGCCGACCGCCCACTGCATCGCGGAGGTCGCCCAACTGCTGACGCTCGCCGCGTCGCCATAGCTGCTGAGGCTCGCGCTCGCGCTCACGTCACGCTTCTTGTACTGCGCGTAGCGGTAGAGCATCGCCGCGAGCTGCTCGCGGGTCACCGCGTCGTCGGGACGGAAGCCCATCGGCCACGGGGTAGTCTTCGCAGGAATCTTCGAGCCGGTGATGATGTCGGCACCAGACGCCCAGCGAATCGCCTCGGTGTACCAAGTACCGTCAGCCACATCCACGAACTTCATTTCGCCGCTGGCAACAGGGGAGCCTTCCAGACGCCAGAGCATCGTGGCAACCATCGCGCGGGTGGTGGTATCGTTGGGTCCAAACAACATACCGGCATCAAGAGGATTCGCCCAGCCGTTCATCACACCGTTATCGACTGCCCAGCGCACCGCGTCCGCATACCAGTCGGAGGCGCTGACGTCGACAAACCTCGCGAGCGCGTCCGTTTTGCTTACCGCCTTGAAGGTCACGTCGATCTTGACCTTGCTGTTGGGCTGCGTGTAGGTATACGTCGTATCGCTCACCTTGGTCACGCTGACCGCCTTGCCGTTGGCGTCGGTGACGCTCACGGTATCGACCGCATAGCCCTCGTCAGGCTTGGCGGTGATGGTCACCTTCTCCCCCGCTTTCGGGGAGGTCGGGTGAATGCTCACCGTACCGTTTGCGGTCTTGTTGACAGTCGGCTGCGCCGCGCCTGCTCCGCCGCCGCTGCCGCCGCTGCCGCCGGGAACAGTCGCTTCGGTGTAGCCGATGGCGTAGGTCGAGAACTGCTTTGTGAAAAGTGTGATCAGGCCGTTTGCCTCATCGAGCTTATACCCGCCGTCGTTCTCGCTGCCCTGGACCATCGGCGTAACGGTTCCGTCGTGGTAGCGGAACGGGCGAACGTTGGTCTTTCCGGCGAAATCATAGGGGATGTTGATTCGGATCACATTGTTGGTCTCCGTGATCGGGATCTCACTTTCCGGCGATGTTGAAGTGCCGGTCGCGTAGGTCGTCTTGGTCACGTCGATGTTCAGGAAGGAGAGCGTCTTGCCGGAGGCCTCGCCGTTGTCCTTGATCGCGTCGATGGCGGTCTGCGTTTCAGCCTGCTTTTCCGGTGTGCCGGTGAGACTGCTCTCATCCTGCTCCTCGATCGCCATGGTCATGACTACGTTCTTGTTGTCTTCCGCACGGGTCTCCGCCTCACTGTTGAGGCCGCTGACCATGACGGCGGGCGTGTCGGTGCCGGTGACCTTTACCTCGGCGCTGACTTCGGCAAAGGGCAGAATCACATCGTTCAGCGTCACGGTATTGCCCTCGTCAGGGGGTGTGACCGTAACCATTTCCGTAACGGTTCTGGTCTTTCCGTCATACACATTCGTAACGACCAAATGATAAGTTCCCGCGGGGATCTCAGTGAACGTATATACGCCATCCGAGCCGCTGGTCTTTTCTTGCACCTTGGCGTCGCCGCGCATGAGCTTCACGGTTGCACCGTTTGCATTCACGGTCGTTTCAGCCTCGACGGTCTGCTTTACCGTCACCTTGACCGTGTAGGTGTTCTCCGCCCACACCGCATACAGGGTAACGCTGCCACTTGTCGCGAGGTTCTTGACGCTCTGCTGATTCGTATAGCGCATTGTGCCGCCGGCGGTGGTCGCCCAGCCGACGAAGGTATAGCCGTCGCGGGTGAAACTGTTCGCGGTCAACGCCTTTTCTTCACCATAGGTGAAGGATTCATCCTCCATCGTACCCGTCACGCCGTTGGCGTTGAATTTGACGGTATACTCGTTACCCTTCCAAACGGCGTAGAGCGTGCAGCTTTGGGCGACCGCATCACCCTGTTGGAACGAGGCTTCGGCGGCGGACTTGTCGGTACTCCAGCCCTGGAACGTGTAGCCCGTGAGGCTAAGCCCTCTGCCGGAGGCGGCACGGATATCCGCGCCGGTCTGCGCGGCGGGGACGGTGCCGCTGCCGCCGTTGGCGTCATAGACAACGGAGACAATGTTGGCTGCGATGAAGCTCTGCTGCACTGCATTGCTCGCGTCATAGAGGCCGTTGGCGGTCGCCTTGACGCGCAGGTTCAGGTAATATGTCTGACCCCCGGTCAGGCCGTAGAGCGTGAACTTTCCATCCTCGTCTGGCTTGGCAACCGTGTATTCCCCGGGTTCACCGCTGGTCTTGGCAACCGCGTATTCGTAGGTCTTGGTCGCGTCGTAGCTGCCGATGGTCACCACGTTCTCTATGATCGACCCGATCGTCGGTGCAGCCTGCGTGCCTTTGCCGACGACAAACACGCAGCCCTTGCGCGGCGTGGCTGTGTCGGTGTAGTTGGTCGAGGTGGTCACCGCCCACAGATAATAAGGGCCGGGCTTGAGCGTGGTCGCGGTCATGTTCTCCCATACCGTGCCGGTTTCCGCCGTGGCGGAGGTGCTGTAATAGAAAGCGGTCTGTGCGCCGGCTGTGCTGCCCAGCTCCTCGGTGACGCCGGGCGTGGGCAGAGCTTCTTCCTGACCGTACTTATAATTCGTCATGCCGGTGATCTTGGCCGCCTTATCGTCTCCGCTGCTTTCCGTCGTGCTGCCCCACGTCGCCTTGGCGATGGTGTAGGTCACGCTGGCGGTGGCGTCACCCAGCGTGATGCTTGCGGTGTAGGCGCCGGCATCCGTGGGAGCCGCGTCCAGCACGGTGCTGCCCTGCTTGTAGCTGACGGTTGGAGTCTCAACACCGTCGATGCTGCCCGTGACGGTCGCCGCCTTTGCCGTGCCGTCATAGGTCAGACTCGTCGGCGCGGCGATGGTCAGCGTGGAGGTTAGCGGCGTACCGTGTCCGCCGTCGTTGTTACCGCAGGTCGCCGTGATGGTCGTGCCGCTGGCTTCATAACTCCACTCGTGGGCGTGGTTGCTGGTGCTGATGGTTGCGGAGGCACTGGCGGGAGATGCGTTGTGGTTGGCATCTTCCTTCAACCGCTGATAGAACGTGTACGCCGTGTTCATGTACAGCTCGGTGAAGGTCGGACTACCCTGCCATGTGCCGTCCGTGCCCATTCTGTACTCACAGCCGTCCACTGCCGTCAGCGTGATGCTGTCGACGGTCGCGCTTTTTTTCGTCGGCGCGACGGGGGCGGACTGATTGGCCTTGTTCATCGTGACCGTGAAGCTGCCGCTTGCCGTGTCATGGTTCGGCGCGCTGGCCTTGTAATAGACCGTACCGCCGTCAGCAACGTTGGTGAAGGTCGGCATATCGCCGTATGTGCCGCCCTCGGTCGTGCTGTAGGTGAAGGTTACCGTCTGGTTATTCACCGCGGTGGCGGAAGTGGTGACCTGCGGAGTCTGCGCGCTGCCGTTATAGGTCAACGTGCCGTTTTGGCTTACGCTGACGTTCGTCAGTGCGGCATTCTCAATGGTGTACTCCACGCTGGCAGTCTTTGCACCCTCACCGGTGCCAAGCGTGATGCTCGCCTTGTAGGTCCCAGCGTCTACGGGTGCCGTCTCGACAGCGTCGCCATAGGATTCTCCCTCGCCTTTCACGGCGTAGAGAACCTTGGCATCACCCTGAATACCATTGTCATCAGTAATGGTGACAGGGTGTGCATTGCCGTCGTAAACGATCTCGCCCACCGGCGCGGAAAGGGTCAGGGTCGCCTTATGGTCCGTGAGATAACAGTCATTTGCCGAACAGGTCGCGGTAATGGTCGTACCCTCCGCGCTATAGTCGAATCTGTGCTGGTGGTCGATGTATTGAGCGTATACCGTGGTGTTTTCGGTAAACACGGTCTCCGCGGTAACCTGTTCGCCCCCCGTTGTCTGCGTGTACCAGCCGCTGAAGAACATGCCCGTCGGCGGTGTAGGCTTGGCCACTGGGAGCGTAATGTGACCGTTGAGGTTGGTCTGGGCCGGATCGAAGGCGCCTGTTCCGCCGTTCACATCAAACGTCACCGTGTAGGCCGTACCAGCGACTGCCTCCGCAGGAGTCTTCCCATTCAAATCATTCGCCGCAAAAGTAACAGAGAGTCTTTTGCTCTGCTCCGTCGTAAGCGACAGGGATTCATCCTGGAAACTCTTCTGCACAATTACATTGCCTTCGTCATCCAAAAGAAGCGCCGCAAGGGTGCCGACATCCGTATCCTGCATGGAGTTGTTGCGGATGTCAGCCTGGACGGTATAGCCGCCGGTACCATCCGTCAGGAGCGTCGTATCTATCGTTGCCGCCTCTTTATACTTGGTCAGCAGACCGTTGAAGAAGAGGGAGGCGGAGTTGTTGGAGGGATCGTACTCAAACTCGCTCCCATCGTGCTCGAGCCACGCCTTGGCGTAGACCGTCACGCCCTCTTCCGGTATCTCCTTGGCGGAATCACCGATGAGATCACGGACGCTCAACGTCGCCTTATAGGTATAAAGGCCCTCGTCGATATCGGCATAACTCTTAGTCGGAACCTCGTATGCCTCGCCGAGCAGTTTCGTGAACTCGCGGTCCTTGTAGAACGCCAGCTTTACGGTCTGATTGTTGCCGCTGAGCGGGATGTTGGAGTCGTTCTCCAGCCGCACCTGGATATCCCGGGTTCCGTCGCCCTCCCGCAGGAGCTTCATGTCCGCAATGCCCACGTCGGGGCGGTTGAGCAGCAGCCAGCCCTCCGCCTTGGCCCCGGACGCGGTAACCTCGTATGCAGGGTCGTCCGTCACGCTCTCCGGCACCTCGTAGAGCAGCGTCAGCTGCGCGCTCTCGTTGGGCAAGAGGCCGAGCCCGCTGAAAGTCTTGGTCTGGTTGTCCACCTTCACCGTCACGCTGTCCAGTGTGGCCGTGCCGGTGTTTCTGACGGTGAACCGCACCGGAAGCGTCAGTCCGGGCGTCACTTCCGCGAGATCAAAGTCCGCTTCCGCCTCGATCTCGTTCTCCGCAAAGGAGCCGGAGCCGAGCTTGATGTGTGCCACCGGGGTCTGCTCCAGAATGGTCAGATAGTCCGTACCGTTGGTGTTCTCAACCGGAAGGTCTTCCAGGTTGATGGTGTCATAGGCGCTGATCCCCGTGATCCCGCTGTAATCGCTGCCCAGAATCAGGGTGTGGACCGTCCCGTCCGTGCCGGTATAGGCGTCGAACTGATCCACGGTGAAGTGCGCGGGGATCGTCGCCACGTCCGTCGCCGCGGTGACGCCGATGGCGGTACCATCCTGATAGAAGCGCACCGCTTTCAGCGCCTCGTCTCCGGTCTCCGGCCAGACGATGGACAATTTGCTCAGATCGCTGTTGTTTGCAGGTGCCGAGAAGGAGAAGGATGTGTTGATGTCGGCGCTGCCGATGCTCTCCGGGAAGGTTTCGTCCACACTGCCGTTGGCGTTGACGCGGGCCAGGCGGATGTCGTGGGTCGCCTCGCCGTTGTCGTACTCGGTGTACCAGCCGACGATAAACTGCTTTCCCACCGCCGTGACCTGCGCGTTGGTGTCG
This sequence comes from uncultured Clostridia bacterium, assembly GCA_947170435.1. Taxonomy (GTDB): domain Bacteria; phylum Bacillota; class Clostridia; order Oscillospirales; family Oscillospiraceae; genus Hominicoprocola. Next base: position 11,776 of record CAMVTO010000007.1, on the reverse strand, counting down.
GTGTTGCTGTCATTGGTCAGACGACCCGTGGTCTTGACAGCACCGTCGCTCCCCACCAGTGTGTAGAAGGTTTCGGTGTCGGTTGCCTCCTCGCCGGTGCGGACGGTGTAGACCAGCAGCGCCGTGCCGTCGGAGAGCATGGCCGAGTCGATGGCGTTCACGGTCCCGACCGAGCCGTTGTAGGCGACCTGCACGGGCTTCCACTCCGTACCATCATAGATACGGTAGTTGATGTTGTTCTCCACGTTAAAGGAGGCGGCGATGTCCGCTGTTTCGTCATTGTCCGCGGGAAGCTCTGCCGCGGCCAGGCTGCGCCACGCTACGATGGCACGGTTGCCGGAGCTTGCCACGGTGGGCGCCATATCGGCGACGTTGTTATTCGTCAGGGGCGTTGTTGTCCATGCGCTGCCATGATACACGCCCGCGTAGACCTCCGTGGCGTTCATCATCATGCCAAGGTCGTCATAGGTGGTCTCGTCGTGCATCTCCTTGTCCGGAGATTCATTCTGCTTGACCCACGCGGCGAAAGCGTTGTCGCCGCTGCCGCTGGCGACCACGTCGCTGTCGGCGAGAGTGGCGCTTTCGGTATTGTAAAGAGTCTTCCCCTCATCGTACCCGCTGCCGTTCCAGGTCGCGTAACTGACGACGCTTTGCAGCTCGTCGGCGTTGTCATGATCCGAGATGTAGAGGAACATCCCGCCGTCGTCGGTCAGGACAGGGTTGGAATAGGGATATGCGTTGGTCTGAACGTCGGTCAGGGTATTTGTCAGCGAACCGGAAGCCTTCAGCAAGCGTCTGCCGGACGGCGTGCCGTTGTTCCATGTGCGATTCGCCAGCTCCAGATAGTCGCGGTTTTCGATCTCGCCGCCGCCCTCGATGGCAACCAGCGCGGTGCCGTCCGCAAACAAACGCATGGCATAAGCCCTGCCGCTCTCCGTCACGCCGGTGAGGAACGCGACGCCGTTATTCTCCCATTCTCTCTCAATGGCGTCATAGCTGCCATATTTCTGCGACCAGCCAAAGCGAGTGGAAGCGAAGGTCTTTTTGTAGGAGATGAGCAGTATCTTGACCTCCATCTTGATGCCGATCTCGCCGTCGATGCTCAGCTTGGTGCCGTTCATATCCGACTTTCCGGTCTGTGTCAAATACTGGAAATTGACCGCGGCGCCGATCCGGCCGAAAATGCCCAGCTTGAACGCCACAAGGGACAGGTCGAAGCCCAGGCCCGCGAAGGCCTCCAGGGACAGGCTGAGGGTGGTGTCGAGCAGCATCGCTCTGACTTCAGCCTTGCTGACAAAGCTCACCTCGATCTCAGCCCCGAAGCCCACCTTGAACTCAACAAAGAACGGAATCGGGCCGCACAGGAAGTTCTGTGACCACTTATACTCACCCTTGACGCCTGCTCCCACGCTGCCGCCGGTGAACGCCACGTCCCACTTGTTGTGGGCAATGTCGCACTTGGCGGTGAGGTACAGCGCGCCGGAGAAGCTGAACTCGATTTTGCCCTCGCCGTTGCTGTCGTCATCATCGTCGGACAGGGCCTTTTCAAATTCGTGAATGTCCTCGGCCAGGGTGTTGGGATCGTAATTGACGGACACGCCGTCCTCGCTGTCCTCATTTTCCAGCTCTTTGCCTCCCACCAGAACCGCGATGCGGAATACCGCGGGGTCCTCCGTGGGAATGATGATCATATTGAACATCTGGTTGCTGCCGGCAACTCCAGAGAGGTTGCCGAGGAAGGCGAAGCCCTGTTGAAGCATCTCATTGACATTCACCGACTGGAAAGCCGAGCCGATGTCCATCCGCTTCGTCAGATCGGTCTTGACCTCCGCGGCGATCTCGGCCGCGCCGCCGTTGGGCTGGGACAGATCCTTCTGATGGGTCACATTGGATACGCCGAAGGGGAGCGTATCGCTGCCGATGGTCAGGCCGCCCCGAGCAATTTGCGCTTTGACACGGACAGAGGGGGTATCCCCCAGATCCGTGACGCCGTCTTGGCTCAGATTCGCGTCCGTCATGGTGTAGACGCTCTGCATCATGGGCATGGTGGAAAACGGGAACACGAACAGCGTGGCGCTGTTCAGTGCGCTCAGCTCCAATATCTGCACTGCCTGGGTATCCTTGCTGACCGTTGTCCCTTTCTGCCCGGTGAGCTGCTTGCCCGAGGAGGCGATATGCAGCGTGATGCCGAAGTCATCCGTGGCGGTATAGGTCGCGTAGCCGTTTTCCACCGTGACCGCCTCGCTCGGCAGGGACAGGGTGGTGAAAAGCTCGGTCTTGCTGAAGCGGGGAGAGACGCCGATGCTCTCTGTATAGCCAATCACGTCACGGGTGTAGCCCGTGGGCGTCTCGCCGTAGTACTGCTGCATGACCTGCCTGAAAATCTGCGGCTGCTCTTTCGACCCGCTGACAGCATAAAGCTGGATCAGGGAATCCGCCGCCTTTACATCGGCCTTATAATCGCTGGCGACATTCAGGCGAGCATAGCCCGGACGGTAGGCTGCGCCGTCTCCGAAGCGGTACTCGATCACATAGGAGACCTTGTCGCCGGGCTGGAGAACATCGTTTTTGGAAGCGTTTTTGAACTGGTCGGGGTCAAACCCGACGGTCAGCTTGCCGTTGGTAGCAGACAGATCGGCGGTATAGTCCTGCCGCCCGCTCTGGTTGACCGTGACGCCGTTCACATCGCGCACCAGCGCGTCGGGGCAGTACTCGCCGTTTTTATACACGCCGGCGCGGATGGTGACCGAGCCGGTATAGGGGCTGCCGTCGGGGTTGGAGAAGGTCAGGACCGCGTTGCCGATGGCCCGCAGCTTCACGGTGTTGCAGGGGTAGAGCTGGAGCGCGCCGATGTCCCGCTCTCCGCTTACCAGGTCCTCTGGATAGAGCGTGCCGACATAGGTGACGCCGCCCTTCACCGACTTCGCCATCACAGTGCTGGTGATGCCGCTGGGCTCATAGACCGCCAGCTCGCCCTGCGCGTTGCTCTTCAGCTCGCGCCTCGCGCCGCTGCCGTTGGTATAAACCACCTCGGTCTCCGCCTTGGGCAGGAACTGGAACATGTACAGCTCGTTGTCCAGGGTCTGGGTGGTCACGTCAAAGCTGGCACTCATGCCGGTGTTGGCATGGGTGGCGGTGATGGTGACCTTTTCATTCGCCGCCGTCTCGCCCTTGCCCGCGAGCAGGAAGTCCGTATCCGGCGCGTAATACACATAGTCGTAGTTGCGGATATCCGAATAGATGCCGCCCTGCTTATATTCCACCGAGACCATGTCGGGGTTGGAGGACGCCCACTTCATCTTGTCCGACAGCAGGCCCCAGACCCCCGAGCCGTAGTTGGCGGAGATGATCTTTTGCAGGCTCATGTCGGTGCGGAGGGCGTTGAAATCGTCAAAGGTGAGCTGATAGGCGTCGCCCTTGACGCCGTAGCCCGCCAGCTTGCCGCTGTTGCCCATCGCGACGATGGTGTCGTCAGCGACAGTTCCCGCGCCGCCGGTGGTGCCGCCGATGGCCCCGGCGACCACATCCGAGATGATAATGTCCAGCTTTTCCTTGTTATAGACCGTCAGCAGCAGGGAGTCCACGCTCCACGCCTCGTCCCCGCTGTTGCGGGCGTAGACCGTGATCGTGTAGGCGGCCTTCAGACCGTTGATCTCGCCCAGGTCGTCGGCGGTAAAGGGAATCGTGCCCGCGGTTGTGGGGGCTGTTCTCTCGCTCACCGCCTCGCCCGACTTCTGGACGGTGTACTTCACCTCCGCGCTTGCGGGTGTGACCGTGTAGCCGATGGTGGGAATCTGGTTGCTCGTCACATAATAGCTGTCGAGTTTGTCCAGCGTGACCTTGGCGGGCGCCTGCTTCACCGTCAGATACGCGGTGGCGGAAAGATCAAGCGCCGCGGTCACCATTCCGCCTTCCGTGCCTCCCTCATAGCGCGTGCCGATCTCCAGGGCGTAGACGCCCGCGGTGGAAAGCTGTGCGCCGGGGACGGTGATGTGGGTGACGGTTCTATTATTCTCGTCGGGGCTGCTAAAGTTACCGGTCCAGACCGGATCGCCCGACGGCGCAGCGTTCACGGCGCTGACCTTGTACAGCTTCGCGGTGAAGGTGGTCCCCTTGCCCACCGCGGCGTTTCGTGCCGTCGCGTTGGAGGCGAACAACACGTCGGTATCCGTGTTCGTCAGCGTCGGGACAGTCTGAGAATACCGCGGGATGTTCAGGAACGGCGTCTTGCCCTCCGCAACGCCCAGCGTTCTGGTGGCAAGGGTAAAGGGCTTCCCGCCGTTTTGGACGGTGAGGGTAAAGGTGACCGTGCCGGTCTTGCCGGTGAAGCTGATATGTCCGAGGCCGTCCGCGCCCATCGTGATCCGGGCGACGGTCTCATCGCTGCTTTCCCATGCAAAGTCGCTCGGACTGGTAAAGCTGAAATTCTTGCGGCTGCTGCACTGATAGCCGAGCGTCAGATCAGATGTGTCCTCCGTGCGGACGCCGTTCTGGATCGCCTTGATGAACGCCTCGTTCACCACGACCTCCACATCGTGCTGCTTGGCGGGGTTCTGCCCGTTGCTCAGGAGGACGTAGCGGTCGTCGTCCAGCTTCAGAGTATTGTATGTTTCGTCGTAAAGGTCAGTTTCCGCATTGTAGTCGGGACGGTCCATGGTTTCGGACGCCTCGAACCGGACGCCGCCTTTGATGTAATACGACCAGTTCAGCCCGGCAACCACGGGCGCGTCGGCATAGTTTTCCTTGTCATAGCCCTCGTCGGTCACCTCGCTCAGCGCGGGGAGATACTTGGTGACGTCCGCCGGAGTATTCTTGTTGAGGGCCTCGATGGCAAGGAACAGGTTCAACGTGTCATAGCGCAGATCGGAGGACTCATTCGCCGGCGGGATGAAACGCCCGACCAAAAACGCGTCGCTGCCGTCCTCAACCACATAGACGGGATAGCGGGTCTGGCCCCTGTCGCAGGAGAAATATGCTCCCGGCAAATACCCCGCCGACGCAGCGGCAGGATGCCCGGGCAGAGGCATGGAGATGGGGCTTTCAAACTGCACCGCCTCGGAGGCGACCCAGTCCCGTTTGCCGGCAATAAGAGGCAGCATAACGGTAACGGTCTGCGCCCCAGTCTTGCTGACGCCATATTTGGCTGCTGCCCCGTTGAGGCTGTTGCGCTTTACGTTGGAAATAAGCGAGACTCCTTCGTCTGCGCCAAAGCTTTTGTCAGTGATGGCTTCAAAGCTCGTGCCAACATTCACTTCAACGTCAATCGCGTTTTTCACGCCCGTGAGCGCCGTCACGTTCAGCGCGCCGGTATCCTCGTCCTTTACGGTGTAGCCGAAGGTGAGCCTTCTGGTCTGTGTGTCAACGCTGTCCAGAAGCGGACATTCCACCTCGTTGACCGTCAGCGTAGTGCCCGCTTTCGCGGCGACGAACTCGTCAAACTCCACCGTGACCGGCACGGTCATGCCGCTGTAATAGGTGCCATCCGGAACCGTGATGCTCTTTACCGCGACGTTGACCGGCGGCGTCCAGTAGCCGACCTTGATTTCGACGGTTTCGCTGTTCCATTCGGATGTGCTTCCGCTTCCTCTCGGTAATAAGACTAAATAAGGCGATATACTTTCTTGTTTACACTTGTCCAGAATTTTACAACCATAATCTGTGGATTGTACCTCAATCGTTGCCTTTTGATCAGTTACTTCTTGGAACTTATTATTGATGTAAGAATAAGTATCTACGCCATATCCTTCGCCTCCGGTATGCTTATGTGTTGAAAAATATCCAGCATAAAAGGCGCTTCCTATAGGCTTTGTTATTGAAATTACGAAGGGAAACTTGTCTGGAATAGCTTGCATCTCAACGCTGTATTGCGATCCATTCAGAACATCCACCTTCGTGAAAGGCCCCAACGGAATCTCTTCCATTCCATATGTGCCTTCAATGTAACTTTTGTCTTTGTCGCCGCCTTTGACGAGCACCGTCTTGCTCCACGCAGTGGGAGGCGGCGTCGCTGTGTCGCTGTCGTCGTCGGCAAAGACGGCGTTCTGGAGGTTCCCGACGTTAATGACAAAGGCGCGGTAGCCTGCCCACAACGAGGCAATACGCTTCAACCTAGCCTCATCGGATTCGGGAAAATAAACTTCGGTACTTCCCTTGTAGGGAACTTTCACGCTGAAACTCTTCGCTCCACTCTCTCCCACTGCCCATGTCACCGTGCCGCCGGTTTTAACTGTATATGTATTGTAGTCAAGGCCGGCGCCGCGTGCGCTCCAGTCGAAGCTGACGGGCAAAGGCTGGGGCTTGTCCAGCGTCGCCGTAACAATAACAGTGTCGTTCGGCTTAACGGAATCTGTGGTGCAGCTCAGCGTCACCGTGCCGTCCAGCGTGACGCCATTGTAGCGGCTGTCCACATAGTACGCCGTGTTCGTGGAGTCCAGGAGGGCGAACTGGTACTCCGCGTCATAGTCGCTGCCGTCCAGCATGGGCTGGGTATACTTGCCCTCCGCGGCATCCACATTGCCGGTGCTGACGACGGTGTTCTCCGTCTCCTGCTCATCACCCGATGTCGCCAGAATCAGCGACCCGCGCTCGATGGCGCTGCTCAGGTCGATGCTGCCGTCGGCGATGCCGGCGAGCAGCGCCTCGAGGTTGGCGACGTGCTCGTCGGTGATCTCCACGTCCTCCTCCAGAGCGCGCAGCAGCTCCAGCAGGTCGCCCACCCTGCTGATCTGCACGATCTGCTCCGGCGTGGCGGCATGTCCGTTGACGGTGATCGCCCCCACGGTCTCGCCGGCGCTGATCCGCTGCGCGAGCGCGGCAAGCTCCACGCTCTCGCCGTCCTCGCGCACGTCCAGTTCGACGAGGTTGCCGTTTTCGTCGATGATGCCCGCCTCATAGAGGGCTTCCAGTTCCTCCCGTGCCCGCACCTCGTCGCCGTCATAGAGCGCGGCGAGGCTCGATACGAGAGAATCGTTGACCCCGGCTGCCAGCGCGACCGGCGGTATCAGGGTGAATACCATAACCAGCGCGAGGAACAGGGATGTCAACCTCTTCAATCTTGTTCTCATAGTGGTTCTCCTTTCAAGCCGCCCTCCGGGCGACAAGCTGCTGTGATTGTAATCACATAATAAAATCTAGCATATTATAGCAAAAGCGTGTCAAAAATACAATGCTTTTTTGCAAAAAGCAGGTGTTTTTGTCGTCTACTGACCGCCTATCATGGCCCGGACTGACCGGGAATTATGACCCTGCCGGCCGGGGAAAACGGCTATATGCATCCCGCACGGCGTACCAAAAAACTCTCCGATTTTTCGGAGAGTTTTTTGTTTTATGTGGATTGTATTCGACAGGCAAATCCTGTATAGTGTTATTTGTATCCCAAGTCCAAGGAGGAATTCCCTTTGAGCAGACAAGAAGCCGCCACACAGTATCAGGAAGCGCTCAAGCGCGGCCGTAAAACCTATAAGGAGCGCATTCTGCGCGGGCAGTACCCCTATCCGCAGGTGCTCGATGAAATACTCGATGACGCCATGACCGCCGGACAGGTGGACATGGGGCTGCTGGAGATCCCCTCAAGCCGCATCTGCGGTACCAAAACGCAGGGTCGGCGCGACGCCTTTGCCGCTGACTTTATGCCCCTCATGCCTGCTGACAGCGAGTTTGCGTCCAAGTGGATCAATCTCTGCGCGGCGCATTTGAGTGACGAGGGCATCCGCGAGCCGGTGCGCTGCTTTGAGTATCTTGGCCGTTTCTTCATTCAGGAGGGCAACAAGCGCGTCAGCGTGCTGAAAAGCTACGGCGCTCCCTCCATTCCCGCGTATGTGACCCGCATTGTCCCCGCGTGGTCGGAGGAGCCCGCGATCCGCGCGTATTACGATTTCATGGAGTCCTATCAGCTGACGGGGCTGTATCAGGTGTCCTTCAGCCGTCCCGGCCGCTTTGCCAAGCTGCAAAGCGCACTCGGCCGTGAACCCGGTCAGGTCTGGACCGAAGCGGAGCGCCGCAGCTTCCTCACCGGCTACTGGGCATTTGAAAAGGCGTTCATCAAGCTCGGCGGCGACAAGCTGGGCGTCACCGTTGCCGACGCGATGCTGGTATTTCTCAAGCTGCACACCTTTGAGCAGCTCAAGGCCATGAGCGCCTCGGAGCTGAACAAGGCGCTCAGCGCCGTCTGGCCGGATGTTCGTGTCGCGGCGCAGAGCGCGCCGGTGACCGTCAGCACCGAATCGCAGGAGCCCGCGGAGGCGGAAACGAACGTACTGCGCAAGATCGTCCAGTCCGTCGCGCCGACCAAGCTGCGTCTCGCCTTTGTCAGCGACTATCTGCCGGAAACCAGCGACTGGGCGCACGCCCACGATCTTGGACGGCAGTATGTGGAGGCCGTACTGGGTGAGCGCGTGATCTGCCACACCTACTACGGCGCGCAAAACCCTGATGCCGTGATGGAGGAGGCGGTCAGCGACGGCGCACAGGTCATCTTCGGCACGACGCCGTCGCTGATCGGCGCGTGCCGCAAGGTTGCCGCCGCGCACCCCGACGTGTGGGTGCTGAGCTGTTCCATCTCCATGCCCTACATGGGGATGCGCACCTATTATTGCCGCATCTATGAGGGCAAGTTCATCACCGGCGCTATCGCGGGCGCACTGTGCCGCGACAATCGCATCGGCTATGTTGCCAGCAATCCGATCCTCGGCGTTCCGGCGAGCATCAACGCCTTCGCCCTCGGCGCGCAGTTGACAAATCCCAACGCAAAGATCGAGCTGTGCTGGTCCTGCGTGGATGAGCACGCCATGGAAACGCTGGCGGCAAGCGGCGCGTCACTGATCTCCAACCGCGACGTGCCCACCCCCGACCGCATGTGCGAGCCCTGGGGCCTCTGCACGGTGACGGACGGCAAGTACCACGCCGTCGCGTCCCCCTACTGGCATTGGGGCAAGGTCTACGAAAAGCTGGTAAAGGCGATTCTCAACGGCAGCTGGGACGCCATGAGCTCCGGCGGCGACCGCGCCGTCAACTACTGGTGGGGTATGCGCAGCGGCTCGATCGGCGTGCTGATCGACGACGCGCTCCCCGCGGGCGTGCGTCAGCTTGCGAACGTACTGTGCCGCGGCGTGGCGGACGGCACGCTCCTGCCCTTTGAACGCATGATCCGCTCGCAGGACGGCGCGCTGCGAAGCGACGGCTCCCACTTCTTCTCCCCGGATGAGATCCTGCACATGGACTGGCTTGCGGAGAACGTCATCGGCTCCCTCCCCGCTTTTGATGAGCTCCTGCCCATGGCACGGGGACTCGCCCGCCTGCAAGGCGTCTACCGCGACGAGATCGCGCCCGAAAAGAGCGGTACCATTCTCTGATGATCCAAGCGTTGTTGTGTGTTTCTTGTGTGTAGAATGAGATAGATAAAAGAGGGATACGCCATGAAGCTGCTCCTGCTTTCCGATGTCGAGAGCCAGTACCTCTGGGATTACTATCAGCCCGGACGGCTGGACGGCATTGACCTGATGCTCTCCTGCGGCGACCTGAACGCAAAGTACCTGTCGTTTCTCGTGACCATGGGGCGTGCGCCGCTGCTGTACGTCCGCGGCAACCATGACCGCACCTATGAAGCCCACCCGCCTGAGGGCTGCGACTGCATTGAGGATAAGCTGGTCAAGGTCAACGGTCTGCGCATCCTCGGCCTCGGCGGAAGCATCCGATACAACGGCGGCACCAACCAGTACACCGAGCGGGAGATGGCGCGGCGGCTGATGAAGCTCTGGTCGCGGATCATGTTGGCTGGCGGCGTGGACATCGTGCTGACCCATTCCCCCGCCAAGGGCCTCGGCGACGGCGGCGATCCCGCCCACGAGGGCTTCGGCTGCTTTCTCAAGCTGCTGGACACCTTCCATCCCAAGTACCTGATCCACGGGCACGTCCACATGAACTACGGCGCGAGCATCGAGCGCATCCGCACCTATGGCGAAACCACGATCATCAACGCCTACGAAAAGTACACGCTGGACATTTAACGCAAAAAAGGAACGGCTCACAAGTGAGCCGTTCCTTTTCTGTTGTTTCAGCGGTTGAGGATCGCTTCGACCTCGGAGCGCTCCGGCATGGAGCGGATCGCGCCGTGGCGTGTGGTGACGATGTACGCCGCCGTGTTGGCAAAACGCAGCATCTCGTGGAGCTGGGCTTCGGTCAGGCCGTCCAGACCATGATCGAGGACGTAGTTCAGCACCGAAGCGCAGAACGTGTCCCCCGCGCCGGTGGTCTCGATCACACCGCCGAGGGTGCAGCCGGGCTCAAACGCGCGTGTGTCACCGTAATAGGCGTAGCTGCCCTCCGCGCCCGCCGTGATATCCAGCAGCCGGATGTTCGGGTACTGCGCCTTGAGCATTGCCGCGCCCTTGTCAAAGTCGGTGGTGCCGCACAGAAACTCCACCTCATTGTCCGAGATCTTCAGCACGTCGCACTGGGTGAGTCCCCACGCGAGCTGTTCCTTCGCCGCGTCCTCGCTGTCCCACAGGGGCGGGCGGAGGTTCGGATCGTAGGAGATGATCGCGCCGGCCTTCCGCGCCATGTCAATGGCGCGGTGCGTCGCCGTGCGCACCGGCTCGTCGGTCAGAGACAGGGAGCCGAAGTGGAAGATGCGGCAGCTTTTCAGCACGTCCTCGTCCAGCTCGTCAGCGGACAGATTCACGTCCGCGCCCGGCTTGCGATAGAAGCTGAAATCGCGGTCGCCGTTTTCAAAGGTGTGCACAACGGCGAGCGTCGTATGTACCGCCTTGTCGCGGCGCAGGCCGCGGCTGTCGATGCCGGCGGAGCGCAGCGTATCCTCCAGCAAATCGCCGAAGCCGTCCGCGCCCACCTTGCCGAGAAACGCGCAGTTCTTGCCGAGCTTGCGCAGCATCGCCAGCACATTCGCCGGCGCGCCGCCGGGGTTCGCCTCAAAAAGGCTGTTCCCCTGCTCGCTCTTGCCGTGCTGGGTGAAGTCAATCAGCAGCTCACCGAGAGCCGCAACATCATATTTTTTTTCATTCATAGTCTTATCTCCGCTTCCAAAGAAGCAAAACGCTTTCCTTTGAGATCAAACAGGGGTCTGGTCACTGGCGAGATCGCCCAGTAGCTTGTCACGCACCTGCGCGACGTTGGTCTCGATCACCTTCTTGCGCAGCGGCAGGACGGCACGCGGGGAGACCGACAGCTCGTCGATGCCGATGGAGAGGAACGTCTCCGTCAGCTGCAGATCCGCGCCCAGCTCGCCGCAGATGCCGACCCAGATGCCGTTCTTGTGGGCGTTGTCGGTCACCATTTTCAGCAGGCGCAGCACTGCGGGGTGATGCGGGTCGAAGAAGCGGCCGAGGTCGTTGTTCTGACGGTCGCAGGCGAGCGTGTACTGCGTGAGGTCGTTGGTGCCGCAGGAGAAGAAGTCGACTTCCTTCGCCAAACGGTCGCTCATGACCGCCGCCGCCGGCGTCTCGATCATAATGCCGATCTGCACGTTGGAGGAATAGGCAATGCCCTCGCTGTCCAGCTCTTTCTTGACCTGCTCGCACATCTTCTTGGCTTCCCTGACCTCCCAGACACTGGCAACCATCGGGAACATGATGCACAGCTTGCCAAACGCCGACGCGCGGTAGAGCGCGCGGAGCTGTGTCCTGAAGATTTCAGGACGGTTGAGGCAGATGCGCAGCGCGCGGTTGCCCATCGCCGGGTTCTCCTCCTGCGGGAGGTTGAAGTAGCCGATCTGCTTGTCCGCGCCGATGTCCAGCGTGCGGATGACGACCTCCTTGCCGTC
>CAMVTO010000006.1 GCA_947170435.1 uncultured Clostridia bacterium | reverse complement strand
GCTTCATCCTTCATCCCTTTTTATCCACTTGTCCAATATGTATTGTAGTCCTACAGGGGTTCGGATTTTCTCCTTTCCCGCCTCTTGCAAAACCACTCGCCTGTGGTATAATGGCCGCTGCATATACATCAGTAAACGAGGACGATCCGATGAAACTCAATCAACTGAAGGTCGGCGAGAGCTGCGCAGTCAGCGCTGTCGGCGGCGAGGGCGCGCTGCGCCAGCACTTTTTGGATATGGGCGTGATCCCAGGCGCGGAGGTCACGCTGGTCAAGCTCGCGCCCATGGGCGACCCAGCGGAGTACCGCCTCCACGGCTACGAGCTGACGCTGCGCCTCGCGGACGCGGCGCAGATCGACGTCGAGCCGATCGCCGCGGGCGCGCGCGACGAAGTACACGCGAAAAGCACGTCCCATGCCGCGCACCCCGGCCTCGGCGAGGGCGGTAAGTTCCACCCCAAGGGCAGCGGCGACCCGCTGCCGGAGGGCACGGTGCTGACCTTTGCGCTGGTGGGCAACCAGAACTGCGGCAAGACGACGCTTTTCAACCGCCTGACCGGCTCAAACCAGCACGTCGGCAACTTCCCGGGGGTGACCGTCGATCGCAAGGACGGCCCGATCCAGCACCATCCCGATACGCTGGTGACGGACTTGCCCGGCATCTATTCCATGTCGCCCTACAGCAGCGAGGAGATTGTCTCCCGTAATTTTGTGCTGCAAGAGAAGCCGCGCGCGATCATCAACATCGTGGACGCGACCAACATCGAGCGCAACCTTTATCTCACGATGCAGCTGCTGGAGATGAATCTGCCGATGGTCGTGGCACTGAACATGATGGATGAGGTGACGGCGAACGGCGGGTCCATCGACGTCAACGCCATGGAGGCGGCACTGGGCGTGCCGGTGGTGCCGATTTCAGCGGTGAAGAACTCCGGCGTGGACGAGCTGGTGGATCACGCGATCCACGTCGCACACTATCAGGAGCGCCCGCTGCGACAGGACTTCTGCGACGAGACGGACGCCGGCGGAGCGGTGCACCGCTGCCTGCACGCGATCTGCCACCTGATTCAGGATCATGCCGCGGCGGCGGAGCTTCCGCTGCGCTTCGCGGCGAGCAAGATCGTGGAGGGTGATGCGCTGATCCTCTCCCAGCTGGCGCTGGATCAGAACGAGCGGGAGACGATCGAACACATCGTGCTGCAAATGGAAAAGGAGCGCGGCCTTGACCGCAGCGCCGCCATCGCGGATATGCGTTTCGCATTCATCCGCCGCGTCTGCGCCGGCACGGTCAAAAAGCCCCGCGAGAGCAAGGAGCGCCTGCGCAGTGAGCGGCTTGATCGTGTGCTCACGGGCAAATATACGGCGATTCCGGTGTTCATCGGCATCATGGGGTTGGTGTTTTATCTGACCTTCAACGTCATCGGCGCGTGGCTGCAGGAACTGCTGGAGGGCGGCGTGGACGCGCTGGGCGAGTGGGCGGACGGCGCGCTGAACGCGGCGCACGTCAATCCCGCGCTGCACAGCCTGATTGTCAACGGACTGTTTGCGGGCGTGGGCAGTGTGCTGAGCTTCCTGCCCATCATCGTGACGCTGTTTTTCTTTCTGTCGATTCTTGAGGACAGCGGGTACATTGCCCGCGTGGCGTTTTTCATGGATAAGCTGCTGCGGCGGATCGGACTGTCCGGCCGCAGCATCGTGCCAATGCTCATCGGTTTCGGCTGCACGGTGCCCGCGGTCATGTCGACCCGAACGCTGCCGAGCGAACGCGACCGCCGCATGACGATCCTGCTCACGCCGTTTATGAGCTGCACGGCAAAGCTGCCGATCTACGGTTTCTTTGTCAACGCGTTTTTTCCCGGCCGCGGCGGGATGATTATGACGGGGCTCTATCTGCTGGGTATTTGCACCGGCATCCTCGCAGCGTATCTGTACAAGGGTACGTTTTTCCGCGGTGAACCTGCGCCCTTTGTCATGGAGCTGCCGAACTATCGACTCCCCGGCGCGAAAAACGTGGCGCAGCTGCTGTGGGAAAAGGCGAAGGACTTTTTGCAGCGCGCGTTTTCGGTCATCCTGATCGCGACGCTGGTGGTCTGGTTCCTGCAAAGCTTTGACTTGCACTTCAACATGGTGGCGGACTCGCAGGACAGCATCCTCGCCATGGTGGCGGGTGTGATCGCACCGCTCATGCGCCCGCTGGGACTGGGGGACTGGCGCATCTGCACCTCCCTCATCACGGGCTTTATGGCGAAGGAGAGCGTGGTATCCACGCTGCGGATCCTGTTCGGGGAGAACATCGGCGGCGTGCTCGATACCCTCTCCGCGGCGGCGCTGCTGGTATTCTCGCTGTTGTATACGCCCTGCGTGGCGGCGATCGCCTCCATCCGGCGTGAACTGGGCGCCCGCTGGGCGACAGGCGTTGTGATCTGGCAGTGTGTGCTGGCGTGGTTTGCCGCGCTGATCGTGCGTGCGGCGCTGATTCTGCTGGGGGCGATGTGATGAATGCGGTTGACATCATTCTGCTGGCGCTGATCGCGGCCGCGGTTGTCTGGGCGATCCGGCGCAGCGTGAAGCTGCGCAAAACCGGCGGCTGCGGCTGCGGATGTGACGGCTGCACCGGCTGCGACGCCAAGCGCGGAACGGAACAGGAAAACGGCGCTCAATAAAAAAGTTGTAAAATGTAAAATCATCCGTTATAATAGTTAGTCAATGGGTTATTTTGGACCGGACCTGGCATGCAAAAAGAGGTGGACAGCTTATGAATTCCAAGACACTGTATTACATCCTGAAGAGAATCCTGCTGGCGATTCTGACGGTTTGGGTCGTCATCACGATCACGTTTTTCGTGATGCGCGCTGTTCCGGGCGGCCCGTTCATGGGCGAAAAAGCCATCACCGCCGCGGCACAGGCGGCGCTGGAGGCGAAGTACGGCCTGGACAAGCCGCTGATGGAGCAGTACTTTACCTATCTTAAGGATGTTGTCACGAAGTTTGACTTTGGCCCGTCGCTCAAGCAGCGCGGCCGCATGGTCATCGACATCATCGGCGACGGCATGAAGACCTCCGCCAGGCTGGGCGTCATCGCGGCGTTTCTGGCGCTGATCGTCGGCGTGGTGCTGGGCGCGATCGCGGCGCTGCGGCGCAACAAGTTCGTGGATAAGGTCATCATGGTCGTGACCACCGCTTTTGTTTCGATGCCGTCGTTTATCATCGGATCGCTGCTGCTGGTGCTGTTTTCCATCAAGCTGGGGCTGCTGCCCGCCAACGGCACCACGACCAAGGGACTCATCCTGCCGATCATCACGCTGGCGCTGTACCCGATGGCGTACATTACGCGCCTCACGCGCTCGTCCATGCTGGACGTGCTGGGGCAGGACTACATCCGCACCGCCAAGGCAAAGGGCGTCTCGCCGGTCAAGATCATCTTCGGCCACGCGCTGAAGAACTCGCTGATCCCGGTCATCACCTACTTCGGGCCGATGCTTGCCTATATCGTCACGGGCTCGCTGGTGGTGGAGCAGATCTTTGCCGTGCCGGGCATTGGCCGCGCCTTTGTCAGCAGCATCACCAACCGCGACTACCCGATGATCATGGGCACGACGATCGTGCTGGCCTGCCTCATCGTTATTATGAATCTGGTCAGCGACATTCTCTACAAGGTCGTCGATCCGCGGATCAATCTGGAGTAAAGGAGGCGGATGAAAATGGATACGAAACTTACAATGCACGTCAATATGGACGATTTTCTCCCCGCCACCGAGGAAGAAAAGGAATACATGGTGCAGATGCGCCCGTCGTCGACCTTTTTCAAGGACGGCATCAAGCGCCTGCTGAAAAACCATGTGGCGACGGTCAGCTTCATCGTGATCATCGCCATCACGCTGGCCTCGATCATCGTGCCGATGGTCTGGCCCTATTCCTATGACAATATGCTGGGCGTCAACCCCGGCAAGCCCGTGGACGCGTCCTTCAACAACCTGCATCCCTTTGAATACGGCCGCACCGAGCAAAAGAAGCTCGACGCCGGAGAGGCAGTGTTCCCCCATATCTTCGGTACCGACGCGCAGGGACGCGACTACTTCATCCGCGTGGTGTATGGCACGCGCATTTCTCTGGCGGTGGGCTTTTTCGCCAGCATCATCGTGCTGGTGATCGGCATGACGCTGGGATCGGTTGCGGGTTACTGCGGCGGAAAAGTGGACCTGATCATCATGCGCATTGTCGATATCATTTACTCGCTGCCGGATATGTTGATGGTCATTCTGCTGGCAAGCGTTTTGAAGCTGACGCTGACGCCGGTCATCGAGGGTACGGCGCTGGAGAAGATCGGCAGCAACATCATCAGCCTTTTCATCGTTTTCGGCGTGCTGTACTGGGTCAGCATGTCCCGCCTGATCCGCGGCCAGATCCTGTCCCTGCGTGAGCAGGAGTATGTGCTTGCGGCGCAGGCGGCGGGTGCGCGGGGCGGCTGGATCATCCGCAAGCATCTGCTGCCCAACTGCATCAGCGTGGTCATCATCTCCACGGCGCTGCAAATCCCGAACGCGATCTTTACGGAGAGCTTCCTTTCGTTCCTCGGCCTCGGCGTCAACGCACCGATGCCCTCCCTTGGCTCGCTTGCGTCCGACGCGCTCAATGGCATTTCCTCCTATCCGTACCGTCTGGTCATTCCGGCTGTGGTCATTTCGCTGATCGTGCTGTCGCTGAACCTGTTCGGCGACGGTTTGCGCGACGCCTTCGACCCGAAGCTGAGAACCTGAGAAAGGAGCGGATACCATGTCATTACTTGAAGTCAACGACCTCCATACCTCCTTCTTCACCCCGGCGGGCGAGGTGCGCGCCGTCAACGGCGTGTCCTTTAACCTCGACCGCGGCAAGGTGCTGGGCATCGTGGGAGAATCCGGCTCCGGCAAATCGGTCACGGCGTATTCGATCATGCAGATCCTCGCCGGCACCGGCAAGATCGTCTCCGGTTCCATCAAGCTGGACGGGCAGGAGCTGGTCGGCGCGGGCGAAAAGGTCATGAAGACTGTCCGCGGCAACAAGGTTTCGATCATCTTTCAGGATCCGATGACCTCCCTCAACCCGACTTATACCATCGGCCATCAGCTGATGGAGGCGATTCTGCTCCACACCGACCGCAACCGCCACGAGGCGTACGAGCGCGCGGTGGAGATGCTGCGGCTTGTCAACATCAACGAGCCGGAAAAGCGCATGAAGCAGTACCCCTTCGAGCACTCCGGCGGTATGCGCCAGCGCATCATGATCGCCATGGCGCTGGCCTGCGAGCCGGACATCCTGATTGCCGACGAGCCCACCACCGCGCTGGACGTAACGATTCAGGCGCAGATTCTGGAGCTGATGAAGTCCCTGCAGGAAGAGCTGGGCATGGCGATCATCATGATTACCCACGATCTCGGCGTCGTGGCGCAGATGTGCGATGAAGTGATCGTCATGTATGCCGGTTCCATCTGCGAACAGGGCACGGCGGACGAGATTTTCTACAATCCCCACCACGAGTACACCAAGGGCCTGCTGCGCTCGATCCCCACGGCGGATACCGCGGGCACGCGCCTCAAGCCGATCACCGGCACACCCATTGATCTGCTGAATATGCCCAAGGGCTGCCCGTTCGCGCCGCGCTGCGACAACGCGATGAAGATCTGCCTGACGCAGCGCTGCGCGCGCATGCAGATCAACGACGCGCATCAGGCTGCGTGCTGGATGAACGTCAAAGCCGGCGTTGAGAGCGGCAGCATTGAGACTGAGAAAGGCGGTGAGGCGAAATGAGCGGACCGGTTGAAACACCGTTGGTCGAAATCAAACACCTCAAGGAATACTTCCCCATCAATGTCGGCATGTTCCAGTCCAAGCCGCTCAAGGCGGTGGACGACGTGTCCTTCGCCATCCGCAAGGGCGAGACGCTTGGCCTTGTGGGCGAGTCCGGCTGCGGCAAGACCACCGTTGGCCGCACGCTGCTGTACCTCTATAAACCGACGGACGGTGAGATCCTGTTCAACGGCAAGCCCATCGCCTCCAAGGCGGATATCAACGAATACCGCAAAAAGGCGACGATGGTCTTTCAGGATCCCTATTCCTCGCTCAACCCGCGCATGACGGTCTCCGATATCATCGGCGAGCCGCTGGACGTACATAAGATGTACGCGAGCAAGCAGGAGCGCCATGAGCGGATTCTGGAGCTGATGAACCGCGTCGGCCTCAACAGCGAGCACGCCGCCCGCTATGCCCATGAGTTTTCCGGCGGTCAGCGTCAGCGCATCGGCATCGCCCGCGCGCTGGCTCTCGATCCCGAGTTTATTGTCTGCGACGAGCCGGTGTCCGCGCTGGATGTGTCGATCCAGGCGCAGGTCATCAACATGTTTGGTGAGCTGCAGGAGCAGATGGGACTGACCTACCTGTTCATCGCCCACGATATTCTGGTCGTGCGGCATATCAGCAACCGCATTGCGGTGATGTACCTCGGCAAGATGGTGGAGCTGGCGGACGCGGCGGAGATCTATGACCATCCGCTGCACCCCTACACCAAGTCGCTGATGTCCGCGGTGCCGCAGCCCGACCCGAAAATCGCCCGCGCCAACCAGCGCATCGTGCTTTCGGGCGATATTCCCAGCCCGCTCAACGCACCCTCCGGCTGCCCGTTCCGCACCCGCTGCCCGAACGCAACGGAGGCCTGCGCGGCGTCCATGCCGGAATTCAAGGAGGTCTCCTCAGGACACTTCGTCGCCTGTCATCGGACGGCGGAGATCAACTGATCCCGCGATCATTCCCGCTTCAAACCTGTGCGCAAGCGCAGTTTGAAAATATTTCTCGAAAGGAAAAACCAGAAACATGAAGAAGACTCTTGCACTGATCCTCGCTCTGGCAATGATGCTCTCCCTCGCGGCCTGCGGCGGCAAGGACAACGCGTCCTCCGACAACGGCAGCAGCACCGAGAACACCCAGAGCACCACCCCCGCGACCGAGACTGCCGGCCCCAGCAGCATTGCTGTCTGCATTGCCTCTGAGCCCGACACCCTCGACCCGGCGCTCAACTCCTCCGTGGACGGCGCCACCATGCTCGTCCACCTGTTCTCCGGCCTTGCCAAGTGGACGCAGGACGAGAGCGGCGCGTTCCACATCGTTGCCGACGCCGCCACCGAGCTCACCGAGCCGGTTGCCAATGCCGACGGCACCGTGACCTACACCTACACCCTGCGTGACGGCATGGTGTGGTCTGACGGCCAGCCTGTCACCGCCGCGGACTTCGAGTATGCCTGGCAGCGCGCCTCCAATGTGGAGTTCGGCGCGGACTACGGCTATATGTTCGACGTCGTCAAGGGCTACAGTGAGGAAGATCCCGCTGCCCGTCTCGCCGTCGAGGCCAAGGACGAGAAGACCCTCGAGGTCACGCTCAACGGCCCCGTTTCCTACTGGAACGAGCTGCTGGCGTTCCCCGTCTACTTCCCCGTCCGTGAGGACGTCGTTGCCAACGAGGCGTGGGCGACCGATCCCAGCACCTATGTCTGCAACGGCGCTTACACCATGAGCGACTGGTCCCACAACAGCGTCATCACCCTCGCGAAGAACGAGAACTATGCCGACGCCGACGAGGTCACGATGGACACCATCGAGTTCTACCTCTCCGACGATGCCAACAACATGCTCTCCAACTTCCAGAACGGCAGTTGGCTGCTGATCGACGACGTTCCCACCAATGAGATCGCCAACCTCAAGACCCAGTATCCCGACGAGTTCGTGGTCGCCGGCCAGATCGGCACCTACTATGTCTGCTGGAACATCAACGAGGACATCCTGCCCGCGGACAGCGGCCTCACCGGCGTTGAGGCGGAGAACGCCAAGGCGGAGATCCGTCGGGCGATCGGCCTGCTGTATGACCGCAACTATATCGTCGAGGAGATCGGCCAGGCCGGTCAGGTGCCCGCTTCCTCCTTCGTGGCGATGGGCATGACCAACCCCGACGGCACTCAGTTCTATCAGACTGCCGGCCACAACGATGGCTTTGAGGGCTACTACGACGTGTCCGCGGACGCCATCGAGAGCAACTACGCCTCCGCCATCGAGACCCTCAAGAAGTATTATAACTTCGACGAGGCGACCCAGCAGTTCACCAACTTCCCGACGCTGACCTACCTCTACAACACCAGCGAGGGCCACAAGGCCATCGGTGAGTACCTGCAGAGCGCCATGGCGGGCGTGGGCCTGAACATGAACCTCGACAACCAGGAGTGGGCCACCTTCCTGAACACCCGTAAGCAGGGCAACTACTCCATCGCCCGCAACGGCTGGCTCGCGGACTACAACGACCCCATCTGCTTCCTTGACATGTGGACCACCGCCTCCGGCAACAATGACGTGCAGTTCGGCAAGGGCGCCCACAAGGACGTTGCCGCTTACAGCATGGATCTGACCCCCTACGGCTATGACGTCAAGGTCGAGAACGGCACCTGGGCGGAGACCTATGACGTGCTGATCGCCACCATCAAGTCCTGCGCCGACGAGAACACCCGCTTCGAGCTGATGCACCTCGCCGAGGATCTGCTGATGAGCACCGGCTGCATTGTGCCGCTGTACTTCTACACCGACATCTATATGCTCTCCAACCGCGTCAGCGGCTTCTTCTCCAACCCGCTCGGCTATAAGTACTTCATGTACACCACCGTCGCGTAACGGAAACAATACCATCAGGCGCCCTGTCGGAGTTTCCGGCGGGGCGCCGCCGCGTTTTGCGATAAAAACGGCACTTGCTTTTTTGCATGAATTCTGTTACCATCGTGAAAAAAGATGACGCGGTTTGAAACGCTCCCGCACACAAAGGCTATTTGTGTGCGGGAGCGTTTTTGAGGAGCAACAAGGAGAACACCATGCGGAATATCCGAAAAGAATTTGCAAAGTACGCGGCGCTCAACATTCTGGGGCAGGCGGCCTACGCCTGCTATACCGTAACGGACACCTTCCTGGTGGCGGCGCGGGTGGGCGCGGACGGGCTGGCGGCGCTCAATCTGGCGTTTCCGGTCTTCTGCTTCGTCAGCGGCACGGGGCTGATGGTCGGCGTCGGCGGCGGCACGCGGTACGCCATTGCAAAAGGGCGCGGGGAGGATGACCAGGCGAACCGCATCTTCACAAACGCAACCTGTCTGGCACTGGGCTTTTCCGCGCTCTATGTGCTGCTGGGGCTGCTGTGCTCCGTGCCGCTGTCCCGGCTGCTGGGCGCGGACGACTCGCTGCTGGGCCTGACGAACACCTATCTGCGCACGCTGCTGCTGTTTGCTCCGGCGTTTCTGGCGAATCACTTATTGCAGAGCTTTTTTCGCAACGATGCCCGGCCGTCGCTGGCCATGACGGCGCTCATCACCGCCAGCGTCTGCAATATTGTGATGGCATATGTGTTCATCTTCCACCTCGGCCTCGGCATCTTCGGCTCGATCCTCGCGGCGGGGCTTGCGCCGGTGATCGGCATTTTGGTAATGACGCCGTCGCTGATTCTGGGAAAGAATCAGTTTTGCCTGATTCGGATGCTGCCAGAGGCGGAGGGGATGCGCGCAATCCTTGCCATCGGCGTCTCGCCGTTTTTGACCGAGGCAACTTCCGGTATTGTGATGTTTGTGTTCAACTGCATCATTTTGCGTCTCGCCGGCAATGTCGGCGTCGCGGCGTTCAGCGTGGTCAGCGTGATCTCGCTGGCAGTGGTGGCGATCTATACCGGCCTGTCGCAGGGCGAGCAGCCCGTTCTCAGCCGCAGCTTCGGCGCGGAGGAGCACACGTCGGTCAGGGCGGCTTTGCGCTATGCGCTCTGGACGATGCTGTTGATCTCCGCTGTGATCTACGGTGTGCTGTACTTTGGCGCGGAGCCGATCGTCACCGCGTTTAACAGTGAGGGCAACGCGGCGCTGCAAGCCCATGCCGCAGCGGGCATCCGTCGGTACTTTCTCGCCTGTCCGTTCCTCGGCTTTAACATTGTGCTGGCAACCTACTTCATCTCCACGGAGCACTCCCGCGCGGCACAAACGATTTCCCTGCTGCGGGGGCTGATCGTGCTGATCCCGATGGCGTTCATCCTTTCTGCGAACTTCGGCATGACGGGCGTGTGGCTTGCGTACCCGGCAACGGAAGCGCTGGTGGCACTGGTGGGCGTCGTGCTTTTTCGGTTGCGCAAAACCAAAGAGCGGGATATACTGAGCAGGTAACATCATCACCGAAAAGGAGCAATTACTATGAAATTTTCCGAAATGCCTTACACACGACCGGACGTTGACGCTGTGCGCGGCGAGCTTGCAAAGATTGCGCAGACGCTGGAGCACGCACCGGATGCCAACGCACAGATTGCCGCCGTGGAGGATCTGAACCGTGTCGAAGGCCACGTTGCTACAATGGCACAGTTAGCGTACATTCGCCACAGCATCGACACGCGGAACGAGTTCTACGACAGGGAAAACGACTTCATCGACGAGCACATGCCGCTGCTGGAGGAGGATATCCAGCGCGTCAATCGTGCACTGCTGGCGTCGAAGCATCGCGCGGAGCTGGAGAAAAAGTATGGCAAGGTGTTCTTTCTCGATCTGGAGATCGCCGCACGCAGCTTCAAACCGGAGATGGTAGAGGGCATGCAGCGGGAGAATAAGCTCTCCAGCGACTATCAGAAGCTCTATGCGTCCGCGATCGTCGAGTTCGACGGGCAGAAGCTGCCGCTGCCGAAGCTTGGCCCCTACAAGCAGAGCACGGACCGCAGCGTGCGCCGCCGTGCCTACGAGACCGAGGCGGGCTTCTTTGACGCGCACCGGGATGAGCTGGATCAGCTCTATGACGATCTGGTGAAGTGCCGCACCGAGCAGGCGAAGCTGCTGGGCTACAAGAATTATATCCCGCTGGGCTATGACCGCATGGGCCGCAACTGCTATGGCCCCGAGAAGGTTGCGGTGTTCCGCGGCCAGATCGCGTCCGATCTGGTGCCGCTGGTGGCGAAGGTCAAGGCGGCGCAGGCAAAGCGCCTCGGCGTCGGCAAGCTCAAATTCTACGACGACGTGCTGCTCTATCCTGACGGCAATCCCACCCCACAGGGCACGGCGGACGATATTCTTGCCGCGGGACTGGCGATGTACCGCGGTCTCAGCCCGGAGACAGCGGAGTTCATCGAGTATATGTATGAAAACGAGCTGTTGGACGTGCTGAGTCAGGACGGCAAGGCACCCGGCGGCTACTGCACCGAGATCTACGACCATCGCGCGCCGTTCATCTTCTCCAACTTCAACGGCACCAGCGGCGACGTGGATGTGCTGACCCACGAAGCGGGTCATGCCTTTGCGGCGTTTCGCTCCATGAAGAAGGGCTATCCCCGCCGCCTGATGACGCCCACCATGGACGGTGCGGAGACCCACTCCATGTCCATGGAATTTCTCACCGCGCCGTATCACCACCTGTTCTTCGGCGACGCCACGGCGCGCTATGAGATCGCTCACGCGGAGGAGTCTCTGACCTTCATCCCCTACGGCTGCATGGTGGACGAGTTCCAGCACATCATGTATGAGAACCCGACGCTTTCCCCGGAGCAGCGCAACGCGACGTGGCTCGATCTTGAGAAGAAATACCGCCCATGGACGGACTTTGATCATCTTCCGTTCTATGGGCGGGGCGCTGGCTGGCAGAGACAGCTGCACATCTACCTCTACCCGCTCTACTATATCGACTACTGCATGGCGCAGACCATGGCGTTCCAGTTTTGGATGCTGCACCTCAAGGACCCGAAGGAGGCGTGGACACGCTACCTCGCGTTTGTCGATAAGGGTGGCACGCAGACCTTTGAGGAGCTGGCCCACGGCGCGGGGATGAAGGTGCCCTATGACGCCGGCGCGATCCGCGAGATTGGCACAGCGGTCGGCAAGTGGCTGGAAGAACACGAATAGAGACGCGATTTTTTCGTTGCAAGGTGCGCCGCGCTGTGTTATACTAAGCCTTGCAAGCAACTGCTTGCGGAAAGGCGGCGAGACCGTGGCGGACAAGAAGAAAAACGACGAGGAGCTGGATTTCGACGCGGTTTTGGCCGATCTGAACCGACAGGCACGCGATAAGGAGCTGGAGGCACTTGCCAACCTGACATTGCTGCAAAACGGCTTTGACCCGAACGAGATGTCCCCGGAGGAGCAGAAGCGACGCGATCTGGACGAGCGGCTCAAGAAGATCATCAGCGATCTGGATAAGGATTGAAAAAAGGAAGAACTTTCCAATAAGAAAGTTCTTCCTTATCCACCCTCGGGCGGCTGCGGCTGCTGCTCTGCCCAGGTGCTGAGGATTTTCTCCGCCATTTTTGAGGGTGTCCACTCGCGCTTTTCCGCTTCACGCTCAATGGTGGACTTGGTTTTGGACGTGACGCGGATGGTCATGACCTCGGTTTTCTTTTCGCGCATGGGATCAACTCCTTTGTATACATTGTAACCATACGTCTCTTGACAAGAAACGATTGCAAGAGTTACAATGTATACAAACAGTTTATGCAGACACAGTAGGGATATACAAAAGGTGAAGGCTATGGCAGAGCAGACGTTCCCGTTGGAGCGGGAGCTGTATAATTATCAGAAATACCTTTCGGGCAAAACGATCTTCTGCGACAGTGACGCGCCGGAAACGGCAAGCTGCGCCGCTTTTTTGAAAGAACACTGTGCCGCGTGGGGAATCGTTGCCGTGCTGGGACGTGTCGACGCGGAGCATCTGGACTTTGATGGGCTGATTGCCCGCGCGGATGTATTTATTCTGGCACCGGACGACGGACGCTATCAGGCGTTTATTCACAAGGTCGTGACGGCGGGTAAAGGCTTCATCATTGTGGGCAGGCTGAGCACCGCGATGTATAAGGAGCTGTCCGCGATGCTGCACCAACCGCTGATGGTGGGTGCGAACACCTTTGCGCTGTTGTGAGATCAAAAAGAGAGGAGCTGCGACCGCAGCTCCTCTCTTTTTGCGCTATTCGATGGGGATTTTGATCTTCACGTCGCTGATGGGATAGGCGGCGCAGGCGTGGACGTAACCGAAGTCCTTGTCCGCGGCGCGGCGGCCGTCGCTCTCGGGACAGATGAAGACGTTGCCTGAGAGCACCTTCGTGCGGCAAAAGCCGCACTCACCGCTGCGGCAGCCGGTCTCGATGCGGATGCCGGCGCGCTCCAGCGCGACCACGAGGCTCTCCGTCGCATTGGCGGGGATGATGTCCTCGTGAATACCGCGCACGACGGTGAGATGGAACACCTTGTCCTTGACCTCCTGCGGGTAGCCGTCAAATACCGTGATGTCCTTCGCTTGTCCGAACACTTCAAAGCGGACACGGCGCTGCGGCGGGTTGAGCTTGGCCAGCTCACCGCGCAGGAACTTGTACATGACCTGCGGACCGCAGATGAAATAAGTGGTGTCCTCGGCGGAGTATTTTTGGATGAGCTCCGCGGTGAGAAAGCCCCGCTCGCCGTTCCAATCCGCCTCATCGCCGGAGAGAACGTGGACGATATGCAGCTTGTCACTGTGAAGCTGATCCAGCTCGTCCTTGAGCGTGATATCGTCGCTGGACACCGAGCCGTAGAGGATGGTGAGGTCAAAATCCAGCGTGCCATGAGCGATTTCCCGCGCCATAGACGCGAACGGCGTGATGCCGACGCCGCCGGCGAGCGCTACAACATGCTTCGCGTCGCGCAGCGGCTCATAGTAGAACTGGCCGCAGCCGATCATGCCGCGGAACGTGTCGCCGACCTTCACGGAGTCGTTGATATAATCGCAGATGAAGCCGTCGCCCTTGGAGCGGCGGACGGTGATTTCCACAAACGCGTGCTCGGCAAGCCGCGCTTGATAGGGAGCGGAGGAGATGGAATAGGGGCGGGAGATCAGGCTCTCGCCGATGGGAAAGTCGATGACCATAAACTGACCGGCGTAAAACGGCGGCAGCTTCTTGCCGTCGGCACGTTCAAAGCGTACCGTTGTTGCGGTTTTGCTTGCGGGGCGCACGCCGGTCACAACGAGGTCGAGCTTGCCGGGGTGCCACTCGCGGGCGACGTTGCCGATGGGGTCGTCCTTGATCGCGACGGGGGAGGCGTTCTCGAACGCTGCGAGGTGTGCCCTGGTGACGCGCGAGGCGCCGCTGACGTCTTTCAGGAATCCTTTGACCTTCATGCCTTTGCCTCCTTTGCCATCGTGTCAAGCACATTTTTCGCCGCCTTGCGGCCGTTGGTTACGGCGGGGCCCATGCCGTCGCCGCTGATCTGGTGCGCGCCGGAGAATTCGAGGTGGTCGATGAAATGCTCCTCCTCGGCGGTCTGCAATCTCGCGACAATGTGATCCTCCATCGTGTGCGCATAGCCGTAGATGCAGCCGTTCCACATGCCGGTGTAGTGCGCGACGGTCATCGGCGTTTCAATGACACACTCCAGCACATGATCCAGCAGATTTACGCCCAGGTACTCGCTCATGTAGTCGATGAGCTGCCTGGCGACCTCGTGCTTTACGCGGTCGTATTCGTCGGCGGAGACGGTCTTCCAGCCGTCGACGCGCGGCAGCGTCGTGATGGAGTACGAGCAGGTGCCCTCCGGCGTCGCATCCGGGTTCGCGAGATTGTGGCAGATGCAGGTGATGTAGCGATACGGTCCCAGACCCTTGAGTTCATCGTAGCAGGCGTTGGTGTCCATCGTGTCGCCGTGGAACACGCTGTAATCCTTGATGCCAAGCTCCTCGGCGCTCTTGTCGAGGATGAGGATGACCGAGAACGCGGTCAGCGACAGGCGGCGGCCGTTCACCATCTTGATCGCGCCGACGGGCACGGCGTCCGCGGGTTCGATCATGCTGGTGTAGACCTTGTTGGGATATGCCGAGGAAATCACATAGTCGGCGTAAATCTCGTCGCCGCGCGCGGTACGCACGCCGTACGCCTTGCCGTCTTTGACCAGGATCTTGTCGACGTGCTGACGGTACTCGATCTGCACGCCCATGTCCTCGGCGCGCTCCGCCATCTTGAGCGACATCTCATGGGAGAACTTGCGCGGAATATAGGAGCCGTAGCCGATGTAGTCCGCCATCAGGACGGAGAAAATCGTAAACGGAAGTTCTTTGAAGCCGGTACCGACGTAGATCCAGTAGGGCGCCAGCAGGTCGAGCGCCTTCTGCGGCAGGTCGAAGGTGTCCAGAACCTCCTGTGTGGAGTAGCCGGCGGTCTTGACGAACGCCTCGTGCTTCATGAGCATCTGAACCTTCGACATCGGGTGGATGCTCAGTTCATTGACGCTGTCGAACACGGTGTGGCAAAGATTCAATACAGCCAGCACCTTGTCATAGGTGCCGGGTACGGCGGCGTCCACCTCTCGGGCGAAGGTCTCCAGTCCCGGGTGCAGCGTGACCTCGAGGCCGGGGATTGCGGCGTGGTACGCCTCGGGAACCTTCAGCCAGTCAATATCCACGCCCATATCGTCAAAAAACTTACCGACCTTCAGGCGATGATCCTTGGAGCCGATGGACATCATCTCGTGGAGAGCCGCCTCGATCTCGATACCGCCGCGCACAAAGCTGGTGGCGATGCCGCCGGGCAGATTGTGGCGCTCCAGCACGAGGACGTCCTTACCCTTGTCCGCGAGCATCAGTGCGGCGGAGAGACCTGCCAGTGCGCCGCCGATGACGATGACGTCATAGTGGTCTTTGTAGAATTTCATAGGATTCCTTTCTCTCAAAAACGGGGCGCGAACGCCCCGTTTTTGGTAAAAGCTTGTTTAGAAGAACCGTTCAACCAGTTCGCGGGAATACTCGGCGGTTTCGTCCATGTCGCCGAAGCTCATGATTTCGCCGGCGTAGAACGTGTCGTACTTATCCTGCATGGCCTCGACCTTGTCGTACCAGCCCGCGGCATAGTCCTCGGAGAAGACATGGGGGAAGTAGTACACGCTCCACTCGTTGACGACGTTGCTGGCGGGGTTGTGCATCGTCTTGAGGTCGTCGAGCACCATCTTCTTGCAATCCTCATAGGGGACTTCGCGCATGTTCTTGTGCTTGCGCAGGGAGTAGGTGGTGATCACCTGGTCGACGCTGTCCTTCCAGCGGCGATAGTAGACCATCAGGTGACCCAGACGCTCCTTGACCATGTTGTCAAAGACATAGTAGCTGATCTCCGGGTGATCCTCGGGCTTGGTCTCGACGGCGAGCACATCGTAGCGCTCATAGTCGATCTTGGAGAAGAGCTCCTTCTCGTCGTCGCGGACATCAAAGTACTCGTCCATGCCCTTCTGACCGTCAGCACGCTTGCCGGGAATGTGCAGCGGCGCGGTGATGATGATCTTGTCGTATTCCTCGATTGTGCCGTTAACGGTGACGAACACCTTGCCGTCCTTGCGCTCGACCTTCTCGATGGTGCTGTTGAGGCGGGCGGGATTCTTGAGATGGTCGTTGAGCTGCTCCCAGATCCACTGGGTGCCTTCCTTCCACGTCCACAGGTTGACCTTGACAAAGTTCATTGTGGTTTGGAAGTCGAGGTACTTGAGAACGTAAGCCGCGGGAATCTCATCGAAGTAGCCGTAGCCGAAGGAGGTGTACGGCCCGATCCAGATGTCCTGCACCAGCTCGACGCCGTTCTTCTTGCAGAACTCGCTGAACGGGAGGCAGAGATCCTTCAGGTTGGGGTTTTCGCCCTTGACCGGCTCGCGGCCCGGTGTGACGGCAAAGCCGTCATAGCGGCCCTCGGCGACGCCGCGGTGACCGTTGACGTCGTAGCCCTTGTACTTGGTTTCCAGCAGCTCACCGAAGACCTTGAGCTGCTTTTTCATTTTCAGCAGGCGGGGGATCTTGAGGGGGTTCTTCTTGGGCTCAAACGGCTCGATGACCTTGCCCTGCGCGTTTTTGTAATTGCGGTTCAGCTTGGGACCGTCGTGGGTGATACCGCAGAACTCCTCCACGTCATGCACTGCATAGTAGCTGGGCACGCCCATAATGGCACCCATCTCGTAGCGGCGGCCGTTGTAGGTCGGGGACCAGCACTTACCGCCTACGCGGTCGTTGCGCTCGAGGATGGTGTAGTTCTCATAGCCTTTCTTTTCGAGGTACATGCCTGCGCTCAGACCGGCGGGGCCGCCGCCGATGATGCAGATGCGCACGTTCTTGTCCATGCTTGCTTCCTCCTGATTTCGCCGGTAGGCGTATTTTCACTGAGTCATTGGTGATATGATACTACAGGCGCGCGAAAATTGCACGACTTTTTACGCAAAAAACACAAATAATTCTTTTCATTGCGGACGGGATATGGTATACTCAATTTGTAAAAATGCGACTTGAGGTGATACTCTTTGCGATTTTCCGGCTTTGCCGATATGATCGGACACTATGCGCAGCGCACGCCCGACGCGCCCGCGCTCAAATATGAAGAGAATGGTGCGCTGCGCGTGCAAACCTATGCACAGCTTGAGGAAGCGGTTGCGGCGCGTGCGGAGGAGATCAGAAGCCGGGGGAAGACGTGCCTGGGCGTCTTTGCCGACGGCAGCCTTGCCTGCGTGACGGAGATTTTCGCCGCGGTGCGCGCGGGCGTGCAGGTGGTGCTGCTGGACGAGTCCGTGCCGACGCCGATCCTGCGCGGATTGCTGCCCTATACGGACATTGACTTTCTGTGGGGCTCGGATGAGCTGTGCGAAAAGCTGCAGTACAATCTCGCCGGCGGCGTGAAAAACGGCGCAGGCAAGGTGCTGTTCTTCACCTCCGGCACGACGGAACGCTCCAAGGCGGTGGTGCTGACGGAGAAAAGTCTGTGCTCAAGCGCCTACAACGGCGGCACGCTGCTGCCGCTCATGCCGCAGGATACGCTGCTGTGCATGCTGCCGCTGAACCATGTGTTCGGCTTCGTGTGCGGATTGCTTTGGGGCCTCTCCTGCGGCGCGTGCGTGGCGTTGGGTCGGGGCGCGCGGCATTACATCGACGACTGTGATTTCTTCAAGCCCACGGTGATCTCCTTAGTGCCGATGCTGCTGGGCTTCCTGATGAAGCGAAACCTTCTCAATGAGGAGCTGAAGCTCCTGCTTGTCGGCGCGGGCGACTGTCCGGCGGCGCTGCTGCAAAGCGCACGCTCCCGCGGCATTCGCGTCAGCTTCGGCTATGGCCTCACCGAGACCAGCTCCGGCGTCGCGCTGTCGCTGGGGGATGATCCCTACGCCATGACCGTCTGCCCGGACGATGAGATCAGCATTGCGCCGGACGGCGAAATCCTGGTCAAAGTCCGCTCCTGCATGATGAAGGGCTATTACAAGTGCCATGAGGATACCAACGCGGTACTGGTTGGCGGCGTGCTGCACACAGGTGATTTGGGCCGGTTTGACGACCGCGGGCGGCTGCATGTGACCGGTCGCAAAAAGGACATGCTGGTGCTCTCCGACGGTACGAAGCTGTTTCTGCCGGAAGCCGAGCAGGAGCTTGCGCAGCTGCTCGGCGCGGCTGATCTGGCGCTGACGCTGCGCGGCGATCAGGTCGCGCTGGTGATCTGTGACAGCGTGCGCAGCGACGAGATGATCTTCGAGACCATCGAGCCCTATCAGGTGTCCCGACCCCGCAGCCAGCAGGTGCGGGAGATTCTGCGTCAGAATGAGCCGCTGCCGCGCACGGCAAACGGAAAAATCAGACGCTGGGAATTGAATACACGGCTGTAAGGAGAATCGCGCCATGACCAGACAGGAAATTTTGGAGCGCACCAAAAAGATCATCTACGACACCGTACCGGAGCTGGAGGGCGTTGCGCTCAAGGAAGATACCGTCGTCAACACCGACATGGGTATGGACTCCATGAACTTCATCCTTGTTATCTGCAAGCTGGAGGCGGAGTTTGACGTACGCATTCCCAACCGTCAGTGGAACAAGCTGTCGACCCTCGGAGAGGTGATCGACGCCATCGAGAAATACAGCAAAAAGTGAGCGGGATTTACGAGCGCTCGCTGCTGCTCGGCAGCGAGCATGTGGATTGCTTCCGCCGGCTTCGCACCTCCACGCTCTTTGAGCTGCTGCAAACCGCCTCCATCAGACATACGGAAGCACTGGGCATAGGCCGCGACAAGACACTGGACAAGGGCCTGCTGTGGGTCATCGCGCGTCAGTACGTTCTCATCGACCGGATGCCGGTCTATGATGAGCGCATTACCCTGCGCTCGTGGCCTGGGGAGACCATGCGGGTGTTGTTTCCGCGCTATTATGAGATTTTGTCTGAGCGTGGTGAACCGCTGGTGCGTGGCAGCGCAGTCTGGTCGCTGATGGACTCGGAGACGCGCACCACAGCCTTTCCTGACGAATATGGCGTCGAGATCGCCGGCGTTGAGACCGGGAGGGAACTGCCATACCTCACAAAAATCCAAGCAACACAGACGCCCGATCATTTTGACTTTACCGTGCCGTATAGTTATGTCGACCTAAACGGACACATGAACAACACCCGGTATTTCGACCTGATTGAGGATCGGCTTCCGGCGGCAAAAGCCGGAAATATCTTGCGTGAGATCCATGTGGAGTATACGGCGGAGGCGCGTCTGGACGACGTGCTGCATGTGAGCTGGGGTAAAGAGAATGCTCTGTATTATGTAAATGCAACAGCCGAGCATACCTGCTTTCGCATGAGCCTGCGCTACGAGGAGGAAAACCCCGAGCGCTTCGGCAAGAACCTGCCCATCAAAGAGGGGCGAGATACGGTTAAGGAGCCCATCGAGGGCGACTGAAAAGAGGCTTTTACCAATGACAAAGAATGGGAAAAGAACAGCGGCGACCGCAGCGGTGGCGCTGCTGACGGCGGCGAGCGTTACCACGGGCAGCCTGTTTGAGACCCCGGCGGCGCTGCTGCCGGAGGACGGCGCGCCGTCCATCGTGTACCACATGAACAACAGCCTCGACGGAGCCGAGGACGATGACGCGGGCGTTGCCGAGGACGAGAGCGAGGAGACGCGCAGGCGCGGCGGTATGCGCGCAGTGCTGCGTCAGCGCATTTTGCAACTGCCGTTGGTTGTGCGGCTGCTGGTGATCCTGCCGCTCTGGGCGCTGG
This sequence comes from uncultured Clostridia bacterium, assembly GCA_947170435.1. GTDB lineage: Bacteria > Bacillota > Clostridia > Oscillospirales > Oscillospiraceae > Hominicoprocola. The sequence continues at coordinate 82,403 of CAMVTO010000006.1, read as the reverse complement.
GGACGGTGATCGGCGCGGCGGCGGGCGCGGCATGGCCTCTGCTGTCTCCGGTGCTGGGTAAGATCGCGGGCTTCGCGCTGATGCTTGTGTTGCTGATCGGAGCGTTTGTGGCGGCGGCGAAGGCGGTGTTTCCCGATCTGCCGGTGAAGAAGCTGCTCTCCCGCCGGAGCCTTGTGGCGCTGGTGATCGGCGCGGCGGCACTGAGCCTTGCCGACGCGATCCTGGGCACGGTGTGGGCGGAGTACGAGCAGGCAAAAAACGTTGTGCTGTCCGCGGGATTCTTTGTTGCGCTCTCCTGCGCGGCGGTGCCCTTTGCCCTGCGGGAGCAAAAGCGCCGTCTGTGCGCAAAGCCCGCGAAGCAGGGGGCGGAGACAAAGCAGCCCGAGACCCTGATCTTCCACGACGGCGTGAGTTCGTTCCGCGTGCGTGTGCCGCATACCGGCGGATAAAAATATACAAAGCGCCGCGGTATCTGCATATTGTGGCTGTGCAGCGCCGACAAATATGAATGAATATACACTCCATTCCTTGACAATTCACCTCATCATTCATATAATAATCCTATACTTCGGTATGGGATTATTTTTATGCATTTTGGAGGCGTCGGCATGAACAAAGAGAGCATCAAAAAGATTGTACTCGCCTATTCGGGCGGTTTGGATACGTCGATCATCATTCCGTGGCTCAAGGAGCATTACAACAACGCTGAGATCATTGCGGTGGCGGCAGATGTCGGGCAGGGCGACGGCGAACTGGACGGGCTGGAGGAAAAGGCGCTCAAGACCGGCGCAAGCAAGCTGATCATCGCTGACCTCACCGATGAGATGGTGGACGAGGTCATCGTTCCCGCGCTCAAGATGGACGCGAACTACGAGACCTATCTGCTGGGCACCGCCTTTGCCCGTCCGGTCATCGGCAAGAAGATCGCGGAGATCGCCCTTGCCGAGGGTGCGGACGCCATCGCCCACGGCTGCACCGGCAAGGGCAACGATCAGGTGCGCTTTGAGCTGGCAATCGCCCGCTACGCGCCCAACATGCCGGTCATCGCACCGTGGCGCGAGTGGGAGATCAAGAGCCGCGACGAGGAGATCGACTACGCCGAGGCGCATCATGTGCCGCTGAAGATCTCCCGCGAGACCAACTATTCCAAAGACAAAAACCTCTGGCACCTGAGTCATGAGGGGCTCGACCTCGAAGACCCCGCCAACGAGGCGCAGCTTGAGAAGCCCGGCTTTCTGGAGATGGGCGTCTCTCCCCTGCAGGCGCCGGATGAGCCGGAATATGTCAGCGTGGAGTTTGAGGCGGGCGCGCCGGTGGGCGTCAACGGCGTGAGGATGAAAGCAAGCGACGTGATCCGCAAGCTCAACGAGCTGGGCGGCAAGCACGGCATCGGTATCATCGACATAGTGGAAAACCGGCTCATCGGCATGAAGGACCGCGGCGTGTACGAGACCCCGGGCGGTGCGATCCTCTATTACGCCCACGAGCATCTGGAGATGATCACTGTCGACAAGGAGACGCTGCACGTCAAAAAGAAGCTCGCCATCGACTACGCCGATCTCATCTACAACGGCAAATGGTATACGCCTTTGCAGGAGTGCCTGACGGCATTTGCCAACGAGAGCAACAAGTATGTTACCGGCAGCGTGAAGCTCAAGCTCTACAAGGGCAACATCATTCCTGCCGGCATGACGTCGCCGTACTCGCTCTACTCTGAAAACCTCGTCACCTTTGGCGACAGCGACTACGATCAGGCACAGGCGGCGGGTTTCATTGACTGCTGGGGCCTGCCCACGAAAGTACAGGCGCTGAGAGAGCAGGGGAAGCTATAAGCTTCAAAAAAGTGCAAGCACTTTTTTGGGCGGGATTCGCTGCGTTTCCCGCACGCCTTTGGCGCACGGGCACTCCGCGCAAAGTGAAATTTTTGACGCGCATGTCGTCAGAAATTTCGATCAAAAATCTTTCGCGCCTGCGGGCGCGAAACTCTGCGAGGCATTTCATTTATGAACAAGTTATGGGCCGGGCGGACGTCCGGCGTGACCGACAGCGTGGCGGATGACTTCAACTCCTCCATCCGCTTTGATTGCCGCCTGTACCGTGAAGACATTGCGGGCAGTATGGCGCACGCGGCGATGCTGGGTGAAAAGGGAATCATTACAGACGCAGAGGCGGACGCGCTGATTGACGGTTTGCAGAGCATCCTGAACGACCTCGACGATGGCACGTTGGCCTTTGATTGGAAAGCCGAGGATGTGCACATGTTCGTCGAGCAGGTGTTGACCGAGCGCCTCGGCGAGGTGGGCAAGAAGCTTCACACCGCTCGCAGCCGCAACGATCAGGTGGCACTGGACATGCGCCTGCACCTGCGGTATGAGTCCGACACCATTGCCAACCAGGTCAAAGACCTGATTGCGGCTATTGTTTGTGTGGCGGAGCGGAACAAAACCGCCATTATGCCGGGCTACACGCATTTGCAGCGGGCGCAGCCCATTCTCTTCAGCCACCACATCCTCGCCTACGCAATGATGCTGCTGCGGGATTTGGGACGGCTGGAGGATGGCCGCAAGCGCATCGACGTGTCGCCCATCGGCGCGTGTGCGCTGGCGGGTACGACCTACGATACCGACCGGCAGTTCGAGGCGAGGATGCTGGGCTTTGCCGCTGTGGCGCAAAACAGCATCGACGCGGTGTCCGACCGCGACTTCTGCGTGGAGCTGCTCGCCGCGCTGTCGCTGTTGATGATGCACCTTTCCCGCCTGTCAGAGGAGTTGATCCTCTGGACAAGCTGGGAGTTCCGCTTCGTGACGCTCAGCGACGCGTTTACCACCGGATCGTCTATCATGCCGCAGAAAAAGAACTCCGACATGGCGGAGCTGGTGCGCGGCAAGACCGGGCGGGTGTACGGCGACCTGATGGCGCTGCTGACCATGCTCAAGGGCCTGCCGCTGGCTTACGACAAGGACATGCAGGAGGACAAAGAGGCCGTGTTCGACGCAGTGGACACGGTGAAAATGTGCCTGAGCGTCTTTGCGCCGATGCTCCGCGGTATGACCGTCCACGCCGACGTGATGCACAAGGCGGCGCAGACCGGATTTATCAACGCTACCGATCTTGCGGACTATCTGGTGCGCAAGGGACTGCCGTTCCGCTCAGCGTATAAAATCTCTGGAAAGCTGGTTTCCGAGTGCATCCAGAGCGGCTGTGTGCTGGAGACACTGCCACTGGAGACCTACCGCCAGTACAGCACGCTGATCGAGGACGACGTCTATGCTGCCATTGATTTGCAGCACTGCGTGGAATCCCGCATCTCGGAAGGCGGCACCTCGCCGACATCGGTGGACAGGCAGATTGCCTATATCAAAGAACAAATCAAGTGAGGACAAGCCGATGGTTTCACTCAAAGGTAGAGACTTTTTAAAGCTTCTGGACTTCAAACCGGAGGAGATCCAATATCTGATTGACCTTGCCGCCGATCTGAAGGCCAAGAAAAAGGCGGGTATCCCCCATGCAAGCTGCAAGGGCAAGAGCGTGGCGCTGATTTTTGAAAAGACGTCCACCCGCACGCGCTGCTCCTTTGAAGTGGGCGCTTACGACCTCGGCATGCACGCGGTGTATCTCGATCCGTCGGCGAGCCAAATCGGGCACAAGGAGTCGATCGCGGACACTGCGCGGGTGCTGGGCCGCATGTTTGACGGCATTGAGTACCGCGGCTTCGGACAGGAGCGCGTGGAGGCGCTGGCAGAGTACGCGGACGTGCCGGTGTGGAACGGCCTGACCAACGAATTCCATCCGACGCAGATTCTCGCTGATTTCCTCACCATGCAGGAGCACTTCGGCCCGCTCAAGGGGCAGAAGCTTGTGTACATGGGCGACGCACGCTACAACATGGGCAATTCCCTGATGGTAGGCTGTGCGAAGATGGGTATGCACTTCGTTGCCTGCGCGCCGGAAAAGTATTTTCCGAACCAGGAGCTCGTTGCACAGTGCCGGTCGATTGCCAAAGAGACCGGCGCGACGCTGGAGTTTATCACCGATCCGATGCAGGCCGTGCCCGGCGCGCATGTGATCTACACGGATATCTGGGTGTCCATGGGCGAGCCGGCGGAAATCTGGGAGGAGCGCATCGCGGACTTGAAGCCCTATCGCGTGACGATGGAGCTGATGGACGCTGCGGGACCGCAGTGCCGGTTCGAGCATTGCCTGCCTTCGTTCCATGACCTTGAAACCGCCATCGGACGCGACGTCTACAACAAGTTTGGTGAGGAGTGTCTGGAGGTCACTAACGAGGTTTTTGAGAGCGCGCGCAGTATTGTGTTTGACGAGGCCGAGAACCGCCTGCACACCATCAAGGCGGTCATGGCGGCGACATTGTAAAAACTGTGTTTTTACAATGCGTCAGCCGCAGAGCGGCTGACAAATCAATCGCCGTTTTTCTCGCCGCTGACGCAGCAACCGAAAAAACATGGCTGTAAGCCCACAAAACCTTGCGTTTTGTGGGTTTATATTATACAATATATGCAAGCAAGCAAAAAAAGAGGAAGTGAGCGGATGGGCACGCGCATCGAGCATGACAGCATGGGCGAGATCGAAGTGAACGCGGAGCGCTACTGGGGTGCGCAGACCGAACGCTCACGCCGCAATTTTCCCATCGGCGTCGGACTCGAAACCATGCCGGCCGAGATCGTCCGCGCCTTCGGCATTCTCAAAAAAGCGGCAGCGCGGGTCAACTATGACCTGCTTCCGGACAGGATGACGGAGGAAAAGTGCGCCGCCATCTTTGCGGCCGCGGATGAAGTCATCAGCGGCCGACTGGAGGAGGAGTTCCCGTTGGTGGTCTGGCAGACCGGCTCCGGTACCCAGACCAACATGAACGTCAACGAGGTCATTGCCCGCCGGGGCAGCGAGATGGCGGATATTCCCGATCTGCTGCATCCCAACGACGATGTGAACATGTCCCAGTCGTCCAACGACACCTTTCCCGCGGCACTGCACATCGCGGCGGTACTCGCGGTGGAGGACAGGCTGCTGAGCGCGGTGCACAATCTCTGCGGCACGCTCAAATGGCTGGAGGATGAGTATGCGGACGCGGTGAAGTCCGGCAGGACACACTTGCAGGACGCGGTACCCATCACCTTCGGACAGGAGGTTTCCGGTTGGCGGGCGAGCCTGGAGCGGGATTGCGAGCTGCTGAAGGCAGCGCTGCCGGGGCTGTATGAGCTGGCCTTGGGCGGCACGGCGGTGGGGACGGGACTCAACGCGCCAAAGGGCTTTGATACCGCCGTGGCGGCGGAGATCGCACGGCTGACCGGTAAACCGTTTGTCACCGCGCCGAACAAGTTCCACGCGCTCACAAGTCTCGACGAGATCGTGTTTGCCCACGGTGCCATGAAGGCGCTGGCGGCGGACCTGATGAAGATTGCCAACGATGTGCGTTGGCTGGCGTCCGGCCCGCGTTGCGGCCTTGGAGAGCTGTCGCTTCCCGCCAATGAGCCGGGTTCATCCATCATGCCGGGCAAGGTCAATCCCACCCAGTGTGAGCAGGTGACGATGGTGGCGGTGCAGGTTATGGGCAACGACGCGGCCATCGGATTTGCGGCATCTCAGGGCAACTTTGAACTGAATGTGTTTCTGCCGGTGACGGCATACAACTTTTTGCAGTCCGCGCGGCTGCTTGCTGAGTCCGTCGCGTCCTTTGACGAACGCTGCATGAGCGGACTTCGCGCAAACCGAGACAGGATGCGGGAGAATCTGCATCGCTCGTTGATGCTGGTGACGACGCTCAGCCCGCGCATTGGGTATGAAAACGCCGCCAAGGTGGCAAAGAAGGCCTATGACGAGGATTTGTCGCTCCGTGACGCATGTGTTGCGCTGGGCTTTTTGAGCGGAGCGGAGTTTGACGAAGTATTTCATCCGGAGGATATGGTGTGAACAGAAGGCTCTACAACCGAATGATCGCGCTGCTGCTCACGCTGCTGTTCTGCGTGAGTCTGGCACCGCGCGCATCTGCGGTGACGGAGCGCATCGGCGATTACCGGGACCTCAATCCCAACGCGTGGTATGCCAAGGGCGTGCGCTACTGTGTGGCGAAGAACATTATGTCGGGTTTTGGCAAGGTCAACCATCTCTTTGAACCGGACAGGACCATGAATCGCGCAGAGCTGGCGACCATTGTGTGGCGGATGGATGGCTCACCGGTTACCGGACTTTCGCTCCGCTTTGACGATGTGAAAGAGGGCATCTGGTATGAAGAAGCGGTGCGATGGGTGCTTCTCAACGGCATTATGGATGCGGAAACCCCATCGGTGTTCGGAGCGGAACAGCCGATCATTCGGGAGCAGCTTGCCCGTGCGCTTTGGCGCTATGCCGAGTATCGCAACGGGTTTGTGCCGGAGATCAATGACCCGGAGTTCGAGACCTATCGGGATCACGATAAGGTCAGCCCAGGGGCCGTGGATGCATTGCGCTGGGCGAATGCGCTGGGCATTATGACCGGTACAAAGGACATCGACGGGCAATACGTGCTGACGCCGTGGGCGCAGGTGAGCCGCGCTTCCGCGGCGACGATCCTGATGCGCTTCAGCCTGGATATGGGAATATATGATTAAAAAATGGAGCGGGAAATCCGCTCCATTTTTTTAGTAGAGGCACAGCAACGACAGTGTGATTGCCCCAAAGTACATCCAAATGCGAAACACCTTTTTGCCGCGCAGCAAGGCCCACGCCGCGCAGATGCAGCCGAACGCCAGCACGCACACCAGCCACGTCGATTGCAGGCGCTTGGGCGTAAAGCCGTAGATGCCGATATACAGGTACAGCTTGGAGAACGCAACGACCGCCAGCAGGAGGCTCTCTGCGAGCAGCGCGAGGCACAGTGCCCGCGCTGCTTTTTGCTGTCGCACGTCTACCTTGGATGAGCGTGTCACCAGCCATAGCAGTGCAAAGTTCACCGCCATGACCTTGCACAACTCGAAAAACCCCTGGCGCGCGTACTCTGCCACGCTGAACCCTTCGGCCGGCATACCGCGGAACGCGCCGAACAGGTATTGCCCCTGCACGGCGAAGAACAGCGCATAGAGGATGCAGAACAGCGCCATCAGCACCAGCCAAACCCGCTCCGGCACGCCGCGCAGCGCCTCCATCTGCTCTGCAATAGCACTTGAACGCCTGCGAAGAGCCGCTTTATCCTCGCGCAGCGTGCCGCCGAGCAGCCCGTAGAGGTAAGCGCCGACGGGAAGCGAGAGCAGCAGCCGAGCCAGAAATGCAGAGAAGTCCACATCCCATTCAAAGCGGAACAGATCGGCAACACCGTCCAACAGATGCGCAAACCCATTGTCCGCAGAGATCAGAAGATTGGCTGCCAGCACCAGCAGACCCAAGGCTGCGCTGCTCATCACCGCAGACCAGACAACCGTTTCCGTCTCCGGCTTTTCACGTTTCTGCCCGCTATGCAGGCGAGCGAGCACAAACCACACCGTGCGCAGCCGGAGAAAGAAGTTGCTGAGCGGAAACAGGAAAAAGCCGTCCAGAGCGTCGAGCGGCAGCAGATGTCCGCTTTCGCCCTCTATCAGCGTCTCTGACCGGGTGAGCACCCACCATACGGCAAAAATGTGCAGAAACAGCAGAGGAAAGAACCGACCATCCCATGCGCGACCGCGCTCAAACAGAACCGAGCAGGCAACGGCTGCCATGCAGCCGAGCCAGATCCAGCTTTCCTGTGGACGCTGCGTGCCGCGGTGCAGGTATTCGGTCAGCGCAATGAAGCCCAGCGTGAACGCGGTAAGCAGGAATTGAGCGCCTGACGTGAGGCTTGAGTACGTCAGCTCGTCGCACATGCGGATGTAGCAGTATGCCAGCGCATACATCAAGCCTGCTGCGACTGCTTCCTGCCTAGATGCGGTGAAAGAAGTGCGCACAGGTGCGGTGGGCGCAATGAACTGCCCCGAAACGGCGCTGGCCTTCGGTTGATTGACTTCCATATTCCATTCTCCTTGCTCATTCCTTGAATTCCAACAGATCGCCCGGCTGGCACTCCAGCTCGTGACACAGCGCCATCAGCGTCGAGAAGCGGATCGCCTTTGCCTTGCCGGTTTTGAGGATCGAGAGATTGGCGGGTGTGATACCGATTTTCTCCGCCAGCTCGCCGCCGGAGATCTTGCGCTTTGCCATCATGACATCAAGATTGACCAGAATTTCCATGCCGTTACCTCAGATCGTCAGGTCTAACTCATCCTTCATTGCAATGGCCTGCTGAAAGGCATTCTTCACAATGCGGACAATTAAGGCCATGAAACCCGCTGCCGCGGCAACGAAGGCAAAGGGCAGATAATACGCCGCGCTCAAAAGGCAAATGACGGCTGCTGCCGCACAGCACCAGCTGATGCTGCGCATGTAGGCGACGTTGGCGTCAACAAAGACATCGCCGCGCCGGATGTTGGCGAGCAGCTGCCATAGCCGGCACAGACAAAGCCACGCGAACACACTGCCGCTGTATATGGAGATCATCAGAAAAATGCCTAATTGCCAGCGCAGCAGCCGCACCTGCACAAACCACGCCGCAAACCAATACGCTCCGACGTCCAGCGCCAACAGACACAGTGCAAATATGATCACGCACACGCGCGAGAATGCTGCGCTGTGATCCTTGCTCCAATGCATTCCTATCGCCCCTTTCCGCGCTCAGCATAACACGTGGATTATCGTTTGTCAACAGAAAATTATCGAAAAACAATAATTATAGGAACAAAGGAAAGGCAGCCACGGCTGCCTTTCCTTTGTGTTCAGGTAAATGCGCGGTAGAGAATGGTCATGGTCTCGGCGCGGGAAAGCTCCCGCCCGGGACGCAGACGTCCGTTATCGCCGTTCAGGATGCCGAGTCGAACCAATGCGCCCATCGCCGGAACCGCGACGGAGGAGATGTCCCCTGCGTCCGAAAAGGGCACGAGATCGGCGGCGGAGCCGGCTTCAACGCCGCGGTAGCGCTGCAACGCGCGGAAGAGGTATGTTGCGGCCTCCTCACGGCTGATGGTGCCCTCGGGATTGAACAGCCCCCTGCTGCTGCCGCTGATCAACCCGATTTCCTTGGCGGATGCAATCGCGGCGGCATAGTAGGCGTCTTGCGAGACATCCTTGAAGCTCTCCGTTCCGGCGGCGGGGAAGCCGAAGGCACGGCTGAGCAGCAGAACAAAGTCGGCGCGCTGCAAAGCGATTCCCGGCGCAAAATATTTCGGCGAGACGCCGGTGGTAACGCCATAGGTGCGCAGGAAGTCGATGGCGGGCGTCGCCCACGCATAGTTGCCCAGGTCGTCAAAGTAGAGTGAGCGCGTGTTGGGCGTGACGACGAAGTTGATGTTGCCTGTGAAGCTGTTGCCGTCGGCGTCCTTTGCCGTATAGCCGATGCGGGTCGTGCCGCTGAAACCGGCCTTGGGCAAAAACGAGACATGGGAGATGTCGCTGACGCTGTAGGTGCGGCGCGGATCAAATTCGGTGCGGTCAAACAGCGTGCTCATATCGAATTGCAGCGTGCCAGCGGCAGGGTCGGCGCGATCCAGTGTAAGCGTCACGGGTGCGCCGGGAAGAGCCGCGGATGCGGCCGAGACAATGTCCGACTGGCGCAGCGGCACAGGAAACTGTGTTGTGTAATATGTAATAGTGCTCGACGTACCGCCGATGGGGCTTTTCTGCTCCGCTGCTTTCTGAGCGGTGGAAGTGATGGTGATTGTGCCGCTGAAGGAGCGGCCGTTGGAGGAGGTGTAACTGGTCGCGTAGCCGGTAAAGGGGATTTTAAGCGCAGTATCAAAGTCTGCGGCGGCCAGAAAACTGATGTTATTGAGGCTGCTTTTATAATAATAGGTATTCGATTTGTTTGTGGTGATTGGTGTGCCGCCGCTGTACAGTGCGCCGTACGAGGACGAGGGCAGTGAATCGAAGTGAATGCGGCTGATGTCGTAGCCGGTCGCGGCATAGCAGGCGTCGGAAAAATCGTTCGCGATGCAATAGACGCGCTTGCCCGGATCCACCTTGTACTGCAGCGGGACACTCGTGCTGTCACGCACCACAAAGCTGACGGTGCCGTCAAACCATTTTCCGTTGTCGGCGTAGGCGACAAAGGGAACCTTGACCGTACCGATATAATCGTCATCTGCGACATAGCGGATATTGCCGGGAGAATAGTAAGTCTTGTTGACGGCAACATAGTGGTTGGCGTTGCTGCTGCTGGAGTTGTACGCGCTGTCATACAGTGTACCGTATTCCGGCAGCGAAGAGAAGCGGATATAGTTCAGCGAACTGCCGGTTTCGCTCTGACACAGGGCGGAGAAGTCGCTGGCTTTGAGCGAGACAGTGCGCCCTCGGGTGACCTCATAGTGGAAGGCGCCGCCGCTGCCGCTCGATGTGTGCTGCGGGCCGTAGGCGGTGAGGGTGATGGTGACGTGGTTCAACTCGTCCGGTTCGTTTTCAGGCGAATGTTCGGCGATATCCACCAAATGAAACTGGAGGTCGACGATGCCGGGAGCGTTTTTCGAGGGCACAAAGTAGACGTTTCCGATATACGGCTTGGTCGTGCGGTAAAAGCGCATGTCGGAGGTCACCGCGTAATCATAGATGTCCTCATCACGATAGTTGTAGTAAAGAGCGCCCTCCGACGCGCTGGGCGGCGAAAAGGTGACATAGCGAAGGTTGCGGCCCGTAACGGAGGTGGAGTAGGTGATGAAATCATCAACGGAAAAGCGCACCGGCTCGCCATCGGTGGAGTAGGAGATGCCGGGCACCTGCTTGATCACCGAAATGTAGATGCTGCCGGTATAGGAGCCATAATTGGTGAAGGGTACATTGTTCGTGCCGATATCCTGATAGGTGTAATGCCCGTAGTAGGTGATATGAGCGTCACCGGAGAAGGCGGAGGCGGGCGTAAACTGAATGTCGGAAATCTTGTAGTTCGACGTGGCATTCTCGTCGTAGTAATAGCGCAGCGTGCCCGCAAGCCCCTCACCGGGGTCGCTCTCGGCGTTGTAGCCGCCGTAGAGCGTACCCTGCGTGGGAGAGAGAATCACATAGGAGATGTACTCCAGATTGACGGCGACGCCGTGCTTTTCCCGCGTGATTTCCCGGCAGCGCTCGTTGAGCAGCTCCCGGATCGAGGTATTCATCTGCTGACGCGTTTCCGTGCCGTCCAAAGCCCGTTCCCGGACGATGATGGGAGAATCGGTAAAGCTCACCAGACCGTCCTTGTGATCCGCGGGCGGGCTGATGCGGATATCCGTCGCGATGATGGGCGGGCCTGCCTCGTCCTCCGCGTGGGCGGAGGGCGAAGCCGGCAGGAGAGCAAGGATGAGCAGCAGAATGCTCAGCGTTTTCAATCGTTTCATATTCATCGTACCGAAGACCTCGCGGCATCGCCGGTTCCGTTCCAGCTTGCGGTGATCGTAACCCAAGGCTCGCGCTGATTCTCAATCATACGCGCGCCGATGGAGACGACCAGGGGGACGACGCTGACGTTGTTGTTGGCATCGCCGAGCACCTGCGCGGTAAAGGTAATGGAGCTGCCGACTCTTGCGTTCTTGACGTAGATCTCAATCACCTGCGTGGGCTTATTTACGTTGGCGTCGAACCATTTACCCGGGGTAGTAAAACCGGCGTCTGCGGGAGTGAAGGGAATGACGCGCATGACCGAGGCGGAGCCTTGAACCAGCGATTCCACGCTGACGAATTCCACGTTCGAGATGGGATCCTTTCCGCGCGTTTCGGTTGCGTCGGACGTGGGCAGCGTAGAGGCAAGGTCGACCAGCTTCTTCTGCGACTGCGTGCTGTTGTACCAGTAGAGGTCCTCACCGAAGCTGAGGCTGATTTTGCCGCTGACAAAGTTCGGCGTATCTCCGGGGTTCTCAGTCTTATCCCAAGCCAGTCCGCCGTCGTTGACGGAGATGACCGTCGGCGGCGTGGTATCCGCCTTGAGCAGCGGAGAATAACCGGCAAAGGCGTAGTTGCTGACGTTGCCGTCGTCAGCGCCGAGAGAGCGGCGGCCGACTGTCAGGAAGACATAGCGGGTGGAGCCGACCATATAGGGGCTGGGGTCGACGTTCAGCGGTCTGCTCGGGGAAACCCGGACGTTCAACGCGCTGGCGATGCTGTTGGACGAGGAGGCGGACTGCGTGTTGCTGATGTATCGCGCCACCAGAGCCTTCTGCGTAGCGTCCGCCAGGGAGTCAAACTTGGAACCGCTGCCTGAGGTGTTGGGAGCGATCAGCGCATCCAGAATGGTGATTTTGCCGGAGATGTCATCCAGCTCCTGCTTTAAAAGCGAATCGTTTACCGCCGTGTTGTACGGCACGACAATATAGGTGAGCAGGGATTCCGCGTCAACCTGAACGTCGACATTCGAGGTGCTGGTGCCCTGGTAAACGGTGATCGCCGGCGGGGACGCCTTGGGCGTCTTGAAGGTATAAACAGAGACGTCCGAGTATTCGCCGCCCGCGCCGCGGGTGACGAAGTAGACAAAGTAACGGGTGTTCGCAGCCAGATCGTTGCGGATGATGTTCTGGTTGTAGGCACCGGCGGACATGGGCGTGCCAACCTTGTAGGAATCATCGGAGTAGTAGGTGCGGGCGCTGTGGATCTGGTCCGCGGTGGGCATCGCTCTGGAAGTGCCCAGCGCCCAGGCTTTGAGATCCAGGCTGTCATCCGCCTCTTCGTTGATGGAGACTTCGGTCGTGGGGGTTGCCGACACCGAGGGGGCCATCGAAGGACTGTTCTGATTCAGTATGGTTGAAATGCTGCTCTTGCTGACGCCATTGGTGGTATCGGCGGGCACCATCAGATAATACAGCGTACCGGAGCGGTCGAGACGCGTGAGTATGCTGACGCCGGAATCCGTGGTTTCCACCAACCGGGGATAGCCGGTGGCAAACTTCGGGGAGGTGGTGTCCCGGAAGGTGATGGGCAGCGTGAAGGGACGCGGCGAGCCGATGTCGGTGACCAGATTGGCGGAAATCGAGGTGGTCAAGGCGCTGCTGTACACCTGCTCGGTGATGCGGTTGGCACTCAGGTTGCTCAGGCCGCGTAGCGAACCGGTGACCACCGAGACCCGGAGGTTCACGTCGCCGCTCCAGCTGCTCTCGTCAGTCGAGGTTCCGATGCTGGTGATGCGAATGGCGTAGCGGTATTGCGGGTCCTTAAGATTGGAAAGGCGTGGAAACTCGGTTATGTTGCCAATGACAGAGCGCTGCAGGCTGACGGCCGCAAAGCTGCCGTCCGCCATGCTGGAGTCGACGGTAATGGAGGCGTCACCGAGATGCTTCCAGGAATTGGCGCCGACCTCCTGATAGATATCAAATGACACCGTCCGGTCAGACCAGATCAGCATGTCCCAGCTGATGGAGTCTGCCACGTTGGTAGAGACGGGGGTCATCATAAAGGCGGCATGGACGTTGACGTCCTGCCCGTCCACCGGAATGGACGAGACATCCGCGTCCGTCAGCCCGATCTGAGAGGTAACGGTGGTGAATCTGGGCAGCGCGTAGGGGATGCCCGGCATGGGGTTGTGCGAGGAGGAGATGTCTGTCAGATTGTCAAACTCAAACCGATATGTAGCGCCGCTCTTGAGCTGCAAGGCGCTGGTGCTTGGGCTGGAGGTGGTGGGCAGCGTCACAATGACGGAGTTGCCCTCTGTGGGACGCGTGACAACCGCATTGCGCCAGTCGATGACCCAGTCGGCGTCGTCGGCACTGACGTCGGCACGGTTCGGCACCGGCTCAAACAGGTTGGTGCGCGTGTTGAGACTCTTGAGCGAGACCATCCGGCTGAGGAAGCTTGCAAGATCGTCGGGATCGTAAGTGTTGCTGCGCAGATAAGTCAGCAGGGTCTCTTTGCTGTCGTCCTTTGCGTCAGCGGGGCGAATATCCTCGCTGAAGGTCAGGCGGATCGTTGTGTTGGGCAGCGGCTTTTCGCCGTCAAGATTGGTGAATTCCTGCGTTACGGTGGGGCCTGTGGTGTCCAGCGTGCTCTCGGTGATTTTGTTGCTGGTCATCTTGTAGGTGTTGTTTTCGGATACGAGCGTAATCTCTGAGTAGTTGCCTGCTGTATCCTTGGCGATGTAGTAAATGTCGTACGAGGTTTCGGCTGTGAGGCCGTTGATGTTGATGTTGGTGTCCATGCTGGCCCGGGCCGTTTGCGAGCCGCTGCGAAGTGCGCCGATGCCGTTTTCGATCTGGCGCTTATAGTAAGCGTCGCAGAGCTTCTTGGCGTTCTCATAAGTCCTTTCGATTTCTTTCTTGATGTCGGCTTCGGAGATCGTCGGGTCAATCTGCTTCAGACGGGCGCGGACCTGCTCTTCGTCGACGTAACCGCCTGCGGGAACCTTGAGGTAATCCGTGCCGGACTTGAGCACCACCCAATAGACAGTGCTGTTCTCGCTGAGGTTGGCGCGCAGCCGCAGCGACGTGGCGGCAATGTTGACGATCTCCGGCGTGTCAAACTGGAACACAGGCGGCGTGCCGTCCATCGCGGTGAAGGTGAGCTTGCGCACCGCGGAGCTGCGCGAGCCGTCCGCGTCGATCAGGCAGAGATAGAGATCATAGGACTTGAGCTCCTCCAGGCCGTAGAAGGTTTTGGTCCAGAGACTGTTCTTGGTCACATCCTCGACACCGCTGCCGCCGGGGACCGTCGTACCCAGCGAGCCGACGCGGAACTGCTGCGCCGTGGGAGCCGTGCTTCCGGCGGGATAGAGCGCATAGTAGATCTGGCAGCCTTTGTTGGCCATGGCGGAGACCTGTGCGCGGAAGTCGATTTTGGGGCGATTGGTGTGTTCGTCGATGATTTCTTTCCCGTCTGTATCCTTGAGCTGTTCGATGTAATTGCGGGAGATGACCGGGTAGCCGCTGTTGAACGCGGGCGTTGTGTTGTCGGGAGTCTCAAAGGCGACGACCTTGACCGGGCTGTGGCGGTTGCGGGCATCCACCATAACGGCGGAGAGATAGTAGCTGCCGTCCGCGGTAAGACGGGTCAGTGCCGCGGTGGCCTCCGTGTTGGACGCGGTGATGTCCGTGGTGCCGTTCACGATGGCCCTGGTGTTGTCCGCCACGGGAGTGATGAGGTTTTCCTCATCCACAGAACCGTTGGCTGTAGCGCTGACGGCCCAGTAGACCTTGCCGGCCTTGTTTGCGGAAAAAACAGAGGTGGCGGTGGTGGGCGCAATGCTCCTCACGCGCGGATAGCCTGCCAGCAGGCGCGGCTCGGCGGAGGACTCCTGCGCCTGAATGACGTCCATTTCCTGACCGGCGATGTTGGCCTTGAGACCGGGACGGATGGTGATGACGTCCGGCAGCATTGCAACGGTGGAGCCGGCGGCGTTGACGTTCACATGCTCCACATCGCCGATGCCTGTGACATTGGATGCCGTGTCCAGATTGAGCGTGGAGGCCGTGCTGTTGACGTCAAGGTTCAGCGTGGAGCCGTATGCCGCCTCGTCAATGGTGATGGCGTTCGCCGTCCCCATGGCGATGTTCAGCGTGGAAAAGGGGGTCTTGTTGATCACGTTCTCCAGATTGCCGGAGAGCGTAAAACTGGCAGCCGGGTCTGTGGACTCCAGCGAGATGTTGCGAAGGCCCTGCCCCGGACGGGTGCGATCCTGAATGTAGGAGTCGGAGCGCAGCAGCGTGTCTCGGATCTCTGTGTCGCCCTCGGTGCGCACCGTGACAAACTGGTCGGCTATGCTGTCCACCAAAAGCGAGTTCGCCTCAACGTTGCGCAGCACGACGCTGTCCGTTCCGCGCTGGCTCTCGCCGCCGCCGGCGACGACGATCTTGCCCAATACGTTGACGTTATCCAGCACCACATCGCCCAAATCCAGACCGCCGGTAATATAGAGGTCGCCGGCAATGGTGGAGTCCTTGAGCGTTGCGCCCGCCGAATTGAGCGTGACGTTGCCGTACACGTCGGAGAGCGTGTGGGTGCCGGGCGTGTTGATCAGTGTGCCCAGCGCGCGCTGGAGCATATAGGCCATTTCTCCGCGGGTGATGTTGTTCTTCGGGTGGAAGGTGCCGTCGGTGTATCCGGTGACGAGTCCGATTTGCGCGGCGGCACGGGCATAGCCGCGGCTCCATTCGCCGAAGTCATGCCCGTCCCTGAACTCTGTGACCTCGCCCGCGATCGGATCAAGGCGCATGTTGCGCGCGAGCAGCACCAGCGCCTGCTCGCGGGAGAGCACGGTTTCGGGACCGGCCCTGCGGGCAGAGACGCCGGTGAAATAGTGGGCGTTGTAGGCGATACCGATATCGTCGGCATACCAAGCGCCGAGATTCACGTCGGTGAATGGCGTCGGGCCGGTGCGCTTATAACCATACGCGCGGTTGACCATAGCGACAAACTCGGAGCGCGTCAGGTTGCGCTCGGGATGAAGATTGCCGTCTGGATAGCCGCGGACGACGCCCCAGTTGACCAGCTTGTCCAGCGCGGGCGTATTGTCGGCGTATGCCGGAGGGGCGAACACCGGGCACAGAGACAGCATGAGACACAGCGCCATGACAAAAGACACGGCTCTGTGCCTGACGATTCGGATACTCATACGATTCATGGAGAAACCCACCTCTTACTTTTTGGATTTTGCGGAACGGATCTGAATGGCAAAGACCGCTTCGCGCAGGAACGACTCTTCGTCGTTGATCATGTCGACAAACTTGCAGGCACAGAAGTTCCCGGCTTCGGGATCGGGACGGGTGCGCAGTGCCTGGCATTGCAGGAGCAGCGGCCCTTCTGAGGTCATCGGGATCACGACCTCAAAGGTATCTCCCACCGCAAAAAGCTGCGGGGAGCGAAACGCGAGGCCGCCGCAGCTGAGATCGACGGAGCGAATCGTGGCACGACCGCCGCCCGGCGGATAAATAAAGCTGTCGAACTCCACCGGTACGCGGAAGTTGCGGCGCACATCTGACCCCAGATCGCGCATGGGCTGCAGCGCTACGGCGTCGGGCCGGAAATCGACCACGCGGGTCATCTGCGGCGAAAGACGTTTGTCCTGCGGTACCGCCTGCACCACGCCGGCGTCGACCACGGCTTTCACGGTGCCGTCAATGAGCTTGATATAGATATTTTTCCGCCCGGGCGCTTCCATCCGCCTGCCGCGGGCAAGCAGCTTCGAGCGACTGTCCATCAACAGATAGATTCCGGGATCCATGGTCTGCTTTTCACGTTTGCCCAGGAACTTTTCAAACAATGCCATAACTTGCCTCCTTGTCGGTTAAGGGACGATCGGCGTGTCCTCCATCGGGATGGACGCGCCCTCGCGCCGCGAAGGATCGAAGTTGAGAAAATAGACGTAGATATCGACGATCGCCTGATAAAGCTCCTGCGGGATCTCCTGTCCCAACTGGAGCTGCGTCAGGATCGTGGCGAGGGAATCGTCCTCATAGACGGGGACGCCGTTGGCCTGCGCCACGTCAACAATCTTTTCGGCAAGGTATCCCATGCCGGAGGCGACGACCACGGGCGCGGTGTCGTCCTCGCCGTAGTGGAGCGCCACAGCGCGCTTCTTGCGCAGATAATCAGATTTTGACATTGACGCCACTCATCCTTTCAAAAAGCTGGGGGAACACCTCGGACACGGTCAGCGGACGGCGCTGCTCGACAACCTGCACCTGCTCGACGTTGAGCCCGTTGCGCCCGAGAATGTCCCGCAGCGACTGCGTGATCTGCGAGCTGTGCTCGGCAACGGGCTGGGGACAGGTGACCAGCATTGAGACACCCTCGCTGCGGTTTTGAATCAGCACGTCGAACGCGCCCAAGGAGTCAATGTCCATTTTGATCAGCACCCGCTGCACCGGATCGCCGGAGCCTTGCGCCTTCCGATTGCCACGCTCGGCATCGGGATCGACCCACATTTCGGAGAAGGCCAGTCTGCCGTTCCAGTTCATCGGCAGCATGTAGTGCTGCAGCGGCATATAGACGCTCTCGTTGATCAGCACCGAGTTCATGATGTGGTGGAACGCCTCCTGCATGTCGACGCCCGCCTCGCCGGAGAGTGCGCGATGGGTGGCTTTCGCCATGCGCTCGGCGAAGGTGTTGCTCTGCGTTGCCTTGAAGAAGTCCGCCTCCCGCAGCACCCGCAGCAGCTCGGGGTTACTCAGCTCCGCAAGCTCCCGCGGCAGCACGTTGCTGCTTGCAAGGTGCCGCAGCGCCTCCAGCATGGCGTCCTCGTTGCCATTTTCATAACGGGCCACATCCAGCGTCATTGCCGAGAGCAGGTTGCGGGCGAGACCGTGGTCGTGGGTCATGGAGACGTATTTCGACACCAGCGAGAACACCTGCTCGCGCAGCAGCTTCAGGCTGCCCTCACGATCACCCGCGTCAATGCTGTTCTCCAGCTGTGCCAGCACGTCGGTGAGCTGCTGGGACCATTTGCCGGGCAGCGCCTCGGTCATTTCGTCGGTCATGCGCAGAATGTTGGCCTCGATGTGCTCCGTGGAAGTATAGTCCGCGAAACGGCGCAGGAAAAGGAGAATGTCGTTTTTTGTCATCTCTGAGGTGACGGGGTCGTTGTAAGCGCCGCGCAGCAGCGCGAACAGCGCTCCGGTAAAACGAGAGCCGCTTTGCATCTGGGTTTCCAGAAAATTTGCGAGCTCAGACTCGTCCATGCGGATGAAGTCCAGGAACTGCGCCATCTCTGAGGCGAAGCCGGAGCGAATGCCGGAACTGACCTCCACCGTCTGGCCCTGGAGCACCTGCAAAAAAAGCTGAGGCAGATCCTGCGCGCCGCGCAGACGCTGCACAAAGGTCATGAAGTTCGACTCAAACCGAGCGCCGAAGGAGTTGGTAGCGTCGCCGGAGCCCTGCTGGCCTTCCTGCCCGTCGGGGCGGACGACGCGGTTGGGGTCGACGACGTTTTGAATGTTGGTGTCGCCGTTTGGAGTCGGCGGCGTGATGCGTGCGGATGATGTGTCGTAATTGGGCACCGGATTGGTGGCGCCGAGCAGATCCGGCATGGGATTCGCTCCTTTCCCGTTTACTGAAAAAAATTTTTAAAAAAAGTATTAACTTTCGGAATGGATTGCCGATATAAACTTTAAGAGACCACGAACAGGCCGTATTGCGGCTTTTTCGCAACAAAATTTTACAGGGGTGAAAATTTTATGGGTATGGGCAACGACATGATGGAGGCCTATCTGTTCGAGATGCATTCCATGCTGGAACAGTTGGACGACCTGATCCTCTCCAGCGAGCAGGCCAAGACCTTCTCGCAGGATGCGGTGAACGAGATCTTCCGCATCATGCACACGATCAAGGGCTCCTCCGCCATGATGGAATTCAATTCGCTGATGACCATCGCACATCGAATCGAGGACATGTTCTTCGTCATTCGCGAGAAAACGATGGACGCGATCCCCGAGAGCATACGCCCGGAGCTGTTCGACCTCATTTTCGAGTCCATCGACTTCTTCCGCAGCGAGATCGAGAAGATCGAGAATGACGAACCGCTTACTAATAATATCGACACATTCCTTAACAAAATTAATACCTTCGCAAATAAAATTTCCGGCGAGGGAGGCGAAGAGACTGCTGCGGCGGAGGAAGCCCCTGCGGCAGAAGCCGAGGATGCTCCTTCGGCGGTCAGCGGCGAGCTGATGGCCTACGGCAGCGCGGACTTCCCCTACGGCTTGCAGGTGTTCTTCGACGAGGGCGCGGGCATGGAGAATCTGCGCGCGATGATGCTCGTCAACGCCGTCAAGGACTTTGTGGAGGAGACGCAGTACGACTTCTATCCCAGTGACGTCCAGCTCAACCCCGATACGGCGAACTTCATCGTTGACAACGGCTTTTTCCTGCGCTTTAAGACCGAGGGTGACCGCACGGAGGCGCTCAACGCCGTGCGTGAGACCGGCTCGGTGCGCGAGTATCAGCCCTTTGACTACTCTCCCGAAGCGGCTGCTCCCGTGGAGGAGGCCAATCCTGTGGCGGAGATTGCGCCCGTGGCGGAGGTTGCTCCTGCGGCGGCGCCTGAGGCACCCGCGCAGCAGAGTGCGGCGGCGCAGCCCTCGGCGAAGCAGCAGCACGTCAAGGAGAGCCTCATCAGCGTGAGCCTTTCCAAGCTGGATGCCCTGATGGCGGTGGTTTCCGAGATCGTCATCACCGAGGCTCAGGTCACCGCGTCCCCCGACCTCAGGGGCCTCAAGCTCGACAACTTCACCAAGGCGGCGCGTCAGCTCCGCTCCCTCACGGACAACCTGCAGGATGTAGCGATGAGCCTGCGTATGGTGCCTGTTTCCGGCACGTTCCAGAAGATGAAGCGTATCGTGCGCGACATGAGCAAGAAGCTCGACCGCGAGACGAACCTCATCCTCGAGGGCGAGGATACCGAGGTGGACAAAACCATCGTCGACTCCATCTCCGACCCGATCATGCATATCGTCCGCAACTCCATGGACCACGGCATCGAGGAGCGTAAGGAAGACCGCATTGCGGCGGGCAAGGACCCCGTCGGCACCATCGTGCTCTCCGCGCGCCAGACCGGCAGCGAGGTCATCATCGAGATCAGCGACGACGGCCGCGGTGTGGACGATCAGGCGGTGCTCAACAAGGCGATCCGTCAGGGTCTCGCGACTCCGGGTATTGAGTACGCACACAAGGACATTCTGAACTTCCTGCTCATGCCGGGCTTCTCCACCAACACCGAGGTTACGGAGTACTCCGGCCGCGGTGTCGGCATGGACGTCGTAAAGAGCAACGTGGAGAACTGCGGCGGCACCGTGACGATCACGAGTACGCTGGGCAAGGGAATGACCACCACACTGAAGATCCCCCTGACCATGGCAATCATGGACGGCATGGAGGTCAGCGTGGGCGAGAGCATCTTCACCGTGCCCATCAGCAACATTCGCCAGATCTTCAAGGCATCCGACATGCACATCATTCAGGACGAGACCCACGGCGAGATGATCAAGATCGTGGACAATTTCTACTCCATCGTCCGCGCCAACCGGTTCTACAACATCGACAATGCCGCGGATACCTTCGACGACGGCGTCCTTCTTTGGGTGGAGTCCGGCGACAATTCGTTCTGCCTGTTCGTGGATAAGCTGATCGGCGAGCAGCAGGTGGTCGTCAAGCCGTTCCCTGAGTACATCAACAACTTCGGCATCAAGAACTCCGGTATCTCCGGCTGCACCATCCTCGGCGACGGCAGCATCAGCATCATCCTTGACGTTGCCAACATCTACACGGCTCAGTCCTGAGTTCGCATGAGTAAAGGAGAGTAAACGATATGTCAGAAGAACTGTTCCAGAGAGACGCAGATATCGAGAGCGCACTGTCCGACAAGGTGCATGAGCAGGACGAGGCCAAGTACTTGATCTTCCGCTCCAGCAACATCCTTTACGCCATGAGCACGGACTACGTCAGCGAGATTTTTACCAGCGTGGACATCACCCGCGTGCCGATGGTGCCGGAGTATATCGCCGGCGTTATCAACCTGCGCGGCGCTGTGGTGCCCATCATTGACTTCCGTCTGCTGCTTGGCCGCTGGCCGGAGGAGGACCCCTGCGCCATTATCCTCGACATTGAAGGCACGAGTGTTGGTATTCTGGTTGACACCGTGGATCGCATGGTCGACATCCCCAGGTCCGCGATCCTGCCGGTGCCGGCGCAGAACGAGCACCCGATGGTCAACGGTATGTGTACTATTCCGGGCGGTACGAGCACGGTCATGCTGCTGGATGCTCCGGCGCTGATCCGCATGAGCGAATAATTCAAGGGATAGATAGAAAGGGAATCAGGAAAGATCCATGAGCAACGAGAAAGAAATCCTTATTTCCGATGCCGACTTTAACCGCATGGTCAAATTTGTCCAGAGCAACTACGGCATCGACCTTCACGCCAAGCGCCAGCTGATCAACAGCCGCCTTTCCGGCGTGATCAAGAACAAGGGTTACGACGATTTCAAGAGCTACGTCGACTATCTGCTGACCAAGGGCAGCGGCGACGACATCAACGAACTGCTGAGCAAGCTTACTACCAACTATACCTACTTTCAGCGTGAGACCGAGTCCTTTGACTACTATGTGAAAAAGATCCTGCCGGAGATCACCGCGAGACATAAGCGCGACAAGATCCTCTCGATCTGGAGCGCCGCCTGCTCCTCCGGCGAGGAGCCGTACAACGTCACGATGTATATGATGGACTACTTCGGCGCGCACTGGAAGGAGTGGGATACCCGTATGCTGGCCACCGACCTGAGCGTGGACGTGCTGGCAAAGGCGCAGCGCGGCATCTATCAGCTGCCGGAGAATATGCCCAATCACTGGAAGCGCGAGTACTTCAAGCCTGCCACGGGCGACCGCTATCAGATCGCGCCGAAGGTCAAGGAGAACGTGATCTTCCGCCAGTTTAACCTGATGGATCCGATCCAGTTCAAGCGCAAGTTCGACGTGATCTTCTGCCGAAACGTGATGATCTACTTCGATCAGCCCACGAAGACGGCACTCATCAACCGCATGTATGACGCCACCGTTCCCGGCGGCTACCTGATCATCAGCCTGTCTGAAAACCTGCCGCCCGATACGAAGTGGAAGCGCTGCACATCGGCGATTTTCCAGAAATAATCTGAGCGGAGGTTCCCATGGCTATCGCAACAAAAAAGATTCGCGTGCTGGTGGTAGACGATTCCATTCTGGCGCGCAAGCTCATCATCGACGGGCTGAACAAGTACCCAAACATCGAGGTTGTCGGCTATGCCATCAACGCGGTCGACGCCAAGGGCAAGGTCAGGCAGCTCAATCCCGACGTCATGACGCTCGACGTGCAGATGCCGGGCATGACGGGTATGGATTTTCTCAAGCAGTTCCTGCCGGAGCATCCGCTGCCGGTGGTGCTCTGCTCGTCCATTAACATCGGCGTGTTCGACGCTCTGCACGCCGGCGCGGTAGACTTTGTCCGCAAGCCGGACGCCACTCAGAGCAACGACATGTTTATCTCCACGCTGGCGCAGAAGGTGCAGATTGCGTCCCAGGCGAAGGTGCAGCCGCACAGCTTTTCGGCAAAGGCGGCGGCGGCCAACACCCCGACCACTATCGCCGCGCCGGATCTGGGCACCGCGATCTCCGGACGCATTATCATCGGCCTCGGCGCCTCCACCGGCGGTACAGAGGCGACGCTGGAGGTCATGAAGCGCCTGCCGGCGGATATCCCCGGCATGGTCATCACCCAGCACATGCCCACAGGCTTCACCAAGATGTACGCCGACCGCCTCAACAAGCTCTGCAAGATGGAGGTGCGCGAGGCGAAGGATGGCGACGAGATCAAGCGCGGTCTCGCGCTCATCGCCCCGGCGGATCTCCAGATGCGGGTCGTCCGCTCACCCTTGGGAGGATATCGCGTGGAGTGCAAGCCCGGCGAGAAGGTCAGCGGTCACCGCCCGTCGGTGGACGTGCTGTTCTATTCGATGGCGCAGAACGTCCAGTGCAAGATGGTCGGCATCATTATGACCGGCATGGGCGCGGATGGCGCGAAGGGTCTGCTGGAAATGCGCAAGAAGGGCGCATACACCATCGGTCAGGACAAGGAGACCAGCGTGGTCTACGGTATGCCCGGCGTTGCCCACGATATCGGCGCGGTTATGGTGCAGGCGCCCTGTAAGGATATTGCGGGGGCGTTGCTGCGCCATCTCAAGTCGAAATAATTTCCCCCTGCGCTATTAATTTTTTGATTTACCATCCGATGATAGTGTTGAAGAACCAAAAGCAAGGAACAGGTCTTTAACCTTGAAAAAGGAGGCGTTCGAGGATGAGAATCCCGGGAGCCAATATCTCCGCTGCGGAGACCGCCGGGCGTGTCTATCAGGGACAAAACGGCGGAACAAAAAAAGTGCAAAGAAGCAGCAACGAGCGTCGGTTCGACAGCATTATGCTCTCCAAAGGTGACGGCATGCGCAGCAGCTATGAAATGGAGCTGCGCGGCAGGCTCTCGAACGAGGTGCGCACGGCGACGACGTCGGGCCAGGTGGCTGCGCTGCGCGAGCAGGTGCAAAACGGCACCTACAAGGTCGACGCGCGCGAAACGGCCCGCAAGATGCTCTTAATGGAGGCCATCTGACATGTACGAGGCCTATCGGGAGTACTTTGCGTTCATGGACCAGCTGGGCAAGACGTTGGATCAGCTGACGGAGCTTGCTAAAGAGAAGACCGTCGCGGTGCGCCGCGACGATCTGCTCGCTGTGGACGACTGCATGAAGCGGGAGCAGGCACTGGGCCTGAGCCTGCGCGCAATGGACAAAAAGCGCGACAAGCTGCTCGCTGCCATTGGGCTGGAGAACGTGACGCTCTCCGGCCTCGCGCAGCATTGTCCGGAGGAGCTGCAGCAGGAGGCACGCGATGCCGCCGGCAGACTCCGCGACCGATATGACCTCTATCGCAGCGCGTCGGATGTGGCGCGCACCACTTTGGAGTGCAATCTCCACCAGATCGAACGCATGATGGCTGACGAGGCGGATGCCCCCCTCGGCAGCGGAACCATCGCAGATATCCGGGCATAACAAGCGCCGAGGGAAAGGAGCTGCGGACCTATGAGCAGTCTGTCGACATTCGGAACGTTTACCATGGCGCGCCTTGGCATCTATGTGTCCCAGCAGGCGCTGAACGTGACCGGCAACAATATTTCCAACATCAATACCGAAGGCTACAGCCGTCAGGCTCTGGATCAGAAGGCGATGTACTACGGGGCCGGTGACCGCTTCATCACCAAGTACTCTGTGCGTGAAAACGGCGGCGTGCTGGCGACGGGTGTCAATCAGCTCCGCGACCAGTATCTCGACATCCGCTATCGCAATGAGATGACGAAGGTCGGCGAGATGGAGACCAAGATCAACGGCCTCAATCAGGTCGCCGAGGTTTTTGACGAAGTCGCCAAGGGAGAAGACGGCGAAGGCGTGCTGGAGGCCCGGTTCAACGACCTGATCCAGCAGATGGAAAACCTTTCCCAGCCGCAAAATGTCGGACAGGACGGCACAGACGCGCTGGTGCGCGAGGCGGCTGAGGCCATTACCGTACAGTTCAACGATTACGCGAAAAAGCTGCAAACCCTCGATGAGAATTTGCGGGCGGAATTTCGCGATAACATCGACACCGTGAATGCGACGCTCACTAAGATCCGCGATTTGAACACCTCGATCCGCAAGAGCGAGATCTTCGGCACGGACGCGCTGGTGCAGCGCGACGAGCGCAACCTGCTCATTGATAAGCTGTCTGAACAGATCGGCATCCATGTGACCTACGAAATGGAGCAGATTGGCAACGGCGCTGAGGTCGAGAAGATGGTCATCAAGACCAGCGGCGACCCCGGCGAGAAGGAGTATACGCTGATTGACGGCGTTTACGGCGCACAGATTTCCATCCGCGACGAGGAAACGCTTGGCATTGATATTTCGCGGCTGACCAGTGCCCTCGGCAACGCGGATCCGAAGGAACCCAACACCCTGACAATGATCGGTATGCGGAGCCTCACGCCCCTGGGCGAAGACGCTGACTTGTCGGCGGACGCGACCTATAAAACGGCGGAAACGGCGGAAAAAATCGCCGCGATGCTCAACAGCGATACACAGTATCTTGCGGGCGAGAACGGCGAAACGTATCGCTTTGGCGTCGTTGAGCAGGAAGGCAAGTATTCCGTTCGCAGATACGATATTACAGCCAAGCCTGAGCTGGCAGAAGCGACGAGCGCGCAGCTGGAGGAGTCTGATGCCGATTTTGCAGACGTTGAGGCGGATCCCCTGTGGGCGACGCAGACCGGCGATACGGAGCTTTCCGGCGGTTTGCAGGCGATGCGCGAGCTGTTGACCGAAGAGGGCGAGTATGCCTCGGACGAAGATCTGAAGATCGACCCGAACGCCGGTGTCAAGCGCGGCCTGCCCTATTATCGCCAGGCGCTGGACACTTTGGCACGCGAATTTGCCAAGAGGATGAACGAGGCGAACACGCTGTCCACCGAAGAGTATGTGTTGGACGAAAAGGGCAATCCCACCAGTGAGCTCAAGTACTACGATGTGAACAATGTGATCGGCTATGTGCAGGATGAGGATAACAACTTCCTGGATAAGGACGGAAAAATCACGACGGATCCCGAAAAAAGAGTTCCGATTTACGCGCTGAAGGACGAGTATAAGTACTTCGACGATCTCAAGGGCGGCGTTCTGTTTACCGACCGCGGCGACAGCAGCGGCACGGTGGATCGGGATGCTTCAAACATCACCGCTGCCAACATCTCTGTTTCCTATGGCTGGTCGCACGGCGCGACCCGCATCCTGCGTTCCAAGGAGCCCAATGCTCAGGAGCGCAGTACGGAGCAGAGCAACATTGACCATTTCATCAGCATGCTGACCTCGCCGCACAAGTTTGAGTTCGGCTCGGCCAAGGAGGGCACAACTTTCTTTAAGGGCACCTTCCAGGATATGCTGACCGACTCCATTGCCGGTACGCTGGCGAAGGACCAGAACATCACCAAGTCCATGCTCGGCAACTATACCGCGACGGCGGAGGAGATCAATCTGGACAGAGATGCGGCGATGGGCGTCGACCTCAATGACGAGGCGATGAACATGATGATGTTCCAAAAGGCTTATGCCGCAGCGTGCCGCTTGATGACAACGTACGACGGCATGCTGGAAAAACTGATCAACGGCACGGCGGTGTAAAACCCGCCGGAGTGAGAGGAGGAGACAGGGGTGTCGAATTTTCGCATCACGACAAACGGGCTCTACCGCACCTATCGGACGAACCTGAACAAGAATAATCAGAGGCTGAGCAACGCCATGGTGGGCGTTGAGACGCAGCGCAAGTTCAATACGTATGCGGAAGATCCCGCGGCTGCCAGCAAGGCATGGCGTCTCCGCCGCTCCTATTGGCGCACCGGCGATCAGATTGACAACAACAACTATGCCATCAGCAAGTATGAAAGCGCTTACGCGGCTATGGCGGCCGTTGTCGACGGTGACGTGACAAACGGTGACTATGGCTTGGGCCTCAGTTCGATCCTGGCCTCGGTGGAGGGCGTCAGCGACACGTCCGGCTCGGCCCGCACGGCGCTGGGCAAGGAACTGCTTCAGGCGGCGGACAACATTGTGTCCATGATGAACACCAAGTATGGCGATGAGTTTGTCTTTGCCGGTGCGGACGGGCAGAACGTTCCCTTCGATTGGAGTGATGACGGCAGCAGGCTTCTCTATCGCGGTGTCGACGTGTCTACGGAAGAGCCGAAGAGCCTGGAGGACTTCCATATTACGGAAGCAGAACTGAAGGAGGCCGGCCTGGATACGCCCAGTGATCTTCTTATGGAAGATCCGGGCTCGGACGACCCCGAAGCGGCGGAAAAGTATCAAAAGGTTCGGCAGTTCCTTGCATCGCCTTCCGGGAGCGAGGACGACCCTGATTATCAGGCCGCAATGAGCAGACATAATCGCATCATGTCGCTGAAAAGCTATCTGGAAGGCTATCAGGAGCGCAACGGCGTGACCTACGAAAAGGGCGCTGAAAACTATGCCAAACTGCAGTCCATGGTCAAAGAGACCACCTATGTGGACATCGGCATCGGCATGACGGAAAACGGACGTGGCGAGCTGATCGACGGCAGCGCATTCAACACCGCCATTTCCGGCCTTAAATTCCTTGGCTATGGCAAGGACAACAACGTTGTAATGGTCATCAAGGAATTGGGAGAGATTTTCAAAAACGCAGACCCGGAAACCGGCAATTACGCGAACGGCGAAGAAGACCGGGAAAGGGCCCAGGAGTTAATGGCCTTGCTGCAGAAAACGTTCCACGCGTCCCAGGATCAGCACACGCAGCTCAGCGCCGATGCCAGATATCTGGATACGAACCTGAAGCAGCTTGAGCTCAACAAGAGCGAGCTGGATCGACAGATCGTCGAGGTTGAGGATCTGGATATGGCGGAAGCCATCACCAACATGAACTGGGCACAGTATTGCTATAACGCGGCGCTGCGGATCGGCACCAACATTCTCTCGCAGTCGCTGATCGACTATATGGGCTGACGACCGATGACTTGAAAGCCACGAAAGGAAGTGCTTTGCTATGTATCCGTTGATTGAGATCAAGAGTATTCCCATTGAGATCCGGATGAAGACGACCAACGCTTCGCTGGAGTATACCCGCGGCACAGCCGAGATGGAGATTACCCGCTCCGACAAAGGCCTTGATATCAAGAGCCGCCCGATTAAGCTGCAGGTTGACACCTTCGAGCCTTCTCAGGCCGCTGCGGTACCCCGCGGCACGGTAGCTCCGCTCACGGCGCAGGGCGTCACCGCTGCATCGCAAATGGATCGACAGGCGGCTTATGAGGCGACCTCTGCCTACTCCGATCAGGGGCAGATCATGCTCAACGCAAGAATCGGACAAGAGCTGCGCCAGCAGAACGCGCCGCAGGTGCCGGTCAACAACGCTGTGTCAGCTTCTGAAGAGGAGAATCCTCTGGAGATCGACTCCGGCCTCGCCTTTGAGTGGGAAGATGGCCAGATGGAGATCCGCTATGAGATGGACAAGATGAGTTTCGACTGGAAGATTGACCGCGGTTCTTTCGAGTTTACGCCGGGCGACATTGAACTGATTGTCGAGCAGCGGCCCAGCGTCACATTCAAGTACATGGGCGGCCCGATCTATGTTCCGCGCAGCGCGGACCCCAACTATGAACCGGTGGATGTAAAGGCTTGACCCACAGACAATAGAGTTGGGAGGATGCATTCTTGAAGACGAATACGAAGTATTTTGGCGAGATCGATTATACGAAAGACGAGCTTTTGATTTTTGACAAGGGCCTGTTTGGCTTTGAGGACGAAAAGGAGTACCTGCTTCTTCCGTTCTCCGCCGCGGGCACGATGTTCAGCCTGCAGAGCGTCAAAACGCCGAGCCTCGCGTTTACGCTGATGCACCCGTTCTCTCTGGATCCCGAGTATGCGCCGGTGCTCTCTGACGATGAGCTGAAGGAGCTGAAGGTAGAGAAGAGCGAGGACCTTTACTATTATGTGCTTTGCACGGTGAAGCAGCCGGTGGGGGAGACCACCGTCAATATGAAGTGCCCGCTTGCCATCAACCCGGATACCCGCCGTGGCATCCAGGCGATTCTGGAGGACGAGACGTGGGATATGCGGCACAGGCTTGCCGAGTTTGAGGAGCGGAGGTTGAAGAAATGCTGATCCTGCGCCGGAGAGCCGGAGAGACGCTGCTGATCGGGGATGACATCAAAATCACCGTGATGGACGTATACGAGGGCGGGGTGCGCCTGGCCATTGACGCGCCAAAGAATATTCCGGTGCTTCGCAGCGAGCTGCTCCAGGTGGCGGATGCCAACCGGGACGCCGCGTCAAAGGAACCTGCGCGCCCGGATGGGCTGCTTGATATGCTGGGCAGCGTACCGGACGACAAGAAACAACCCCTATAAAAGAAAAACGCCACAGCGTAAGCTGCGGCGTTTTTGCTTAGCGGTTATTTCTGCGTGCGCTCGTGATGCGGCCGATCAAGCACCTTGCGGCAGGCGCTCATCACCTGCGTGACCACGGCAGCGTTGTACTTCTGCTCGTACATGGACAGACGCGGGATCAATTCATGGGGTTTGGCAACGACGTACTTGGCGGGCAGATTGCTCAGCGCCAGAGCGATGACGTCGATCCGGCAGCGGTTGCAGTTGCACAGGCCGAACATCTTGATATATTTGTCAGCCTTGTCTTCGACCAGCGCCTGTGTGACGTTGAAGCAGATGTATTCGTCCGGCTCCTGATCGCCGGCGGTGCGGAGCTGCTCCATGTGTGCCTGCAGCGGCGTCTGAGCTGGCGCCGACGCGGAGAGAACCGGTTCCGGCATATCCTCGCCGTCGTGGGAGAAGTCCGGCATGACCGCAGGTGTAGCCGAGGAAACGCTCCTGGGAGCCTCCGGCGCGTGAGGAGCGGACGGCGTACTGCCAGCCAGCTCCTGCTCCAACGCGCCTCGGATTCTGGCCTGCGTGCGGCGATCATCCGCGAGCCGCGCGCTGTCCGCCGGTGATGTGGCGGCGGGAGCGGGCTCGACGCTGCTCTCCGCAGATTCTGGATCGGTAAGCAGATTCAACACCCGGGCGGTTTTGCTGCTTTTTCCTGATTTAAACCCCTTGTTCGGCATAGATATTCACTCCATTTCTTGCACACTGCCGCTGCTTTAAAGAGTAACGGTAAGGTTAAGCCATCATTTCATTGAGCAGATTTTCGTAATCCTGCGCGGCCTTGGAGCCGGGAGCGTAGGTGAGGACGCTCTCGCCGTAGGCGGGCGCCTCGGCGACGGACACGCTGGCATGGATCTTTGTGTTGAACACCTTGGTATCCAGCTTCCGCGCCACCTCCTGAGACATATCCTCAACCTCGCGGTTGAGCACAAGCCTCGCGTTGTAGCGATTGAGCAAAATGCCCATCACATTCAGCTCCGCGTTGTAATAGCGCCGGACAGTATCCACTGTGTCGCGCAGCTGGGAGATGCCCAGCAGGCTCAGGATCTCGGGCGCCATGGGAACGATGAGCTCCTGAGAGGCCACATAGGCGTTGACGGTCAGCACGTTGAGCGCGGGCGGCGTGTCAATGACGATGTAGTCATAGTCGTCGACGACCTTGACCAGCTGATCGCGCAGCAAGAATTCGCGCGCCGGCATGTTGAACTCCAGCTCGGCGGTGGAGAGCAGAATGTTCGAGGGGAGAAAGTCTCCCAGTTCTGTGTCGACAATTACATCGTCGATCTTTTTCTTTCCCTTGAGCACATCGTAAATGGTGTCGCTGTTTTCAATATCAAGTCCCGCGCTGAAGCCGAGAGAGCCCTGCGGGTCAAGGTCAACGCCGAGCACCTTATAATTGCGAAGGTGCAGCGCGCTGATGAGGGACAATGCGGTGGTGGTTTTGCCGACGCCGCCTTTTTGGTTGGTGATGGCGATGATTTTCTTCAAGACGAGCCTCCTGCAAAAATTTGCGCCGCGCCTCTAATCTTTCGAACGGAACGGCCGATATAATAGTAGACAATGATCGTATTTTTCTTTTCACAATTATAAGAAAAAGAACGCGATAGGTCAAGTCTTTTGTGTAAGAAAGGAAGTTGAACGCAAATGGCGAACATCAACAGCCTTACCAGCAATTCGTACAGCAGTTCCAGCAGCATTTACGGCAATCGGAACGTGCTGACCGGCCTCGCCAGCGGGATGGATACCGAAGCGATGATCGAAAACAGCGTGACCGGATATCAAACGAAGATTACAGAGCTCCAGCAGAAGCAGACGAAGCTGGAGTGGAAGCAGGATGCCTATCGTGAGCTGATTGACCAGATGTACAGCATTACAAGCAAGTACACCTCGTTCTCGTCGGAAACCAATCTGTCCAGCAACGCGTTCTTTACCGGCAATGCCAGCACCATCGTGAGCGGAAGCAACGCCTCTGCGGTCTCGGCCAGCGGAAAGGCGACGAGCGATATCCGAATCAACGCCGTCACAAGCCTTGCCACGGCTGCCCGATATACGGTGGATGCCAGTGCGCTGGGCGTTCACATAAGCGATGAAGCGGTCGGCGGCGCGATCGACTGGGGCAAGAACCTGACCAAGGGCACGCTCTCGGGCACAATGTCGCTCAAGGTGGGCAGCAGTTCCGTTGAAATCAAGTTCACCGATGAGGATAAGTACGCGTCCCTGGACGAGTTGGTCGCAGGCATCAACAAGAAACTTAGCGATCAATCCGCAGACGTCAAGGCAACGCTCAATAACGGCGAAATCACCTTTGAGACCACCGGCAGCGCCAAGACCAAGGGCGACTCCGTCTACATCAGCGGTGCGAGCGGAAACCTCAAGACGATGCTCAACGTGACGACGGCAACATCCACCGCGGATGAGAAGCGTTTTGATTATAAGAGCTTCAGCCTCAGCGGCGACGCGTCGGGACTGACGAAGACGTTGAGCATGGCGGAGTACTTCTCGGGCAAGACCATTGACGTGACCCTGGACGGCATGACAAAGTCGATCAAGATCGGTGACCTGTCGGGGATCGAGCAGCCGGATCTGAGCAGCTACGACGCGAAGATCGCCGAAGTCAACACGAAGATCGATGAAGTGAAAAACACGGAAATGAGCGATGAGGAGCGAGCGCAGAAAAACACGGAGCTTTTTGAAGAGCTGCGCGTTGCGCAGGCGGAGCGCAGCAATGCGCTGAACACGTCCATGACCTCCGCGCTGAAGGATGATCTGCAGGCGTCCATCAACAAGGAGTTCGGCACGAACCGGATTACCGTTGGCTCAACGAATACCGGCGGCCTCAGGTTTGACGTGGCCAGAGGCTCCGGCTCCACGGTGAAGGTTGTCTCCTCTGTGGGCAGCGAACTCGGCATCAGCGAGGCGGGCGTATCCAACTACTTCAACACCAGCCAGAAGCTCGGCAGCCTGCTGGGCGAAGACTGGCTCAACAAAAACGCACGCATCGAGGGGACGCTTGATCACAACGCCACAGAGCGGTATTTCGACAAAGATGGGAACGAGCTCAAACTGAGCGATGGCGTTTACTACCGCATCAACAGCGACGGCAGCATCATGACCAAGGACGGCGAAAAGGTCGCGGGAACGCGAGTGAGCACCCTCTTTACCGATACCGACGGCAATTTGATTAAGAAATATGCCAACGAGGACACCTATTATCGCGTCAATGCCAAGGGCGAGTGGCTCTACGATCTGAAGATCAACGGCGTGAGCATCGGAGATATCACGAAGGATACCTCGATGGAGGGCGTTCTGAACAAGATCAACAGCAGCGACACGGCCGGAGTCAAGGTGAACTATTCCACCCTCACGGATCAGTTTGTCTTTACCTCGCGACAGACCGGCGCGGGAAGCGATGTTTCCATCGACGGCGCTCTTGCGCAGAAGCTGTTCGACGTCAAGCAGAGCCCGGCGAACACAACACTGGAAAGCTTATTTGGCGACACGTTTGACTGGGACGAAAACGGCAACATGCAGCTCCTGATGACCAAGGTGCCGGCGGGCAGCTATTCGCTTGGCAAATTTAACAAGAATGATTCCGTTGAGACGTTTATGACGAAACTCAACGAAGCCGGAAACGGCGCGGTGCAGAATTGGCTCTCCTACGATGAGACCGCCGGCAAGTACGTTCTGGGCGGCGGATACGAAAACGGACAGCAGGGGAAGGTGTCCTTTGCCGCCTTCTTCCAGCCGGATAAGGAGCTTTCGCTGGAGGCGCTGGTGGAGAAAGCCAATGCTGCGGCGGCGACGCGCGGCGGTGAGAAAACAAAAGGAGAGGACGCTGTCATCCGGGCAACCGTGAATGGCAAAGATCTCGTGCTCACGCGGTCGAACAACGTCATTGATATGGACGGCCTGAGCGTTATCCTCAAGGAGAAATTCAGCGCTTACGGTGAAGATGAGAAACTCAATGAAGCCGATGCGCTCACCTTCTCCACGAGCTCCAATTCGGATAAGATTGTAGACACGATCAAAACCTTTGTTGAGGATGTCAACAAGCTGATGACCGATGTGCATAAAGCGTTTACGACGCAGCCCGCCACAAAGACCTCATCTTCCAGCAAAAAGGGCGTTACTTATTACGAGCCGCTGACGGAGGAAGATCGGAACAGCATGAGCGAAAGCGCGGTCGAAAAGTACGAGGAAAAGGCAAAAAGCGGCTTGCTTTTCGGCGATAGCGATCTCCGCTCCCTCTATGATAAGCTGGTCACTGCGATCCAGGCCTATGGTACCGACCGCGTCGATCTGGAAAGCATCGGCCTCTCGACGGCCTATTCCAACGGCGTTACAACGCTCAAGCTCAATGAGACGAAGCTGCGCGAAGCGCTTGACAGCAATCCTGACAAGGTCAGAACGGTCTTTACCAAAACGACGGAGGGCGGCTCTACGACGAACGGCCTGATGCAATCGCTCAAGATGACGCTGAACGACTATGCCTCAACGTCGCTTGCCAAGCCCGGTATTCTTGTGAGCAAGGCCGGCACGAAGCTCTCGGCGGTGTCGCTGCTGCACAACAACCTCTACCAACAGATCGGCAACATTGACAAGCAGATCGAAAGCTGGCAGAGTAAACTGAGCAGCCGAATCGACTACTACACAAAGCAGTTCACAGCGCTTGAGAAGATGATGAGTACGATGAACAACCAAAGCTCGATGCTCTCCGATCTGATGGGCTATTAAAAAAGAACAGGATGAGGGTTTATGGACGCGAAAGGACTTCAAAACTATAAAGCGCAGTCGCTCACGACCATGACGCAGGGAGAGCTTTTGCTGCTGCTGATGGATGAGCTGGTCAAACGGCTGATGCGCAGCGACCTTGCCCTCGAGCAGGGTGACATGCAGCTCTTCGAGGCGTCGATCCAGCGGTGCATTGATATCGTGCGCTACCTGGATGACACGCTGGATCGCCGGTATGAGGTCAGCCGCGGTCTGCATCGCTTGTATGACTTCTTCTGCTATGATCTCAACCGGATCAGCCTTGGGCGCAACAAGAAGGAACTCGATAAGCTTCGCCCCATGATCACGGATCTGCGCGATACCTTCCGAATTGCGGAGAAGAACGCGGCGGGAGGCAAGTGAAGCGATGGAACTTGACGCGCTGAAAACGCTGTGCGCTCAAAAACGGGTTCAGCTGCTGCGGCTGCGGGAGGTCTCAGAGCTCACGCGGCAGATCGCGGAGGCGGCGGACCGCCGGGATGAGTTGGCGATGGATATGCTCCTCGGGGAGCGCGAGGCGCCGCTGCGAACGGCCTATGAGATCGAAACGCAGATCCGCGAGGGGCTGGAAAAGCTCCCGGCGGCGGAAGCGATCCGATTCAACGCGCTGCTTCGTGGTGCGGAGGCTGAGACGGAGCGGGAAGCGGAGCTTGCCAATCAGGTGGCACAGTACCGTCGACTGGTCAGCGCGATCGTCGAGGCGGACAAGCGACTGAGCCTTCGGCTCGGCGGGAAGAGCTCTTTCTACGAAAAGTTTGGAAAATGAGCGGAAAAACCCGCTCCAAGGGAATTGGAGCGGGTTTTTCTGATGCTTGAGTGCAGCGCAGTTCTCTGCTATAATGAGAGCGGTATGGTCAACAGCCACAGCGGCGCGCCGTCGTGACGGCTGGGGGACAGCTCGTCTATGATGAGTTGAGGCTCCCAGACGGCAAGACTGTTTTCCCGGCTGTTGGGATCGGCAACCAGAATTTCACCGGAGAGCGTGACACCGTGGAGCAGAATGAAATGGCCTTTGGCGGTAAAATGCCCGGGACCCATCAGCGCGACAACGATGCCGCCCTCGGACAGCCGGGTGTAAAGCGTGTCGGCGTCGATGGCGCCGAGAGATTCATACGCCAGACCGTAGTGCTCGGCAGCACCCTTCACAATGGAGAGATAGGAGCCGCTGTGAGGTGAACAGTAGCCCGCTTTGGCCGCCCACGCGGCAACGTTTGCCGGTGTGGCGTCCTCGCCGGTCATGGAAGCGACCGCCATTGCCAGCGCCGTGGGGCCGCAGCCGTAGCCGCGGATTGAGTCGTTTCCATATCGTTCTTGCGCCCAGAGCTCGTCGCTTTGGTTATAATAGTACAGCCGGAGGTTCCCGCCGGTGAGGACTTCCCGTTCTCCTTCCGTGGTGAGTGTGGTGATGGCGGGATCGGCGAGCGTCAGAGGCTCTGTGATCGCGGGGGCGCTGGCCTCCTGCGCGGCGATTTCCAGCGCGATGACGGTTTCCTCGGCCTGGCGGCGCTGCTCTTCGAGCCGGCGGATGCGTTCCTGCTCCAGGCGTTCCTGCTCCAGCCGCGCCGCCTCCAATTCCGCGGCGCGCTCATCCACATCGCTGCGGAGCCTGTCAAGCGCGTCCCATGCGGGCGCGGTGACAGATTCATAGAGTGCGGGATCTTCGATGCGGGCGACGGACAGCTCCGCGATGCCGACGCAGACGACGGCGAGCAAAACGATGCCCAGAATCCCCAAGAACCGTCTCATCGTCCACGTCACCTCCGATTCACTCTGTGTTTGCTGTAGTATATCAAACCTGACTTTTTTTGTAAAGTGGAGGCGCTCATGCCCACAATCCGACTGGAACAAGTGTCAAAAATCTATAAAAACAGCCGCCGCGGCGTGTCCTCCACGCTGCAGCTGGATCTGACGATCCGGCACGGAGAGCTTGTGTTCATCACCGGCGTGCGCGGCTCAGGAAAGTCCACGCTGATGAAAATCATCGCCGGTGAGCTGGAGCCGGATCACGGCAAGGTATGGCTGGGCGCGGCGAATCTGTGGGCGATGAGCGAGTCGGAGCGAAACGACCTGCGGGAATGTCTGGGCGTGATTTCCGGCGACGACGAGCTGCGGCCCACGGAAACCGTGTTCAAAAATCTTGCATCTGAGCACAGATTGGAGTATCTTAAGAACAGGCTCTTTGACCGCCGCAGAATTGAAAAAGCGCTGGCGCTGGTGGGTATGCCGGGCAGCGAGGAGCGCTACCCGAAGGATATGACGCCATCCGAGCGCTGCCGCGTTCTGATGGCCAAGGCGATCTGGCGCAGCCCGGCTGTGGTGATTGCCGACGGATTGGACGAGCGCGCGGACAGCGACACGGTGTGGGATATGCTGCACTTGCTGAGTGCGCTGAACAAGATGGGGACGACGGTGGTGTTCGCGACCGCGGACAGCAGCTACACGACCACGATGAACAAACGGGTAATCAATTTGCTGGACGGCCGCGTTACCAATGGTCAGCGGTAGTGAGAAGAGCATATTTCAACAGGAGAGACAGGTGCGGATATGGCAGAAGTGAGGAGAGAGCAGGAAAGGAACGAGATCTTCGCGTTGGACATCGGCACCCGCAGCATCATTGGCGTGGTGGGCAGCGCCGAAGGCGGGCGCTTTCATGTCATGGCCATCGAAAAGCAGGATCACGGCCAGCGCGCCATGCTGGACGGCCAGATCGAGAATATTGAGCAGGTGGCGGAGGTCGCGCGGGAGGTTATCGCGCGGCTGGAAAAGAAAACCAAGATCCATCTCACCCGCGTTTGCGTCGCCGCAGCGGGACGTGCGCTCAAATCCGAGTCGGCATCGTTCATGCTGGAATTTCCTGCCACGCGTCAGATCACCGAGGAGCTGATCAACCAGCTGGAGGCCGGCGCGGTCTCTGAGGCGGAGCATGCTCTGCGGGAGCAGTCTGCGCTGCAAAACGACCTGTACTATATGGTGGGCTATACCGTCACCACCTATCGGGTGGACGGATACCCCATGTCCAGCATCCGCGATCACACGGGCCGCAGTATCGAGGCGGAGGTCGTCGTGACCTTCCTGCCTCGGGAGGTGGTGGAGAGTCTGTATGCCGTGGTGGGCAAGCTGGGGCTGGAGATTGCCAGCCTGACGCTGGAGCCGATCGCCTCGCTCAACGCCGCAATTCCCAACGACATCCGGCTGCTCAACCTTGTGCTTGTCGACATTGGCGCGGGCACGTCCGACATTGCCATCTGCCGCGACGGCAGCGTTGTAGGCTATACCATGGCGACCACTGCCGGCGACGAGATCACGGAGCTGATGATGCGCGTGCTGCTTGTCGACTTTGCCCAGGCCGAGCGAATCAAGACGCTGCTGGGCAGCAGGAACAAGATCAGTTACACCGATATCCTCGGCCTGCCCCACGAGGCGACGCCTGAGGAGATTCGCGACATGATTGCTCCCGCCGTCACAGCGTTGGCGCAGGAGCTGGCCAAACGCATCCTTGAGCTCAATGACAAGGTGCCCTCCGCGGTGTTCCTTGCAGGCGGCGGCAGCAAGCTGGAGGGACTTAAGGAGCGCGTTGCGGAGGAGCTTCGCATCGAGCCTTCCCGTGTTGCCATTGCGGGCAATCAGTTTGAAAAGAACGCTTACAGTGAAGAATACGACCTCAACGATCCCGAATACGCGACGCCGCTCGGCATTGCGATCTCAGCGGGGCTGGGGCTGATCAACGACAGCTATATCATCCTGCTCAACGGCGAGCCCGCAAAGCTGTTCCGCAGCGGCGTACTCATCATGCGGGACATTCTGATGATGAACGGCTACCGCTACGGCGATCTGATCGGAAAGACAGGCGCAAACCTCTCGTTCCAACTCAACGGCGAACGACAGTTCTTCCGCGCGTCACTGCCGACGCCGCCGGTCATTCTGCTCAACGGCGAGCCGGCTGAGCTGACCGCGATTGTCCACGCGGGGGACAATATCCGCTTTACTCCGGCGAAGCAGGGGGCGGATGCGACCAAGACTCTCGGCGATATTGTGGGCAAGGACTTCAGCGGTGTGGCGACGATCAATGGAGCCTCCGCACCATTGGATCAGATGATCCACACCGGCGACGAGGTCTGGGTCGACGGGCTGGACTATATAAAGGCGCTCCGCACGGCGGAGCGCGGCGCAGAACCGGCGGAGAAGCCTGCGCCGGAGGATGCTGACACTGACAGTGCCGCGCCGGAGGCGGCGGAGTCGCCGAAGGCAGTGCAGGGGGCAAAGCTCCACATCACACTCAACGACACAATGATTTCCCTGCCCGGCAAGGCGTCCGGGGAACCCTACTATCTGATGGATTTGCTGGAGGTTTCCGGCATAGACTTTGACCATCCCAACAAGCCTGTTGAGCTGCTGGTAAACGGTAAGGCGGGGCAATTCAGTCAGGTTCTCATGGAAAACGACATCGTGTCGATCCGGTGAGGGTATTATGAAATTAAAGGACATTTTCCGGGGACTTGGCCGGAAAAGGAAAAAAGAAAAACCGGAGGCTCCCCCGAAGGCTGAGCGTGCCGATCCGACCGCGTGGCCGGAAGCAAACGCCGCCGGGATGGACGCCGACGAAGCGTGGCCGGAGGCGGATGAGACGTTCGGTGCGGGCATGACGGAAACGTGGCCGGATACGGACACGGGTACGGCAGAAACGTGGCCGGATACCGAGGCGTCGTCCGAGGAAACCGCTGCGACCGCGTGGCCGGATGCAGGAGCCGAAGCGGCCTCCGATGAGCCGACCGCATGGCCCGATGCCGATGCTGCCGCCGATGCAGGCGAAGCGGCGGCGTGGCCGGAGGAAACAACCTCGGGCGAAGCTTCCGGCGAGGACGCGTGGCCGGCAGGCGGCGATGCCGGCGCAGCCTGGCCGTCAGAGGGTGGCACACCGGAACCGCCGCCGGCAGCGGAAGCGGAAGACGGCAAAAAGGGCAAGAAGAAAAAGAAGCCCAAAAAGAAAAAGAAGAAAAAGGGCGGGGACGCCGAAGAGAACGGCGAAGGCGGTAAGAAGAAAAAACCGAAGCTGCTGCTGATCATCATTCCGGTGGTTGTGGTGGCCGCTGCCGCCGCGGTGCTGCTGATACTCAAGCCCTGGGCCCCAAAGGAGCCCAAGGAAGAAGAGCCCGAGATCGTCGAGGAGCAGCCGCCGGAGGAGGAGCCGACCGGTGAAGAGCCTGGGGCGGAGGCGACGGCGGCGGATCTGACGCCGGCGCAGCCTGCTCCGCCCCCGGTGATGGACACAGCCGGAGCGATGGATCACTTCGCGGCGCTGAACCCGGGGAGCCTGGGGCTGTCGGGCGAGAGCATGGCGGAATACCGGTATTATTCGACGGGAAAGACCATCACGGTGGACGGCATCAAGTGCCGCGAAATCATGGTCTACAGCGTGAGCGAAAGCGCCGGTACCAATGATATGGAAGGCCGTTATTTCCTGAGTATGGACACCAAAAAGCTCTTCCGTGATAACGGGGC
Source organism: uncultured Clostridia bacterium (assembly GCA_947170435.1). Lineage (GTDB taxonomy): Bacteria > Bacillota > Clostridia > Oscillospirales > Oscillospiraceae > Hominicoprocola. Next base: position 42,680 of record CAMVTO010000006.1, on the reverse strand, counting down.
AAATGGCGTGGAGGAACTGTCGCCGTCCATAATCGGCATCGGAGAGTGAAAACCAGGAGCCTAAGCACGATATCAAGGGCTGCCAACAAAAAAATATCCCATATTTTGTTGGTTTCCATAATAAAATCTATTGACCTTCGGGAAATAATGGGATACAATAGCCTCTAGGACTAAGAGCCTTATTGGGAGGTGGGGTATTCCTGATACGAACCATTTTCCGCAGAAACCGGAAACCCAGCAAACATTTTTAGAGAAGGAGAAACATCACTATGTTCAAGAACATGAAAATCAGCACCAGATTGATTACAGCCTTTACGATTGTGGTTGCGCTTCTGATTGTCACGGGCGTCACGTCCCTGATTATGATCAGCAATGTGGGCAACAGCCTGCAGCAGTTCCATGACAACAACTATCAGACCGTTACCAATGTTTGGTCGGCGAGATATAACCTGTTCGCCATGCGCGCCAGCATTCTGCGTTCTCTGGTCGACAAGGATCAGGCTACGATCGACGAGTGCTTGGTCAATGCGCAGAACTACCATGCCGCCGCGGTGGAGAGCACTGCGAAGCTGAAGGACACCTATCTTGGCGATTTAAGCCAGATCGACTCCGCCGTGTCCAAGCTGAATGCTCTGACGGAGGACCTGGAGAAGGTCAGAGGATATGCGAAATCGGGAAAGACCGATGAGGGTTATAAACTCTACAATGAAGAAGTGATTCCCGCCATTGAGTCTGCGCGCGCTATCTTGATTGATGTTGCCAGCGGCGCGGACACCAGAGCGGCTGCCCGTGTGGAGTCTGCGGCCGCCTTGACCAGGACAGCCACCATTGTCGTCATCGCAATCATTGTTGTGAGCACGGCGCTTGGTATCTTCCTCGCTCTGTACATCTCCAGCACCATCACAAAGCCGGTTGCCGAGATGCAGCAAGCGTCGCAGGATGTTGCCTCGGGCAATCTTGATGCCAGCATTACATACGAGTCGAAGGATGCGCTCGGCGAGCTCGCCGACAACCTGCGCGGCTTGACACAGACGTTCCGTTCGATTATCAACGACGTGGATTATCAGCTCTCGTCCATGGGCAACGGCAACTTTGCCGTCCAGAGCCAGGCGCCGGACGTCTATGTCGGCCAGTACTCCCGTCTGCAGAACTCTATCACCCAGTTGAGTGCCGCGATGAGCGATACGCTTTCCCAGATCGACGTCTCTGCCGACCAGGTCAACTCCGGCGGCGAGCAGGTGTCCTCCAGCGCGCAGGCGCTGGCGCAGGGAGCCACCGAGCAGGCGTCCTCCGTTGAGGAGCTTGCCGCTACCATCGGCGAGATCAGCAGCCAGGTGGAAGCCACTGCTGACCACGCCCGCAACGCACGCGAAGAGAATCAGCAGTCTGCGAACCAGATCGAGGTCTGCTCGTCGCATATGGCTGAACTGATGGGCGCTATGCGCGACATCGAAGAGAAGTCTCAGGAGATCAGCAAGGTCATCAAGACCATCGAAGATATCGCGTTCCAGACCAACATCCTCGCTCTGAACGCAGCCGTCGAGGCCGCTCGTGCCGGCAGCGCCGGTAAGGGCTTCGCGGTCGTCGCGGATGAAGTCCGCAACCTCGCCACCAAGTCTCAGGAGGCGTCCGCCAGCACGGCTACGCTCATTGAGGATACTGTCAAGGCCGTCAAGGAAGGCACTCGCCTGTCCGCCGAGACTGACGAGGCGTTGAAGGAAGTCGTTATCCGTGCCGAGAAGGTCACGGGCGCTGTCAACCTGATTTCCGAGGCCACTGCGTCTCAGCACCGCGATGTCCAGCAGGTCAGCACCGGTATTGACCAGATCTCCAGCGTTGTCCAGACCAACTCCGCCACCGCGGAGGAGTCCGCGGCTGCGTCGGAGGAGCTCTCCGGTCAGGCGAACCTGCTCAAGGAGTTGATCGGCCGCTTTACCCTGCGTCAGGGCGGTATGTCCGCCGGCCCCGCGGCGTACCCCGCTCCTGCGGCTTCCAACGACTCCTTCTCTGGATCCGGTTACGCCGGCAACGACAAGTATTGATTCCCCCAAACCCCAATATAGGCTAGATTAAATTGAGGCGCGGCACTATATGTGCCGCGCCTCAAATTTTTTTGCCGCAAAACGGCGACAAAAGGTGTGGGATTGCGTCGAAAAGCATGATTTGATGTAAAATAATGCCAAAAATGGTTCAGTAGTTTCTGGAAATGGAGAAAAATAACGGTTTTCTGTCGAAATTTTCATTGATTATTCGCTTGAGTTGTGTTATAAATATAAAGAATAGTCGGGTAATAGGGGTAAAAGGGCAAAATGCCCTCTGCGAAAGGGGTGTGAGCATGGATAAATTGACCGGAATCGGTACCACAACCATGGGCGGGATCACCAGCAACAGCATGAGAATGCTGGAAAAATCGGTGGATTACCTATGGGCGAAGCAGGCCGCGCACCTGGACAACATTGCCAACGCAGAAACGCCGGGGTACAAGGTCAAGACCGTTTTTTTCGAGAAGAAGTTCGAGGATAAGCTCCGCGCCGCAGAGAGGGACGGACACTCCCGTGCCAAGATGCGCCGCGCAATCGAGAGCGCCGACTGGGAGGTAGACGAGGATTCTGAGACCACCCGTATGGACGACAACGGTGTCAACGTCCTTGAGCAGAGTCTGGAAGCCGTGCGCACAGCCTATCAGATGCAGTACACGCTTCAGGAAATCAACAACGATTTTTCGATCCTCGGTCGCGCAATCAACGGCTGACGGTCAGCGAATAAGGAGAAACGGACATGGCTTTCTTCAGCAGCATGAACATCGTCGGCTCCGGCATGACGGCGCAGCAGGCGCGTTTGGACGTCATCTCGGAGAACATCACCAACATGAACACCACCCGCACGGAAAGCGGCGGCGCCTACCGGCGCAAGATCACCATTATGGAATCAGAGAGCGGCAAGAACGGCTTCCGGGAGGCCATGAGCCGTGCGGCGCGCAAGGGACATGCGATCTCCAACCGCGGCTTTGAGCAAGCAGGCGGCGTTAAGATCGTGGAAATCGCCGAGGATCAGACGGAGATGCCCTTCGTCTACGACCCGACTCATCCCGACGCCAACGAAGAGGGGTACGTCGAACTGCCAAACGTTACGCTGGTGAAGGAAGTGACCGACGCAATGGCTGCCAGCCAGGCGTTCAACGCCAACGTCACCGCGTTCAACGCGCTCAAGCAGGTCGTGCAAAGAGGCTTGGACATCGGCGTGTAAGCCGCCGGTGAGAATATGGGAGGTTCTACATGAACACGATCCAACCGTTGTGGGAACAAATGCCCCTGCAGGGCGTCCGGCCGGAACAAACTACGGAGCCGTCCGGCAAGAGCGGCGGCGCGTTCACGGACATTTTCCAGTCCGCCATCGACGCCGTCAAGGAGACGGATGCCGAGAAGACGCAGATGGAGTATCTGATGGCCACCGGGCAGCTGGACAATCCGGCGCTTTTGACCATCGCGTCCACCAAGGCCCAGCTTTCCGTCGACCTGCTGGTGCAGCTGCGCAACAAGTCGATGGACGCGTATAACGAACTGATGCGCATGAGCCTGTAACAAGGGCTTAAATCTCAACGAGAGGGGGTGACCGCAGTTGCCTGTGCGGGTGAAGCAGATCTGGGGACGGGTCCGCGATTTCTTCAAAAACATGAAAAAAAGCCTCAAGATCGGCTTGATCGCAGGTGTTGCGGCCATCGTCGTACTTATCGTTGTGCTGGCGGTCGTTCAGGCAAGACGTCCCTACGTTGTGCTCTTTGGCGGCCTGAGTTCCGAGGATTTGACTTCAGTGGTGAGCTACCTCAACACGGCGGGCGTCACAGATCTGAAGATTCAGAATAACGACACCGTGCTGGTGCGCGAGTCTCAGGCGGATCGTCTGCGCGCGGTGGTGATCCAGCAGGGCTACCCGACCACGGGCTACAGCCACGATACATATCTCAACAACGTCAGCGCCCTGTCCTCGTCGGCAGACCGCGAGCAGTTGGCGCTTTACGATTTGCAGGATTTTCTCGCCTCCACGATCCGCTGCTTTGACGGCGTGGAGGACGCCAAGGTCACCATCACCCCGGGAGAGGATCACCGGTACATTCTCGACGAAAGCGTGACCGAAGCAACGGCGGGCGTGTTCGTTCAGATGAAGCAGGGTAAGTCCCTGACCAAGGATCAAGTTGCCGCGATTCAGCGCTGGGTCGCCAGCGCGGAAAAGGGCCTCACCGTCAACAACGTTACCGTTGAGGACGGCGCAGGCAACCGCTATACCAGCGGTACCGGCGGCATCTCGGACGTGCTGGATGACACGATGAAGTACAAGCTGGCGCTGGAAGCGCAGGTGAACGAACAGGTGCGCAACAGCATCATGAACGTGTTCGCCACGGTGCTCGGCGCTGAGAACGTCGAGGTCAGCGTACACAGCACGGTGGACGTGAGCCGCACCTACAGCGAATCCACAGTCTACCACGAGCCCAGCTGGGCGGCGGACGGCTCGAGCGAAGGCAAGGGCATCATCGGCCGCCAGATCTGGGACAACAGCTCCGTGTTCAACGAGGACGCTACGGCGGGCGGCGCGGTGGGCACTACCACCAACACCGAAATCAACGAGTACGTCACCAACCCGGATCAGTTGAACGGAAACGAACGGGAGTGGTACCGCTCCGGCGAGATCGACTACAATGTATCTCAGGACAACATCCAGCGGGAGCAGCCCCCTGGAACCATCACCGACCTGACGGTGGCCATCGCCATCAACAGCGCGAAGTATAATCTGCAAAACCCTGCGAGCTTTGTGCATCTCGCCGCCACGGCGGCGGGCATCACGGCGGAGCAGGAGGGTGAAAAGATCGCCATCGTTTCCATCCCGTTCTATCAAAGCGGCGGCATTACGACGGTCATCGGCGAGCCGACCATGATCTTCGGCCTGCCGGCGTGGGCGGTCTACGCGGCGATCGCGGGCGTGGCGCTGTTCCTGGCGCTGATGCTCATCATCATGCTGCTGCGCAGCAAGAAGAAGAAACGCATTGCGATCCTGCTGGCGCAGGAGCAGCGCGCGGCGGAAGAGGCTGCGGCGGCGGAGGCTGCCGCCCTGGCGGCCGCGCAGGAGGCGGCCGGCGCCGATATCATGGATGTCCATACGGAAGAGAGCATGCAGATGCGTCAGGACGTCCGACAGTTTGTCGAAGAGAACCCGACGATTGCGGCACAGATGATCAAGAACTGGCTGCGCGGCGGCGAGGAAATGCAGTAGCGGCATAGACCGCTGAACAAATCCCGCAGTGAGGGGAGGCGGAACGTATGGCAAAAAGAGAAAAGCTGGGCAGAGGCAAGAAAAATGCCACGCCGGAGCCCGAGCTTGAAGAGGCGAAGGATACGGCGACCGGCGCACAGGATCGGCCTCCCCGACGCGAGCTGGAGCCCGCGCAAAAGGCGGCGGCAGTGATCGTGGCATTGGGCACGGACAAGGCGTCGCTCCTTTATCAGCACATGGATCCGGATGAGATCGAGCAGGTGACCATCGAGGTCGCGAAGCTGGGACTCATTGACGCCGAGACCACACAGGAAGTGCTCAACGAGTACTACCAGATGTGCATGATGAACAAGGCGGTCACCGAAGGCGGCCTTGAGTATGCAAGATCGGTTCTGGAAAAGGCTTTCGGCAGCGGCACGGCAAACGAGCTGCTGGCCAAGGTCACCAAGTCCCTCAAGACAAGGGAGTTCGCGTTCCTCAACAAGGCGAGGGAAAAAGACCTCTACACGGCGCTGCAATACGAGCGGCCCCAGACCATCGCGCTGGTGCTGTCCTATGTTGCGCCGGATAAGGCGGCGGCGGTCATCGAACAGTTGGAGGGCCGCCGACAGATCAAGGTCGTCGAGAGTATGGCCCAGATGGACAGTGCCTCTCCGACCGCCATCAAAATCATTGAAACCGAGATGCAGAAGAGATTTGATAACATCTTCGTGACCAACAACAACGTCAAGGTCGGCGGCATCGACTTCGTGGCCAGCGTTATGAACAACATCGACCGCTCCAGCGAGAAGTCGATCTTCGACGGCTTGAGCTCCCGCAACGAGGAGCTTGCCGAAGAGATCCGCAAGCGCATGTTCGTGTTCGAGGACATCGTCACCATGGACGACCGCAGCGTACAGCGCTTCGTGCGCGATTGCGACCCGAAGGATCTGGTGCTCGCGCTCAAGGCGGCGAACCAGGAGGTTGCCAACAAGCTGTTCGGCAACATGTCCAGCCGTATGGCGGAGAGTATCCGCGACGACCTGGAGATCACCAGCAACGTCCGTATGAAGGACGTCGAGGAGGCGCAGAGCCGTATCGTCGCCGTGATCCGCGGCCTCGAGGAGCAGGGCGAGATCGTCATCATGAAGGGCGGAAAGGACGATATCATTGCCTAACGTATTCAAACGCTTTTTAAGCGGCGGCGAGGCAAGCGACTATGTCTTCCAGCCGGCGGCCAGCTTTCAGGTGACCCCGGACAAACCACAGCCGTCACCGCCGCAGCCGGAACCGGAGCCGACAGAGGAGCCGGAGGCCGATGAGGAGCAGGAGAAAAAGCCTGAAGAACCGACACCGGAGACCGACCCGATTTTCTTTGCCCGGATCCAGGCCAATGCGATCCTGGAGGATGCCCGTGCCGAGATGGAGCAGTACAAGGCGGCTGCCCGCGCCGAGGTGGAGGCGGAACTGGAGGAAGCGCGGCGTGCCGCCCGGGAAGAAGGCTACAGCCGGGGCTATGCCGAAGGTATGGCGGAGGCAGCTCAGGCAGGCCGCGAGGAGCGCGAAAAACTGGCGCAGGAGCAGGTCAAGGCGGTGGAACGATTTTTGGAGAACGCCGCCTACGCCCGCGACCGAATGCTGGACGACGCGCGGGAGGAACTTAAGGATGTGGCGGTGGCCATTGCCGAAAAGGTGATCCACGTCAGCCTCAAAAACTCCAGTGATATCATTCTTCGCATGGTGGATGCCGCCACAGATACCCATAAGCATTGCGAATGGGCGCATATCTATGTTGCGGACTGCGATGTGGGCGGCAAAGCCTATACTGTCCCGGAGCTGACCGCGGCGCTCAGCCATATCGCCGACCGCGTGCGCGTTATTCCGATGCCGGATGAGGAGAGCGGCACCTGCATCGTCGAGATGCCGGACGTGATCCTCGATGCCAGTGTTTCCAAACAGTTGGAAAACGTTAAGGACGTGCTGGACGGCGTCGCGTTGGAAAGAGATTAGGAGAAGCAAGAGCATGTTCCGAAACGCGATCAAACAGATCCAGCAGGCTGAAACCATCAGCCACACGGGGAAGATTGAGAACATCGTGGGCATGTCCATCGAAGCCAGCGGCGTGAAAGCCGCCGTCGGCGATATCTGCCGCATTTACAGCGACGAAACGGGACGCCAGGTTTCAGCCGAGGTCGTCGGCTTCAAGAACGACCGCATCCTGCTGATGCCGTACTCGGATATGAACGGTATCTCGGCGGGCAACTTTGTTCGCAACACCGGCCGCCAGCTGGAGCTGAAGGTCGGGATGCATTTAAAGGGACGCATCATCAACGCTCTTGGCCAGGCCATTGACGATGGGGAGCCGCTGGAAGAAGGCGAGCGCTACAGCGTGGGTGGCCGTTATATCAACCCGCTGACCCGCCCGCCCATCCGCGAAAAGATGGAATTCGGCGTCAAGGCCATTGACGGCCTTCTAACCATCGGCAAGGGCCAGCGTATGGGCATCTTCGCCGGCTCCGGCGTCGGAAAGAGCACGCTGCTCGGTATGATTGCCCGTGAGGTCAAGGCGGATATCAACGTCATCGCTCTGGTGGGCGAGCGCGGCCGCGAGGTGCTGGAGTTCGTGCAGAAGGACTTGGGGCCGGAGGGTATGGCTCGCTCCATCCTCGTGGTAGCGACCTCTGACCAGCCCGCGATGCTGCGTATGAAATGCCCCTCTGTCGCCACCGGCATCGCGGAGTACTTCCGCGATCAGGGCTGCGATGTGCTGCTGATGATGGATTCGCTGACGCGTTTTTCCATGGCGCAGCGCGAGATCGGGCTTGCGATTGGCGAACCGCCGGTGGCGCGCGGCTACACACCGTCCATCTATGCGGAGCTGCCGAAGCTCCTGGAGCGCAGCGGAAACTTTCAGAAGGGCTCCATCACCGCCATCTATACGGTGCTGGTGGAGGGCGACGATATGAACGACCCCATCGCGGACACCGTGCGCGGTATTCTGGACGGGCACATTGTGCTTTCCCGAAGCCTTGCCGCCGCGAACCACTATCCCGCCATCGACATCGGCGCGAGCATTTCACGTCTGATGGTGGAGCTGGTGGATAAGGAGCATCAGCAGCTGGCGAGCCGCCTGCGCGACATCCTCAGCGTCTATCAGCGCAACGCCGACCTCGTCAACATCGGCGCCTACAAGCCCGGCAGCAACCCGCGGCTGGACTATGCGCTGCAAAAGATAGACGATATCAACAACTTCCTCAAGCAGTCGATCCACGACGCGTTCAGCTATGACGAGACCGTTGCGGCAATGAAAAAGATCCTACAGTAACGAGGTTTGAGCAATGAAGCGATTTCAGTTCCAGCTGCAATCGGTGCTGGATTTCAAACAGCGGGCGCTGGACGATCTGATGGTACAGCTCGATCAGGCGCAGAGCCGTGTGACGGCGCAGGAGTACAAACGCGATCAGGCACAGGAACGGCTGGTATCATACGATGAAGAATTCGCCGAAAAGCGCGCCGAAGGCTTTACAAATGTTGAGGCGCTGGAGTATGAGGCCGGGCAGCGTGTGCTGGAGCAGCGGCTCAGGCACGAGCAGGCGCTGCTGGAGCAAAGACAGCGCGAGCTTGAGGCCAAGCGTCAGGAGGTTATCGAAGCGCGGCAGGAAACCCGCGCCATCGAAAAGCTCAAGGAGATCCGCCGCGGCGAGTATGATGAAGCGCTGCGAAAGGCGGACGAAAAAATGCTGGATGATTTGACGGCGGCCCGCAGGGCGCAGGCGGCCGGCTGATCATAGATCAAAACCTTGAAAGGAGGTGAAAGAAGATGGAAGTGAAGAACCCGATGGTAGATCAGATGCTGGTCAACGCCGTGGCGCAGTCTCCCGCAAACGCAAAGCCGACGAAGGATGCGGAGCAAAACGACTTCGGCAGCATGGTCAACCAGAAACGGTCCGAGAGCGAAAAGCCGGAAGCCAAGGCTCAGAAGCCGGAGCAGAAGACGGCGGAACGCGCGGAAACCGCAGAGGATGCGACGGTAAAGCCGACGGACGAAAAGTATGCCATTGCCGCAGCAATGATGTATCAGGCCGTACCCGATCCGCGCTATGCCGCGATCCAGAACGAGACGGCTGAGATGGCTGAGACGGCGGAGATGCCGCAGCTGCCGCAGATGCAGGAGCTGGCTGAAGAGCCGGAGCTTGCGGGCGAGTTGACGCAGGAGATCGAAGCGCCTGTGGAGCAGACACTGAACGCGATGCAGACGGTGCGCACCGATGCCCAGCCGATGACACAGGAGACCCGGACGGAGATCGAGACGCCGCGGATCGCGGATGTGGAAGCGTCGGAGGAGACCACGGACGAGGACAACGCCGAAACCGCGCAGACCATGCAGGAAGCGCCGCTGTTTGAGCGCGTGGACGCGCCGGTGGTCAAGGTCGCGGAGGTGTCTCGCCCGATCCCGCTGGAGGCGGAGAACGGTGTGGAGCAGCTCGGCGATGAACTGGGGCTGGTGATCAACAGCGCGGACGCCAACCGCGTCGAAGTCACGCTGACGCCGCAGAACCTTGGCAAGCTGACGGTGGAAATCACCCGCGGCAATGACGGCACGCTGAACGTGGTGCTGCACGCGACGACCGAGCGCGCGGCAAACCTGTTGGAAAAGGGCATGGATGGCCTGCGGCAGATGCTCTCGACGAGCAGCCAGCGCGAGGTACAGGTGCAGGTGCGCGGCAATGAGGAGACGCAGCAGCAGTTCCTGAACCCCGACGGTCAGAACGATCAGGAGAACCGGCAGCAGCAACAGCAGAACAGACGCCGCGACGAGCAGCGCAGCACGCAGGATTTCATGCAGCAGCTCCGACTCGGACTCGTGGACGTCGACGACCAGACCTGAAGAAAGGAGGAAACCCCATGAGCGATTTTTCGTTTGATCTGACCGGCGTGCTCGGCACGCAGGACACGGCTCCCGTTGCCGCCAACTCAACCAATAAAAAGGCAGGCAGCGATCTGGTGATGGATGACTTCCTCAAGCTGATGGTAGCCCAGTTTCAGAACCAGAGCATTGACGACACCGCCGATACCACCGAGATGATGAACCAGATGGTGCAGATGTCTGTCATTCAGGCGATTACGAATCTCACCACGCTCATCAGCGATTCCACAAACCTCAGCTATGCGGCGTCTTTGGTGGGCAAGGAGGTCACAATCGGCCAGCGCACCGGTAACGAAGTCGAAGAGATTCTCGGCACGGTGACCGGCACAGGTACGCTGGACGGCAAGCAGGTGATCTTCCTCGACAACGGCGAAGATCCGTATTTTCTCACCGACATCATGGCAGTCGGCAGACTCCCGGAGCTCAAAAAACCCGGCGCGGTGAACACTGATCTGCTGGAGAAGCCCTTTGAGACCTTTGTGGAGCCGACGGAGCCGGAGCAGGCGGAGGAGGAGCAGGACGAGCAGATCATTTTGGAGGCGCTTTCTGCTGAGGAATAATCGGCACACCCGATGGAAAGGAGGCCGGACAGGGTGCTTGACAAGATCCAAAGTTCCGTACCAACGGGGCAAAGCCTGACGCCGACCCGTGGAAAAAACGGCGGCGACGGGCAGAACACGTTCGGCACGATGCTCCGCCAGCAGCTCACGCAAAAAGGGCAGCAGACGGTCAACTTCTCCAAGCACGCGCTTGAGCGCGCGGAGGAGCGCGGCATTGAGTTGACGCCGAACCTGATGGAGCGGCTCTCGAATTCAGTGGAAAAGGCCCAGGAAAAGGGCGCGACCAACATCCTCGCCTTTGACGATTCGCGGGCGTTCATCATCAATATCCCCTACGGCCGGGTGATCACCACCATGTCGCAGGAGGAGATGCGGGAAAACATTTTTACCAATATCGACGGCGCCGTACTACTGTAAAGACAGCAGGACCTTTTCAGGATGCTGTGGGAGCGAGCCCGATTGGCTCTGCCCCGACGGTGCGTCAGAACAACAGGAAAGGACAAACATTATGACAGGTTCTATGTACGCGGCGATCTCGGGCCTGAAGGCCCACATGGGCGCGCTGAACGTCATCGGCAACAACGTTGCCAACGTGAACACGCTTGCCTATAAGACCACGCGCTATACGTTTAATGAAGCTCTGTACACGACCCAGATCAACGGTACGGACGGCACGGAGATCTCCGGCGGCCGCAACCCGGCGCAGATCGGCTTCGGCGCCAACGTCGGCACGATTGATCTGGACATGAGCACCAAGAACTACACGCCCACAGGCTTGCAGCTGGACACCATGATCGACGGTGACGGCTTCTTCTTTCTGGGCGACAAGGTCACTGATCAGGGACTGGCCGGCATCGGCGTCAACGACAAGGCAGCGCTGAGCGGCCTGAGCCTCTCCCGCCTCGGTAACTTCTCCATCGACCCCGAGGGCTATCTGGTGGACGGCAACGGCAACGTTGTCTGGGGCTTTTTGGAAATTGACGCATCCGCCGCTGATATCGCGGCGGTCAACAGAATGAACGGCATCAGCGAGGATGGCAATTCCCTTACCCCGCCGGAAAAGGAAGACATTGAAAAGGGTCAGGCGGCCCTTGCGAAGATGAGCAATCTTCGCTACACGGACAAGAAAATTGAGGTAGACGGTCAGGAGCGAACCATCAGTGTGCTGACGAGTGCGACCTCGGCCTACAACATGCTGACCGCGATCCGCCTGCCGCAGCTCGATGCGCAGAAGAACGTCTACTTCCCGGTGCCGGCGACAAGCACCAACCAGCGCCCGTCGGAGACGGACAGCGTAGTGGCGCAGGTGATTGATCGCAGCGAGCTTCAGGAGGTTGAGGAGGGCGGATCGACGGAAGACTCGGCGGGCGCAGTCACTCTGGAGCGTGCGATGGGCGATACCTACAGCATTGACCCGAAGTCCGGCGCGCTGACCATGCTGGTCAATGATGAGCTGGTCACGGTCGGCAACATTGCCATCGCCAAGGTGACGAACCCCAACGGCGTGACCCATGTGGACGGCCGTTACTATCAGGCGCTCAAGGGCGCAGGCGAGCTGCGTGTGACCTCGCTCAAAAAGATCGACAACGTAGACAGTGCCGGCGACACCAAGTTCATCACGGGCGGTCTGGAATCCTCGGGCACCGATCTTGCCACGGAGATCACGAACATGATCACTGTGCAGCGCGGCTACCAGGCCAATACGCGTATCATCACCGTAACGGACTCCATGCTTGAAGAACTGGTCAACATGAAGCGCTGAGTCGTTGACGCTTTGAGCATTGCTTGAAACTCGGTCCTCTCCGACGGCTGATGCGCCGCCGGAGAGGAAGCCACGGAAAGGACAGGGACATGATCAAGCTGACGAAGATCAAGAGCAAGGAGAATTTCCTTGTCAACCACAATCAGATCCAGCATATTGAGTTTATCCCTGAGACGAAGGTTGTCATGATGAACCGTGACTACTACCTCGTCGAAGAGACCGGCGATGAGATCATCCAGAAGATCGCGGAGTACACCGCGAAGGTCATGGATATCCACCGCGAGATCACGCTCGTCGACAAGCGGTAAACTGTCGGCAAATCTCGTTCCTACAGGCGGATAAGCAGATATGAACATTACATATATCATCGGCGTCGTCCTCTCGTTCGTCTTTATTCTGCTGGGCATGATGGGCTTCCCTGCCATCGACCCCGGAAAGATCATGAACTTTGTGGACGGCCCCAGCGCCATGATCGTTATCGGATGTACCGTCGCCATTCTGGCGGCGAGCCTTCCGGTCTCGACGCTCAAGTCCATCGGCAGCCACATGAAGATCGTCATGAACACCAAGCTGTTCGACCCGATGACCTACATTGACCAGCTCACCGAACTCGCCAACAAGGCGAGAAAGGACGGCCTGCTGTCGCTGGAAGCCAGCGCGGCGGAAACGACCGACCCGTTCATGAAGTCGGCGATCATGCTGCTGGTCGACGGCAGCGACGCGGACCGCGTCCGCGCGGTGCTGGAGACAGACATCGAGAACATGACGGCGCGCCATGACGCGGGTGCGGCGATGTATGAGAAGGGTTCCGCTGTCGCGCCGGCTTTCGGTATGGTTGGTACGCTGTGCGGCCTGATCAACATGTGTAAGGGCTTGAACATGTCGGACGGCAGCTCTAACCTCGGTAACGATATGGGCGTCGCGATGATCACGACGATGTACGGCTGTATTCTGGCGCATATGATCTTCGGCCCGTTGGCGGCGCATCTCCGCTCGCAGGACGAAAAGGAAGTTATCTGCAAACAGATTGTCGTCGAGGGCATCACCGGCATTCAGGCGGGCGAAAACCCTAAGTTCCTGCGCGAACGCCTGCTGACCTTCGTCTCGCAGAAGCAGCGCGACGGCGGCAAGAAGGGCAAGGGCGAGTAAGTCATGGCCATTAAGAAAAAGAGCGGCGGTGGCGGCGGCGCGAACTGGATGGACACCTACGGCGACATGGTGACGCTGTTGCTGTGTTTCTTCGTGTTGCTGTACTCCATGTCCACGATCAGCGAGGACAAGTGGAAAGCCATTGTTCAGAGCTTTAACCCCAACTCCATCGAGGCGCCCACCATGATCGACGGCGGCAATGAAGGCCCCCTTGCGGACCCCACCGACGGTTCCGGCATGGACATCGGCAACGAGCCGGAAATCACGCCGGAGGAAGTCGAAGCCGCGCTGGAGGCGCTGTTTGAGGCGCTGCAAAGCATGTCGCAGGACAGCGGCGCCGCCGAGGCGATCGAGGTCACCCGCGGCGACGGCTATGTGTTCGTCTCCTTTGCCGACGCGGTGTTCTTTGACGGCGACAGCGCCGTGCTCCGCCCCGACGGGCAGGCGATCCTTGACACGGTGATCGAGGCACTCAATCCCGCGGTGCCGTACATTGACGAGCTGCGGGTCATGGGCCACACGGCGCAGGCGCGTCCTGACCGCCCCAACGATCCCGAGGGCGACCGGCGGCTGGCGTCGAACCGCGCGGTGAATGTGGTGATCTACATTCAGGAGCGGTGCGACATTGATCCGGCACGTCTGATCGGCGTGGGCTACGGCCAGTGGCGCCCTGTAGACAAGAACGATACGGCGGAGCAGCGTGCGCACAATCGCCGCGTGGAGCTGCTCATCACCGGCAGAGACATTGAAAACCAGCTGGGCGACGCGCTGGAACAGTACACCAGCATCCGCACCGGCGGATCACCGGAGGCTGCTGCGGAGGCAGCGGCACCGGCAACAGAGGGTTAACGTTATTTCACTCCAAAAGCGGCAGGAGAGGCTGATTCATGGCTGAGGTATTATCACAAAGTCAAATCGATGCGCTGTTGGCCGCAGCAATGAGCGGGGGACAGGATCTGTCCCAGCAAAAGGAAGAGAAAAAGTACCAGAAGTACGACTTCCGAAGTCCTCGAAAATACACCAAAGAGCGACTAAAGATGCTCAACGGTGTTTTCGAGAACTATGCCAAGGTTCTCAACACCCGCATCAACGCACTGGCCCGCGCCACCTGCGAGGTGGAAGTGGACACGGTGGACGAGCAGCGCTACTATGAGTTTTCCAACGCCCTGATCGACGGCGAAGTCGTGACGCTGGCGTATCTGAATATCAACGGTGACATTGAGGAGACGCCGGTCATCATTGTGGCGACGCCGAGCATCATGGTCAGCCTGATTGATCGTCTGATGGGCGGCGCAGGCGATGTAGAAGAGGATTTACCCTCTGACTACACCTATACAGACCTTGATCTGAGCCTGTATACAAATCTGATGGCAGACTTCATCGGGATCATGGGCGGCAGCTGGGAGAACTACCTCGAGCTGAAATTCGACTTCGGCCGCATTGAGGCGAACCCCACGCTGGTGCAGCTGATCGGCTTTGAAGAGACGGTCATCATGGTGAGTCTGGACATCAAGTTCTCCAACAGCTCCGGCCGATTGGATATCTGCCTGCCGGACGCGGTGCTCAGCAAAATCTTCGCGGAGATCAGCAAGGGCAACGCGGTAATGCGCAAGGAGCGCGAGGATCACTCGAAGGAGATTTACTCACACCTGCAAACCAGTGAACTGGAGATCACGGCGGAGCTGGGACGGACAAAGCTGCAGCTCGCCGATATCTACAACCTGCATGTCGGCGATGTGATCGACATGAATATGAAGAAGGATTCCGTAGTCAAGCTGCGGATCGGCGGACGGGAATGGTTCGCCGGGTACATGGGCACACACGAGAAGTACTTGGCCGTCAAGATCCGGGATGTTCAGGGCGAGCTGAAGACCGAGTTTGTGGCCGCGCTGGAAGAGAAAACAATGCCGGGGGGCATGTCTGAGGATATGCCGATGATGGACGCAATGACGGAAGAAACGGCGTTCAGCCCCGAGGACGTTCCGGGAATCGTTCCGGGACCCGGACTTGATGAGGGAGGGAGTATGCAGGAAGATGGCCAATGAAATCTTTACCCCGATGGAAATCGACGCCATCGGAGAGATCATGAACATCAGCCTGGGGTCGTCAGCCACGGCGGTATCCAACCTGTTGGACCACCGCGTGGACATCACAACGCCGACGGTTCGGATCGTCAACGCGGAAGACTTCACACTTGGTGAGCTGAACCCCGCGATCGGCGTGGAGATCCGATATGTGGCAGGCCTTGACGGCAGCAACATCATGCTGCTGAAGATGAGCGACGTCAAGCTGATCGTGGATATCCTGATGGGTATGGAAACGCCCGATGAGGAATTTGAACTCAACGACCTGACGCTCAGCGCGGTTTGCGAGGTCATGAACCAGATGATGGGATCCTCGTCCACGGCGCTCTCCGATTTCCTCGGGCGGGTCGTCAACATCTCGACGCCCGTGACCTTCGACGGCACCAACATCGACAAGATGCGCGAGGAGCACCTGCCGGTCAGCGAAGGCCCCATCGTGGTGGTTTCCTTTGCACTGAGCATTGAAGGCTCCATGAGCAGCGAGTTTATGAACGTCATGTCCGTGGAGCTGGCAAAGGAACTGGTTTCCGGCTTCGGACTTGGCGACGGAGAGGATTCTTCGGCTGTGCTGGAGGCGGAGATCGCCGAGGAAGACGCCGGTGGACGGCCCATGTCGCAGGAAGAAATCGAGGCGATGATGGCGGCAGCCGCGCCCCCCGCGCCCGCTCCCGCGCCGGAACCCGCCGGAGGCGGCGGGGTACTGTCGCAGGAACAGATCGAAGCGATGATGGCCGGCGCGGCGGCCCCTGCACCGGCACCGGCACCCACTCCGTCGGGCGGCGGCAAAACGATGTCGCAGGAGGAGATCGAGGCGATGATGGCCGGCATGGCCGGCGGCGCGGCGCCTGCTCCCACACCGGCACCTGCTCCGTCGGGCGGCGGCAAAACGATGTCGCAGGAGGAGATCGAGGCAATGATGGCCGGCATGGCCGGCGGCGCGGCTCCCGCGCCCACGCCAGCCCCCGCGCCTGCTCCGGCTCCCGCTCCCGCAGCGCCCGCTGCGGTACCCTATGCGATGCCGCCCGGGTGGATGGAGATGCAGCAGCAAATGCAGCAGCAGATGCAGATGCAAATGCAGCAGATGCAGCAGCAGATGGCCGCGCTCCAGCAGCAGACATTTCAGGCACAGCAACAGGCGCTGGCACCGCAGCGGCCTGACCCCAAGGTGATCCAGACCAGATCCCCGACGATGCCGACGCTCTCTGACGGCACAGCGCTGACGGACGAGGAAACGCAAAACCTCGATCTTATCATGGGCGTGTCGCTGGAGATTGCGGTGGAGATCGGACGCACACGCAAGAAGGTGCAGGACATTCTGGCGCTCTCAAAAGGCTCGCTGGTCGTTCTCGACAAGCTGGCGGGCGATCAGGTGGACGTCTTCGTCAACGGCAAGTGCATCGCACACGGCGACGTGGTCGTCATCGACGATAACTTCGGCATACGCATCAGTGAAATCGTGCAGAAGCCGAGTCTTGATAATCTTACCTAACCAAAAAGTTTATTGTAAAAATGAAAGGAAGACAAAACAATGGCAAGGATTTTAACTGCTGACGACGCGGCTTTCATGAGAAAGGTCATCAAGGATACCCTCAGCAAGAACGGCTTCACCGATGTGATCGAGGCCGTCGACGGCGCGGACGCTGTCGCGAAGTACGATGAGTTCAACCCCGATCTCGTTATCCTCGACATCACCATGCCGAACATGGACGGTCTGGAGGCGCTCAAGGCCATCAAGGCCAAGAACCCCGCCGCCAACTGCGTCATGTGCTCGGCAATGGGCCAGGAGGCCATGGTCATCGACGCGATCCAGAACGGCGCCAAGGACTTCATCGTCAAGCCCTTTAAGCCGGACCGCATCATGAAGACGGTGACGACCATCCTCGGCAATCCGTAATGTTCGGCACCACGTCCAATTTCTGGTCGGCGCTGGGCGTTCTCGCTATGGTGGTTCTGATCCTGTACTTTTCCTATGCGGCAACCAAGTGGATCGGGACGCACAGCATGCCCGGCAGTACCGGCACGCTGCGTGCGAACGGCGGCGCGGAACGCTTCCGTATCCTCGCCCAGCTGGGCGTAGGGCGGAACGAACGGCTGGTGCTTGTGCGGCTGGATGAGCGGTGTTATCTGCTCGGCGTAACGGAGCACCGTATCACGCTGCTCCGGGAGTTGGAGGATGACGAGGCCGCGCAATGGCTTGCACAGAGCGAGAACGCGCCGGAAGTTCCCGGCTTCATGGAGATCCTGAGCGGGAAAGCACGGAAGAAGTGAGAGTACGGACATGAACATGGAAAACATCGACGGCCTGATCAATATAAACGGTGACAGCGTTCAGACGCTGGAGGTCATCTTCCTCACGACGATGATCATGCTGCTGCCGTTCATGGTGGTCATGATGACCTCGTTCACCCGCTACATCATCTCACTTTCTTTCCTGCGCACCGCTCTGGGCACGCAGCAGACCCCGCCGAACATGGTGCTGATCGGTCTGGCGTTGTTCCTGACGCTGTTCACCATGGCGCCGGTGATCGACCAGATCAATGAAGAGGCGTGGCAGCCCTATACAGACGAGCGAATCACCCAGGAGGTTTTCTTCGAGCGCGCGCAGGTACCGCTCAAGCAGTTCATGCTGCGCAACACGGAGACGTCTTCCCTGCGGATGTACTGCAACATGGCGGGGGAAGAGGCACCGTCGGACACGAACGACGGAGTGCGGCTTCCGCTGCGTGTGGTGACCTCAGCATTTGCCACCAGTGAGCTCAAGCGTGCGTTTGAGATCGGCCTTCTGCTTTATATCCCGTTCCTGCTGATTGACATCATCGTTTCTTCAACGCTGATGGCTATGGGCATGATCATGCTGCCGCCGGCGATGATTTCCACGCCGTTCAAGTTGCTGCTGTTCATCTCTGTCAACGGCTGGGAGCTGATGTTCTCAACGTTGGTGCAGAGCGTCAAGTAGCGGGAGGTGACAGAGCGTTATGCAGGTTGAACAGATTATCGACGTGTTCCGCGACGGCGTGGGTGTGGCAATTCGCCTTGGCGCGCCGATCCTGCTGCTGTGTATGCTCGTCGGCGTAGTCGTGGCGCTCTTGCAGGCGGTGACACAGATTCACGAGCAGTCCATCAGCTTTGTTTTGAAGCTGATTGTTGTGGTGATGATTCTCGCTGTCGGCGGGGGCTGGATGATCGAGTCGCTTCAAGAGTATACCTACCGGCTCTTCGAGTTGATGCTGTAGGAACGGGCCATGTTTAATTGGACGGCTTTTACGCTGCTGCTGTTCATCATCATGCGGATGAGCGGATTTGTGATGTTCAGCCCGATCTTTGGGCGCAGCGGCGTTCCCGCGATGTTTCGGGCGGGCTTCGTTCTGATGCTCTCCTGGATGGTTTACGGCGTATATGGCGGCGAAGAGATCGTGGTTCCGGCAACCCTGCTGGGCTTGGCGCTCAAGCTCGTCATGGAGCTGGGGCTGGGATTCCTCTTTGGCACGATCGTACGTTTCTTTCTTTTTATTCCCGATCAGGCGGGTGAACTGATCGACGCGCAGATGGGCATGAGTATGGCGCGCACCTACGATGCATCCTCGCAGTCCCAAACCACGTCGACAGCCAATCTTCTGAATGTGATGGCTCTGTTGCTGTTCTTTGCGGCAAACGGTCACGTCACACTGCTGCGAATCATGCTCACCTCCGGCGAGATCGTTCCCTTCGGAACGGTGATGCTGGGCAGGCAGGTCGCGGAGCGGACGGTGGAGCTGTTTGCCGAGTGTGTGATCCTGGCAATCAAGCTTGGATTGCCGATCCTCGGCGCAGAGCTGTTGGGCCAGATCGGCATGGGCGTTTTAATGAAGGCGATCCCGCAGATCAACGTCTTTGCCATCAATATCGAGCTTAAGGTGCTGGTCGGCCTATTCATGCTCGTGTTTCTCATCGGGCCGATGGGCGACTTTCTGCTGGACGCAGAGGCGCTGATGCTCGAGGAACTGAGCAAGGTACTGACGCTGGCCGGCTCATAGATACCGTGCGCTAAAAGGGGGGATATGGCTTGGCGGAAGGTGAAAAAACCGAAAAAGCCACCCCAAAAAAGCGACGGGACGAACGCAAAAAAGGCCACGTCATGCTGAGCAAGGACGCCGTGGCTGTGGCTTCGCTGGTTGGCAGTGTGTTGATTTTGCGACTGACCTTTGCCTCCTCGGCAGAGCGCATCGAACAGTTTATGGCCTATTGCATCGCTATGGCAAAGGAACCGTCGAACGGCCTTCCGCCCATGGAGATTCTGATGCAAAGCATCCTGCTCATCGCGCGTGTCGCCGGCCCACTGCTGGGTGTGACGATCCTGCTGACGCTGGTCGCCACCATGGCACAGACGCGGATGCTGGTTTCCTTTGAACTGGTCAAGCCGAAGTTCGATAAAATCAATCCGATCAACGGTTTCAAAAACCTCTTCTCGCTCAAAAGTCTGGTGGAGGTTTTGAAGAATACCATCAAGATTTCCATCCTGCTATACATCATCTACACCTCTCTGCGGGATATCATCGAGGTGGCGGAGCGCTATCTTTACGCGGAGATCCCGGGCGCGTGCAGCCATCTTTTCAACGCGATTTTCATCATGCTGATGAAGGTGATCCTCGCATTTCTCGTCATTGCCGCCGCGGATTTTCTGTACCAGTGGTGGGATTTCGAGCGGCAGATGCGGATGACCAAGCAGGAGGTCAAGGAAGAATACAAGCAGACCGAGGGCGATCCTCAGGTCAAGGGCCGCATCAAGCAGCTGCAGCGGCAGATGTCGCAGTCGCGCATGATGCAGCAGGTGCCGGGGGCGGACGTGGTCGTTCGTAACCCGACCCATGTGGCGGTGGCGCTGCGCTATCACCCGGGCGAGGACGCGGCCCCCATCGTTTTGGCGAAGGGGCTGGATTACCTCGCGCTCAAGATTGTGGAGGTGGCGGAGCAAAACAACGTCGTCACGATCGAGAACGTTCCCCTTGCGCGTACATTGTACGCAGAAGCAGAGCTGAATCAGGCGATTCCACCCGACCTCTATGAGGCGGTGGCGGACGTCATGGTATACCTTTATAAAATGGACCGGATAAAGGCCCCGTCCGAGGTGCGGCGGGAGCTGGAGCAGCCGGAATAATCTGAGGAAAGGAGACGGGCATGAAGATACGGCAGATTCTGCAAAACAATGCGGTCACGCTGTTTGTGGTCGTTGTCGTCATGTTCATGATCATCCCGATCCCCTCGTTCCTGCTGGATATCCTGCTGGTGCTGAACATTTCGCTGTCCATTATCATTCTGGTCATTACGATGAATATTCAGGAGGCGCTGGAGTTTTCCATCTTCCCGTCCCTGCTGCTCATCACTACGCTCTTCCGCCTGGGCATGAACATCTCCTCGACGCGCCTGATCCTTCGCGATGGCGCGATCAAGGGCCAGGAGGCGGCGGGCAACGTCATCGGCGCGTTCAGCGAGCTGATTACCGCCGGCAACGTGGTCATCGGTTTTCTGATCTTTATTATCATCGTGCTCGTTCAGCTCATCGTTATCACGAAGGGCGCCGAGCGCGTGTCCGAGGTCGCGGCGCGCTTCACGCTGGACGCTATGCCAGGCAAGCAGATGGCCATTGACGCCGACCTCAACTCCGGCATGATCGACGAACAGACGGCGCGTATGCGCCGCAGCAAGATCCAGCGGGAAGCGGACTTCTACGGCGCGATGGACGGTGCTACCAAGATCGTCAAGGGTGACTCGACCATGTCGATCATCCTGTCGCTGGTAAACCTCGTTGGCGGCATCGTCATCGGCATGGTGCAGGGCGGCATGGACTTCTCCACGGTGCTCGACACCTATGCGCGGCTTACCGTCGGCGACGGCCTGGTGTCCCAGATCCCCGCGCTGATGATCTCTACCGCCACGGGCATGATCGTGACGCGCTCCGTTTCCGAGGGGAGCCTCGGCGAGGATGTGCGCTCTCAGTTCACTGCCCAGCCGACCGCGATTATGGTCGCCGGCGGCGCGATGCTCTTTCTTGCGGTGGTTCCCGGTACGCCTACGTTTTCGCTGGCGCTGGTCGGCGGCGCATTGCTGGCGGGCGGACTCTATCTGCTGCGCCGGATGCGCAGCGTGACCGAGCAGGCGGAGGCAGAAGCGGCGGCCGCGGCAGGCGGAGCGCCCGGCGAGATGACGGCCGAGAACGCGCCGAGCCAATCCGAATATTTCAAGGACATCGGCAATGTCTACAACCTGCTGACCGTCGAACCCATCGAGATGGAGGTGGGCTACAGCCTGATCCCGCTGGTGGACGAACAGAGCGGCGGCAAGCTGATCAACCGCATTGTCATTTTTCGCCGGCAGTACGCACAGGAAATGGGCTTTGTCATTCCCACCGTGCGTCTGCACGACGGGGCAATGCTGGGTACGAACCAATACATAATTTACATCAAGGGCGAAGAAGTCACCCGCGGCGAAATCCTCATGGACTACTATCTCGCGCTGGAGCCCGCCACGCCTGTCAAGGAGATTGACGGCATCGAAACGGTGGAGCCGGCCTACGGCATCCCGTCCCGTTGGATTCTGCCGGAGAACAAGGAGATGGCGGAGATCTATGGCTATACGGTCATCGACCCGCTGAGCGTCATGCTGACGCACCTCTCCGAGACCATCAAGCGCCATGCCTACGAGCTGCTTGGACGCACCGAGACCATCCAGCTGGTGGAGAATCTCAAGCGCACCGCGCCGGAGCTGGTCGATGAGACCTGCCCCGCCATCATCAGCTACGCACTGCTGGAAAAGGTGCTGCGCAACCTGCTGATGGAGGGCGTGCCCATCCGCGACCTCGGTACGATTTTGGAGACGCTGGTGGACGCCATGAACAACACCCGCGACCCGGATCTGCTCACCGAGAGCGTCCGCGGCGCGCTGGCACGCACCATCACCCGTCGCTTCTGCGAGAATGGTCAGCTGCGCGCGGTGACGCTGGACGGCGAGGTGGAGCGCCGCATCGTCGCGTCGCTTACCAAGAACGAGCATGGCATCTATCTGGCGATGGGGCCGGAATTGATCCAGCCTATCATCACACAGCTGTCCGACTGCATGAAGAAATTTCAGGAGCTTGGGCAGTCGCCGATCCTGCTGACCAGTCAGGTGATCCGCGTCTATCTCAGTCGGCTGTTGGCGCAGTATTTTCCCGGCTTATATGTGCTTTCGTTCAATGAGATCGTCGGCACAGTCCAAATCCAATCCATAGGCAATATCACAATGCAAAGTAACGAACAGAGGGCGGTTGGCGCATGAGCAAACCTGCGGTGAAAACTGCATATGCGGACATGTCTGTGGACGCCTTGTTTGAGGAGTACCGCCGGAACCCAAGCGACGAGCTCAAGTGGGAGATCGTTATGCGGCACTCCGGCATCGTCCGAAACATTGCGCTTCAGATTCAGGGCGTGTACTGCACCTTCGCACAGCTGGACGACATCATCAACGAGGGCCTTATCACCATGGCGAAGGCCGTGGACAAATTCGACCCTTCCATTGGCAAGTTTGAGACTTACATCGCCAAACGCATCCGCGGCATGATCATCGACCTTGCCCGCCAGCAGGACTGGGTACCCCGACCGGTGCGCCGTCGTGCCAAGGAGATCGATCGGGCCAACAGCGAGCTGTACAATCAGCTCGGCCGCTTCCCCACCGATCAGGAGGTTGCTCAGTACCTCGGTATCACTGAGGCGGAGTATCAGGAGACGATGGCGAACTCGTCCATGTACAGTGTGGTATCGCTGGAAGAAACCCTGGAGGGCTATGAACAGATTTCCGGCCCGGAGGAGACCGCGGCGGAAATGATGCCGGAGGCTTCGCTGGAGCGCATGGAGATGCTCGATGAACTGACGGACGCGATCAGCTCCCTGCGGGAGAACGAACAGATCGTGCTCTCGCTGTACTACCAAAAGGATATGAAAATGAAGGATATCGCGGAGATTCTGGGCGTCAGCCATGCGCGCGCGTCTCAGATCCATACCCGCGCGATCCAAAAGCTCAAGGTACTGATGGCTCAATAGAGTCATATCGGAAAAGAATGGAAAGACCGCGATAGGATATCAAAAGCAGAAAGGACAGTCTATGTTCAAGGGCTTTTACAATCTGACGTCCGGTATGCTGACGCAGGGCAAGAACCTCGACGTGATCGCGAACAACATGAGCAATGCCGCGACCGCCGGATTCAAAACCGACCGCTTCACCTTCTCCACGTTTGAGGAGGTCATGTGGAATCGCGTCGGCAACATGGACAAAAAATATACCGAGCTCGGCAACCAAAGCTGGATCACCGCGCCGAGCAAGCTGTACACCGATTACGAGCAGGGCACCATTGAGGAGACCGGTCAGCCGCTGGACTTTGCCATTGAGGGCGACGGCTTCTTTGCGCTGGAGAACCGCGACGGAGAGCGCGTTTACACAAGAAACGGCAACTTCTCACTGGACAATGAGGGTTATCTCTGGCTCTCCGGCTACGGACGGGTGCTGGACCGGGACGGCGAGCCCATTCGCCTTGTGACCGACCGCATCTCCGGGGACAGCAGCGGCAATCTGTATGCCGAGAACGGCGCTTATCTGGGCAGCATCGGCGTGTTTCAATTCGAGGACAATGGCGAGCTGAAAAAGAACGACTACGGCTTCTTTGTCAGTGAGAACGAAGGTGCCGCGGCCACAGGCTTCAAGATGCACAACGGCTGGGTCGAACGCTCCAACATCGACCTGGTGCAGCAGATGACCGGCATGATTACCGCCGAGCGCGCGTATCAGAGTGCGGCGGAGGTTACGAAGATTTATGACGATCTCATGACCAAGGCCACCACCGACGTAGGCCGCCTGTAAGCGGAGGAGGAAGCTGAATGAATATTTCCTTTTATACCGCCACCACCGGCGCGATCCAACAGCAGGACCGCCTGGACATCCACGCAAACAACATCGCCAACGTCAACAACTTTGGCTTTCGGGCCAAACAGCCCAGCTTTTCCCAGCTGATGACCGGCCCGGTCACGGGCATCGAGGATACGCTGCCCCGCGGCGTGGGCGCGCGCATTGAGGACGCCGCGACAGACTTCCGCCAGTCGGGCCTGACCGGCACAGAGCGGATGCTGGACTATGCCATCAACGGCTCCGGCTTTTTCGCGCTGCTCGATCCGACGACCGGCGAGATCTCCTACACGCGCGACGGCTCATTTACGCTATCACAGCTCAAAGCAAATGAGACGGTGCAGATCACAGATCCTGCGGACCCTGACGATCCGTATGCCGAGCCGACGACGCGCACGGAGGTGCAGGAGGTCGATCACTGGTATCTGTCCGACGGTATGGGCCGCCTGGTTCTTGGCACGGACGGTGCGCGCATCGAGGTGGACGATGAAACCGCGGAGTCGGCAAACATTCCGCTCCTGCCGGTGGGCGTGTTCGACTTCATCAATCACGACGGTATGCGTAGCCTGGGCGACAACCGGTTGGTGCCGGTGGAGAAAAACGGCAATGTGGGCTTCGGCAGCGGCGAGCTGGTACAGGGGTATCTGGAGCTGAGCAACGCTGATCTCGCGACCGAGCTGAGCAAGGTCATCGAGTCACAGCGCTCGTTCCAATACATGCTGCGGATGATCACCACCTCGGATGAGATCGAGACAACGGTGAACAACCTGAGATAAACAATAGGTAAGAAACCAATCAATGATATGGAGGGATGCACGTGGAAATCAAGAATTATGATGAGCTGACCACGCTGGAGATTGATACGCTGCGCGAAATCGGCAGTATCGGCACCGGCAACGCAGCCAGCGCGCTTTCGACGATGCTCGATCGCGAGATCCGCATCACGCTGCCGGAGGTTCGCATCATGGGCTATAACGAGGCCATCGACTGGATCGGCGGACCGGAGGCAATCACGGCGGGCGTTTTGGTGCACATCGGCGGCCAAATGAGCGGCGTTATGCTGGCGACGCAGTCGCTGGAGTTCATCAATCTGGTGCTGGACAGTATGCTCTCGGAGCACATAGAGGACTACAGCCAGCTGGGTGAGATCGAGCTCAGCGCGCTCGTCGAGATCGGCAACATCATGATCTCCACGTTCATCAACGCTTTGGCGGGGCTTGCCGACATCAAGCTGGAGCTGACGGTGCCGAGCATCACCGTGGATATGCAGGGTGCGATCCTTGCGGTGCCTATGGTGGCCTATGGTGGTCAAAGCGACTATCTGATGACCATCGGCGGAAACTTCGTCTGCGACGGAAAGGAAGTTCCCTGCCGTCTGCTTCTTTCGCCGGATATCCGGTCTCTCAATTTCCTGTTAAGAAAGCTGGGCGT
Organism: uncultured Clostridia bacterium; assembly: GCA_947170435.1. Lineage (GTDB taxonomy): Bacteria > Bacillota > Clostridia > Oscillospirales > Oscillospiraceae > Hominicoprocola. Next base: position 16,616 of record CAMVTO010000006.1, on the reverse strand, counting down.
GATGGAATGATCAATTCAGGGCAAGGGCAGCGTCCCCCCATCGGCGGGACACAGAGACCGCCCATTGGCACTGCGGCAAGACCCGCAGCAGGTGCGGGTACCACGGCAAGGCCGGCAGTCGGCACTGCGGCACGGCCCGCGGTCGGAACTGCAGCAAGACCGGCGGTGGGTACCACCGCGAGGCCGGCGGTCGGAACCGCGGGAAGACCGGCGGTGGGTGCAGGCGCGCCGCGGCCAATGGCAGGCGGTACATCGGCGGCCAACGGGCAGAAGGTCACCGTCGGCATCGCCGACATGAAGATTTTGCAGTGGGACGGTGAGCTGATCACCTACGCGTTGGGCTCCTGCATCGGCATTTGCCTGTGGGATCCGAACATCAAGCTGGGCGCACTGATCCATATCATGCTGCCGATCAACATGGAGGCGGGTCGCAAGAACACCATGAAGTACGCCGACACCGGCATCAAGGAGACCATCAACCTGCTGGTGGGCCGTGGCGCGCGCAAGGATCGGCTGGTTGCCAAGATCGCCGGCGGCGCGAAGATGTTCGAGGTGGTTGGCCCCAGCAATTTGGGCAACATCGGCGAGCGCAACATCGAGAGCGTCAAGATGAATCTCCGCAAGGAGGGCATTCGGATCATCTCGGAGAATGTGGGCGGCTCAGTGGCGCGTACGCTGTCGTTCTATCCGGCGACCGGCATCGGCGAGATTCGCGCCTACGGTCAGCCTGTGATTACGTTATAACTACAGATTTCTGAAGAGGGAGAGTGTTACAAATGGCAGATAAGAACAGCGAGATTCTGCTCGAGTCCGGCACTAATGAAATTGAAATCATGGAGTTCACCGTGGCGGGCAATCTCTATGGTATCAACGTGGCAAAGGTGGATGAGATCATGCTCAGCCAGCCGGTCAAGGCCATGCCGCATACCCATCCGGCGGTGGAGGGCATTTTCAAGCCCCGCGAGACCGTCATTACGGTGCTGAACCTCCCAACCTATCTCGGCTATGAGTCCGATTTGCAGGAGAAGGATCTGTTCATCATCACCAACTTCAATAAGATGCACATTGCATTCCGCGTTCACACAGTCATCGGCATCAGCCGTATCTCCTGGACGGCGATCCAGAAGCCCGACAAGACCATCAGCGGTCAGGGCGACAGCGTGGCGACCGGCATCGCGCAGTGCAACGGCCAGCTTGTTACGATTCTTGACTTTGAGAAGATCGTCGCCGAGATCGCGCCGGAGACCACGATCCAGTCCTCGGAGATCGACAGGATGGGCCCGCGCAAGCGCAACGACGCCCCGATCCTGCTGGCGGAGGATTCGGTACTGCTTTCAAAGATGATCCAGGAGTCGCTGCATAAGGCGGGCTACAACAACCTCAACTGCTTCTCCAACGGACTTGAGCTGTGGGAGTACCTGAGCATGGCGAAGAAGCTCGGCGACGTCAACGAGAAGGCGGCGCTGATCATCACCGATATCGAGATGCCGCAGATGGACGGACATCGCCTGACGAAGCTCGTCAAGGACGATCCGGAGCTGCGCCATATCCCGCTGATCATCTTCTCTTCCCTCATCACCGAGGAGATGCGCATCAAGGGCAAGGAGCTCGGCGCCAACGAGCAGATGAGCAAGCCCGAGATCGGGCATCTGGTCTCCGTCATGGATCACCTGCTGGAGCAGTCTGCCGCGGGCTGAGACCGCTGATTCTTTCGTGCCTTAAGGAGGCAGGGAATGGCAAACAAGTATATTGTCAGAAGACCCATCAAGGACACGGCGAGCCGCGTCATCGGCTATGAGATCCTCTATCACGGCGAAAACGCTCTGTACGGCAAGGAAGAGCCGGAGAAGAGCGCCAAGGTCAACGCCAAGGTCAACGAATTCGCCGTGGCGGATACAATTTACGGCTTTTTGACGCAGAACTCCGAGCGTGTCCGGGGCTCGCTGAACTTCATGACGTTTACCACGACGCTTTTGATGAAGAAGGTGCCGCACCTGTTTGACAAGGAGGACCTTGTCATTCAGATCGACGACAGCGTCATCATCCATCCGCTTGCGATGCACTTCGTGCAGATGTTCAAGAAGGAAGGCTATCGCATTGCGGTCAACGACTTCCAGTTTGCGCCACGCTATGTGGCGCTGATCGACCAGATCGACTATATCAAGCTGGACTTTGCGAGGATGAGTGACACATCACTGGCGAACCTCATTGAGATCGCCAACGGCATGGGCAAGCATTGCATCGCCTGCAACGTGGATACGGAGGAGCTGTACCAGAAGGCGCTGGCCTACGGCGTCAGCGAGCTGGAAGGCGAAGCGGTGGCGGCGAAGCTGGCCTCCAAGGCCCACGACAGCAGCTATCTGCAAAGCAGCTTCTTCCGCCTGCTCATTGCGGTGTCGAAGGATGAGCCGAACATTGAAGAGATCGAGCAAATCATCTCCATGGACGCGACGCTCACCTATGCGCTGCTGCGTCTGGCCAACACGGTGCAGTTTGCGACCCGCAACCGGACAACGACGGTGCATCAGGCCGTGATGAACATCGGCATCACGCAGCTCCAGCGCTGGATCTATCTGCTGTGTGCCAGCAACGAGCAGGGCGAGGTGGACGAGTTCTTCGAGGAGTTCCTCAAGCTCTCATTTATGCGCGCGAATTTCTGCGCTGCCTTGCTGAACCATACCAACCGGGTGCCGATTGCCAAGAACGACGCCTATTTGATGGGGATGTTCTCGACGCTGGACTATCTCATTGATGCGCCGATCGAGGTGACGCTGGAGCAGATTGCCATTTCTGATGACATCAAAAACGCGCTGCTGCGCCGCGAGGGGCCTGCCGGTGCCCTCTACGCGCTGGTGCAGCGCTATGAAGACGCCGACTGGGAGTCGGTTACCCGTCTTTGCGACGCGCTCGGCATTGCGCCCAACCTGCTGACGAGCCTGTACTTTGAGTGCATGGAGCAGGCGGATGAGATCTGGAAGAGCGTGAATCAGATGGGCGGAAATTGACCCTTGCAACAAAGCGGCATCTGTGGTATACTGCTCATAATCAAGTAAGGGAGGTGCGGACAGATGGGCATGATGGACGCGGCGCTGGGCAGCCTCAGCCTTGCTTCTGCCAACGAGATGATGCAGTACAGCATGACCGTGGCAAAGCAGTCTATGGACGCTGAAGCGCAGAGCGCAGCGCAGCTGCTCGAAATGCTGCCGCAGCAGCAATCGTTTCAGGTGCGCGGTCCGCAGCCGGGGGATACCCCTGCGTTCCTGAAAGGCAGCTTTTTTGACACTTATGCGTAAATCACAGGGATATCACGTCTTTTGACGGGATATCCCTGTCATTTTTTGCCAAAATACAGAACAGGAGGAATTTGACATGGCACATCAGACTGAAACGCTTGCAAAGCTGAAGAAGGGCAACGAGTTGTTCCTTTCCGCCAAGAGCAACCCTGGCGACGTATCCCCCGCGGTGCGCAAGGACACCACTGTGAACGGTCAGCATCCCGCGACCATCGTCGTTTGCTGCTCCGACTCCCGCGTGGTTCCCGAGGCGATCTTCTCCGCCGGCATCGGTGAGATCTTCGTCATCCGCGTTGCGGGCAACGTCATGCTCGATACCCAGATGGCAAGCGTCCAGTACGCCGCGGGTCACCTGCACAGCAAGACGATCATCGTCCTCGGCCATACCCACTGCGGGGCGGTGGGCGCGACCCTCGCCGGCGGCGCACATGGCTTTGTCAAGATCCTCACGGACGAGATCAAGGCTGCCATCGGCGATGAGAAGGACGAGTATCAGGCTGTCGTGAAGAACACGCTGGCCGGCGTCAACGCCATCAAGACCAAGCTCGCTGACGATCACGAGGCGCTTACGCCCGAGACCGACGTACTCGGCGCGGTGTACGATATTGAGACCGGCAAGGTCGAGTGGCTCTGAGAATCTGTTTTTATGGATACGAAACGGCTTCCTCATAGTGGAAGCCGTTTCGCTTTTTGCCCAAAAGAGAGCGCATGGATTCGTTGAAAAGGGCGAATTTCACCAAAACGTTTGACAAGTACCATCCATCTTTGGTACAATACATACATTCATTGGAAACGTTACCGGTAACCTTTCCGAAATCTGCGACAGGCATACACCTGCTGAAAACGGGAGGTGGGGAGCTTGCTGACCATCAAAGATATCGCCAGGCTGGCAAATGTAAGCGTGAGCACGGTATCCCGCGTTCTGAATGATCGGCCTGACGTCAGCGAGGAGAGCCGCCGCCGCGTGCGCGCAGTGATCGAGGAACACCACTTTATCCCAAGCAACACCGCACGGGATCTGGTTCGCGTGAATCCCGATACCATCGGGCTCATTGTGCGAGGAATGCAGAATCCGTTCTATACGGACATTATTCTTGCCATCGAGAGTGCGCTGGAACATGCGGGGTATACGATGGTCATGCGGCAGATCGGCTTTTCGGACAACGAGATTGAAGCCGGCGCCGTCATGCAGCGTGAGAAAAAGCTGCGGGGCATCATTTTTCTGGGCGGACGCTCCGACTATTCCCCGGAGGAATTGGCGCGGGTCAGCGTTCCCTATGTGCTTTGTTCCTATACCAATGCCTGCGGTACACTGGACAAGAGCGCGTATTCCTCTGTGTCTATCTGTGATGAGGACGCAGCCCGTGATGCCGTGGAACAGCTGATCGAAAGCGGGCATCGGCGCATTGCGGCGCTGGTTGCCGGTACGGACGACAGCACCATCAGCCAGCTGCGCTACGAAGGCTACTGTCGCGCGCTGCGTGAGCACAACATCCCGCTGCGCGAGGAACTTGTGTTCACCACGGGGGACAGCTTTGCCATCGAAGATGCCTATCACGCGATGGATGAGGCGCTGACGCGGACAACAGATTTTACGGCGTTGTTTGCCATTGCGGATGATATGGCCATCGGCGCGATGCGCGCCCTGCGGGAGCACGGGCGGGCGATCCCGGACGACTGCTCGGTGATCGCCATTGACGGCATTGCGGTTTCGGAATATATCCATCCGATGCTCGCCACCTTCTGCCAGCCCAAAACGGAGTTGGGCACGAAGAGTGTGGAGCTGCTGCTGGATATGATCGAGGGCCGCGGCGGACACCGGCAGGTGATTTTGCCGACTACCTTCCGCGCGGGCGCATCAATTCGCAGCATTTGATCGTTATAAATGACATAGAGTCGTTTATATAAATTATGAAGAAGGAGTAATTGTCATGAAAAAGATCCTTGCAATCATCCTGGCTATGACCATGGTCATGGCACTTGTCGCCTGCGGCGGCAACAACAGCAGCGACAGCGCCTCCGCGCCCGCTGAGAGCACCGACACCGGCGCCGCTCCCGCGGAAGAGTCCGGCAGCGCCGCCTCCGGCTCCGTCTATTGGCTCAACTTCAAGCCTGAACTGGACGAGACCGCACAGAAGCTCGCCGGTATGTATACCGAGAAGACCGGTGTGCCCGTCAAGGTCGTCACCGCCGCTTCCGGCACCTATCAGCAGACGCTGACCGCCGAGATCGACAAGTCCAATCCCCCGACCCTGTTCGTCATCGGCAACTCCGCCGGTGTGAAGGACTGGGGCGAGTACGCCATGGACCTCACCGGCACCGCCATTGCCAACGAGCTGAACACCGACGCCTACAACCTCTATGACGAGGACGGCCGTCTGGTCTCCATCGGCTACTGCTATGAGTGCTACGGCATCATCGTCAACCCCGACCTGATCGAGAAAGCCGGCCACAGCATGGACGAGCTGAAGAACTTTGAGGGTCTGAAGGCCGTCGCTGAGGACATCCACGCCCGTGCCGCGGAGCTGGGCTTCGATGCGTTCAGCGCCTCCGATATGGACGACAGCTCCAGCTGGCGCTTCACCGGCCACATGGCGAACCTCGAGTACGTCTATGAGGAGCGCGAGGCGGGCGCGGTCTGGACCGAGTGCCCCGCGACCATCACCGGCAACTACATGGACAACTACAAGAACCTGTTTGACCTGTGCATCAACAACTCCACCGTCGAGCCCAGCACCCTCGCCACCGGCGGCCACGACGCCGAGAACGAGTTCAAGACCGGCAAGGCCGCGTTCTTTGTCAACGGCTCCTGGGAGTATGCCGCCGTCTCCGGTGACGTGCCCAACGCGACGATGATCCCCTATTACTGCGGTGTTGCCGGCGAGGAGAAGGCCGGTCTCAACTGCGGCACTGAGAACTGCTGGGCGGTCAACGCCGACGTCTCTGCCGAGGATCAGCAGGCGACCATCGACTTCATGGTCTGGCTGGTCAGCGATCCCGAGGCTGCCGAGCTCATGGTCGAGCAGCTGGGTATCCTGCCCTACAAGAATGCTCCCGCCTCCACCAACGGCTTCCTGAACGACGCCGCGCGCTACACGGCGGACGGCTGCTACGTCATGGATTGGGCGACCAACTATCAGCCCAACGTTGACACCTATCGTGCCGGCCTCGTCGCCGCTCTCAACCAGTACTGCGCCGACCAGAGCGACGCCAACTGGGATGCGGTCAAGACCGCGTTCGTGGACGGCTGGGCTGCCCAATACAAGGCTGCCAACGGCTAAAAAACAGCATCAGCCCAAGAGGGGCGGGCTTCGCCCGCCCCTCTTATTATAAAAGGAGGGAGAGGATCAAATGAGCAAAAAGCTCAGACGGGACAATTCGATGATCCGCCAGACGCGCATGTGGTCGCCGCTGTTCATGGGGCCTGTGGTTGCGGCGTTCATCATCGGCTTTGTCTGGCCGTTTGTCCAAGGCATCTACCTGTCTTTCTGCAAATTCAAAACGATTTCCAAGGCGGAGTTCATCGGCTTCGGCAACTATGTCAAGGCGTTTCAGGACGCCAGCTTCACCCATGCCTTCTGGTACACGGCGCTGTTTGCCGTGACGTCGCTGGTGTTCATCAATGTGCTCGCCTTTGCGGTGGCGTACGCGCTGACGCAGGGCATCAAGGGCAGCAACCTTTACCGCACCGTGTTCTTCATGCCGAACCTGATCGGCGGCATCGTGCTGGGCTACATCTGGTCGATGATCTTCGACGGTGTGCTTTCCCGCTACGGCACCTCAATCCTGCTCGAGAGCAAGTACGGTTTCTGGGGCCTCATTATCCTGATGTGCTGGCAGCAGATCGGCTACATGATGATCATTTACATCGCCGGTTTGCAGGCGGTGCCCGAGGACATGCTCGAGGCGGCGAAGATCGACGGCGCGACCAAGTGGCAGACGCTGTTCAAGGTGACGATCCCCAACGTCATGCCGTCCATCACCATCTGCATGTTCCTGAGCCTGACCAATGGCTTCAAGCTGTTCGATCAGAACCTCGCGCTGACCGCCGGTCAGCCGTACATCATTCAGCCGGACGGCTCCACGATCAACACCACCGAAATGCTGGCGCTGAACATCTATAACACGTTCTACGGCTCCAATGCCGCGGCGCGCGGCACGGCGCAGGCGAAGGCAGTCATCTTCTTCATTCTTGTTGCCGCCATCGGCCTGATCCAGCTGAACTACACCCGCAAGAGGGAGGTGCAGCAGTGATGAACAAACAGCAGACGCTTGCGGCAGAGCGCCGCAGCAAGACGATCCTTTCCGTCGTGCTGGGCGTGATCTGCGTCATCTATGTGCTGCCGGTGCTGACGGTGGTGCTCAACTCGTTCAAGGTCAACACTTTCGTCAAGACCGACACCTTTGCCTTCCCCAGCGGGGAGAGCTTTGCGGGCTTGGATAACTTCATCAAGGGCATGACCTTCGGCAACTATCCGTTCTATAAGTCCGCGCTCTACAGCGTGATCATCACGGTGCTGTCCACCTTCCTGATCCTGCTGTTCACCTCCATGGCGGCGTGGTACATCACCCGCGTCAATTCCCGCTTCTGCCGCGCGGTCTACTATCTCTGCGTGTTCTCCATGGTGGTTCCGTTCCAGATGGTCATGTTCACGCTGTCCAAGACCGCCGATACGCTCAAGCTCAATACGCCGTGGACGATCCCCGTCGTATACCTCGGCTTCGGCGCGGGACTTGCGATCTTCATGTTCGCGGGCTTCGTCAAGAGCATCCCGCTGGAGATCGAGGAGGCTGCCGCCATCGACGGCTGCGGCCCGCTGCGCACCTATTTTTCCGTGGTGCTGCCGATGCTCAAGCCAACGATGATCTCGGTGGGGATTCTGGAGATCATGTGGGTGTGGAACGACTACCTGCTCCCAGTGCTGGTGCTGGACATCAACGAGTACCGCACGATCCCCATTCACATCCAGTACCTCAAGGGCAGCTACGGCACCGTAGACCTCGGTGCGACGATGGCGCTGATCCTCATGAGCATTATCCCTGTCATCATCTTCTATCTGCTCTGCCAGAAGCACATCATCAAAGGTGTTGCAGCCGGTGCAGTAAAGGGGTAAAATAAAGACATCCTATCAGAAAGGAACGAAAAACAATGGAACGTTCCAGCGGCATTTTGATGCCCATTTCCTCGCTGCCCTCGCCCTACGGCATCGGCACCTTTGGCAAGGCGGCGTATGAGTTTGCAGATTTCCTCAAGGCGGCAGGCCAGAAGTACTGGCAGCTGCTGCCCCTCGGCCCCACCAGCTACGGCGACTCGCCGTACCAGAGCTTTTCCAGCTTTGCAGGCAACCCGTATTTCATCGACCTTGACCTGCTCATCAAGGACAAGCTCCTGACCAAACAGGAGGTCGAGGACTGTGATTGGGGGACCAATCCGCGCTATGTGGACTACGGCAAGGTTTACGCCAGCCGCTACAAGCTGCTGCGTAAGGCCAAGGAGCGCGGCTGGCAGCGCGACGCCGAAAAGGTGAAGGCCTTTGAGAAGCAGAACGAGGGCTGGCTGCCAGACTACGCGCTGTTCATGGCGCTGAAGTATCACTTTGAGATGGCAGCGTGGATCGAGTGGCCGGAGGACATCCGCCTGCACAAGCGCGAGGCACTGGACAAGTGGCGCGGCGAGCTGCACGAGGATGTGGAGTTGTTCGTCTACATCCAGTTCCTGTTCTTTGAGCAGTGGACGGCGCTCAAAAAGTACATCAACGGCCTTGGCATCCGCATCATCGGCGACCTGCCGATCTACGTCGCGATGGACTCCGCCGACGTGTGGTCGGAGCCGGAGATGTTCAAGCTGGACGCCAAGGGCAAGCCCACCGAGGTCTCCGGCGTCCCGCCGGATTACTTCAGCGAGGACGGCCAGCTCTGGGGCAACCCGCTGTACAACTACGACGCGATGGAGAAGAACGGCTTCGGCTGGTGGATCCGTCGCATCGGCGGCGCGGAAAAGCTCTACGACGTGATCCGCATCGACCACTTCCGCGGCTTTGAGAGCTACTGGGCGGTGCCCTACGGCGAAAAGACCGCGAAAAACGGCAAGTGGGTCAAGGGCCCGGGCATGAAGCTGGTCGGTGCGCTGACCGGATGGTTCCACTATCTGGAATTCATCGCGGAGGATCTGGGCTTCGCGACCCCCGAGGTGGCGCAGCTGCTGGCGGATTCCAAGCTGCCCGGCATGAAGGTGCTGGAGTTCGCGTTCAATCCGCACGAGCCGAGCGACTACCTGCCCCACTTCTACAAGGAGAACTGCGTCTGCTACACCGGCACGCACGACAACGCACCGCTGGCGGAGTGGTTTGAGACCGGCGACAAGAAGGAGATCGCCCACGCGAAGAAGTACCTCGGCCTCAATGAGGAGGAGGGCTACAACTTCGGCGTGATCCGCGGCGGCATGAGCTCGGTGGCGAAGCTGTTTGTCGCTCAGATGCAGGATTATCTGGAGCTTGGCAAGTACAACCGCATGAACACTCCCGGCGTTGCCAGCGGTAACTGGGAATGGCGTATGCTCCCCGGTGAGGACAGCAAGAAGCTGGCTGCACGCATCGCTGAGATGGTCAAAATGTACAGCAGATAACACAAAAAGGCACCGCCGACTGGCGGTGCCTTTTCCAATCCTGAATGTGGTCGAAGACCGGAAAAAAGAGGGGCAGCGCCCCTCTTTTTTGATGTATGCCGAATTACAGCAGGTTGACCTCGGTCTCCTTGTCGAACAGGTGCAGGAGCTTGGCGGAGAACGTGAACTTCACGCTGCTGCCGTTGGAAACGTTCTTGCCCTCGAGCTCGGTGGTGGGAACGACCGCGACGACGTCCTGACCGCCCGCGTTCATATGCAGATGCAGCTCGGAGCCCATCATTTCGCTGACGTCGATCTTGCCCTCGATGCCGTTCTCACCCAGCGTGACATGGACGGGACGAACGCCGACGACGACGTCCTTGTTGCCAATGCCCTTGGCGGCGAGTGCCTTGCTCTGCTCATCGGTGAGCGCGATCTTCTGACCGAGCACCTCAACGGCATAGCCGTCGCCGTCCTTGATGAGCTTGGAGTTGTTGAAGAAGTTCATCTGCGGGGTGCCGATGAAGCCCGCGACGAACAGGTTGGTCGGGTGGTTGAAGACCTCCTGCGGGGTGCCGATCTGCTGGATGTAACCGTCCTTCATGATGACGATACGATCGCCCAGCGTCATGGCCTCAACCTGGTCATGGGTAACATAGATGAACGTGGTGTTGATCTGCTGGCGCAGCTTGATGATCTCAGCGCGCATCTGGTTGCGGAGCTTCGCGTCCAGGTTGGACAGAGGCTCGTCCATGAGCAGCACCTTCGGCTCACGCACGATAGCACGGCCGATGGCGACACGCTGACGCTGACCGCCGGAGAGCGCCTTGGGCTTACGATCGAGGTACTGGGTGATGCCCAGAGTCTCAGCCGCGTGATCGACGCGCTTTTTGATCTCGTCAGCGGGCATCTTGCGCAGCTTGAGCGGGAACTCCATGTTCTCGCGGTTGGTCATATGGGGATACAGGGCGTAGCTCTGGAAGACCATCGCGATATCGCGATCCTTCGGGGCGACGTCATTCATCAGCTTGCCGTCGATGTACAGCTCGCCGCTGGAGATCTCTTCGAGACCAGCGACCATGCGCAGCGTGGTGGACTTGCCGCAGCCGGAGGGGCCGACCAGAACGATGAATTCCTTGTCCTTGATGTCGAGGTTGAATTCCTGCACCGCGACAACGCCTTCGTCGGTGACCTGAAGATTGATCTTCTTCTCTTCCTCTACCGCCTTCTTGGCCTTCTTCTTGCTTTCGCCGGGAGCGTGGGGATAGATCTTCTTGACGTTTTTCAGCTGAACCTCTGCCATGTTGTTTTGACCGTAACTCCGCTGCCTCCGCATAGGAGCCTCGCGGCCATCCGCACGGGATGCGCCGCTTTGCGACAGGTCTCCACACTGCCGCACCGCCGGCCGGGCGGGATTTCCTCCTTTTTTGTTTTCCCACGGGCGCTACAGAAGGTGGAGTACCGCACGCGGGTTGGAATGGAAATATGGCCTTATATGACCAGACGCATTATACCGTAAAAAAAACGCACGCACAACAGAAATGTGTGCAAACGCACAAAATTAGGCGCTTTCGCCAAGGCGTGAAACGTTTTCTTGGATGCTTTGACCACAGGCGCTTTCATATTTTACTTTTCGCGGCATATATGCTACAATAAAACACGACGAAAGGCGGTGACTCTGTGCTTGGCACGCTGTACGCACAACTGAATGAAACAGCGCCGGTGGCGGTGGTCATCATCGCGCTTTCGCTGATGCTGATGCTGGGCTTTCTGATGACGCGACTCACCAAGCTGGCGCGGCTGCCCAACGTCACAGCGTATATTGTGACAGGAATCCTGATCGGGCCGCATCTCCTGAACCTCATCCCGCGGCGCGTCATCGACGGCACGGCGTTCCTGCCGGACATTGCGCTGGCGTTCATTGCGTTTTCCACCGGCGAGTTCTTCCGCATCGACGCGTTGAAAAAAAGCGGCTGGGGTGTGGTGCTGCTCACGCTCTCCGAGTCGCTGCTGGCGTCGGTGCTGGTGTTCCTCTCGGTGTTCTATCTGCTGGGCCTGCCGCTGGCGTTTTCCGTTGTGCTTGCGGCTTTAGCGGCTGCGACCGCCCCGGCGTCTACCATGATGACGATCCGGCAGACCGGCGCCAAGGGAGCGTTTGTGGATACCCTTCTACAGGTCGTGGCGCTGGACGACATCGTGGGTCTCGTGGCCTACAGTGTCGCAATCTCGATTGCGCTCTCCGCCGCCTCGGGGGAGGCGTTTGCCGTCGGCACGGTGGCAGTGCCGCTCGTCAAGAACCTTGCGGCTGTCGCGCTGGGCGCGGTGTTCGGCTTTGTGATGAAGGGTATCCTGACCCACCGCAATACGGACAACCGGCTGATCGTCTCCATCGCGCTGCTGTTCGCGTTCTGCGGCGTCTGCGCGGCGTTTGGCATTTCGCCGCTCCTGGGCTGCATGGCGATGGGGACGGTTTATATCAACGCAACCGATGACACGCGCCTTTTCCGGCAGCTGGGCTACTTCAGCCCGCCGATCCTGCTGCTGTTTTTTGTGCGCTCGGGATTGAGCTTTGACCTCGGCGCACTGATCTCCGCCACAGGAACCATCGGCCGTTATCCGCTGCTGTTGGTGGGCATCGTCTACTTTGTGGTGCGCATTGCGGGCAAATACGGCGGCGCGTTCCTCGGCGCGGCGATAACACATAAGGAGGAGAGCATCCGCAACTATCTCGGTCTTGCGCTGATCCCGCAGGCGGGTGTGGCCATCGGTCTTGCGGCGCTGGGCGCGCGGACGCTGGGCGGTGAGATGGGGAAAGCGCTGGAAACCATCATTCTCGCCTCCAGCGTACTCTACGAGCTGATCGGTCCCGCCTGCGGCAAGCTGTCATTGTATCTTTCCCACTCCTACTCCGACAAGCTGGAGGAGATGACGGCGGTGCCGGAGACCGATGAAAACGGCAGGGAACTTGCTCCCGTGGAGCTGCTGATTCGCCGGATTCAGGCGATCCAGGCAGAGCTGCCGGAGCGGGAAATCAACGAAAACGAGCAGGCCTTCACCGAGGCGGCGGAGGAGCATTACAACAATTTGTTCCGCAACCGGCGGAGCCTATTCAGGAGGTAAGAGACGATGTACGTCGATCCGATCATCAAAATGCTGGGCCCCTGGGCGCAGGAGCTGTCGCTTGCCACCATTGCGATGCGGGTGTGCCTTTCGGTGGCGCTCGGCACCATCATCGGCTGCGAACGCGCGACCAACCGCCACGCCGCGGGCGTGCGCACCTTTGTTGTGACGTCGCTGACCTGCACGGTAGCGATGCTCACCGACTGCTGCATTGCTATGGAATCGCCGGCGCACCTGTATCTGCTCTCGGCAGCGTCCATCGTTGCCATCGCGATCATCAGCGTCAACAGTGTGCTGTACACCTCCCGCAACCAGATCAAGGGACTCACGACCTCCGTGGCACTGTGGGCGGCGGGGATCATTGGCCTGACCGCGGGCGCAGGGTATGTGACCATTACGCTGGTGTCGTTCATACTGTTGATGATCTCCCTGTCATGGATGCCGGGCTTTGAGGCCGATCTCAAAAACCGCTCCAACCACTTTGAAATCCATCTGGAGCTCACCAGCAGCCAGTATTTGCAGGAGTTTATGACCACCTCCCGCCGTTTGGGACTCTCCATCGATGACATCGAGCTGAACCCGGCCTACGCCAGCTCCGGCCTCAGCGTTTATTCGATCTCGCTGTCCATTCACAGCGCTGAGCTCAAGCAGTACAAGACCCACAAAGAGATCATCGAGGCGCTCTCTACGCTGGAATATGTGTACCATATCGAGGAGATGCAGAACTAACCGATCAGCGGTGCAAACGGGCCGCGCTCGTTGTCATAGGGTATCGTGTACGTCACGATGCCCTCTTTTGCGCCCGCGACGGCGCAAAGCGGGTAGTAAAAGCATAAGCCCTCGCCGGTCAGATAGAAATTTCGCGTGTTCAGCGTCCGCCGCAGTGCGGCGCGCCAGTTTTCGTAATACGCTGCGCCGGCCTCGATGCGCGCCGGCGTCTGCTCCCGGGCGAAGCGGAGCAGCGCCTTCTTGCAGCGGATATGTGCGGGGAAAAATTCACACAGCGGCATCGGCAGTGCGGCGGAGAGATCCCAGACTTCACTGCGCCGAATGAAAAACGGCGGCATGCCGCTGACTGTCTCCCGCGCGTCGCAGACAATGCTCAGCATTTCGCCCGATTGGTGACTGACGCGCCAGGAAAGCTCCGCCCGGGCGACGCTCCACGGCGCGGAAACCGCTTGCGCGTCCCGGCAGGACGCCTCGGCTTCGGGCAGCAGAACCTGCTTGCAGTATGTAAAATAGGCGCGGCAGAAGCGCCGATAATAGCGATTGAAACGCTTGGCCGGCCGGCTTTTGCCCGCGAGCTGCGGCAGCGTGACCGACGCGGTGAGCACGGTGATTCCGTCCGCCTCCCATGCTTGCTCTTCTGTAAGCGCCTCCGCGAGGCGCAGTCCCTCTCGCTCCATGATACCCCTCCAAACTGCTCTTTCAACCCAGTCTATGGCGGGGACAGGGCGGCGGTGCGGGGCTTATTTTGCCCTTTACTTTCTGACTTTGTTCTGTTAAACTATAAACAATACACAAGGGAGGGAAGCGCTATGGCGGCACCGGGAAGCCGATTCGGCAAGAAGCAAAAGAACGACGACTTTTATAAGGCGATCTTGCTGCTCAAAGACGAGGAGGAGTGCTACAGCTTCTTCCGCGATGTGTGTACGCAAAACGAATTGCGTGCGATGGAGCAGCGCTTTGAGGTTGCGCGGTTGCTGACCAACGGCATGGTGTACAACGAGATCCTTGAGCGCACCGGCGCGTCGAGCGCCACGATCTCCCGCGTGGCGCGTTCACTGAACGATTCCACCGGCGGCTATGACCGCGTGTTTGAGCGTTTGAACGATGGCAAGCTATGAATTTCTTGCGGCTTCCTATGACGAATTGATGCGCGACGCGGATTATGCGCGTCGCGCGGATTTTGTGGAGAATCTGCTTTTGCGCACGGCGAAGCGCAAGGTGCACACCGTTCTTGACCTCGCCTGCGGCACGGGCACGATGACGTGTCTGCTGACGGAGCGGGGCTATGAGCTGATCTCCGTGGACGGCTCCGAGGATATGCTGATGGAGGCGCGGGAGAAGGCGCAGAATCTCGATGGGATTGAGCCGCTGTTCCTGCACCAGTCCATGCCGCGCCTCGATCTCAACGACACAGTGGACGCCGCGATCTGTTGCCTTGACAGCCTGAACTATCTGACCGATCCCCGGGACGTGCGCCGCACTCTGGAGCGGCTGCGGCTGTTTGTCTCGCCCGGCGGTGCGCTGGTGTTCGACGTCCACGCCCGCGGCAAGCTGGAGGCGATGGACGCGCAGGTGTATCTGGACGAGGGCGAGGACGTCTACTGCGTCTGGCGCACCGAATTTCGGCGGGATATCCTCGACTACTGCGTTGACCTGTTTACACGCTGCCCCGGAGGCTCGTGGGAGCGGGAAACAGAGTACCACCGTCAGCGGTATTACAGCGTTGAGGACTTGACGCACTGGCTGCGGGAGGCTGGCTTCGTCGATATCCGCACCTACGGCGATTGCCGGCTGCGCCGTCCCAACGAGCGGGACGGGCGTATCTATTTTACTGCAAGAAGAAAGTGAATTTGACCATGAATGATTGCATTGTACGCGCCATGTCCAAGGACGGCATGGTGAAAGCGGCGGCGGTTTATACCCGCGGCATCACCGAGCGCGCGAGAACGATTCACCACTTGACGCCGGTTGCCACAGCGGCACTTGGGCGTGCCCTTGCGAGCGTGTCCATGATCGGCAATGCGCTCAAGGGACAGGGGGAGAGCGTCACGCTCCAAATCAAGGGCGGCGGACCCCTGGGCACGGTGCTGGCCATCTCCGACGCTGAGGGCAATGTCCGCGGCTATGTGGGAGATTCGACTGTGGACCTTCCGCTGCGCGAGGACGGAAAGCTGGATGTCGGCGGTGCGGTGGGCCATGACGGTACGCTGACCGTCATCAAGGATTTGGGACTTAAGGAGCCATACGTAGGCACCATCGACCTTCTCGGCGGCGAGATCGCGGAGGACATTGCGGCGTATTTCGTCGAATCCGAGCAGATCCCTTCCGCCTGCGGCCTCGGCGTGCTGGTGGATCGTGACCGCAGCGTGCTGACCGCCGGCGGTTACCTGATCCAGCTCCTGCCCGGTGCTGGAGAGGATGTTATCGCCAAGGTGGAGGACGGCATCTACGCCGCGCCCAGCGTGACGAATATCCTTAAGGACGATCCTGACCCGGCGCACCTGCTGCAAACGGTGCTTTCGGACTTCGAGCTGGAGATTCTGGAGACCTCGCCCATCGAGTACCGCTGCCACTGCTCCCGCGAGCGTACGGAACGGGCGCTGATCTCGCTGGGCAGTGACGAGCTGGAGGAGATCCTCAACGAGCAGGGCGGCGCAGAGCTGACCTGCCAATTCTGCGATAAAGTCCACGTCTTTTCCGGAGATGACCTGCGTAAAATGATCACAGAGCTGCGCGTCAGAGGCAAGTGAGAAGAAAAAACACCAATTTCTGAAAATTTTTGTTGACAGGATGGCCGGGGTTTAGTATAATAACCCTTGCCGTTCGCGGGTGCGAGTGGACTCGGGAGCATAGCTCAGCTGGTTAGAGCA
>CAMVTO010000005.1 GCA_947170435.1 uncultured Clostridia bacterium | reverse complement strand
GTCTGTCTGT
Organism: uncultured Clostridia bacterium; assembly: GCA_947170435.1. GTDB lineage: Bacteria > Bacillota > Clostridia > Oscillospirales > Oscillospiraceae > Hominicoprocola. Next base: position 123,946 of record CAMVTO010000005.1, on the reverse strand, counting down.
CTGTCTGTCTGTCTGTCTGTCTGTCTGTCTGTCTGTCTGTCTGTCTGTCTGTCTGTCTGTCTGTCTGTCTGTCTGTCTGTCTGTCTGTCTGTCTGTCTGTCTGTCTGTCTGTCTGTCAAGAATTCTGACGCTTCTTTCATTCCTTGTCAACCCCTTAATTCTTTATTTACCAAAAATATGGCACTATCAGTATTGTTGCAGATAGTGCCATATTTTTTTCAGTTTGCGCCAGTTGCAAAAGCGGTACATTTTTGGTACAACCGCTTCATGCTTCGGATAAACTCATTCAAAACATTCCGTTTTCTAGCTGTTTTTCAGCATTTCCTCGTTTCTCCGCCGTCTTTCTTCGACCGCGTCCTTCAAGACCATGTCCTTGACCTTCATCAGACGGATGGTGTTGGCACGCTCGTTTTCCTCGAGCTTCATGGTGATATATTTGATGCTCTCCTGCATCTCGGGGATCTTGACGTATTCCAGCGCGTTGACGCGGCGGCGGGTCTTTTCGATCTCCTCCGCCATCAGTTGCGCGGACTTTTCGATCTGTGCCAGCTTGAGCATCTTGCGAAACACGTGTCCCAGCGCCTCCACCGCCGCGTCCAACTCACCGCTGGTGGCTGCGAAGCCGTAGGGATAGATGTCCGAGTCCGACTTCGTTTTGGTCTGGAAATCGTACACCGGCACGTTGACCGACATGACGTTCTGGAACGTCATCGTCAGCTCCACGCTCTGCTTGGGATACATCAACGCCTGCTCCAGCGCCTGCGCGCTCATCAGCGCCGAGGCGACGGTGAACGCGCCGTGGACCTTCATCAGGTCGTCCTCGACCTCCTTGCGCAGGGAGCGCACCTCACGGACAGTCTCGAGGAACTGCTTCATCAGCTCGTCGCGCTTGTCCTTGAGCAGCTTATGCCCGCGCTGGGCGGTGCGGAGCTTCCCCTTGAGGCGGGTGAGCTCCATTCTGGTCGGGTTTACCGCTACATTCGGCATGGGTCACCCTCCCTTCTCAAGCCTTGTCCTTGGGCCAGTATTTCTCGATATACTCCGGCTTGATGCGCTTGAGCTCCGCCTTCGGCAGGATGCTCAGCAGCTCCCAGCCGAGGTTCAGCGTCTCCTCGATCGTGCGGTTCTGGTCGTATCCCTGGTTGACATAACGGCGCTCGAACTCGTCCGCAAACTTCGCATACAGCAGGTCGGTGGGCGTCAGTGCCGCCTCGCCGAGGATGGACATGAGTTCCTTGTTTTCCTTACCGGTCGAGTACGCGGCAAAGAGCTGGTTCATGGTGTTGGCATGATCCTCGCGGGTCTTACCCTCGCCGATACCCTTGTCCTTCAGGCGGCTCAGGGACGGCATGACATCCACGGGCGGCTCGATGCCCTGACGGTACAGCGCGCGGGAGAGGATGATCTGACCCTCAGTGATGTAGCCGGTCAGGTCAGGGATCGGGTGGGTCTTGTCATCTTCCGGCATGGTCAGGATCGGGATCAGCGTGATGGAGCCGGGCTTGCCGAGCTGACGGCCCGCGCGCTCATAGAGCGTGGCAAGGTCGGTGTAGAGGTAGCCGGGGAAGCCGCGGCGGCCGGGAACTTCCTTCTTCGCCGCCGAAACCTCGCGGAGCGCTTCGGCGTAGTTGGTGATATCGGTCATGATGACCAGCACGTGCATATCCTTCTCAAACGCCAGATACTCCGCGGCGGTCAGCGCCATACGCGGCGTGGAGATACGCTCGACGGCAGGGTCGTTGGCGAGGTTGGAGAACAGCACCGTACGGTCGATGGCGCCGGTGCGGCGGAATTCACTGACGAAGAACTCGGATTCCTCGAACGTGATGCCGATGGCGGCGAACACAACCGCAAAGTTGGACGCCGCGTCACCAAGCACCTTCGCCTGACGCGCGATCTGCGCGGCGAGGTTGGCATGGGGCAGGCCGGAGCCGGAGAAGATCGGCAGCTTCTGGCCGCGCACCAGCGTGTTCAAACCGTCGATGGTGGAAACGCCGGTCTGAATGAACTCGTTGGGATAGTCGCGCGCCGCCGGGTTCATCGGCAGGCCGTTGATGTCGCGGTATTCCTCAGGCAGAATCTCAGGGCCGCCGTCAATGGGCTGGCCCATGCCGTTAAACACGCGGCCGAGCATATCGCCGGACACACCCAGCTGCAGCGGGTGACCGAGGAAGCGTACCTTCGCGTCGGCGAGGTTGATGCCGGCAGCGGACTCGAAGAGCTGGACGACGGCAGTGTCGCCGTTGACCTCCAGCACCTTGCCGCGGCGGATGGAGCCGTCATGCAGCTCGATCTCCACCAACTCGTCGTAGGTGACACCCTCGACCATGCGAACCATCATCAGAGGGCTTACGATCTCCTCTACGGTTTTGTATTCACGGATCATCAGTCCTCACCTCCCTGTGCGGCAATGTCTTCGATCTCCTTCGCCATGGCGAGACGCATCTTGTCATACGCTTCGGCGTACTCCTTGACCGGTACGCTCTTGGCGCGGCCGATCGCTTCACGGGACGGGATCTCAAAGAGCTTCGTGACCTGCGCGCCCTTAGCAATGGCGTCACGGCAGCGGCGGTCATATTCGAGAATGATGTCGAGCAGCTTGCCCTGGCGGTCGTAGCTGGAATAGCCGTCGATATCGGTGAATGCGTTCTGCTGCAGGTAGTCCTCGCGGATCATACGCGCAACCTCAAGGGTCAGCTGATCGCCGGGGGACAGGGCGTCCTTACCGACCAGCTGGACGATCTCGTTGAGGCTCGCCTCGCTCTGAAGGATGGACATCGCCTGCGTGCGGTTGCGCATGAAGCTCTCGCCCAGGTTCTCGTCAAACCACGGTTTGAGGGAGTCGAGGTACAGCGAGTAGGAGTTGAGCCAGTTGATCGCCGGGAAGTGACGGCGATAGGCCAGCGACGAATCCAGAGCCCAGAACACCTTGACGATACGCATCGTCGCCTGGGAGACCGGCTCGGAGAGGTCGCCGCCCGGAGGCGAGACCGCGCCGACAGCGGTCAGGCTGCCGCGGCGCTCGTCGGAGCCGATGCACTCCACGCTGCCCGCGCGCTCATAGAACTGCGCGAGACGGGAGGCAAGGTACGCGGGGTAGCCTTCTTCGCCGGGCATCTCCTCAAGACGGCCGGACATCTCACGCAGGGCCTCGGCCCAGCGGGAGGTGGAGTCCGCGATGACCGCCACATCGTAGCCCATGTCGCGGAAATACTCCGCGATGGTAATGCCGGTATAAACCGACGCCTCACGCGCCGCAACAGGCATATCGGAGGTGTTGGCGATCAGCACCGTGCGCTTCATCAGGCTCTCGCCGGTGCGCGGGTCCTTCAGTTCGGGGAACTCGCGCAGAACGTCGGTCATCTCGTTGCCGCGCTCGCCGCAGCCAATGTAGATGACGATGTCCACATCCGACCACTTCGCCAGCTGGTGCTGCACGACCGTCTTGCCCGAGCCGAAGGGGCCGGGGACAGCCGCCGTGCCTCCCTTGGCGATGGGGAACAGCGTGTCGATGATGCGCTGGCCGGAGCTGAGCGGCTTAACCGGCGGATACTTCTTCTGATAGGGTCTGCCGATACGGACAGGCCACTTCTGGAGCATCTGGAGGCGAACCTCCTTGCCGTCGTCGGTCTTGAGGGTGCCGAACTGCTCCGTGACGGTGAAGCTGCCGCTCTTGATGGCGGTGATCGTGCCGCTGACATTGGGCGGCACCATGATCTTGTGGAGCACCACCGGCGTCTCCGGCACAGTGCCGAGGATGTCGCCGCCGACGACCTTATCGCCGACCTTGGCAGTGGCGGTGAACTCCCACTTCTTGTCGTGGTCGACGGCGGGGACTTCCACGCCGCGCGTGATATTCGCGCCGACCTTTTCGACGATCTTCTCCAGCGGGCGCTGGATACCGTCGTAAATGCCCTCGATCATACCGGGGGCGAGCTCCACGCTCATCGGTGCGCCGGTGGTCTCCACCTCCGCGCCCGGGCCGAGGCCCGAGGTCTCCTCATAGACCTGGATGGATGCGGTGTCGCCCTTCATGGTCAGAATCTCGCCGATCAGGCGCTGGGGACCGACGCGCACGACGTCGGACATGTTCGCGTCGGCAAGCCCCGTCGCGACCACCAGCGGCCCGGAAACTTTAACAATCTTACCAGCCAAAGGTTGATCCCTTCTTTCTTAAAGGATTTGGTTACAAAATGTCTGCGCCGACCGCACGTTCGATGGCGCGCTGAATGTTGTCTCGCCCGATGCCCAGAGAGCCTTCACGACCCGGGATCAGGATGATGGCCGGACGCAGCTCGTCCTTGTAGCGGTCGAGCACGTCGGGCATGGCCTTTGCCAGTGTCTCTGTGAGGTAGATCACCGCACAGTCGGTCTTGGCGAGGCGCTTGATCTCCTCGCGCGCCTGATCCGGGGTTCTGACGGGATGCGTCTCCAGCCCAAGCGCACGGAAGCCCATCACGGAATCCCAGTCGCCGACAACGGCAATGCTGTAGGTTGCTGCCATGGTTCTTCCTCGCCTCCCTTACACATACACGGCGCGCAGCCGGCTGCGGATAACGTCTGCCGGTACGCCAGCCATGCGGCCCATGAGGATAATGCGGAGATTGGTGAACTCCGTCTCGCGCGCGGCAAGGTACGCCAGCACCGGCGCCTCGCCGAAAGGAATAAGCTGTGCGGATTCAAGGTATGCGCTGAGCGCATCATCGCACTCCCGCTCAAAGTCGGTCAGCGAGCCGCCGGAGATCGCTTTCGCGCCCGCGGTACCCGCCGCAGCGAGAATCGTCGGCGCATAAAGCTCAGCAAGGCCGCTGCCGCCGCCCGCGCTCACGCGCAGCAGCTCGTCGGTCGAAACCGTACCGCCGTCAAAGACCACGCCGCGCAGAAAGTCCGCGTTCTTGCCCATGCGCAGGGTGCGCACCAGCGTCCGCAGGTTGGCGGCGTCAACCATCAACCGGGTATAGCCGAGCAGGAATTCGCTGCCGGTCGCCTCCGCCGTCTCCAGCAGGTCGATGAAGTACCAGCGATCCACTGCGATGTCGCACAGCTGCGGGTCGCGGGTGGCCGCCAGAATATCGTAGCCCTCGCGGGCGGCATCGTCGATGTGACCGGGCAGGTTGCTGCCGTCGCGCTCCTGATGCGCAAGGTACATCTCCTTGTCGCTGGCGCGGCCGAGTCCGATGAGCATCTCACCGGGGCTCACATTCGTCGCTTCCGCCTTGAGCAGGACCTTGACGTTGTGGTAGTCGTATTTGATTTTGAATACATCCAGATCACCCGGCGTCGGCATAGCGGCGGCCAGCTCATCCAGCGCGTCGGCGCGCACGGCCATCAGGTCGGCGTCGATCGCCTCGGGATGCTTCGGCTCCAGCTGTCCGTAGCCGAAGGATTGCAGCAGCTTCGCCTCCTCATCGTCCGACTTGGCGGCAATGAGCTGCTCGTACTGCTCTTTGGTCAGCAGGCTGTTCTCCAGCACGCGCACGCTTGCGGAGATTGCCAGATAATCCGTATCTTTAAACTTAGCCAAGGCGTTCCCTCCTTGCCTATCTTACTGGAACAGTATCTTTGCGACTGCTCCCGCCGTCTCCGCCTTTTGCAGGCGAACCAGCGTTTCGAACGCGCAGTTGACCTCCACGTTCTTGTCCCGCAGGATAAAGCCGCCGCGGATGGGGGCGGTGTCCTCGGACGCCGTCAGCTTCTTGCCGGAGGCTGCGTTGGCCCGATCGACCGCCTTTGCGCCGTCGGCCCTGTCCGCCTCGGAAAAGACGGCCTCCTCCGTGCCGGAGGACGAAGCCCGCACCAGCAGCTCGGCGAGCAGGTCGATCTTCTCCTGACCGCTGAGCTTGCACAGCTGATCCAGCGCCATGGCGTAGGCCTCCTCCACCAGCTCCTGCTTGGTGGCGAGAATGGTCTTGCGCGCGTCCATCTCCGCCGCGCTCTTGAGACGCTCCTCGCGCTCAGCGGCAGCCTTTTCGTTGCGCTCGATCAGTTCCCTGCGCTCGGCTTCGATCTTCTGCACCCAGCCGTCCACAGCTTTGGATATCTCAGCCCGGCCGGCTTCGACGACGGTCTGAACCTCGCTCCTCGCCTCCGCTTCGATGCGGCTCGTGATCCGTTCGAGTCCGTTCATTGCAGACCCTCCCTTTCTCACACCATGAACAGCAGCATCAGCATCGACGCGAGCAGCGAAAGAATGGCATAGAACTCAACGATACCGCAGAGGATCAGGCCCTTGGACCAGTCGTCGGGCTTCTTCGCGAGAATGTTGATGGAGCCTGCGGCCACACGACCCTGTGCGATGGCGGACAGCAGGCCGCCGAGCGCCATGGGCAGGCACGCCGCGAGGTACTTCATGCCGTCGGCCGCCGTCGCGGGCACGGCACCGCCGAGGATGCCGATGCGGGTCAGGCAGACGAAGAACACGACCAGGCCGTACAGGCCCTGCGTGCCGGGGAGCAGCTGAAGAACCATGACCTTACCGGACTTGCTGGGGTCCTGGCTCAGAAGGCCGGTACCGGCTTCACCGGCGATGCCGGTGCCCTTTGCGCTGCCGACGCAGGAGAGGCCCACCGCGAGACCGGCGCCAAACAGAGCCAACGCCATTCCGCCAATCTGATCAAACATAGTTAATTCCTCCTAAAAATGTATTTATTGTTAGTTTTCTACAATATCCACGTATTTGGTTTGGATCTCCAGGGGCTTGAACGGCTTGCCGCCGTCCTCGTAGAACCGGCTGAAGAACTCGAGGCACTGCAGGCGCATATCGTGCACATAGCAGCCCAGCAGGTTCAGCGCAAAGTTCAGCGCGTTGCCCAGCATGGAGATGATGAAGAACGCTACCACGTTGTTGGTGATCGAGCCGATGGTATTGAACACCTGCGCGATGACCGCACCGGCGAGCATCAGCGCCATCAGACGGGAGTACGACAGAATGTCGCTGAAATAGCCCGTGATGTTGCTGTAGAGCGAACCGAAGACGCCCATCAGCTTGCCGACGACGCCCTTCTTGCCATAGCTCTGGGTCACGGCGAGCAGGATCAGGATGATCCACACGAACACCATGCTCTTGGTCAGGACCGCCGCCGCGCCGAGGGCGAATACCAGATACCACGCACCCTCGTTGCACAGCGCGTCCATCGCCTGTCCGCGCCTGACCTTCATGCTGATGCTTACGCCCATACCGAAGAAAATATGGATCACACCCAGCACCAGCGAGCCGATCAGCGCCGTCACCGCGTCGTCCAGCGGGTTAAACAGCGCCGGCATCGTGATCTCCTTGCCGGAAACCAGCTTGACGATCTGCGGAATAAAGTCGCCGAAGAAACCGCCCGTCAGCGCGCCCATCACAAAGGTAGCCACACCGCAGTAGAACATCAGCGGCATCATGTTCCGCATCGTCGGGCCGTTGGGCCGCGACTTCTTGATGACAACGTAGGACAGTGCCATCATCACGAGACCATATCCCATATCCGCCATCATAATACCGTAGAACAGGATGAAGAAAAATGCCATCAGCGGGTTGGGGTCCACGCCGCGGTAACTCGGCAGCGAATACATATCCGTCACCATGTTCAGCGGTCGGGAGAACCAGTTGTTCTTGAGCGCCACCGGCACATTGGGAATATCCTCCTCCGAGGGGTCCTCCGCCTCCCACGCGCAGCCGCACTGATCGAGCAGCGTGCACACCTCGGCCATGTTCTCCGCCGGAGCCCAGCCCTCAAAGACCAGCACCGTACCGTCGGTGAGCAGGGACTCGATGTTCTCCTCGCGCAGCATCTCAGTGGTCAGCCGGTCGGCATACATCCGCAGCGCGTCGCGGTCGCCGTCACACTGGCTCAGCGTCTCGATGGCGTCCTTTTGCTGCACGCGGTTTTTCGCAATCAGCACGTCCTCGCGCTGGATGTTCTCCTTTGCCGTGCCGTGCGGGATGGCAAACACCGTCACGCTGAAGCCGAAGGTGCGCAGGATCTCCTGCGTCTTCTCCTCCTCAGAGCGTAGGCAGAGCACATAGACGTAGCGCTGCTGCTTGTCCGCGCTGATCTCGTAGAGCTGCGCGGCAACGTCCTCCTCGTCCAGCGCCGCGCGCACAGCCTTTATGCTCACCGCCGCGGGGCAAACCTCCAGGCGGCTGACCGTGTGCGCCGTGCCATGATGCTCCAGCGGCACGTCCAGCGCCTCCCACGGCTCCAGACTCGCCCGCAGTGCGAGCATCCGGTTTTCATCGGATTTCAGTTGGGCGAGAAACTTGAGCGTGTCGTTGATCTCACGACTTGCCGCACCCGCCTCACGGGCGGTCTCCTCGTCCAGAAACGCTTCCTCCGTCACGCCGGGGCGCAGATGAAGCGCTTTTTCCTTCGCCTTGCCATAGCGTCCGATGGCGTCCAGCGCATCCTGCACCTCGGCAAGCTCCAGCCGGCGCTGGGTGAGCGCCGAGCCGTGCCGCTTCAGCAGCGCCGACCATTCAGGGTCTGACAGCTTGTCCGTCGGCTCGCTGATTTCCACGCAGCCGAGATGGAGCAGACCGTCGATCAGCCGTTTGCGCTCGCCGGCCATGGCAATGACGTGGAGCTTTTTCATTCTTACAATCATTTCAGCTCTTCACGACCCTTCCGACGATAAATTTCGCCGCTTCGTTCATGCGGCTGCGTGCCTTGCTGCGCAGCTGATCACCTTCGCGCTCAGCGTCTCTGGTAATCTCCACCGCGGCAGCGGCTGCGCGTTCCTCAGCCTCTCCGAGGAGCCTTTTCCCCTCCTCGGCAGCCTCCTTGCGGATCTGCTGCATACGAGAGCTGCCTTCGCGCTCCGCCTCCGCAAGTGCCTGCCGGATGCGAGTCTCCGCGTTCGCCTTGTCGGCACGCCCCTTTTCCTCGAGTTCTGTCACTTTCCGGATGTCGTCCATTGTCATGTTATCACCACGCTTTCGCCTTTTCCATATTCTGACTGTTCTATTGTACGTTATTTCTGCCCATTTTTCAACTGCGTTTTTTCGTGATTCTCATGCGGATTGCACAAAGCAAGCAAGAGCCATACAAACGGGGCTGTGATGCAGGTCGAAATCGAGAATACCGCCATCGCCGCATAGCACAAAAGGCCAACGCCGCACAGCGCGCAGCGCGGCTCGGACGCCCGGCGGAAGCAGTGCAGCAGCGCCATCGCCAGCAGCACGAGATACGCCGCCAGCGCGACTGCGCCCTGATTGGCCAGGATGTTCAGGTACTCGTTGTGTGCCGCCGTGATGTCCGACGGAATCACGCTTCCGTCGTGTACCCACGCAAGGGGCTCCAGCCCCCGGAGCCACAGCGTGTCCGGCCCGCCGCCCAGCAGTGGGCGCTCCCGCACCAGATACCAACAGTCGCGCCAGATCGAAAGCCGTCCCGAGCCAAACGAGCCGTCCGCCCTTCCGCGCAGCAACAGCGACGCCTCACGCAGCGTTTGGCTTTCGCCCTGATAACACAGCAAGAACGCCGGCGCAGCCACAGTCAGCACAGCGGAAAGCAGCAGCGCTCGCCGTCGCGGGATCAGCAGCGCAAGACCCCAAATCGCCGCGCAGGCGATCCCGACCCACGCCGCCGCGACGTCAAGGCGGCAGAGCGTCCAGAGCGTCAGCGCAACCGTCGGCGTGAGCGCCCAAAGCCGCAGCCGGAGCATGGCGGCGGTCAGCACGCAGGCCGCCAGTGCCAGCAGAAACGCCGTAAAGTCGATGTTGCCGGACGTTCCGGCGTAAAAGCCCGCATAGGCAACGTCCCCGTCAAAGTAGTTCAGCCCCGCCGGGTAAAGCCAAAGCGGATTGCGTCCCCGCAGCTGGAGCAGAACCAGCGCGTCGCAGATCGTCGCGGACAGCGCCGTGAGGAAAAGCAGCCGCCGATCGGGGCGCAGATGCCGCGAGAGCAGCCAGAAGGTCAGCACATAGAGTGTCAGCGTCACCAGACCGTCCCGCCGCGTGCCGCCAAGCAGCGTCTGCGCGCCGTAGGGCGAGCAAAACGACGAAAGCGCCGACGCAAACAGGTATGCCGCAGCCGCCGCGTCGGCGGCCGTCCATCGCACCCTCCCCAGCTCCCGTCGGTCAGTCCAGAGGGTTGCGGAAAGATATCCGACCGTCAGCAGCAGAAAGCAGGTGTACTTGCCCTCCAACAGGCGCTCGTAGCCGCCGTGAGGCAAAAACAGCCACAAAACGGTCACCAGCGCGCAGGCATAGCCATAGGCCGCGGCGCGCGCCGTCGGTTTTCGCATCCAGACCGCCCCCTTTTCCTTTGCAGAGAAATTATAGCTGATGGAGGAACTTTTTGCAAATTTCCGCGTCATATAGAATAAGCCACTTGACATAATGACACTATATCTTGTAGAATAGACGCGAAAAACAGCGCAGGGAGGGCCACATTATGGAAGGACGCCGCGTCAGCCGTAAAAGCCAGAAGTACAATCCGCTTTTTATCGTGTTCATGTGTATGTTTGCCGCCGTGATCATCATGCTGATCCTTTCGATCGTGCTGAGCGTCCGGTTGGGCAGCGCCAACAAGAAGCTCAAAGCCGCCACCGAGCAGGTGACGGAGTTGGAGCAGCAGGTTGCGCAGCTGCAGGATGACCTCGCCGCCGTCCGTGACAGAACGTCCGCCGGCGGGGACGATGTGTCCCCCGAGGACGCCGACAAGCCCGCTCAGGCTTCAGAGAGCGGCAAAGATGACAGCGCGGTCTCGTGGCTCGACCTCTCCGGTCACAACGAGGTGCAGGTCAAACCCACAAATCTGCTGGATGGCTACAAGACCTATTACACCACTGCGGGCGTCAATCTCCGCGGCGGCCCTGCCACCAGCTACACCAAGATCACCACCGTGGATCGCGGCGAAAAGGTGCAGGTCGCAGCCCGCGACGGCAACTGGTCTTTCGTGAAGGTGGGCAGCCGCTTCGGCTGGATCAATTCCGACTACCTCTCCACCACACAGCCTGCAGTGGAGGCCTCCGCTCCCGCCACCACCTCCGGCACCAGTCGTGCCGAGGCGACCTCCAGCAATCTGAGAAGGCAGTAATCAACGCAAAAAAGAGACGGCGCAGAGCCGTCTCTTTTTTATGCCCCGTGGCCTTCCAGCTCACATTCGGTTTTATGCCCGCAGTAGTTGCAGTTGTTGCTGGGGTCGCAGGCAATCGCCGTGCCGAGGTATGTCCGCACCGCCGCGTTCGCGCTGCCGCTGTACCCTGCCGCCAGCAATATGCCGTCCTCCGCGAGGGCGCGGCGCTCGTCCGCCGTCAGCTCGCCGCAAACCAGCACATCCACACCGCTGCGTTCCACGGTGTCCAGCACGTTGCCTGCCACCGGCATCTCGCTCTGCCGCACGATGCGGCCGTGGTCATCCTCATACAGTCGGATCGTCCCGCACTTGTCCAGCGCGGCGACGCGCTCTTCCTCATCCGTCGGGATCGCTATGCGCATGGTCATCCCTCCTATGCTTGTTGATAACAGTTTAGCATGTTCCGCCCTTGTTTGCAATGACAAAGTCGACGGTGTTAATCCTCCGTAAAATCTGAGTTTTATCCCTTGCTTTTTCCCGACAAAGAGACTATAATGCCGCATTTGGAGCCACGCTCCGTTCATTACGCTATAGAAAGAAGTTTTTCCCATGTACGCACTGCTCAATGTCGCGTTTGCCCTGTTCGCAGGGCTGATGATGACGCGAATCTTCGGCAAATGGCGCCTGCCAGACGTAACCGCGTTTCTCGTTGCGGGTGTTTTGATCGGCCCCTTTGTTCTCGGACGTCTCGGCGTTCCCGGCCTCGGCTTTGCCACCTATGACGACGTCGCGACGCTCAACGTCCTCTCCAAGGTCGCGATGGGCTTCATCGCGTTTTCCATCGGCGATGAGTTCCGTCTCGAGCAGCTCCGCAAGACCGGCCGCCAGGCGCTGATCATCGGTGTGATCCAGGCACTGGCTGCGTGCCTGCTGGTGGACTGCACGCTGCTGGCGTTCCACACGGCGCGCCCCGACCTGCTCTCCGCGCCCGCGGCGATCACCCTCGGCGCCATCGCCACCGCCACCGCGCCGGCGGCGACGCTGATGGTCGTGCGCCAGTACAAGGCCAAGGGCGAGCTGACAAGCCTGCTGCTGCCCATTGTCGCGCTGGATGACGCGGTTGGCCTGATCGCCTTTGCCGTATCCTTCGGCATGGCGAAGGCGATGCTCTCCGGCACGGTCAACGTGGTCTCGATCATCGTCGAGCCGTTGCTGGAGATCATCTGCTCGCTGCTGCTCGGCGCAGTTGCCGGTCTGATCCTCACGGAGCTGGAGCGCATGTTCCACTCAAACTCCAACCGCACCTCGATGACGATTGCTTTCGTGTTTATGACCGTAGGGCTTTCGTCGCTGGAATTCCACATCGGCGGCGTCCGCATTGGCTTTTCCTCGCTTCTGGTGTGCATGATGCTGGGTACCGTGTTCTGCAACCTCTCCCCGCTCTCCGACGACCTGATGGGCCGCGCGGACCGCTGGTCGCAGCCGCTGCTCGCGGTATTCTTTGTCATCAGCGGCGCGGAGCTGCAGCTGGAGGTGTTCTCCCAGCCGCTGCTGGTGCTCATCGGCGTCATTTACATCCTCTCCCGCTCGCTGGGCAAGTACTTCGGCGCATACTTCTCCGCCAAGGCGGTCAAGTGCAGCCCCAACGTCGTCAAACACCTTGGCATCACGCTGCTGCCGCAGGCGGGCGTCGCGCTGGGTATGTGCGTCTCGGCGCAGCAGCTCGGCTCGGTGGATGGCCCGCTGGTGCGCAACATCGTGCTCTTCGCCGTGTTGATCTATGAACTGATCGGCCCGCTGATGACCAAGGAGGCGCTTTTGGCCTCCGGTGACATTCAGGCCAAGCCGCAGGAGGTCGTGGAGCGCCGTGAGCGCGCGCTCGCCGCCGCACCAACCAAGGAACTTGCCATGCGCCACGAGGCAAAACGCCGCAAGTACAAAAAACAGTAAACCCCATCAAAAAAGCCGCCCCAACGGGCGGCTTTTTTATGTCATACTTCAGGTTCCGCTTGTGTCGCGGCATCAAAACGGGGCACGCCCCTCAGATCACAGCGCACACCGCTCAGCGTATCCCGCAGCAGATAGGCTGTGGAGCCGAAGTAGAGCGGCGAGAGTGCCGTATCCTCCAGCAGCAGCGCCTCCGCGTCATGGAGAACCGCCGTGCGCGCAGCGGGATCGCGTGAGGTCTCCGCTACACCGATGAGCAGGTCAAACGGTTTGTTGACGTAGTGGAGCGCGTTGTTGGCGTCCGTTCCGGCGAACTGCGCCAAATAGTCGGCCGCGTCATCGTGCGGCGCCGCGATCTGATTGAGGGCGATGTCGTACTCCCCTTCGGCGATCCGGCGATCGTACTCCTCTCGCTCAAGTCCCTCCCACTTGAGGCGGAGGTGCAGCTTTTCATTCCACGCTGCCACCGCGCCTTGCGCCGCTGTGTGCAATGTGCTGTCGACAGGATAGATGAGGCTGACCTCCGGGAAGCCGACGCCGCCCCAGAAGCCGCCGAGGCGCAGCTCACTCTCCGCCTCCAGACAGCGGGCGGCATAGCCCTCCTCGTCCACGGCGCAGAGGTTATCCACCTCATCGCGGAACAGCTTACCGTTGCCGGTGACGCCATCGGGTATGAAGCCTGCAGCGGGACGCATACCGGGACCGGCCGCGGCGGCAAGCGCCGTGCGATCCAGCGTCAGGTCAAAGGCGCGGCGGACGTGAGCGTTGGAAAACACATCGCTCATGTGGTTGTAGAGCACACAAACCACCGTTTGCAGCGGCGGATGCAACGCCGCATCCTCGCGATCGGGCTGCGCCACGGCGCAGTCCACCTCGCCGCCATCGTACAGCTTCTCCGCTTCAGAGACATCGCGGACAAAGGACAATCTCAGCAGATCCGGTATCACGGCGCGGCTGTCATAGTACGATGCGCTGCGGCGAAGCTGAACGTAGCTGTCTCTGGCCCAGAAGCTGACCTGATACGGTCCGTTGCAGGGCACGTCGCTGCCGCTTGCCCAATCCTCTCTCTCGCTCACGCGATCGCTGCGCAGAGGCATCGTCGCCACCGCCGTGCAAACATCGGTGAGAAAATAGGCGCACGGGACGCTGAGCGTCACGCGAAACGTCGAGTCTCCCTCCGCCTTCACCGCCAGCTTGGAAAGATCGCCGGTGGCGCGCACGGCGTCGTAGCCTGCCACCATCGAGAGCAGCTCGCTGTTGGGCGAGTCGAAGGCGGGATCGGCCAGACGCTTCCACGCGTAAACGAAGTCCTTCGCCTTGACGCGGGTACCGTCCGACCAGCGGGCGGTGGAGCGCAGCGTGAACACATAGTCCACCGTGCCGTCGAAGTTCTGGGTCTCTTCATATTCCTTGGCGATGCCGGGCGTCACGGTTGCGCGGCCCTCCTCGTCAAAGTCAAAGCGCATCAGATTTTCATACAGCGCGTAGAAAATCACCTCTGCGCGCACATCGGTATTCACAGCGGGATCAAAGCTATCGACCGCGTCACAGACGGCGGCGCGCAGCAGAAAACGAGCCTGCTCCTCTGTCTCCTCCTCCGCACAGCCGGAAAGCGCGCCCATCAGCATGAGCGCGCTGAGCAGTATGCAGAACAGTTTTTTTATATGCTGCATTGGAAGCTCCCTGCGGGGTCTTTTTCAGCGGGACAGTTCGCCTTCGACGAGCTTCCCCTCTTCGTCAAAGTGCGCCGTCAGCAGCGTGCTGTCGGTGACCTTGGCGATCTCGTCGAGTTTCATCCTGGACGGATAGTCCGCCACCAGAGTGAACGCGATGCCGCGGCGCTTGGCACGGCCCGTGCGCCCGATGCGGTGGACATAGTACTCGTTCTCCTGCGGCACGTCGTAGTTGAACACGGCGTCCACGTCGTCCACGTCGATGCCGCGGGCAGCCACGTCGGTCGCGATGAATACGGGCAGCTCGCCGCGGCGGAAACGCGCCATGACCTGCTCGCGCTTCTTCTGGGGGATGTCACCGTGGATGCAGTCCACGTCCAGCCCCTCCATCTCAAGATACTTCTTCAGCCGCTCCACCATACCTTTGGTGTTGCAGAATACGATCACGCGCTCCAGCTCGCCCTGCCGGATGATGCGGGCGATGGCGGCGACCTTGTCGTTCTGGTCCACGTCGATGCGGTATTGCAGGATGTCAGGCTTGTTCTCCTCCTCGGCGCGGACGGTGATCTCCTCCGGGTCGCGCTGGTACATCCAGCTGATGTCCAGCACCTCGCGGGAGATGGTCGCCGAGAACATGCCGAGGTTCTTGCGCGACGGAATCTTGTCCATGATCCGGGTCACGTCGTGCACAAAGCCCATGTCCAGCATGCGGTCAGCCTCGTCGAGGATGACCGTGTCCACATGGTCGAGCTTCACGGTGCGGCGCTTCATGTGATCGCTCAGCCGTCCCGGCGTCGCGACAACGATCTGAGGCTTTTTCTTGAGCTGGTCGATCTGTTTGCCAATGGGCGCGCCGCCGTAAAGGCAGACCATGCGGATGCCGGGCAGGAAGGCGCAGAGGTCGCGCAGCTCATCGGTGATCTGCATGGCAAGCTCCCGTGTGGGTGCCATGATGACCGCCTGCACCTCTTCCCGTTCGGCGTCAATGTGCTCAATGATGGGGATGCCGAAGGCAAAGGTCTTGCCCGTGCCGGTCGGCGCCTTGGCGATCACGTCCTTCCACTCCCGCATGGGCTGGATGCAGCCCGCCTGAATGGGCGTGGATTCCGTGATGCCCTTCTTTTCCAGCGCACGCTCCATCTCAGGCAGAAGCCCAAGCGTGTCAAAGCGTACGCCCTGTGTGTATTCCATAGCTGCTTAGTCCTTAGTTGTTATCTGTGCGGAACATGCCAGATGTTGTCCGCGTACTGCGCCACGGCGCGGTCGGCGGCGAAGATGCCGCTGCGGGCGATGTTCAAAAGCGACATGCGATTCCACGCACGGCTGTCGGCATAGGTCGCGCTCATGCGCGATTCCGCCTCGCAGTAGGATGCAAAATCCTGGAGCAGCATGTACTCGTCGTTCATCAGCAAGCGCTGTGCGAGGTCGTCATAGCTCACGCCGTCGCGGAAGCCCCAGCGGAGCTGGTCGATGACGCGGTGCAGCTTCTCATCGCGGTTGTAGAGCATCTGCGGCATGTAGCCCTCGCGCTTCACGCGCACCACCTCGTCGGCGTGGAGGCCGAAGAGGAACATGTTCTCGTCGCCAAGCACCTCGTGCATCTCGACGTTCGCGCCATCCAGCGTGCCGACGGTCAGCGCGCCGTTCATCATGAACTTCATGTTGCCGGTGCCGGATGCTTCCTTGCCGGCGAGCGAGATCTGCTGGCTCACCTCGGAGGCGGGCATCAGAATCTCCGCGAGCGACACGCGGTAGTTCTCAAGGAACTTGACCTGCAGCTTATCCTTGCAGATGGGATCGTTGTTGATCTGATCCGCCAGCGAGTTGATGAGGTGGATGATGCGCTTTGCCACGGCGTAGCCCGGCGCCGCCTTCGCGCCGAAGAGGAACGTGTGAGGCTGCATCTCCTTGTTCGGGTCGTCCTGCAGCTCGTGATAGAGCGAGATGATGTGCAGGACGTTCAAAAGCTGGCGTTTGTACTCGTGCAGGCGCTTGGCCTGCACGTCGAAGATCGCGTCCGGATTGAGCACCAGCCCCGACGCGCGCTTGACGTGCTTGGCGAGGCGCTCCTTGTTGGCGTGCTTGATTTCCGCGAGGCGATCGAGCACTGCGCCATCGTCCGCGAACTGCTCGAGCTTCTTGAGCTCCAGCGGCTTCATCAGATAGTCGTCGTTGCCCGCGAGCTCCTTGATGAGGCTGTCGAGGCCGGGGTTGATCTCGCTGAGCCAGCGGCGGTGGTCGATGCCGTTGGTGACGTTCTGGAACTTCTCCGGCGTCATGCCGTAGGCATCCTTAAAGAGATCCTTGCGGAGGATATCGGAGTGCAGTGCGCTGACGCCGTTGACCGCGGTGCAGACCGCGACGCAGAGGTTTGCCATGCGCACCTGGCCGTCCCAGACGATCGCCATTTCGGCGGTCTTCGCGCCATCATGGTAGAATTCTTCCACATGCTCCTGCCAGCGGCGGGCGATCTCGTCGATGATCTCCCAGATACGCGGCAGCAGGGTCTTGACCAGCTCCTGCGGCCAGCGCTCCAGCGCCTCGGCCAGCACGGTGTGGTTGGTGTAAGCAACGCTCTGGCGGGTGATTTCCCACGCCTCGTCCCACTCAAGGCCCGCGTCGTCCATAAAGATGCGCATCAGCTCGGGAATGACCAGCGCGGGATGGGTATCGTTGATCTGGATGACGTTCTTCTCGTGGAAGTTCATCACCGTGTCGCAGACCTCGATGTGCTTGCGCACGATGGACTGCATCGTGGCGGAAACGAAGAAGTACTGCTGCTTTAAGCGCAGGGACTTGCCCTCGTAGTGGTTGTCCTCGGGATAGAGCACCTTGGCGATGGTCTCCGCCATGGCGTGCTGCTCCACTGCGCGCAGGTACTCGCCCTGCGAGAACAGGGACATATCCAGCGGCGCGGGAGACTTGGCATCCCACAGGCGCAGCGTGTTGACATGGTCGGTCTTGAAGCCGGCGATCTCCATGTCGCAGGGCACCGCCAGCACAGGCGTCGCGCCCTCGTTGACGACGTGGAGGCGGCCGTTGTCCATGAAGCGGCGGAGCGTGCCGCCGAAGAGGACGGTCTCTGTCTCCTGCGGCTTCTGCACGAGCCACGCGCTGCCCAACTCCTTCCAGTTGTCCGGCAGCTCCACCTGCTCGCCATCCACGATGCGCTGGCGGAAAATGCCCAGCTCATAGCAGATGGAATAGCCGGTGGCAGGGATCTCCAATGTGCTCAGCGAGTCCAGATAGCAGGCGGCAAGACGGCCGAGGCCGCCGTTGCCGAGTGCCGCATCCGGCTCCGCCTCGAACACGTCGGCGGCGCGGAAGCCCAGCTCGTCGAGCGCCTTGGTCAGCGTGTCGCTGAGGCCGAGGTTGTAGGCGTTCTTCATCAGGCTGCGGCCCATAAGGAACTCCATGGAGAGGTAGTGCACCTGCCGCGCCTGTTGCTCGCGCGTCGCGCGCTTCGTGCTGATCTCGCGGTCCGCCATGATCTCGCGGAGCACCAGCGCGGCGGCGCGCATCATCTGGGCTTCGCTCGCCTCCTCAACGCTGCAGCCGTAGCTCAGCTTCAGCTTGTCGCGGAGGGCTTTTTTCATGTTGTTTACGTTGTTGATGGATGTCATTCAATGTCTCCTTGCTGCCTATTTACACAGATTTTCATAAATGGCGTGGTATTCTTCGGCGCTGCGTTTCCAGCTGAAATCCTCGTTCATGTCGCGCTTCTGCAGGAGCTTGAACGCATCGGGATTGTTATGATAGAGGTCGATGGCCTCGCAGACAACGTGGCACATGTCGCCGGCATTGTAATTGGCAAATGTGAAGCCGTTGCCCTCGCCGTTCCAGGACTGGTACGGCTGTACCGTGTCCTTGAGTCCGCCCGTCTCGCGGACGATGGGGAGCGTGCCATAACGCATGGCGATCATCTGCGAAAGGCCGCAGGGTTCGCTCTTGGACGGCATCAGGAAGAGATCCGCGCCGGCATAGATCTGGCGCGCGAGCGCGTCGGAGTAGCCGAGATAAACCGCGACGCGACGGGGATAGCGCTGGCAGGCGTAGTTGAAAAACGCCTCGTACTGTGCCTCACCCTTGCCGAGCACGACAAACTGGACGTCCTTTTCCATGATGGAATCCAGTGTCTCGCACACCAGGTCGAGGCCCTTGTGGGACACCAGACGCGTGACCATCGCCACGATGGGCACGTCGGGCTTGACCTGCAGGCCCATCGTCTGCTGGAGCTGCTCCTTGCACTTCGCCTTGCCCCCCAGCTTGTCAGGAGAATAGGTCGCGGCAAGGCTCTTGTCATTGCGGGGATCGAAGCTCTTGACGTCGATGCCGTTGAGTACTCCGTGGAGCTTGCCCTCGCACATGGAGATCACGTTCTCGAGTCCGTGGGCAAAGTAGGCGTACTTGAGCTCCTGCGCGTAAGTGGGGCTGACCGCCGTCACAGCGTCGGAGTTGACGATCGCACCCTTTAAGAGGTTGATGTCGTCCTCATACGCCAGCGTGCCGCCGTCGTACCAGCCCGGCGCGAGGCCGAACAGTTCGCCCAGCAGTTCGCGGCCATAGCGGCCCTGATACTCGATGTTATGGATCGTGATCACCGTACGGATGCTCTTGTAAAAGTCGTCGCGCACCGCCTCGTCATGGATGTAGATGGGCACCAGCGAGGTCTGCCAGTCGTTGCAATGCACCACGTCGGGCTTCTCCGGCAGTTCGTGCATCAGCTCCGTCACCGCGCGGCAGAAAAAGCCGAAGCGCTCGGCGTCGTCATAGTAGCCGTAGAGGTCGGGGCGGCGGAAATAGTACTCGTTGTCCACAAAGTACCACGTTACGCCGTCCTTCTCGCAGCGGAACAGCCCGCAGTACACGCTGCGCCACGCGAGGCGCACGAACGTCCACTTGACGAACTCCAGCTCGTCGTGGAACTGATCCGCCACGCTCTGATACAGCGGCAGGATCACGCTGACCGTGTCGCCGGTCTTGACCAGCGCCTGCGGCAGGCTGCCCGCGACGTCGGCAAGGCCGCCGGTTTTACAAAACGGCGCGGCCTCGCTCGTCACATATAGTATATTCATGTTGTTCCTCCTCTGAGACGGGAGGCGCTTACCGCGCCTCCCGTGAAAGGTGATCAAATCACGCTGTTCTTGGAAATCGCCATCGGGTAATTCTCATGCCCGGTGAGGTGGCTGCCGCGGCGGATCTGCACGTTCTTGTCCGCGATCACATAGCTGACCTCGGCGTTCTCTTCAACCGTGGCGTTCTTGAACAGGATGCTGTTCTTGACCACCGCGCCCTTGGCGACCTTGACGCCCGGGAAGATCACGCTGTTCTCCACCGTGCCCTCGATGATGCAGCCGTCGGCCACGAGGGAGTTGGTGCAGTTGCTCTCCGGCGCAATGTAGGTGGGCGTTTCGTCGTCCTCCTTGGCGCGGATCGGGTGCGCCGCGGTGGACAGCTCGCGATAGACGCGGGGATCGAGCATATCCATGCTGCGGTCATAATACTCCTTGACCGTGCGGATCTGCGCGGCAAGGCCGTTGAAGACGTAGCCGCGGATGTCGAACTGGTCGCCCATGCCGTTGAGCACGTCGCTGCGGAAGCTGATCTTCTCCTCCGCCTCACACTGATCCACCAGCCGGAGCAGCAGTTCCTTGCTGAGAATGTAGATCTCCAGGCAGTGATAGCCTTCGGGCTTCTTGGGACCGCAGAGGGTCTTGAGCACCTTGTTGTCCTCGCCGAGCTGGAAGAATGTGGCGTTCTCGGTCTGCTTGTAGTTCGGGGTGCAGACGCAGGTGATGTCCGCCTTGGACTTGAGGTGCGCCTCGAACACGTCCGCGAGGTCGATGTTGATGATCAGGTCACTGTCCGCGAGGACGACGTAGTCCTGACGGATCTGCTGTAAGTACGAGCGCACGCCGGCGAGCGCCTGCATCTTGCCTTCAAACTCCTCGCCGCTGCGGTACTTGCGGTTGTCCGCAAACGGGGGCAGCAGGCGCAGTCCGCCGTACTTGCGGGACATATCCCAGGTCTTGCCGTTGCCCAGATGGTCGAGCAGACTCTGATAGTTGCCGTGCAGGACGACGCCTACGTCCGTCACGCCGGCGTTCTGCATATTGGAGAGCATAAAGTCGATGACGCGGTAGCGTCCGCCAAAGGGGATCGAGGCGGGCATGCGGTGCTCGACCAGCTCCCGCAGTCCGGGTTCCTTCTCGTACGAGAAAATGATGCCGTGCAGTCCGTTCATCTCGCCACCTCCTTCAGGTTCTTGTTGAGCATGTGATTCGCCGCGAGCTTGTAATCCTTGGGTACGTCAACCTCGGGGCCGACGACCGTGATGCCCCAGCCCTCGCCGCCGTCAGGACGCGCGCCGATGACGGCGTTCTCGCCGATGACGGTGTTCTCACCGATGATGGCGTAGGAGACCGTGGCGCCCTTCTTGACCACCGCGCCGGGCATGAGGATGGAATACTCCACCGTCGCGCCGTCTTCAATGCAGCAGTTCTCAGAGAGCACGGAGTTCTCCGCCTTGCCGTCCACCACGCTGCCGCGGGTAATGACGCTGTGCTCCACGGAGCTGTTCTTGCCGAGCAGCGCCGGAGGCGCGGAGGTGCTGCGGCCATAGATCGGCCAGTCGCGCTCGAAGAGGTCGAGGCCGCTGCCGGTCGCCAGCATGTCCATGTTGGCGTCCCAGAGGGAATCGAGCGTACCGACGTCCTTCCAGTAGCCCGCGAAGCGGTACGCGATCATCTTCTCGCCGGCATTGAGCATCATGGGGATGATGTTCTTGCCGAAGTCGTTCTCGCTGTTGGGGTCGTTCTCATCGCGGATGAGGCACTCGCGCATCTTGCTCCAGGTGAAGACGTAGATACCCATGGAGGCGAGGTTGCTCTTGGGCTCCTTGGGCTTCTCGGCGAACTCGGTGATGTTGTCCTCGCCGTCGACGCTCATGATGCCGAAGCGTGAGGCCTCGCTCCAGGGTACCTCCATGACGGCGATGGTGCACGCCGCGCCCGCCTTCTTGTGGGCGGCCACCATGTCGGCGTAGTCCATCTTATAGATATGGTCGCCGGAGAGCACCACCACATACTCGGGATCGTACATGTCGACAAAGCCGATGTTCTGGTAGATGGCGTTCGCCGTGCCCTTGTACCAGCTCGCGCCCGTGGCGCTCTGATACGGGGGCAGGATATGGACGCCTCCGTCATCACGGTCGAGGTCCCAGGGCTGACCGGAGCCGATGTAGCTGTTGAGCTCCAGCGGACGATACTGTGTCAGAACGCCCACTGTGTCAATGCCCGCGTTGGTGCAGTTGGAGAGAGGGAAATCAATGATGCGGAATTTGCCGCCGAAGGGAACGGCGGGCTTTGCCATGTTCTCCGTCAGGACGTAAAGCCGGCTTCCCTGTCCGCCGGCGAGCAGCATGGCGATGCATTCTTTTTTCATGCTGGTGGCCCTCCTATTTTTACTTCTTTTCGTTGGTGTCTGTATCGGTGGTAACGGCGGACTTTTTGGGTCTGCCGGGTTTGCGCTTCTCTGCGGGTTCTGCCTTCGCGGCCTTTTTGGCGGCGGGCTTTCCGGTCTTCTTTGCGGCGGGTGCCGCCTTGGCATCGGCCTTCGCGGCCTTCTTTGTCTTGGGCGCGGCCTTTGCAGTCTTGGAAGCGGCCCTGCGAGCCTTCTTCTCCGCCTTCTCCGCGGCGGCGCGCTCCTCTTCCTCGGTGGGCAGGGTGCCGGTACCGCGCAGATAGATCGCGCCGTAGGGCGGGAGCGTCACGGCGACGGACGCCTCGCGGTCGTGCGACCAGATCCGCTCGCACTTCACGGTGCCGTTGTAGTTCCAGCCGCTGCCGCCGAACTCCGGGCGGTCGGTGTTGAAGACCTCGGTGTATTCCTTCTTCGACGGCACGCCAAAGCGGTAGTTCTCATAGTGGTTGGGCGAGAAGTTGATCGCGCAGATCAGCTCATTGCCCTTCTTGTCGCGGCGGAGGAACACGATGACGTTGTTCTCGTTGTCGTCTGGCACGATCCACTCGAAGCCCTCCCAGCTGAAATCAATCTCCCACAGTTCGGGGGAGTCGAGGTAGAACTTGTTGATCGCGCGGAAGAAGTCCTGCATCTGGCGGTTTTCCTTGTTCTCCCGCAGCAGATACCAGTCGAGCTCATTGGCAAAGTCCCACTCGTGCCACTGGCCCAGCTCCGCGCCCATGAACGTGAGCTGCTTGCCGGGGTGGGCATAGAGATACGCTGTGAAGCCGCGAACGCTCGCGAGCTGGCCCCAGTCGTCACCGGGCATCTTGCCGCGGAGCGACCCCTTCATGTGCACAACCTCGTCGTGCGAGATGGGCAGGACATAGTTCTCAGAGAACGCGTACATGAACGAGAACGTGATATCCTTGTGGTGGAACTGGCGGAACCACGGATCAAGCTTCAGATAGTGGCACATGTCGTTCATCCAGCCCATGTTCCACTTGAGGTTGAAGCCGAGGCCGCCCATCTCGGTGGGCTTTGTGACCATGGGCCAGGCGGTAGACTCCTCAGCCACCATCATCAATCCGGGGTCGATAGAGAACGCCATGCGGTTGAGCTCGCGCAGGAACTCGATGGCCTCGATGTTCTCATGCCCGCCGTAGACGTTGGGCGACCACTCGCCGTCGCGGCGGTCATAGTCGAGGTAGAGCATCGACGCGACCGCGTCCACGCGCAGGCCGTCGACGTGGAATTCCTTGATCCAGAACGCCGCCGAGGAGAGCAGGAAGCTCTTGACCTCGCCGCGGCCGTAGTCGAACACGCGGGTGCCCCAGCTCAGATGCTCGCGCTTGCGCGGGTCTTCGTACTCATAGCAGCTCGTCCCGTCGAAGTCGCGCAGGCCGTGGGTGTCCTTGCAGAAGTGGGACGGCACCCAGTCGAGGATCACGGAGATGCCCTTTTCGTGCATCTTGTCCATGAAGTACATGAAGTCCTTGGGCGTGCCGTAGCGGGACGTGGCGGAGAAATAGCCTGTGACCTGATAGCCCCACGACGCGTCGAAGGGGTACTCGGTGACGGGCATCAGCTCCACGCAGTTGTAGCCGAGGTCGGCGCAGTATTCGGAGAGCTCATCCGCGATGGTGCGATAATCGTAGAACGTGCCGTTGGGGCGCTTGCGCCAGGAGCCGAGGTGGACTTCATAGATGTTGAGCGGATGATCGTAGACCAGGCGATCCTTGCGATGCTCCATCCACTTCTTGTCGTGCCACTGGTAGCCCGCAATGTCGTAGAGCTTGCTGGCGGTGTTGGGGCGCGTTTCGCTGTGGAAGCCGTAGGGGTCCGCCTTGAGCGTGACCTCGCCCTTGGGCCCGGTGACGGCGAACTTATAGGCGTCGTACTCGGCAAGGCCGGGAATGAAAATCTCCCACATGTTCTTGTCGTTGCGCCACATGCGGTACGCGTTGCGATCCCAGTTGCAGAAATCGCCCACCACGGAGACGGACTGCGCGTTCGGCGCCCAGACGCGGAACAGCCAGCCGTTCTTCTGATCGCGCACGGCGGGGTGCGCGCCGAAGTACTCGTAGGCGTCATAAAGATTGCCGCCGTAGAATGCCATGGAGTCCAGATAATTCAAATCGCCCATGTGAATCTCTCCCTTTTATATTTACTGATGTGTTGTCATTTCAAGTCCGTGGGATCTTTCATGGTGGCAGCGCCGCCGCCGAGTCCAAAATCGCGCTCCACACTGCTGAGGTCGCGGTTGAGCATACTCTCCATCACGCGGATGTCCGCATCCACGTCCATCGCCTCGCTGCGGTAGAGCTCATCAAGCTGCTTTTCAAAGTTCTCCAGCAGATTGTCCATGATGGACTCAATGCGCGCCTTGGCGGAGCGAAGGTTCTCGCCCTCAATGCCCGCCCCTTCAAACTCGCTGTAGGTCGCCAGCAGCTTGAGGGTCGTGGGCAGATAGTAATCGAAGAAGGTGGACGCCTGCTTCTGTTTTTCGGGATGCTCCTCCACCTCGCGGAAGATCTTGCCCGCCACCGTCTCCATGCGGTCGAGCTTCTCCGAGAACACGGGGTCGGGGATGCGGTCGTTGGCCTCACGGATGGCGCGCAGTGCGCCGGCGTAGCCCTCGTTCGCCTCCTTGGGCGTGAGGTTCTCCTTCTGCGTGCGCTCCTGCAAGTAGCGCTGGTAGGCGTCGGCGCTGCGGAACAGGATACCGCGTCCCTCGTCAAGAAACGCGCCCGTGGCGAGCATATTCTTCTGAAGCATGTAGTCCACGTCGTTTTTGACGACGCTCTCCTTCTTGCCGACAATGGCCCGCAGTTCCGTCAGCGTCACATGGTCGCGCTCGCCCAGCACCGCCATGTAGCGCTTGATGCGGTTCTGGCGCTTCTGCATCTTGCGGCCGTAGAAAAACGTGGTCGCGCCGCCGACGAAAAAGCCCGCGAGCGTGAAAATGGTCTCCCAATCTGCCCAATAGCCGATGGCGTCGCCGATCGACGCAAGCAGGGCAACGCCAAACACGCCCATGACCGCCCCGCCGACGATCTGCAAAATCTTCGCGGTCTTGCTTGTATCGCTGGGCGACCTGGTGACCTTCTTCGCCGCCTTGACCGCCTTGCTCTCCGCGCTCTTCGCCGTCTGCTGCGCGGCGCTCTGCGGCTTCCTCGCCGTCCCGGACGAATCGTTCAGCTTGGCGACGAGCAGCGCAAGCCCGATCGGCCACCAGAGCACGAAGCCCGCGATGATCAGCCCCCAGCTGATCCAGTCGCCCCCGCCCCTGCCGCGGTTGTATCCGTTGTAGCCGCCGTTGCCGTAATTGTCGCTGCGGCGGAACGAGCCGCTGCTCTCGTCATATCTCCACTCGCTCATTTCGGCTCCTTTTCGCCCCAGCGGGTCAGCTTAGTCTTGTTGCCGTGCTCGTCCATGATATACATGTTGTCGAGCTGCGCCTTCAGATTGCCGGTCACGGCGTTGACGTATTCCTGCCGCAGCGCCGCGCGCTCGACCTTCTCCTCGTCGGTCAGCCCCTCCGGGGTCTTCGCCTTGCGCGCCAGCTCATTGATGCGGTCGATTTTCTCTTGTTCCATACAGTCCCCTTTATTGAAGCGTGTTTCAGCAAAAACGGTGGAAACCAACGTTTTTGCTTCAGCCAAATTTCGCGGTTGCCGCGCAGCGGCGAGCGAAATGGCGATTACAAATATCTGCGAACGCAGATCGCCGTTCTTCCTTTCTTGCTCAGTCCGCCGACCTCCGTCAGCTCAAATTTCCCCAGCCCCCGCGCCGAGACGATATCGCCCTGTGCCACCGCCGCGTCCGGCTTCGTCACCTCGCGGTGGTTGAGCTGCACCCGCCCGGAGGCAATCAGCTCCGCCGCCTTCGCGCGGCTCATGGCAAAGCCCGTAGACGCCACTGCGTCGAGACGCAGCGTTGCCACCGTGTCGCGGATCTCCCTGACCTTCAGCTCCGGCACCGCCAGCGCCTCCGGCTCGATACGCTCCGCCGAGAGCTTCGCGTGTCCGGCGCTCGTCCACTCCCGCAGCAGATACTCCGCCGCGTCGGCGCAGACAATCACGTCCGCGGAAGCCTCCGACACCAGAATATCCCCCAGCTTCGCGCGCACGACGCCCAGCGCCATGAGGCTGCCCAGCAGATCCCGGTGGGTAATGCCCTCCTCCGCGCGATAACGCACGCGCAGCGCCGCGAGGCAGTCCGAAACGTCCGGCTCCTCCTGCCAGTCGGGCAGAAAGCAGAGCATGCGGCGCTCCGCGCGGTCATAGCCTCCGACCGCCGCCCAGCCGTCGTGCAGCTTCGCCGCGTGCAGCAGTTCCGTCGCGTCCCGCAGCTCGGCGGGGCTCAGGAAATCCGTGTGCGTGGGCATATTCCGCGTGCGGCATTGCTCCGCTTTATCCAGCACATGCGCCAGCAGTACACGGCTCTCGCCGTCCCGTGCCGCGCGGTCCAACAGGGTCTTTTTGTCCATACTGCTCCCTTTTACATAATAGCTCTACAATAAGATAGCACATCTGTGTCCCACATGCAAGGCAAAAAAAGAACGACTTGCTTTCGCAAGCCGTTCTTTTGCAGTTTCTCAGTTGACGCGGACGATGCAGGTGAGGTCGCGGGTGCCAATCTTGCAGTGGATCATCGTGTCCCCGCTGCCCACGCCGGTCACGGTGCCGTTCTCCGTGATAACCGCCACGTTGGGGTCGTCGATGTCCCACCGCGGCGTCGCGGTCGTACCGGTGACCTTCATGGTAAATCTCTCGCCTGGGCTGAGGGTAAAATCATCGCGATTGAGCTTTGCCTGGGACACGTCCGCGTTGGCGTCGGTGCTTGTGTTCACCGCGGGTGTCGCAGTTGTGGACTGCGGCGGCGCGACGGGCGTAATGGGCTCCGCCGTCATCGGCGCGTCCGCCGGTGCGGCGGTGGAGCCGGTGCCGCGCACGCGCACCACGCAGGTGAGGTCGCGATTGCCGACCTTGCAGTGCACCGTCGTATTGCCGTTGGCGACGGCGGTCACGGTGCCGTCGCCCGCGATGGTCGCGACGTTCGGGTTATCGATGCTCCAGCGGGGCGTCGCCTCCGTGCCGGTGAGCCGGATGGTGTACTTCTCCCCCTTGACGCTGAGGGTGAAATCGTTTTGGTTGAGCTGCGCGCCGGACACGTCCGCGGTCTCTGTCGGCTCCTCCGTCGGCGTCTTCTCCGAGGGCTCGGCCGGCGTCTCGTCGGTCGGCCGCTCCGTCTCCCCATCGGGCGCGAAAGCGGGAACGCTGTCATCCGCCGGCGCGGCCGTCTCCGCATCAGGCTTCGCCGCGACGTCCTCGGAATGCTTGCTGTGATAGAGATCGCTGCCGAACAGATACCATCCCAGCAGCGCCAACACCAGGATCAGCACGACAATCAAGCCGCCGCGGGCGGACTGCCCGGCATGGCGGTCGACCGTACGCCGCCGGTTGCCGCGCTTGATCTTGCCGTCTTTTTCCCCATCCTCCTCGCAAAACGGGCAGCGGGAATAGCTGGAGGAATACTGCTCACCGCATTGCGGGCATTTGATCAGATCCATGTACCTCTCCTTATCGTATCAACCCCTTTTGGGGAATTCCTCTTTGATATCATTTTACATAATACCACAATTTTTACTTCCGTCAACCTTCACTTAACTGGAAATTTCGACCGGACTTGATTTTTCGGACAGTTTTCCCTATAATGGAAAAAAATCTCCGGGAGGATTCGGAATGAGCGTTATGTTTATCGGCATTGCCGGCGGCACCGGCTCAGGCAAGACCACGCTGACCGAGCATCTGCAGCAGCATTTTGGCGGAGACATCACCGTCATCCATCACGACAGCTACTACAAGCGCCAGGACATTCCCTTCGAGGAGCGCTGCAAGACCAACTATGACCATCCCGACGCCTTTGACACGCCCATGCTCGTCGAGCATCTGCGCGCGCTCAAGGCGGGCAAAAGCGTCCGCGTGCCGATTTACAACTATGCCGAGCACCAGCGCAGCGACGAGACGGAGCTGGTGCGTCCGTCCAAGGTCATCATCGTTGAGGGCATTCTCATTTTCCATCACCCCGTGCTGCGGCAGATGATGGACATCAAAATCTTCGTGGAGACCGACGCCGACGTGCGCATCCTGCGCCGCGCCCTGCGCGATGTGCGTGACCGCGGCCGGACGCTGGAGAGCGTCATCACCCAGTATCTCACCACGGTCAAGCCCATGCACGAGCAATTCGTCGAGCCGACGCGCAAATTTGCCGACATCATCGTGCTTGAGGGCGGGCGCAACCTTGTGGCGCTGGACATGATCATGCAGCGCATCGAAAACCACATTGCCACCACCGACGTACTGCCGGAGAACGTATAACAAAGCGAAAAAGCGTGCCTTGCGGCACGCTTTTCTTATTGCGCCAGCCCCAGCGCCACGCCCACCACGGCGGAACCGAGGATGAACACGATCGGGTGCAGCTTCTTCGTCTGCGGCACCGCGTTCGTCAGTGCCAGCAGCACTGCCGCCAGCACCGGCAGCCGCCAGTCAAAGGCTGTGCCGGAAGCCGGCAGGAACGTTGCCTTCACCACCAGCACCAGCGCAGCGAGGATCATCGCCGTGGAGGCGGGACGCAGACCATAGAATGCGCCGTTCACATACTTACTGGAGCGGAACTTCGCCAAAAACGCGGAAACGATCAGGATCACGATGATGCTGGGCGTAATCAGTCCCAGCGTCGCCACCGCCGCGCCTCCGACGCCGCCGGTCAAAAAGCCGACGTAGGTCGCCATGTTGACGCCGATCGGTCCGGGAGTGGATTCGGACACCGCCACCATGTCGGCGAGCTGCGCGTGGGTGAACCAGCCGGTGCGGTCAGAGATATCGTAGAGGAACGGCAGCGTCGCCATGCCGCCGCCGACGGCGAACAGGCCGGTCTTGAAGAACTCCCAGAAAAGGCGCAGGTAGATCATTTCGCCGCGCCCCCCTTCTTCAGCAGCACTTGCAGCACGATCCCGCAGACGCCCGCAAACAGCACGAACACCACCGGCGACCAGCTGGTCCCTATCGCCGCTGCGGCAACGACCAGGAAGATGCCCGCCGTCCATTTGTCGATCACCGACTTCTTGCCCAGCTTCCATACCGCGTTTGCAATCAGCACACAGACGCAGACACGGATGCCCGCGAAGGCGTTTTTCACCCACACAATCTCCGAAAACTGCGTGATGACGCCCGCGAGCAGCGAAATGATGATCAGCGACGGGAACACGACGCCCAGCGTCGCAACGATCCCGCCCGCGACGCCATAGCGCTTGCGTCCGATAAACGTAGCGGTGTTGACGGCGATGACGCCGGGGGTGCACTGGCCGATGGCAAAGTAGTCCGCCAGCTCCTCCTCGGTGGCCCAGCCCTTGTTCTCCACGATCTCACGCTGCAAAATCGGCAGCATGGCATACCCCCCGCCGAAGGTCATCACACCCACCTTGGCAAAGGTGAGAAACAGAATCAGCAGTTGTTTCATGCCGCATTACTCCACATAACCGTATAGTCCGCGCACAGAGACCTCGCCCGTGCGGATCACATCCCTTGTCCCGTTCTGGCGCAGCACCTCCAGTCCGAGGTTTTCGTCCACACCGGTGGCCAGCACCTTTTCGTGTACGTCCTCCCACAGCAGCTGTACCTGCCGGCCGATGGTCAGGCAGTCGGCGCGGTACTGGTCCAGATAGGGTGCGAGGCGATGGCGCAGCAGCGCCTGATAAAGCTCGTCCAGCTCCTCGATCATCGCCGCCGCGAGCGCCGCGCGTGAGATCTCCCGCCCAGTCTCCAGATTCAGCGAGGTCGCGATGTCCTCCAGTTCTCCCGCAAAATCCTCCCGGGTCTGAGCAACGTTGAGACCGATGCCGACGATGACATATTGCAGCGCGCCGCTCTCGCCCTCCATGCTCAGCTCCGTCAGGATGCCGCAAAGCTTTTTGCCGCCGAGGACGAGATCGTTCGCCCACTTGATCCGCGGGCGCACCCCCGCCACGCGCTCCACGGCGTTGCACATTGCCACGGCTACATAGCCCGTGATGGGCAGCAGGCGGTTCGGCTCCACCGGCGGGCGAAGCAGTGCCGAGAGATAGATACCCTTACCCGCCGGGCTCTGGAAGCTGCGCCCGCGGCGGCCACGGCCGCCGGCCTGCTCGTCCGCGACGGCTACCGTTCCATCCAAGACGCCCTCGGAGGCAGCGCGCTTTAAATAGGCATTGGTGGAGTCAACGCGCTCAAAGCAGACCAGCGTGCGGCCGATCAGCTTCACCGTCCCCAACCGGGCGCGGATCGCGGTCTCGCTGAGGCGGTCGGGCGCGTCCATCAGCCGGTAGCCCTGGCTCTTGCGGGACTCGATATCGTAGCCATCGCGCCGCAGGCCCTTGACCGCCTTCCAAACCGCCGCTCGCGTAATGCCGAGCTGCGCGCTGATCCCCTCGCCGGAAACATAGCCCCCGTGGCTCTCCTGCAGCAGCTTCAATACGGTTTCCTTGCTCATGTCACGTCGCTCCTGTCCCATGAATTTTTGCCTTAGTATACCACAGGCAGTCCCCATTGTAAACCCTCTGTGCATGGCGTCCTCCGCGCTTGCCCGCGGAAAAACTTTTTTGATTTTCCGCAAAAAAAGGCTTGACATTCCAGCATCCTATATGGTAGGATACACCTCGGTCGTCAAACGACCGCAGCGTAATGGCCAAGTAGCTCAGTTGGTTAGAGCGCCGGCCTGTCACGCCGGAGGTCGAGGGTTCGAGCCCCTTCTTGGTCGCCATTTGCTGCTGTAGCTCAGTAGGTAGAGCGCATCCTTGGTAAGGATGAGGTCGGCAGTTCGAATCTGCCCAGCAGCTCCAAAAGCACCGGATTTCTTGCGAAATCCGGTGCTTTTCTTTTCGAATAGTTATAAATCGTAGTTTCGGTTTTGCCTGACTCACACGCTGACCCACAACGTGAAAGTCGCGGAAAGCACCGTCTGGACGAGGCAGGAAGTTCCCGTCCAGACGGTGCTTTCTCTTTGCCGCTTTTACAGGTTCTGCGACATGACCGCGCCCATCGTTTCCGCCGCCTGCACCTGCAGCGAGTTCATCGTGTGCGTGTAGGTGCGCAGCGTGAAGCCCGGATCGGCGTGTCCGAGCATTCCCGACACCGTGCGGATGTCCACGCCGTTCTGGAGCGCCACCGACGCAAATGTGTGACGGAGCGCGTGGAAGCGGGTGTGCTCCAGCCCCAGCGTCCTGAGGATCTTCGTGTGGATCGCGGCGATGGCGTCAGGATAGTACATATCCCCCGTCACCGGCGAGGGGAACAGATACGGGTTGTCGGGGTGCTTTTCATGCTCCGCGACGAGCAGCTCGACCGCCTTCTGCGGGATGGACTCCACGCGGATCGAAGTCGCCGTCTTGGGCGTCGTGACCTTGACGCCGCCTCCCTTCACGCGGACTGCCTGCTTGGAGACGGAGATCGTCTTGCGCTCCACGTCGAGGTCGCTCCACAGCAACGCCACCAGCTCACCCTTCCGCAGCCCCGAGCAGAGTTCGAGGAAGAAGATCGGCAGCACGCCTCGCCGGTCCGCCTCCGCGAGGTAATCCTTCATGTGTTCTGGCTTGAGGATCATGATTTCCTTTTTCTCCACCTTCGGCAGCACCACATCGTTGCACGGGTTGCGGATGATGAGCTGCTCCTTGACCGCGCGGTCGAGGCACATATGGAACATCCGGTGCAGGCTTCTGATGTAGGACGCGCTGAGCGACTTGTCCCGCTTGTCGTTTGGGCCTTTTGGGATGCGCCCGTGGTCGCGGACGTCGTTGTACATCTTCTGGATATCGCGCCCCGTCAGCTTCGCCAGCTTGATCTGCCCGACGTAAGGGATGATGTGGAAGCGGATGTGGTTCCAGTACCGCTCCTGCGTCGATTCGCGGATGTTGGGCTTGGAGTAGAGCTCGAACCATGTTTTCGCCCACGCGCCGACCGTGAATTCGTCCGCCCTGCCCACGTCCATCAGCCTGGATTCCTCGATGGCGCGTTTCAGCTTGTCTCTGGCCTCAGCCTGCGTCTTGCCGAGGACATTTTTGCGGATGGGCTTGCCGTTTGCGTCGTGTCCCGCGACGTAGCGCCCTTCCCAGCGTCCGTCGCTGCGCTTGCGGATATTGCCCTCGCCGCTTGCTCTGCGTTTTGCCATGTGGTATCAGCCTCCTTTGGTAGCACCACACCATACCGCAGAGGGGGAAGAATAGCTATCCCCAACGCGGCTTGTTATCAAAAAGTTATCAATTTGAAGTCTTTCGCTTATCCTTGTCTACAGATAAGAAGTTTTTGCGTAGGTTTCGTGCTGTTGAGACGGTGCCAAATTGGACCTGTTGACAAAGTCTTTCCCCGCTCCACAAGATATGGTATAATTGTCAAGACGGGAGGGATGGCGATGCAGCTCCAATTACACACGATCACGATAGAAGATCTGGTACCGGCGGATCACTTTCTGCGTAAGCTGGACGCTGCGCTGGACTTGTCATTTGTATACGAAATGACAGCGCCTCTCTACAGCAAGAAATACGGACGTCCGCCCATCGATCCGGTCATGCTGGTAAAATATCTTTTGGTCGGATTTCTGTACGGTATCCCCTCAGAACGTCAGATCGAATTGCGGATCCAGACCGATGTGGCGCTGCGCTGGTACTTAGGGCTTGACCTGTTCGACGCCGTTCCGGATCACAGCACGATCTCGCAGCTGCGGCGCAGGAAGCCCAAGTTTCGGAAGGTTTTCCGCCGGCTGTTTGAGGAAGTCGTGCGCCAGTGCATCGAAAAGGGATTGGTCAGCGGGCGGCTGGTGGCGACGGACTCCACGCACGTGAGGGCCAACGCCTCGCGGGCTTCGGAGGTATTGGTGGAAATGCCGGAGGAGCCCGGAGCGTACTATGACCGCTTGGATGCCTACGAGGAAGAAGCCTTAAAACAGCTGCCGCCAAAGAAAGGCCGCCGACAAGGGAAGCGGACGCAACAACTTAAGAGGAAAAACCGGCGGACAAAGAAGCGTGTCAGCATAACCGACCCGGAAGCGGGACACATGAAGCGCCCTGGGAAACCGGAGGGGCCGCACTACCTGTCTCATCAAACGCTGGACACAGACCACGGCATCATTTTAGATGTAACGGTTACCTCCGGCGACGCCAGTGATTCAACTCCATACCTTGGCCAGATCGAGCACGTGCATCGGGATGTCATTCCTATTCAAGCGGCCACAGCCGATGCGGCTTACGACTTTCCGCTGGCTCATGAAGTTCTTTTAGAAAACGATATCACGTTCTATGTCCGCCCGCAGGCGCATTTTGACTGTACGCAGGTAGAGCTGAAACGAGATGCGTTCTCGTATGATCCGGAGCGGGATTGCTTCCTGTGTCCAAGCGGAAAAGAGCTGCGGTTGAACACGCTCCAGCGCTCGTCCAGCAGTTTGCATTGGGTTTATCTGGCGGATAAGCGGGAATGCAAAGCCTGTCCGCTGCGGGAAAGATGCATCCTTGAGAGCAACAAACGTGGCGTGCGAACATTGAAACGAAACTTTTTCAGCCTGCGATTGACCGCAACGCCGCCCGCTGGGACACCGCGGAGCACCGTGAGGCGCTCAAGCAGCGGCAGATCTGGAGCGAGGGCACGTTTGCCGCGCAGAAGCGGAGCCACAACTTAACACGTGTTTTGCGACGAGGGATAGAGGCAGCGGAAGACCACTGCCTCCTGTCCGCCACGGCTTTGAACCTGAAAAGATGGATAAAGTGTATGAATTGATGCCGTCAGGCATCTTTTTTATTGCGGATATTCGTGGGTAAGGGGCACTTTGTCAACAGCTCCAAATTTGGCACCGTCTCAAGCTCCGCCGTATCTTTGTCTACCGTTGGGAAGTTTTTTCCACGCCTGTGACTTCGCTCCCGCTTTGAGATCCCGCAGAATTCTGCGGGATCTCAAAGTGCGTTCTGACCATGTGCCAAATTTGGCACATGGTGCTTTTTTGCACCCGAACGTCGCGCCAACGCCGTGCCCAAGCCGTTCTGCCGTGTCTGCATCCGCCGTGAGGCAACCGAGGGCACAAAACGCCAACAACGGCGCGACAGGGCTGAAACGGAGCGGGGCGGCATCGCCGCCCTCACTCGTTCTGTTCCTGCTCTCGCCGGAATATCTCCCGCGCCCGCTCCTCATCTTCGGCTTCATAGGAGTACGGCGCACCCAACTCACGATGGATGCCGTCCGCCAGCTTGAAGCCGGAGAAGAAGGCGTCCAGCTTTTCCTCGTCGCGCAAGCGTTCCTCAGCGTCGAGGAGACGCAGCAGGAGCTTCTGCTGCTCGCGGGTGAGCGTATCATGCAGCGTGTCGTAGGCCTTCTCTGCTTCGCGCTTGAGCTTGACCGACTGCTCCGAGGTGATGTGGAAGCGACGCTGGAGCGCTGTCATGTAATCTCTCATAGCGAGAGCACCAGATAACGTGTATATTGATAGGCGCCGTCGTGGTAGAAGTCAAATGCGTCGACGTAGTACCGACTGTTGGGGCGACTGTGCACGAGGTCGGTGAGGTTGCTCTCGTTCCACGGCCAGAACTTCGCGGTGTAGGCTTCGTATTCCGGCGGGATGACCGTCGAGACGGTCGCCAGCGGTTCGTTGTTCCGCCACGCGCTGGGTTCTTCGCCGAGGGCGTTGTAGATCGTGCAGACCATGCGGCGAACCTCGTAGACGTTGCGCACGAACAGGTCGTCGCCGTATTGGTCGCGGTAATGTCTGACCTCCGACTCCGGCAGCGTGAGCGTTGGGAATGCGCTCCAGTCACACTTCGGCGCGGGGAGCGGTGGGAGCTTCGCGGCTTGGTATACATTGTTGTCCCAGCGGGACACGTCTTTGATCTCATACTCCGTACCGTCATTGCAGAGGATACGGTCGCCGACCTGTGGGATATACTGGCTGCCGTCCGTCGGCAGCTTGACGGTGACCGCAGTCTCATCTTCGTATACCTCGTCGGTGTTGATCCGCACGGTGTTGGTCAGCACGTCGTAGCTGACGTGGAACCCGACCGCCTTGCCGACGTCGCGCAGCTTGCAGTAGTTGCTGCCGTTGATGCTGTACGCCTCGATCTGCACGGGCTGACCGTCGACAACGATCTTTTGCGTCGACTGCTGCGCGGTGAGCGCCGCACCTGCTGCCGGGGCTGCGATAGCCACGCCGAGCAGGATGCCCGACGCGACCACCGCAGCCTCTTTTCCTCTGCTGTTCTTCATGGGCTTGCCCTCCTTCGTATTTGGTAAGGCAAACAATACCGAGAGCGGTTGCGGAAGTCGAGAACAATATCGTTGACCAAACGGAGAATTAATTTACCTTGCCAATGTTGCTCCTGATCCACGCGATAAGCCCTTCTTTGGGAATCAGTATCCTGTTCCCGATGTGCAGGGCGGGGAAGCCCTCGCTCCTGACCAGCTCATACGCACCCGCTCTGCTGATGCCGAGTGCATCCTTCAAGTCGGGGACGGACAGCATCAGCGGGAGATCGTCATAGTTTTTGAACTTTGCCTCTTTCATTTTGTACTCCTTTCAGCCCCACGCGGGGCTTTTTTGTTTCTTTCGTTTTGTTAGGCGTCGCCTGATAGACCCGGTGGCTTTACCACGGCGTCGCCATTCTCATGCCGCTGTACTGCTGCTCTGCCTCCTGCTCGCGCGCATAGTTCACCGCCGCCTTGTAGCCCTTCTGCTCAATCAGCTTCTGCATCCGCTTGCGGCTGATGGCGGGTTGCATCGCGCCGGTTTTCGGAAGCGCGTTCTCCCGGAAGATCGACGCCGCCTGATGAAGCAGCCTTGTCGCCGCGAGCATGACGGACGTGGGCTTGAGCGAATCACGCCGGTCAATGAAGAGCTGCGCGTAGGCGTTGCCCTGCCGCGCGGATCGCTCCATGTACGCCATGCCGAGAGCAACGTCCCTCTGCACCAACGTACCGTCGAGGTAGAGCTTGCCGAGGGCATACTGCGCGAACGGGTTGCCCGCCTTTGTGCTTTGAGTGAGCCAGTCCAGCGCCTTCTCCACGTCTTTCTCTGTGTTCGTACCCGTGAGGTGTTCCTTGCCGAGCCGATACGCCGCGTAGCTGTGGCCGCTTCGCGCGGCGCGTTCCAGCCATCGCAGCCCCGTTCCCGCATCGTGGGTCTCGGCGTCGGGCGCGAGCAGGAGCTTGCCAAGGGCGTACTGTGCCGCCGTGATGTCCTGCCGCGCCGCGCGGTCGAGCCAGTAAGCGGCGTTGACCGCGTCGGGGATCAGCATGCCGCCGTCGCGATAGAGCCTGCCAAGGAGGAGCTGCGCATCCGCGTCGCCGCCCTCCGCGAGCGACTCCAGCTCCGCTGCCGCGTCCCTGCGCTCGCCCGGCGTGAGCGCGCTGTCCTCGATTCTGCGCCGCAGCTCTGCCCAGTGTTCCGTGCGCTCGTCGCGCTCGTCCAGTTCCCGCGCGTCCCTGTCCTCGAACGTCAGCGCGCCCGCGTTGATCTGATCCGCGACTCGGATCACCGCGTTCTTGATCGCGCGGAACTCTTTCTGTTCGGAGAGCTTGCACCGCGCCCGCTTTTCATCTTTATAATAGCTGTCGACCTGATCTTGCAGCTCCATCCATCGCTCGTAGCACGAGCGCACGATGGGGAAGTCCTCCAGCGCATTGACGATCTCATCCACCTGACGCTTGACCGGCTTCTTCAGATAACCGTACTGGTGCTTGCCGCCGATGGTATTCATCGTCCGCGCCAGTGCTTGCATCCGATCTTCTATCGCTGGACCGTTTGCCAGCGTGTGCTGCATTCTGTCCGCCAGCTCCATGAGCGCGCGCCGCGCTTCGCGCACCAGCGCGTCGCGGGAGGCGGACTTCTGTTCGTAGAGCTGGAGCATCTCGTGTTTGAAGACGTCGTTCGTGAGCTGCGACCTGATCTGGCGGATGCCGTCGCGGTTCAGATACGCCTGCCCCGGCTTGACCGACCACGCCATCATGTGGACGTGCGGGTGATGCCCCTCGTTGTGGAAGGCGGCGTACCAGCGGAAGTCGTTCGGCGGGATGTGCATCGCCTCGGCGATCTCGTTGCGGTGCGCGCGGAGCAGGTTGCGCCACGTCTCCGCGTGATCGAAGCCGTAGCGCTCCGCGTCCTCGCGCTTGAGCGAGATGATGTGCGTCCACACGTTGCCCTCGTAGCGTTCCAGCTCCTCCATCGCCGCGGGCAGATCGACATGATCCTCGTCGCCGAAGAGCCCATGCGCCCCCAGCCGCTCCGCGCGCGGGCGCGTTACGATGTACTTCATATACACCTCCGAGCGCTGCGCGTCCTCCCAATGGTTTTCGAGCGCGGTGGAGATCAGCGCGGAGGCGTTGGCGCGTGTGCGGTCCGCGGCGTAGTCCTTGTATTCGCCGAGCGATTCCACGTCCGGAAAGTCGCGCATGAGATTGAGAACGAGTCGCTCCTGCTTTTGCGTCGGAGGGCGTCCATCTGGCAGCAGCTCCACGCGCTCGCGCGTACCGATGTAGCGGAGGTAGCCGCCCGCGTTGCGACCACCTCCGCACTTGATGTACGGACTTTTGACGATCAGTCTTGCCATTCGTCGCCCTCGTCATCGAGCGCGGCGTCGGACTCGCGCATCCGCTGTTCGAGCGAGATGCTGCCGTTGGTGTACTTGACGTTCCTCACGCTCTCCGCGCGCCGCCGGCGCAGATCCTCCTCCGGGACGTTGAGCTCGTCCGCGAGGAGGCCGTTCTGCATATCCAGCTCGACCGCCGTCTTGTATGCGAGCCGCGCGAAGCGATCCTCGAACTGACCGAGCCTTCCGTCGATGGCAGACTTGACCGCGCGCGGGAGCAGTGTGTTGTCCTTGAGCGCGAGCGCGTCGGCGTAGTAGTTGATCGCGTCCTCGATAAACTCGTTTTTGCTGCTGTTCTCAACGCCGTACCACTGTTCCAGCCGACGCAGCGTTTCCGGCCGAAGGCGTATCGTCATTTTTGTCCTATCCTCCATAATTTCCTCCATTTTTCCGATATGATGTCGCCGACAGCCCCGCAAGCACCGTGCTTTCGCGGTATCTTGAGGTCACAGGCGGCGTTTCCGCCTTAAAATGAGGTCACTTGCAACCCCTCGAAACTGCCCGCACTGCGGGCAGATGTGGCCGGCACGACGCCGGTTACGGTGGCGTGCCTTTATCCTGCTTTCCCCTTCGTCCCCCGTAAAAAGCCGACGGGGGCGAAACGCATGACGCTTGCCGCGCTCAAAACGGCAGCTTCTCCGGCGCATGAGCCGAGCGTTCCGCGACGTACTCGTCGTAGGGCTTCTGCTTGCGCTCGCGCTTCTTCTCCGCCTTTTCCATCGCCTTGCGCTTCTTCCTGACGCCCGCTTCGAGCTTCGCGTCATTGCGCGCGCACTGGCGCTCGTGATAGAGATCAACCGCGCGCTGCGGGTCGAGCAGCGTGTACTTGAGGTTGCCGTTCCATCGCATGCCGTCCGCCGTCATCACCTTCGTCGGCTCGGTGAGAATGAGCCCCGTTTCGACCAGCTCATCCACATAGCCGCGTACTGATCGTGCGCTGCGACCGATGGCATCCCCGATGGTCGCCATGCTTGGATGACAGGTGTATTGATCCTTGTCGCCGCGCTTACGGCACTCCCGGAACGAGAGGTAGTTGTAGACCGCGATCGCGCCCGGGCTCAAACCGAGAGCGAGGACTGCGTTCGGTACCGTGTAGTAGTTGCCATACATGTTGAGTGCTTTGTTAGTGATCATTCTTACTCCTTCCATCTCATAGATTTGTACTTGCCTGCCGCGTCCGTTCGTCGGCGCGGACTTCGTATCGTTCGCCGGCTCGCGGGCTCGCCGTCTCACTCGCTCCGCCGCGCCTCCTCTCAAAATCGCAAACGCTTCGCTGGTTTGCGATTTTGTTTTTCCTACGGCATATTCAGTTGTGGCGTATTCGGTATTCCCTTCGCCTACAGCCTATGTTACACTGTCAAGAGCGGCTTTCAAAACCGAAGTGTTTGACCTGCTTTTTGAAAAGTTTGCTTCGAAGGGAGCGTGTGGAAATGCAGAGAGATGGACTGGGAGACATTTTTGCCGAGGCGCTCGGGAACGATGTGCCCGAGCAGAACAACCCGGCTTTCTTCGTTGAGGCAGCCGACGAAGGACAGATCGTTTTATCGGTGTGCGGCGTGGATGGGAAACGGACGCGGCTCTCGACGCGCACGCCCGCGGAAGAACTGCTGCGCGCGGTGGAGATCGACTACACGCAGCTCCGCGACGAGGTGATGCGCCTGTGGGAAACGTATCCGCTCGACGGGACAGACCGTGCCCGGAAAAAGAAAGAGCTCGCACGCCTCTCGGAGGAGGTGCGCGAGACGTCGGAGCTGCTGCGGGAGATCGACGCGGCGGAGTTTCTGCGGCGCATCGGATACGACGGCGAGGCGGAACCGACTGCGCCGGAGGAGCAGGGCAAGAGTGAGTGGCGCGAACGCGTGGAGCGCAGCATTGATTTTGATCCGTGGATGGAGTATCGCGGGACGATGACGCTCGATCTGTCCGTGGAGGATGCGTCGTGGGAGATCACGACCGCCGCCGAGCAGGTTCGGGAAGCCCGGGGCGAGCACCGCAGCCTACGGGATAAGTACGGGAGGAAATAACGACGTCGGAGTCAGTGCGCGTGACGCGCACCGGCTCCGACGGGTTCTCTTTGTCTGCAGTTGGGAGATTTTTGCTTCGGTGTTACCTCGCCACCTTCTCGCAGAACCGCTCGATGATCGCCGCGATCTGGCCGCGCGTTGCGCTGCCCTGTGGATCGAGGACGATGTTGCCATTCTCGTCAGTCGTGCCGCTGATGAGGCCCGCGCCGACCGCCCACGCAAGCGCCGAGCGCGCGTAGCCGTCCACCTTGTCCGCGTCCGGGAAGCCGCTCACATCGCCGTGCGCGCTCACGTCATAGCCCTTGAACTGCGCGTAGTTGTAGAGCATGACCGCGAGCTGCTCGCGGGAAATGGGGCTGTCCGCACCGAAGCTCTCGCCCGTACCCTGCGCGATGCCGTTTTCGACCAGCCACGTCACGGCGTCCGCGAACCAGTCGCCCGCGTGCACGTCGGCAAACGCCGCGAGGCCGCCGTTTGCCTTCGCGCCGTCGAGGTTGAAGAGCATCTGCGCGATCTGCGCGCGGCTCGCCGTCGCGTCCGGGGCAAACGTGCCGTCTCCCATGCCGTTCATAATGCCGCGGCTCGCCGCCCACGCGATGTAGGGCGCGAACCAGTCGCCCGTATGCACGTCGCTGAAATATTTCGTGTTGTCCACGATCTTGACCGTCGCGCTTTCCTCCAGCGTCAGCACGACGCCGTCCGCGCCCGTGGTCGAGGTCTTGACGATCTCTTCGGTGCCGTCCTCATGGACAATGACCGCGACCGTGCCGGGGGTGAGGTTTTCAACGGGGATTTCGACCTTCGCGGGGGTTTCGGCGCTCACGCTCGCGGGGAGCGTGACCCTGACCTCCGCCGCGCTCTCAGCGTTCGTCGCTGCCTTGATTTCCACAGGAAGCGTGACCGCCTCGCCGGACTTCGCCGCGTCCTCAATTGCCTTGCTGCTCGGCACGACCTCGGCGCTCACGGTGTTGCCCTGCGCGTCGGTTTTGACCGTGCCGGTGGAACCGTCCGCAGCCTTTTCGGTGGTCGTGGCGCTGCCGTCCTTCGCCGTGGTCGTGGTGGTGGTCGAGCCGTCCTGTGCGGTCGTCACGGCGGTCTTGGAGCCGTCCGCGTTGGTCGTGGTGGTCGTCTTGGAGCCGTCCGGGTTCGTTGTCGTGGACGTGCCGGAGGACGCGCCGGAGGACGTGCCGGAGGAGCCGCTCGACGAACCGCCACCGGAACTGCCGCCCGACGAACTACCGCCCGACGAGCTGCTGCCACCGTTGGAACCGCCGCCGCTGCTGCCGCCGCCGGACGCGGGCTTCGCCCACGGAATGAGTGTGCCTGTCTTGACGTTGTAGTTTGCGGTATCAAGCCCTTTGTGATCTCCCGGAAGAACTTCCTTTTTGCGAACACGGCAAGGGGCGCGAAGAGCAGCGCCGTGATTTTCAGCCTGATTGAGACGGCGAAGGAGAACGGGCTCGATCCGTACCGCTACCTGACATGGTTGTTTACCGAAGCGCCGCGGTTGTCCCAAGCCGATCCGGATTTGGCGTCCAAACTGCTGCCATGGAACGCGCCCGAGAACTGCCGTCCAGCCAAATGATTTAGGGCTCGCTGTCTGCGAGCCCGTTTTTTTGCCCATTTGACGCTTACGCCCAAAATATTGCTCCCCTCAATGTCGATCTGGCTGAGCAAGGGTATGGCGTGCTTGGAATCGTGGTCATTGCCGGAACTGAGCAGAAAAGCAAGCGGATTGCCCAAGCCATCCACCAAAGCATGTATTTTTGTATTTCTGCCGCCTCTGGATACGCCGACTGCCTTATTTTCAGTTTTTTTCCCCACCGTTGGCGCTTTGATGCACCTTGCAGGACGTTGAAACAAGACCTAAAAAGGGCACTGTCTCCAATGCCCCTTTTTGCGCTTAATCATTTCAATAGTACAACGAGATCACCATCTTTGCAATCTACCTTCAGCGTTTGCCCGTTCTCAACTTCGTCAGCGATGATCTTGCGCCCGATGAGTGTTTCAACGGTATGCTGGACGTATCGGCGCAGTGGGCGCGCACCATAGATCGGATCGTAAGCGGCGTCGATGATATACTGCTTCGCGGCATCTGTCAGCTCGACCGTCAGCTGCTTATCGGCAAGGCGGCGATTCAAGTCGTCCACAAGCAAGTCGATGATATGGGTGATGTTCTCTTTTGTGAGCGGCTTATAAAATACGATCTCGTCGAGCCGGTTTAGGAACTCGGGACGGAACGAGCGTTTGAGAAGCTCACTTACTTGGTGTCGAGCCTCTTCGCTGATTTCACCACGCTCGTCAATGCCATCGAGCAGGAATTGGCTGCCGAGGTTGGATGTCAGGATAATGATGGTGTTCTTGAAATCCACCGTCCTGCCC
Organism: uncultured Clostridia bacterium; assembly: GCA_947170435.1. Lineage (GTDB taxonomy): Bacteria > Bacillota > Clostridia > Oscillospirales > Oscillospiraceae > Hominicoprocola. The sequence goes on along the minus strand of CAMVTO010000005.1, from coordinate 81,804 downwards.
TGCGAGTCGGTGATGCGGCCGTCGTCGAGGACCTGAAGCAGAACATTGAAAACGTCTGGGTGCGCCTTCTCTACCTCATCGAATAGGATCACGCTATACGGCTTGCGACGCACGGCTTCCGTAAGCTGACCGCCCTCCTCATAGCCGACATATCCCGGAGGCGCGCCAATGAGACGGGACACGGAGAATTTCTCCATATACTCGCTCATATCGATACGCACGAGGTTCTTCTCACTGTCAAACAGCGCTTCTGCGAGCGTCTTTGCGAGCTCTGTCTTGCCGACGCCGGTGGGCCCGAGGAACAGGAACGAGCCAATGGGCTTATTCGGGTCGGCGATGCCCGCACGAGAGCGCAGGATCGCCTCAGACACAAGCTTGACTGCCTCATCCTGCCCGATGACCCGCTTGTGCAGGATATCCTCAAGGTGTAGCAGCTTCTCGCGCTCGCCTTCCATCAGACGCGCCACAGGAATCCCCGTCCACCGCTCGATAATACGGGCAATTTCCTCCTCTGTCACCTTGTCGCGAAGAAGCGAGCGCGCCTTGCCCTCGTTCGCAATCTGCTCTTCTGCCTCAAGCTGCTTGCGAAGCTCTGGAATCTTTCCATATTGCAGTTCGGCGGCTTTGTTGAGGTCGTATTCACGCTGCGCGCGCTCCAACTCGGCATTTGCTGCCTCCAGATCCGAGCGAAGCTTCTGAACCTTGCCGATGGCGTTCTTTTCATTGCTCCACTGCGCTTGCTTGGCGTTGAACTCCTCCCGCAGGTCGGAAAGCTCTTTTTGGATCTCCGCCAGATGTTCCTTAGAAAGGGCGTCGTCCTCCTTCTTAAGCGCGGCTTCCTCAATTTCATGCTGAATGATATGGCGTTGGATGACGTCCAGCTCCGTCGGCATGGAGTCGATTTCCGTGCGAATCATGGCACAGGCTTCATCCACCAGATCGATCGCCTTGTCAGGCAGGAAGCGATCAGAAATATATCTGTCGGAAAGTGTTGCCGCGGCAATCAATGCGCCGTCGGTGATCTTGACGCCGTGGAAGACTTCATAGCGTTCCTTAAGACCGCGCAGGATCGCAATTGCGTCCTCAACACTCGGCTCATTGACCATCACGGGCTGGAACCGGCGCTCCAGAGCGGCGTCCTTCTCGATATACTGGCGATACTCGTTAAGCGTTGTTGCGCCGATGCAATGCAGTTCGCCGCGGGCGAGCATGGGCTTTAGAAGGTTGCCGGCATCCATGCTGCCCTCAGTCTTGCCCGCGCCTACGATGGTGTGCAGCTCGTCGATAAACAGGATGATGCGCCCATCGCTCTTACGGACCTCGTTCAAAACAGCCTTGAGCCGCTCCTCAAACTCGCCGCGATACTTCGCGCCTGCGACCAGAGCACCCATATCAAGGGAGAAGATGGTCTTATCCTTCAGGCTCGCAGGCACGTCGCCCTTGACGATGCGCTGGGCAAGCCCCTCGGCGATAGCAGTCTTGCCAACGCCGGGCTCGCCGATCAGCACAGGATTGTTCTTGCTCTTACGGCTCAGGATGCGGATCACGTTTCTGATCTCGTCGTCACGGCCGATGACAGGATCGAGCTTATTCGCCTTTGCCCTCTCTACGAGGTCGGTACCGTATTTCTTAAGCGCAGCGTAGGTCTCCTCGGGGTTGTCGCTCGTCACCCGCTGATTGCCGCGCACAGCAGCCAGCCCCTGCATAGCGGTTTCCTTGGTTACGTTATAGACGCGGAACAGCTCTTTGAGGGTCTCATTCGCCTTATCGAGCAGACCGAGGAAGAGGTGCTCGACCGAGATATACTCGTCTTTCATCGACAGAGCGACCTGCTCAGCGCTGCGGAGCGCATCGTCCACATCCTGCGCTACATAGACTTTCCCTGCCTCACGCCCATAGCCGGTCACCTTCGGCAGCTTGTTGATCTCAGCCTGGACGGCGGCTTCAAAGCTGCCGGTATTGACGCCCATAGCTGTCAGAAGCTGTGGGATGAGTCCCTCCGCGTCGCTGACCAGCGCATAGAGCAAATGTACTTGTTCCACTCTCTGATTACCGTACTCCTGCGCGATATTCTGCGCGGCTTGCACAGCGGAGAGTGATTTTTGCGTATATTGGTTCAGATTCATGTCTGGCGCCTCCTCACTTCGTAATCACGCGATGGTCGATGTTATAGCGTATCTGCTCCAGCCTCGCGTCCAATTCTGCCCCTATCTCGGAACAGGATACCAGTTCCTGCCGCACCTGCTCCGGTGCGATGATGTCTTTTTTCTGCCTGAGTTTCTGCTCGATGGAGCTCCACAGCTTCATGACGCCTGTTTGCAGGCGCAGCTCCACCTTCACATTCCGCGTTTGCCCGCGCAGTGTGATTGGGACGGAGAGCACCAGACAGAGGGCGCGATATCCGTCTTCTCTCGGGGCGGCTACCATATCGTCTCTATGCAGAAGCGACACATCCTTGTCCCTCAATACAGCGTCCGCAAACAGGTATAGCTCCGCAGGGAACAGGCAAGTCACGTCCAATGCCACGATATCGTGGAAGTTCTTCTCGATATTCTCTGCAGTCAGCGGCGCGCCGGCGGCAAGAAGCTGATCCACGATCTCATCGGCGGATTTGATCTGAGTAGCCACCTCTTCAACAGGGTCGGAGCCGTAGTCCAGCAAGAGCTCATCACGGGCGCGCTGGATCTTTGCCTCCATCATGGCTGCCGCTGTGCGGTAATACGCCATCAGCTCCTTATATGCAAGGGCGTTTTCCTCCACCCAGCGGCTCAGCTCTTTTTGGAAACGCGCGATACAAGGGCGCGCTCCATTGGCGTTTCATTCTCTTTTTCCAGCATATCCATTTTTGCTTACGCTCCCTTCCCCTGATAATTGTTCATGCCGAGCGCTGCGTCAAATTTACGAAGCAGTTCTGCCTGTGCGGCAGACAGATTCCTCGGCGTCGTTACGCGAACGGTGACATATTGGTCGCCGCGCCCGTGTCCGGAGGGGACGCCCTTCCCTTTGAGCCGGAAGGTGGCTCCGGACTGTGTTCCTGCGGGTACTTTATACTTCACCTTGCCGTCGATCGTCTTGACCTCGATTTCCGCACCCAGCGTGGCCTGAGCAAATGAAATGGGGATTTCACAGCGGATATCCGCGCCGTCTCGGTGGAACATTTCATGCTGCCGTACATTCACGACGATCAGAAGGTCTCCTGCAGGACCACCGTTCTTGCCCATGTTCCCCTGCCCGCGCAGCGTGACGGTCTGCCCGTCGTCGATTCCCGCAGGGATCTTCACATGAATCGTTTTGCGCTTCCTCACTGCGCCCTTGCCGCCGCAGGTCTTGCATGGCTGATGGATGATCTTACCTGTGCCGTGGCATCGGGCGCACGGCGCAGCCGTCGACATGAAGCCGAGCGGCGTCTGCTGCCTTTTCTGGATGGCTCCGCTGCCTCCGCAATCAGGGCAGATCTCAGCTGTCATCCCAGGCGCGCAGCCGGTCCCCTTGCATGTGGCGCAGGGTTCGATGCGCTCGATGCGTATGTCCTTTTCGCAGCCGAAGCATGCTTCTTCGAAGCTGATACTGATATTGGTACGAAGGGATTCGCCACGTTGCGCACCATTGGTACGCCCCCGCGTTCGTGACGCGCTGCCGAAGCCTCCTCCGAAAATGCCTCCAAACAGGTCGCCAAGGTCGTCCAAGTCGAAATCCATGCTGCCAGTGAAGCCTGGACCTCCGTGGAATCCTGCGTTAGCTGCTTCCGGCGAGAAGTTCGGATCGACACCAGCAAAGCCGAATTGGTCATAGCGGGACTTCTTTTCGGGGTCCGTCAGCACCTCATTCGCCTCATTGATCTCCTTGAACTTCTCTTCGGCGGCTTTGTCGCCGGGGTTCATGTCCGGATGGTATTTTCGAGCCAGCTTCTTATATGCTTTCTTGATCTCATCTGACGAGGCGCCCTTATGCAGTCCGAGCACCTCGTAATAGTCTCGTTTGTTACTCGCCATAGTTTCACCTCCCAGCTATGCGAAGGAGGACGGTCGTATACCGTCCTCTCGCATCAGCTTTCTCAGGCATTATCGTCATCCACGACCTTGTAGTCTGCATCATAGACGTCATCAGCATTTGCCGCCTCAGACGGTCCCGCGTTAGGAGCGCCCTGCCCATCCTTGCTGCTGTACAGCTTCTCGCTCATCGCGTAGAACAGCTGCGTCAGCTCGTCTGTCGCCGCTTTGATGGCGTCGCTGTTATCGCTATTTAGCACCTCATTGAGCTTGTGGATGCTGTCTTGGATCTTGGCTTTCTCCTCAGTGGAAATCTTGTCACCAAGCTCGCCAAGTGTCTTCTCGCTCTGATACAGCAGCTGATCGGCTTGGTTGCGGATCTCGACCTTCTCCTTGGTTTTGGCGTCCTCGGCAGCGTACTGCTCCGCTTCCTTGACTGCCTTATCGATGTCCTCCTTGCTCATGTTGGAGGACGCGGTGATGGTGATGTGCTGCTCCTGGCCGGTGCCGAGGTCCTTGGCGCTGACGTTCACGATGCCGTTGGCGTCGATGTCGAACGTGACCTCGATCTGCGGCACGCCGCGGCGCGCCGGGGCGATGCCGTCGAGGTGGAAGCGGCCGAGGCTCTTGTTCGCCGCCGCCATCTCGCGCTCGCCCTGGAGGACGTTGACCTCGACGGAGGTCTGGCCGTCCGCGGCGGTGGAGAAGATCTGGCTCTTCTTGACGGGGATGGTGGTGTTGCGCTCGATGAGCTTGGTGCAAACGCCGCCCATGGTCTCAATGCCGAGGCTCAGCGGGGTAACGTCGAGCAGCAGCAGGCCCTTGACGTCGCCGGTCAGCACGCCCGCTTGCAGCGCGGCGCCCATGGCGACGCACTCGTCGGGATTGATGCCCTTGAACGGCTCTTTGCCGGTGAAGTTCTTCACAGCGTCCTGCACGGCGGGGATACGGCTCGAGCCGCCGACCATCAGTACCTTGGCGAGGTCGCTCGCCTTGAGTCCGGCGTCGCTCATCGCCTGACGCACGGGGCCCATGGTCGCCTCGACCAGGTGCGCGGTCAGCTCGTTGAACTTCGCGCGCGTGAGCGTCACGTCCAGATGCTTCGGGCCGGTGGCGTCCGCCGTGATGTACGGCAGGTTGATGTTGGAGGTGGTGACGCCGGAGAGCTCGATCTTCGCCTTCTCGGCGGCTTCCTTCAGGCGCTGCATCGCGACCTTGTCGCCAGAGAGGTCGATTCCCTCCGTTTTCTTGAACTCTTCGACCAGATACTTCATGATGCACTCGTCGAAGTCATCACCGCCCAGACGATTGTTGCCCGCCGTTGCCAGCACTTCGATGACGCCGTCGTCGATATCGAGGATCGATACGTCGAAAGTACCGCCGCCGAGGTCGTAGACCATGATCTTTTGGGGCTGACCCTCCTTGTCCACGCCGTAGGCGAGCGCTGCGGCGGTCGGCTCATTGATGATACGCTTGACGTCGAGACCCGCAATCTTGCCGGCATCCTTTGTCGCCTGACGCTGAGAGTCGGTGAAGTATGCAGGAACTGTGATGACCGCTTCGGTGACTTTGCTCCCGAGGTAGTTCTCAGCATCGGTCTTGAGCTTAGTCAGGATCATGGCGCTGATTTCCTGCGGGGTGAGCTTCTTGCCGTCGATCTCCACGCGGTGGTCGGTGCCCATCTCGCGCTTGATGCTGCTGATGGTGCGCTCAGGATTCGTAATGGCCTGGCGCTTTGCGACTTGACCAACCATGCGCTCGCCCGACTTACTGAAAGCGACGACGCTCGGCGTGGTGCGATTCCCCTCTGCGTTTGCGATGACGACAGCGTCTCCGCCTTCCATGACGGCGACGCAGCTGTTGGTGGTTCCCAAATCGATACCAATGACTTTAGACATGATGTTTGCCTCCTGTTTTCTTTTTTTTGGCATCAGTATAGGCTCCACCTGTGAATAAAAATATGTTGAAATGTGAACAGAAAATGAATTTTAGCACTCTGCCAGTCAGAGTGCTAAAATTGCAGTGAATTATAATCGAAAAAGATGAATCATTTATGAATCAAATATCATTCATTTAGCGACCTGTCAAACAGACGCCGAATAGTATCCGCTGACACACTCTTCGGTCGTTTTGAATTCCACCCGGAACGTTCCCTCCGGCGTCGGGTTCTTCTCACTTCCAAAGATACACGAAAACGCCTTGGCCTCTTCAAACATGACATAGGGCGTTGGGTCAAAATCCTTTCGGATCGAAAAGTGGTCATGCAGCCTGCTCCGCTCAACCTGACACAGCACCACAAGGTGCCTGTTGCTTCGATCCAGTTTGAGAAGATAGCCCTTCTCTTCTCCAAGCACAGTCTCTTTTACGATGTAAAAGCCTTTTTCGCTGCCCATGTGCGTTCTCCTTTTCGTTCGTATTCTGCGCCGTGTCCGCCAGTTATTATACTCTACGCCTGTTACCGTATCAACTGCGAAATCCGCAAGTGTGCTCGCGCCGCCGTAGATCTGTTTCATCAAAGAATATACGAGCCAACCATTCCTCCGTGGACTTGTCCACCGCGCCCTCACTTTACAAATTCCTGTATTACCCTTAGTACTCAACCAGAGTAGAGCTGACGTCCTCTATTCTTGTTTGCGTCAATTATAGCATACCGCAAGCCGTAAATTTATACCTTTACAGCAATTTATGAAAAATGGAAAAAATTTCGCGGAGAAATTACACCAAGGCAGGCGCCGGGCAGTTTGTCTTAACCGACATCCGTCTTGCCATTTGCCCAACGTGTCCAAACCAGTCAGAAATAGGATGCTGACTGGGCATCCGGCGCATCTTTGTCTACAGTCGGGAAATATTTTGGATCAGTCACAAAATCTATTCCTGCGCTCCGGCAGGAGTTTCCCGCCGCGCTGGAGGAACTGTTCTGACCCACGCGCCGACCCACCCCGCGAAATCAGCGCACGGACACGGTGGATTTATGAGCGTCAAAGAGCATATCGTTTTGGACGTAAAAGTATTGAAAATTACATAAAATTTTGTATTTTTCACTCTGTAAGCGGTTGGTAAGGATGAGGTCGGCAGTTCGAATCTGCCCAGCAGCTCCACGGGAATCACTTGAAATCGTTTCGATTTCAAGTGATTTTTCTTTTGTATCACCGTATTCTTCCGAGATTTGTTGCAACTTGAAAGATGACAAAATCGGTTTTCCCTTATTTTTTCCCTTACTGGCCCATCACCTGCTCGATGTAGCGGTCCATTCTCTTGGCGCTGTCCTGCTTCATCTGATCAGTCACATGGCCGTAAACGTCAAGCGTGAAAGATGCCGTCGCGTGACCCAGATTGCCCTGCACAGTCTTGATGTCGTCGCCGGAGCGAATTGCCGCAACTGCGTAGCTATGACGCATATCATGAAATCTAGCATCGGGGCGACCGATTGCGGTTACTGCGCGTTTGAATTCCCGATAGACGTTCCACGTTTTCATGTGCCCGCCTAGCTCGTCCGTAAACACGAAATTCGACTGCTCCCATGCAGGACCGGCTTTCAGCTGCCACACTGCCTGCGTGCTCTTGTGTTTCCGCAAAATGCCCATCACAAAGCTCGCCGGGACGATTACACGGCTCTTGCCGTTTTTGGTTGAAACGAGCTTGTACCCGCCTCCTTTGCTGCCGTAATACTGGAGCTGTTTGTTTACGGTCAGCGTTCCCCGGATGAAATCGACACAATCCCATGTGAGTCCCATGATCTCGCCCTGGCGCATTCCGGTGAACAGTGTAACAACCATCAGCGTTTCCAGCGGATTACCGGAAATCTCTTTGAGGAACCGCCCCATTTCATAATCGTCCAGCGGCTTGATGTCCTTTTTCTCCACACGGGGCAAAATGCAGGCGTCCGTTGGATTGTAGCGAATATAACCTAACAGCGTCGCCTGCCGCAGAGACCGGTGCAGAACGCAGTGAACATTCTTGACCGACTTGGCTGAAAGGCCCTTTTCCCGTGTGCAGTCATTATACAGATTCTGAATCATGTGCGGCGTCAGTGCTTCCAGTCGCACGGCTCCCATCGCCGGCTTGATATGGTTTTTGATGACCATGTGATACACCTCGATGGTTCGGGGCTTTACACCGATGAGGTAGGTTTCCTCCCAAATGTCCAGCCACTCACCAAGCGTCATCTTGCTCGGCTCCATGTAACTGCCCTGATCGACCTCGCAGGTGATTTCCCTCAATTTCTCCGCCACTTCCTTCTGCGTCTTGCCCGTGACGGACTTCTGGATCTGCTTGCCTGTACTCGGATCGAAGCCGGTCGTGTATCTGGCTTCCCAATAGATGTACTCTTTCCCGTTGCGCTTCACGGTTTTCTTCCGGATCGTTCCGGCACCGGAAGCGGCCTTTGTATTCTTCGCGTTGCTTTTGCCACGCGGCATAGTCTAAACCTCCTCTCGCGCCGCACGGCAGGAATCATGTTGCCATGATAGCTGCCGTGCGGTACATTTGCAAATGTGAAATCAATTATTTTGCTGTGAAAGGTACTCCGCGACGGCCTCCTTGGGCACGCGGATGTTGCGCCCGACGCGGATGCTGCGGATCTGACCGCTTCGCACCAACTCATACGCCGTGTTGCGCCCGATGCAGAGCACGGGCATCAGGTCCTCGACCTTCATCACGAGCGGAAGGTCGTTCAGCGAGCAAAACTTCCTGTCATCCATCATGCCCCTCCTTATCTCGCGTCATAGTCACGGGGCTTCTTCGGAGGGCGGTAGTTCTCCTCCAGGACGCCCATGATCTCGGTTTGCATCTTCTTCGGCGTGTACCCTGCCGGAAAAAGCGGACGCAGTCGGTCCATCGGCAGCGAGAGCCGCTCGCGCTGGTTCGGCTTTTCCTCTGCCATGATCGCGTCGATGCCGCTCTCGGTGAGGCAAAAAAGTCTTTCGTCGCACATCCTGTGCATCCGCACCGCCTGAGAATAGGACGGTGTGGCGTCGTAGAGCGCAATCGTCTCGACAAGGTATTCCTGCAAGCGTGCCGGCAGGAACGAAAGCTCGACGCCGACTGAAAACGCGATGCGCTTCGTGTCCACCATGTCCAGAAGCGTTGGGATCAGGTACGTCAGGCGGATATAGCGCTTGACCTGTGTGGCGCTCTCGCCGTCGGCAATGGCTTCGGCGGTCAACTTCGGACCGAGTTGGTCCGAAGTTCTGCCCTGATGCTTCATCGCCTCCATCTTCAGCTTGTAGGCAAACGCCTTCTCGCTCGGCAGGATGTGCTCGCGGTGGAGGTTGCTATCCACCAGCTCGATGGCCGCCGTGTCTCGGTCTATGGCATGAATAAAGGCGGGGACGGTATCCATCCCTGCCTTTTGTGCGGCGTATAGTCTCCGGTGTCCGGAGATCACCTCATATTCATCGGTCGTGCCCTCCAACGGGCGGACGATTAGCGGCGATAGGACGCCGTAAATGCGGACACTCTTGGTGAGAGCGTCCATTTCCTCGTTGTCCAGCACCTTGTAGGGATGCCCCTCAAAGGCATGGAGCTTGGACACTTCAATATTGATATAGTCTTTCATCTTTCTCTGTTCCTTTCTTTCTGGAGCGCCTTCTTTTCCATCTGGCGCTCGGATTTCAGCATTTCATAGTAGCGCCGCCACTTCTCTTCGAGCCATCTGGCGGACTTGAGGTTGCCTCGCAGGGGCGTAATCTGCTCGGTCATCTCGGCGATTTTCCGTTTGGTTTCCTCCTCGACCTCCTCGGGTTTGGGACGGCGGAGCTGGTTTCGGCAAAGCTGCCTTTCGCGTTCCAGCTCCTTAATTTTTGCCTCAGTTTTCGTGATAAACTGAGACAAATCCTCTGGCGTGTGGATGCCGTTTTTCGCCATCAGCCGACACGCCGCGTCAAGCCGGTCGAGGTTTTCGACCTCTTTGCGCATGGACGGCGAGAGCGGGCGGAAGGATACCTCGCCCTCCTGCTCGGCGCGCGTCAGCTTCACCATCTGCAAGATGATGAAAAAGACCACGTCCACCAAGACGGTCACGGTGTCGTCGGAGTGCTCGATCTCGTAGTCCAGCTTCTTTTCCAACTCCAACAGTGGAAAACGCTTTGGGCGATACGGCAGATTGTTGTTCCAGTTCCAAAGCGCATTGTTGTCGTATAGGTTGGCGACGAGCTTTGCTTCGATGACTTCGGCGGTGAAGCCGAGCCGGTCAAGACGGATGCCGCGCTCCCAATCGGGCGCTTTCGCCGTACCGCGCTGCCAGTCGTACTGATAGCCTTTTGACCGGAGCTGCGCGATTACACCGTCAAAGTTCATCGCATAGCGTAAGCTGTCCTCAATATCGCGTTTCAGCATGGCACGGTGCGTCAGCTTGCCGCTGCGCTCCGCCCAATACGCGCCGCGACTCTTCCCGCCGAAGAACGTTGCGTTCTCCAAAACAGAGAGCTGACGCTCCCGGCAGATGCTGTCGGAGATCTCACGCAGACGGATATGGTCGCGGATGTGGTTCTGAAACTTCTTGCCGTCCCTGTAGGAAACGGCGTTCACGACCATGTGATTATGAATGGAGTCCGTGTTCAGGTGCGTCGTGACCAGTACCTGAAAGCGGTCTCCCCACATCTGCTTCGCGGTCTCGATACCGATGCGGTGCGCCTCCTCCGGCGTGACCTCGCCGGTCTTGAAACTTTGATACCCGTGGTACGCGACAATCTGCCTTTTCAGCCCGAAACGTTTCTGCACCGCTGTCATGTCCTCGTAAGCATGCTCCGCTGTGCAGTGGATACCGGTGACAAAAAGCCGTCGATCAGTTTTATCGTCGTTCTCCGCATAGCGAAGCACCTGGGCGAGGTCATCGTCCAGGTACTTCGGGTTGGTGGTCTTATCCGGGTTGTCGGCGTAGCGGATGACCGCGCCGAGCGAGCTGCGCACGGGCCAGAAGCCGGTGGTCGCCATTACCCGTCCCTCCCCGGCGAGATCACCGTCTCGCGCAGGGCGTCGAGCACTTCGAGCACAGCGGCGCTGTTGTCAGCGGTTCGCGCGGCGTCGAGCTTGTCGCAAAGCTCATAGAAGGCATCTGGTGGGATGGCGCGTGGCTCATAGCCGAGACAGCGCTGCCGGATATACTCGGAAATCGAGATGCCGCAACGCGCAGCTTTGCGGGAGATGTGCTCCTTTTCAGCCGGTGTCACGCGCGTAAAGATACTTTTGAGTTGTTCCTTCATTATAAATATCACCTTTCTTTCATGCAGGGGATTGGGGGCGCAGCCCCCAAAGAAAGCCGCCAATCGGCGGCTCTGAATGGAGCTTGTGCTATACAAGCTCCCTGCTTGTTATACTCTAAGACACCACCCCCAGAGGGCCGGGATGGATGGTTTTGATGGTGTCCGTAGATGTTTTCACGGCTGCTGGATTGGCCGGAGCGTTCTCCGTTTCCCGTGGCACCAAGATGGTGCCTTGGCCTGAATCGGAGTCCCAAAAGGCACCTTGACGGTGCCATCAGAAGAATTCGTCGAGCGCGGCAAGCGCCTCCGCCCGGTTCGCCTCCTGCTCCTCCGGCGTCAGCTCGGTCAGGTCGGCGGCGCTCGGTTCCTCCGGCTGAGAAACGGCAAGCGCAACATGGCTCAGTTCCTCGCGGATGATCTGCCGGAGCACTTCAGCCTGCGAGCTGTCGTTCATACGCTCGATGATCGCGTCGATGACGAAGCGGTTGCGGGAGCCGCGCTTCATATTTTGCAGGAACGCGGCGGCCTGCCGCTCCGCCTCGTCTCCCGTGTCAAAGCGGACATTGAATCGGTAGTCGCCCATCACGCTTTCCCCGCCTGGATCTGGATCTCCGCCATATACTCATAGCCCTTGGCGGCGGCGCAGATGTCGTCCACGAACTTCACGCGCTCGGCGTCGTAGCGGTAGAAGTGCTTTACCAAACACCCGCCTCCGCCCGTGATATAGAGCTGCATGGTGTCGGCGTCGTAGCCGTGATCGCGCAGCCGGTGGAAGATTTCTTCCACATACCCGGCAGCGGCGTCGCGGACGATGGCGAGATCACATTCCCGGATGTTTGCCGTGCCGGTGCGGAACACCTCTTCGATGATGGCGTCGTTCAGCTCACGCTGCGTCCGGCGCATGAACGCCTCGCGCACGGCAAGCGTACACTGGTGGACTCCGAACTTCTCCGTGAACATCTTCCCGGACTGCGGCTTGCCGTTCACGAGGTACAGTACGTTCATCGTGCCGTTGCCGATGTCCGCGACGAGATTCAGACCTTTGAGCTTCGTTGCAAAGGGCGCGACGGCGGCGTATCCCTGCGGGTAGACTTTCACGCCGGCGACGTGGATGTGGTAGTCCACTTTCCGATAGGTGAAGCGGACTTCTTCATTCCGGCTGAGGTACCTAGCGAATTCGTCCTTCTGCCCGGACGTCCAGGTCAGCGGCAGACCGACGGCGAGGAATACGTTTGCCTCCGTCAGATGCGCGTCCGCCAGCTCGCAGGCGATGGCGGCGAGCGTCAGAAGATAGTAGTCGTCGTCCATGACCTTATCCGGCAGGAACTCTTTGTGCCCCTCACCGATGAGGTAGTAGCGTCTCTCGTAGACCAGCATATCGCCGGTGAACAGCGGCTCGGTATCGGAGCCGATGATGCCGGTCGGGAAGCAGTGGTTTGCGGTTTTAATGTTGCCATAGCCCTGATCCACGGCAATGATCTTGATTCCGTTCATGCCTTTCATAATCAGTGATCCTCCTTATTTTGCTTGATGATTTCGTCGTACAGCTCTTTTTCAGCCGGTAACACCCTGTCGCGGAAATACCGGCAGTAGATGCCCCTGGAGCAAATGAGCTGTACGCAGGTTTGCTCCTCGCCGTCGTCCAGCAGCAGGCAGTTCCCGTCCACACAGTTGCAGCAGCCGCTTCGCACGAGCTGTCGGATGGGCTCCGCCTGCGCCTCTGTGATCTTCCATCTCATAGGCAGACCTCCCTTCGTGATTTCGGGCAGCAAAAAAGCCGTCGGGTATGTTGAACCGCCCGGCGGCTTTTCACTGCCTTCTACTCTCTTAATACGTCGAAATCACGGTTTTCAATGGAATCGCGCAACAAGGCGAAATCAAAAAGCGCAACAGCGAGAAATCGTTGATATTAAGGCAATTCTGTGATATAATCTGATTTGATGTACGTACACGCAGCGAAAATTCCTGCAAAAAACTCAAAATTTTCTTTCGGTACGGATTTTGGTACAACACCTGTGAGAGAATGGAGGCTGGGCATATGACTATGATGTTCTCAGAGGGCATTTTCACAGCGGACTATCGGGATGGCTGCGTTTATCTCGGTGGCAAAAAGTACCCTGCCGGATACTTTGTTCTGCAATTTCTGAATCAATACTACGTAAACGATACGGCAGCTCGAATCGCGGTGTTCTGCGACGGGGCAACCTACAACATCCGGCGTCAGCTCCGCTGTGGGTATCTGAACATCGGGGAATATGAAAAGATCGGGCGCAACACACTGGAAAGCCTGAAAGCCCTGCCGTGGCTCCGCCCGTTTGATACGCTCGACGTAGACGCAATGCGAAGACAGGTCACGGAGCTGTTCACGGAAGAGAACGGCGAGCGCATCTGCGAGTATTTCCGTAGCCGAGGTGAGATCGGCGCAATCGACCAGAACGAGGTGTGCGTCGGTACGGCAAGCCGGCGCTGTGACTTGACGCATATCGGGAAGATAGAGGCGCTGCTATCAGAGGTCAACGCCGTCCTTGCCTTTTTTGACACGCTGAGCGATGATATGACGGACGCGCTGAAGAAGCTTCGCGCGTTCATTTCTCGGCTGGACGAGGCGGAACGACTCGACGAACAGCATCTGCTGCCCATCGCGCTGGAGGTGTTCGGCTCCGCGCCGTTCCCGTTGACGGAGGAATACGTTGGGCTGAAAAAGAACAAGCGCAGCGCCGAAGCTACGGTAGCACGGCGGCTCCGCTTCGATCGCTATTACAGCTTCATTCTGACGGACTTCTTCGAGGGACTGCATCACGGGCACTATCCGCGCCGTTGTCCTGTCTGCAAAGACTACTTCCTGATGCAGAGCGCGCGGCGGACGATGTACTGCTCCGGGATGTCGCCCTACGAGGTGCGCGGGAAGCGGCTTACTTGCAGGAGTTATGCGGCCTACATCCACCGCAAGGAACTGGCGGAGGGTGATCCGGTCACGGATATTTACAATCGCCGGTGCAGCGTGATCCGTGCGGAGTGCAGTCGGGGCACGATCTCACCGGAGTTTGCCGATGCTGCCAAGGCGCTGGCACTGGAGCACAAGCATCGCGCGCAAAGCGATCACGAATACGCGATCACGCAGTACGAAGCCGATATGGAGCGCGACAAGCTCTATCACGACGCAGAACACTGAGGAAGGAGGCGGCGCCGGTGAAAGAAAATTACAGAATGTATCAGCTCGACCCGGTGCCGCTGAAGCTGGATTTACAGGAGTGCATCGACGGGTATCTTGACACTGGGGACGCGGATTTTTTGGCGCAGTTCCTGCACTGGTACGAGCCGGCGATCAACAACAAGGCGAAGAGCTTCGGACGGCAATACGCTATGACGGGGCATTTTGGAGATTTGAAGCAGGCATACGTTCAGGGCCTGCTGGAAGCCTTGGACGGGTATGAAAAACAAAAAGGCCCATTCGTCCCCTACGCAGAGCGCAGAGGCGAACGGGCCATGCACGATTATGTCAGGACGATGCGGACGGGCTGCTCCGTGCCGAGCGACACGGAGTATTACCTGCTGAGAAAAGCGATGCGGCTGTTTGCGGAGCACGGCGAAAAGACGGACAGCGAGACCATCGCCGCGATTGCCGCCGCCATCCACCGCGAGCCGAAGACGGCGTTGGAGATGATCCGGAGCGGGACGCAGAATATGCGTGTCCTTGAACTCGACCGCGAAACCGGCGAGGAGGGCGACGAGCCGACGGAGATCGGCAGCCTGAGCGACGAGCCGAGCGCGCTGTTCTTTCAGGCGTATCACATGAACGCGCTGTACGATGCGTTCCGGAAACTTGATTACCGCGAGCGTGAAATGTTGGGGCGGCACTACGGTTTCTGCCCGGAGTGCTTCAGCGTCGTAGACAAGGACGGCAGACCGCTCCCGAAGGAGACCTACGAGGACATTATGCTGGACTTCGGGCTCTCCTCGCCGGATACGGTGGAAAAGATTTGCAAGCGGGCGTTGGAGAAGATACGGAGGGCATTGTCAAAACGAAAAGCCGAAACAGGGTGATTGCTGTCAGACAATTTCCTGCTCCAGCTTGTCAAATTCTGGTGTTGAGAAGAATTCTCCCAAGGTGATCTCAAACCCATCACAAAGCTTTTTAATCGTAACTGTGCCAGGGTTCTTGCTTTCTCCGTTGAGAATGCTTTTGATCGTTGCCTGCGGTACAGCGGACAAGTTACTCAGTCCGTTCGGCGTAATACCGTGCTCTTTGCACAACTGAATGATTCGGGCTGCGATAGCCTCGCGTGTACTCATAGGCAATCCTCCAAGTGATTTATCACTATGATAAATTATTTGGAGGTCTTGTATTAGTGATACTTCACTAATTGAAGAAATTGTGGTAGAGTAGTGACATATCACTAATGTAAGGAGTGGGGATGATGGAGGAAAACTTGTGCTGTGCAATTATCGGTCAGCCGCCGATGCGCTTTCCGTGGGGCTTTGATGAAGAGGATAGCGGCTGTCAAAACTTAAAGTTGGCACTGGCGCAAAAAATTATGGAGCTGCGGCAGTTGGGCGTGACTCGCTTTGCTGTTGTTGCGGACTGCGGCGTCGGTCTGTACGCTGGAGAGTGTATCAATGCACTGCGGCGGACTGTCCCCCATCTTATGCTCTTTGTTGTGACGCCACACGAAGAACAGGCGACCAAGTGGGCGCCATATCTGAGGGAGAGGTATTTCAGGCTGCTGGAGGAATGCACAATTATGGAGGCAGCGAGCCTGCATTGGACACAGGAATGTGAGTATGATGCCTACCGCAAGATCATCGACTATGCCGATGTGGTGCTCGCTGTATATGATCCTGCTACCGCGCGCGGCGATGCTGTGGATCGGGCAATGGAGTACGCCAAAACGAGCAATTTCCCAATAATTATGCACATCTAGATCCTAATTCGCTGCTTTCCCCTCAGAATGGCTCATAACTGGACGAAAAGTGTTTTCTGTACGAAAAGAAGACCGCACTGAGGTATATCTTATCTGTGTAAAGGCGGCATTTCATTCGTTAAGATCCGGCGTCAGGGCGAGGCTGCTGAAGGAGGCGGAGTCAGATTACAAACCACATGGGATGGGACAGATATGAGGCTTACGAATAATAATGATTGCAGAAATCATGGAGTAGTCAGAAAAACGAAGGACGTGCGAAATAAAACGATTTGAGTTGTCTTTTTGTTCTAACTGCTGTAAAATAGCTGTATATGAGTAAACCTGTAGAATAAAACATGACATATAATCATGGCAAAACATGAACGGGAGCCAATTCTTTTCTTATGAGTCAAAACTATAAAGCGGGGGGCGTACATGATGCAGGAAAATGTCGAGCTTGTTCAGCACGGATTTCGTGTTCTGGTTGGCACACTATCCGGCTACCTCGGGCGGGAGCTTCGCAGGAAATACAGGGATCGCTGGTGGGACGAGGTGCTGTTCAGCCTCAGCGACCAGTACGATCTTCCAAGAGATGGCAGCTATTCTGAATTGATTGATACTCTGGATGTTGCAAACTGTATCCGGCTCCTTGACAGACGATGGAGCGATGACTTTCGAAACATTCTCCCACGGAACTGTCGCACATGGGCAAACGAACTGATGGGCATACGAAACGAAGTGTCCCATCTGGGCCAGCGGGATCTGGAGCAGCTTGCCGCAGAACGCGCCTTGGATACGATGGCGCTACTGTGTGAACCGATTGATTCAGACTCCGGCGCAGAAATTCGCGAGCTGTATCAGGAGCTGCGTTCCCGCGCAGGTGATACCGCTTCCGCTTCTCTGGTGCTGACACAGCCGGATTCGGACTCTGTCCGCGGTGCGTTGGTCAACGGAAGCCTGCTGCAGATGGTTGGGACAGACCTTGTGAAAAAGACCCAGCTATCTCGGAAGGTGACTTACGGCGGGAAAACCGTAGTGTATCCTGTATATCAGGTCCGTCTGGACGCGCTCTTTTATAACGATCAGAATGACCGCATCGCCACCTGGATCAGTCGTTACGAGGCTGAACACGGTAAGGGGGCACTTAGTACACTACCTGCTGAGGAATACAACCGGGTGATCGAGGGGTTCATCGTTGAAAGCAACCCGGAATCCATTCATAGGACGCAGAAGAATATTGCACTCGTCGGACAGCAGGTGCCCGGCGTTGCGCTGGCAGATGGGCGTGTTGTGGATGGAAACCGTCGCTTCACCTGCCTGCGGAGACTGCAATCCACGCTTTCTGAGCCGCTGTACTTCGAGACGGTTTTGATGGACATGGACATCCGCGCGGACAGAAAGCAGATTAAACTGCTGGAGCTTTCAATTCAGCACGGCGAAGAGAAAAAAGTTGACTATGATTTGATCGATTATGCCGTCGGAACATATCGAGGCATTGTGCAGACAGGGCTTCTCAGCGTGGAGGAGTATGCGCGCGGAACCAACGAACATGTCGCGGATATTCGCAAACGGCTGGAAATCGCCAGCGTTTTGAATGAGTTCTTGGAATACATCAGGTTGCCGGAGCAGTATTACATCGCAAGAGAATATCAGCTTTACAGTTTGTTTGATGAGATGTATGCTCCGTTGCGGCAGTTGGAAGGCAACGACCGGCAGCAGCTAAAGGAGATCGTCTTTTCCAATATTCTGTTACGAGCCATCAGAGATCAGCGAAAGTATATTCGTGATATCAAAGCGCTGATCCGCAGCGGCGCATATCGGCTCTATTTTGATGATCAGCAGAAGCTGAAAGAGCGTTGGAAATGTGCGTTTGATTCGCAGGAGATTAAAGATCGGAATGATCTGGACCGTTTTTCACTGGAGCACAGTATTATCGCGGAGGAGATGCAGGAAAGTCTAGAGCGGGCCATGCTCCGTTCACGTGCTGCCCAGGTCAAAGCTAAGCCCGCAGAAAACATTGGGAAGTGCATCAGCCTTCTAATGGACATTGACGCTAGAACCTTTGCCCGTCTGGATCCCGAGGAAAAGGAAACTGTGCAGGCGGGGCTCGATGAGCTCGCCCGCCTGATCTCCGCCTTTTGTGAGTGTCTATAAGCCGGAAGGAGTGTGACAATGGACCTCAAACTGATAACGGTCGATCAAATTGGCTTATCCGCCCGCTCGACCAATGCGCTGCGGCGCGGTGGCATCATGAACGTTGACAAGCTGCTTGGGCAAACGGAGGAATCTCTGCGTAATATCAGAAATCTAGGTTCAAAATCAGTTGAGGAGATTCTGAAAAAGGTCGAAGAATACCGGAAGCTGCGTACTTCACAGGAGTTACATCACGCTGTTTCGACAGTAAGGGAGGCCGGTCCGCGGAATTCGGAAGCAGCAGACGAGCTGGCGCTCCGGCTAGATGAGAAGAACGCGACCATCGACGACCTGCCGCTGCTTTCGGCAAAGTCCGCGAACATCCTGCGCATGAACGCCCTCATTCGGCTATCTTCCGTGGCATTTCTGACGGAGTCAGAGCTGCTGGATCTTCCCTATATGGATGCAGGGAGTGCGCAAGAGATCGTGCGCCTTTGCAGCAGCTATCTATCCCAAAGCGTACAGGATACGCCGTCCGGGGAACGTTCTCCGATAGATGCGGAGACATTCAAGCGGATGCTTCTCCTCCCGGAGGTTCGGGACGCTATTGCGCAATACGCGAAACGAAACGATCTTCCCATTGACGCATTGGGCCTGAGCACCCGGGCATGTAACCAACTTCACAGGCAGGGTTTCACCCACCTGAGCGAGATTTTGTTTCTATCAAGTGATCAGCTGGCGGGTATGCCCGCCATGGGAACCCTGTCAGTTCAAAACATTCTGGAGCGGAGAAATGTATGGCTTGCGCAGCACAGGGGTGCTCTGTCCGCGATCCTTTCCGGCGAGGAGGAGCAGCTTCCGCATCCGGAGGACGATGCCGTTACCGCCGTGATTTTGGGGCTGTATCGAAGCGCCAGGAACGCCGGACTCAGTCTGCAGGATTTCAGACAGCGGCTTCCGGAAAACGTTGAAACGGAGCAGCTCAAGCGCTGCGTCGGACAGCTGCTGGCTAGAGGCGAGCTGGAGTATGTGGATTTTCGGTGCTACAGAGTCTATCCACGTTTTGCGGACGTAATGGAGGAGTGCCCAAAGCTTACCGAGAAGCATCGATCGATTCTTCGGCGCAGACTGCAGGGTGAAACGTTGGACAGCATCGGCCGCGATTTGAACATGACTCGGGAGCGGATCAGGCAGCTTTCAATCAAGAGCGTAGAAAATGTGCGTAATTGGCAGTTGAGAAAACAAATTAATGAGATATTATATGCAAATAAGGCGAATTCAGATAACAAACGACCGGATCCTGCAACCGGCTTAAAATCATTCCTGTTTGACGAGGATTATTATCGCTACTTTTATGGTACTTATGAGTTCGATGGGGAAGCGGCGGAGCAGTGGTTCGGCATTTCCCAGGCTTCCCTGCGTTATCTGTCAGTGGTGATCAAAAGCAGGGGGACAGAGCCTCTCGATAACGCGCTGGAGGATCGAAATCTTGACACGGGACTTCGCCAGAGAATCCGCAATTATCTCAATCGCGACAAACTCTTTCTGGACGGGCAATGGATCCCAAAAAAGCGCGGCGAATTGGAGCGGTATTATATCGAGCATTTCTGTATGCAGGACGTGTCCTTTCAGGAGTTCCGGACGCGGTTCAACGCGTTTCTCCGGGAGCAGGGCATCCCATACGATGAAAAGATCTACGAGACGGATGAAACAGCAAACTCGAGAAAGAATCATCTTTCCGATGCCCGTTTTCTGCTCTGGAAGTACGGCGAAAAATTCCGCGCTTACGATATCGAGGGACGGGATTATGCGGCGCTCTTCTCCGAGCTGGGCTTCGACGCGCTGGAAAATATTGAGCTCTCTACACAGAAGCTCGTGGCGGATCACCCGGAAATACTTGCCCGGTACGATATACGGGATCAGTACGAGCTTCACAATCTGCTTCGCAAAGTTCTGCCGGAAGGCAGCTTTCACGATTTCTCCATCAAGAGAACGCCGAATATCTGCTTCGGGTCCTTTGACCGGGACGCCGCCATTCTCGACCTGATGATAAGCCATGCGCCGATTTCACAGGCTGATCTCGCCGAACTGATTCACGATGAATACGGTTATGACGTCGCAACGGTGATCGGAACGTACCTGACGACGCTATCGGACTATTACCACCAGGGCGTGTACAGGGTCGAGCCAAAAACTATGCCGGAGAACCGAAGAGAAGCGCTCCGTGACGCGCTGGACGAGGATTTCTACTATCTCGACGACCTGAAGCGGCTGTATCTTCGAACCGTTTCGGGGGCGGACCCGGAGGAAATCAATCCCTTCAACCTCAAGCAGCTTGGATTTAACGTCTACAGCCGCTATGTGCTTCGCGGCTACAGCAGCCTCAACGAGTATTTTTACAAGTTGCTTATGCAGAAGGATCTCCAAGATATCACGGAGCTACGCAGACGCTTCACCTACGTTCAGGCCTTTTCTATCACATTGAACGATTTGAAACACTCGATGGTAATCGTGGAGTATGAGCCGAACCGGATCATCACTTTCCGAAAGCTGGCGGCTGCAGGCGTCACCCGGGAAAGCATACAGGAATTCTGCAACGCTGTCTGGGAATATGTGGAACCCGACGTCTATTTCAGTGCCGCGTCACTGAGACAGGCGGGTTTCGAGTCCGAGCTTTATGACTTGGGCTTTTCCGACTGGTTTTACGCCAACCTGCTGCTGACGGATCCGCGCTTTTCCTTTGGTGTCATTTTCAAGTCCATCATTCTGAAAAAAGGCAACGATGATGTTACCTGCCGTTCCTTTGAAACAAGCCTAATCCGGGAGGCCGGTAGCATCGACGTGTACGACTTGCTGACACTGATGGAGGAAACCTACGGCTGCACCGTTTCAGATCGGCTGGACCTGATTTATAAGGTGAAGGACGGAGAAGTATACTATGACCGGTATCTGGATCGGCTGTACGACAGCGAAGAGCGCTACCAGCGCGAACTGGACAGATCGGAGGAACTGTAATGGCAGAAGTAACACAGGAACAGACATCCGCGTTGATTCGTGAAGCAGAAAAGTTGCACCACAGGCTGAAGCTGTCCAAAACCGTGACGCCCGATTGGTACGAACCCGGAATGATGGAATACCTCGATCAGTCAGAGGGCGTCTATAACGAGGAAACAGGTGCGTTACTGTTGCGCTTTGAATCGCGTGGAACCCGCTATGAGGGACGGACGGAGGAAATTGAACGCATGCAGGTCGGAGAAAAAATTGTCTTTCGCCGCGATCCGGAGAATCCGTACAATCCGAACAATTTCAGGTTATTGACGGCGAAAGGGCGAGACGTCGGAAACGTGCCCGCCGAGCTCTGCAACGCGCTGGCCCCCTTTTATGACAGCGGCTCCCTGATCATCGAGGACGCCCACGCCAGCTATGTGGAGCCGATCACGAAGCGCAGCCGCCACGCAAGGCAGGCAATTCTGTTCGTTGAACTACGCGCCCGGGTGGGTACCTAAAACTGCAAAACAAAATGTCAAACCGACCGCCGCGGCGTGCGATGCACGCTGCGGCGGCCGGTCGCTGTATCCCGGCTTCCGGGCAAAGCGGACATAGCCTTATCGACGGCTATACCCGGATCTGCGCGTGACTCCCGCCGGTTTTGCTCTTTGTGACGACGATCTGCTTATCGATCGAATCCCGCAGCTCGGCCACATGGGAGATGATGCCGACCAAACGGTTCCCCTCTGTGAGACTGTTCAGGGCCCTCATGGCCTTGCTTAGGGTTTCGGGGTCGAGGGAGCCAAAGCCCTCGTCCACGAACATGGTATCGAGCCGGATACCGCCGGCAGATGCCTGGATTTCCTCCGACAGGCCGAGTGCCAGAGACAGCGAGGCAATAAAGCTCTCGCCGCCGGAGAGGCTCTTGACGCTGCGCTCCGTGCCGTTGTAATGGTCGATGACGTTCAGCTCCAGTCCGCTCTGACTCCGCTGATTGTCCGCGCCTTCCCTGCGCTTGAGGTCATACTGCCCGCCGGACATCTTGATGAAATGCGTGTTGGCACGGCGGATGATGCGGTCAAAGTAGGTCATCTGGACATAGGTCTCCAGCATGATTTTATCCTTGCCGCTGATGGCACCATTTGCAGTATTGGACATAGCCCTAACCCACTTCCATTTTTGCTCCAGCGCGGTCAGCTCCTCCGCCTTTTTGCGGATGTTGGATTGCGCCGACTGGTTTGCGGCCAGACGAATGGCGACCTCGTTCTGGCGCTTGCGAAGCGTGTCCCGCTCCGTAGTGAGCAGCTCCTTTTCGTTGCCGAGCGCTTCCGTATCGACGCTCTCTGCGTCCTTCAGCAGCTTTTCCAGCTGCTCAATGGTGGAGTTGACCGCCGAGAGCGCCTTGTCGCACTCCTGACGCCTTTCCTCGGCGTCGGCAATAGCTTTTTTAATTGTCGCTGCGGCTGCTTCCTGCACCACCTTTTCCGCTTCGGCCTTTGCTTTAGACTCAAATTCCAGTCTGCTGCGCAATTCCTCCAGCTGCTTTTGCAGCTCGCTGTCACGCGTTTCTGCCTGCGCAATGCTCACGGTGATCTCCGAAAGCGATGCGGTCTGCTCTTCATGCTGCCGCTGCTTTTGAGGGATTGTTTTGTCCAGCTCATCACGACACCTGACATTTACTTCTTCGTGCTTGATTGCGGCGTCGGTCTCTTTCAGCGCAGACTCGATCTCTGTGAGATCCGTCACAATACGTACTTCGGCTGTATCCAGAGGGCATTGATCAAGCAGCGCTTCACATTTTTTGCCTGCCGCAGTTTCCGCGGTTTCCACCGAACCCCTGATCGTGCCAGCCTCCGTGCTGGCCTCGTTTGCCTTCTTCTGTGCCGCATCGGCGGCTTTCTCCGCCCGATCTACCTCGGCTTCACTGGGGGCATCGCCGGACAGGCAAGCCTTTTGCGGATGTGTGGTAGACCCACAGACAGGGCAAGGGATTCCATCCTGCAGCGTTGCTGCCATAATGCCGGCCTGCTCGTTGTTGAAGGCGCGGCGCATGGCGGCAGCTTTTTCTCTGAGCGCCTCCGACTCCGTGGAATCGCTTTCGTACTTTTTCTGAGCCGCATTCAGGCGAGAGCGCAGCCGATCCAATTCCTGGAGCTCCACGGCAAACGCTTCGAGGTCCTTCTTGCGCTGAGACAGCCTGTTTTTGCTGGAAAGCAGCTCGGACTTTTTCTCGCCCGCCTGGTCCAGGCTCCTGCGCTCCGACTGGAGCTTTTCAATCTCACCCCGCAGGCTTTCAACGGCAGTCATCTGCTCCTGCTGCTTCGCGGTTAGCGTTCTGATGTGATCGGACGTCTCGTTCAGCGACCGTTCTGTCTGCGATAGTTTATCATAGTCCGGAAGGCTTGCTTCGATTTTCGCAGCAGCTTTTTCCGCTTTTTCAGCCTCCGATGCCCGTTTGCGTTCCTCCGCTGCTGCGTCCGACAGTGTTTTCAACTGAGCATCCTGGCGCTCTCGCTCAAAGACTGCCTTCTCATATTCGGTCTGCATTTTGTGCTGCTCCGCCGCCCGCGTCAGCAGCGCGGTAAGCTCCTCGATCCGTTTTTCTTTTGCCGCAAGCTCCGAAGCGAGCACATCTGACGCGGCCGTATCCTCCCCGATCAGTACATCCAACAATTCGAGAACGTCTTCTGTCAGTGCTTTTCCGTCCTTTGCCTTGCACACCTCCGGGAAATGTGGATTCTCTTCGCTGCATTGGATTCCACTGATATACTGCTGGCTGCTTTTTTGCGCCGCTTCGCGCTCATTGTTCAAAGCAGCCGCTTCACTTTTGATCCGGTCCTGGAACATCTGAAAGATATTGGTCCGGAAAATTTCCCTGAAAATCGTCTGCCGCTCCTTTGTTTCGGCGTGAAGCAACTTGAGGAAGTCCCCCTGGGCAATCATGGCAATCTGGGAGAACTGCTCTCGATTTACGCCGAGAATGCCATAAATTGCTTCGTCCACCTCCGCGGTTTTTGTGACCACCCTGCCGTCGGGGAGCCGCAGCTCCGCGCTTGCGACGCTTTTGGTGATTCCTTCACCGCGAAGCTTGGGACGGTCATAGGCCGGGACGCGCCTGACCGTATATTCGTTTCCCCTGTAGAGGAATGTCAGCTCCACCTCCGTCGGTGTGTCTGCTTCGGCATACTTCGAGCGCAACATGGATACATCGCGGCTGTTGCCGCTCGGCTCGCCGTAGAGTGCGTAGGTGATCGCGTCGAATATGGTGGTCTTTCCCGCGCCGGTGTCGCCGGCAATCAAATACAGTCCGCTCTCGCCGAACACGTCGAATGCAAGGGTTGTCCTTTCGGAGTAGGGCCCGAAAGCGGAAATGGTCAGCTTGATCGGTCTCATCTCATCGCCTCCTTAATCTGCTCAAACAGAGAAACCGCAAACGCCTGTTGCTCCTCGGTCATCGGCTGTCCGTTTTGCAGCTCGTATAACTCGCCGAACAGTTCCGTCTCTGATTTGTGCTCGATGTCCTCCGCTCCGATGATCTCGCTCGTTGTGCGCGTGCGGGTGTTGTCGTAATCGAGAACCATCAGATTGGGATAGACGGTCTGGAGCCTGCGCATGGCGTCGGGCACGTCCTCCTCATCCGTGAGAATGATACGCAGATAGTCGTCCGTCTTCGTGCCTTCATAGTTACTTTTGAGCATCAGGCTGTCATAGGTGCCGCGCAGCTCCCGCAGATCGCGCTTCGCCGCAAGGGGCACGGTGCGGACGGATACGTTCCCCTTGCAGCCGAGCTCGACCACCGTGACGCTCTTACAGTGATCCTTCTCGGAAAACGAGTATTTGAGCGGTGTACCGCAGTATCGGACGGTTTCCCGTCCGACGGACTGCGGGCCGTGGATGTGGCCGAGTGCCACATAGTCGAAGGGCTCAAAAACCGAGGCGTCCACATTGTCGAGGCCGCCTACGGTAATCTCTTCGGAATCGGAGCGCTCTGCCCCCGTAACGAACTGATGCGACACAAGGATGTTGCGGCGCGACGGGTCGATCTCCATATGAGCGATGGCAGTGGCAACGGCGTCCGTATAGCTGACGATCTCGTCTTCGGCAAAAAAGCCCCGGACCGTTGCAGGCTTGATAAAGGGTAGCATGTAAATTGCGACATCTCCATGTTCGTCCGACAGGAGGATTGGCTCTACCGTGCCGCGATACACGGGCGACAGGTGTACGCCGCTCATATCCAACAGCCGGCCGCCGAAGGCGATGCGCTCCGGGGAATCATGATTGCCGCTGATGATGAACACCTGCAGTTTTCGGCTGGCCAGCCAGTACAGGAAGTTGTCGAACAGCTGCACCGCCTCCGCTGACGGCACCGCCCGATCGTAAATGTCTCCGGCGATGATGACGCCCCGGGGCTGTTCGGCATCGATAATCTGTAATATCTTTAGCAGAATGTAGTCCTGATCCTCGATCATGGAAAAATCGTTCACACGCTTTCCGAGATGGAGGTCAGAGAGATGAATCAGTTTCATATATAAAAGATCCTTTCTTTGAAGTATCGTGGAAAGAAGGCGGATTCAGCTCGATAACAAGTCTATTCTACCTTTTTTCTGTCTTACCGCGTAAACGCTCTGATAGAATCCCTTCCTTCAAGTAGCTGGTTAACGACATACCGAAAAGTTCACTCGCCTTGTTTGCAAGTGTTTTTAGTTTCTTGGCAACATCTGGATTGCTTTCTTTCAGTGCGTCCATTGAGGGATACGGCTTATCGCCACAGCGTTTCTTGAGCAGACTGACAATCTCGTCTGCACTCGTTGTCGATGGCCTTCCCGCGGCTTTTTGGCGCTGTTCGCTGACTTCGTAATAATATACCTTTGAATTGCCCTGAGAGTGTAGTCACTTCTGTACCAGCTCTCCGCAACTGTGCCACAGTAACGTTTGCAGAGTGTGGCAAGCTCCGGCCATCTTCCCGTATCCGGATGTCGTAAAGCTCGGGATCAGATTGTGCTCACGGCTGATTTTCGAATTGCTCGTGCTGATCGGGGTCGCCGCGTCCACCGAACGCGCACTGATTGCAACGTCCTTTGCACTGCTCGGCAATCCAACGGAAGTCTTCAACGGTCATGTTTGGCTTTTCCACCAGCATGCCGCTCTGATAACAACCGATGTCTGCTTTTACGCAAAGTCCGGTTTTCCCGTGGATACAGTGGCCCATAACCCCGACGTCAATCAAATGTGGGGAGGACGCCATGAACTGGTCAACGCCGGTGTCGCGTCCGTTCTCATCCAGCACGCCGGTGCGAACATATGCGCCCGTTTCCGTATCAAAGGCGAACTTGAAGTGGTATTTCTCATCCTTGACAATGTATTTCACCGCTTAATCCAACCTTTTCAGCGCAAAGAACACCCCTACATTCGTCTCCGCGTCACACCACGCACGGTGCGCGTCCTTTTGCTCAATGCCAAACACGCGCGACAGATAGGGGAGTGAAACCTTTTCCCAGCCCTTCTGTTTCTGAATCCGTTTGGCGTAGCGATAGGTGTCAAAAAAGGCGTTATCCAGACTAATGCCGTATCGCCTTGCGGCGCGATCTATGTAATAGAGGTCGGAGGATTTGATGTTGTGGCCCACCAGCACGGCGTCCCCGACAAATTCAGCAAACCGACCCATAACCTCTGCGATGTCTGGCTTGTCTCGTACCATTTCATCGGTAATATGTGTAATCCGGGCGATACGCGGCAGAATGCTCCGCCCCGGATTGACCAGTTCGGAAAACCGATCCGTAATCCTGCCGTTCACGACCTTTACCGCGCCGATCTCCGTGATTTCGGCTGGTCCGTCACCGTTGGCTGCGCCGTAGGTACCGGTGGTCTCGATATCAAATGCCACAAAGGAGTCGAATTCTGGCTCCGTCAGCTCCTGCATCGGCTGGGGCATTCCGTTCTCTAATTCCTCGCAGTCAATATCCACCAAAGCTAACAGTTCTGAAACGCGGATCAACTGCTCGACTGATCCTGAAAGCCTCAAGGTCAAAAAGCCGCTCCGCTGATCGCCCGCGCTCTGTTCAGCGGGAAGAGGAGGATCAGCCACAGTGTGTTCCGCCCGGTTCAGCCGCTCTTTATAATCCCGGACGTCTTCAAGTGACAGCTTTTCCAGGTACTTTGCCGTCAACGCTCCGGCCTGTGAAGCGTTTGTTGCCTGAATGGCAGAAATTGCCCGCGCTGCTTCCGCAATTTTTGCATCCACCTCAGTCTGCCAGGTTTTAGCGGACGTTGTTTTATTCAGCCATTTGTCGACAAAGAAAGCTGGACTTTCGAATACCTGAGACGCAAGGCTGCCAAGAGCAGCGCTCCGGCTCATGAAATACGCCCTGATTTCCGCGCGCTTTGCTTCCTTTTCTCGGTTCTCCATGGACGAGACAAACCCCTTGATCTCATCAAGCGGTGCGTCCACCATGGAGAGCAGTTCCTTGACCTGCGCTTCAAACTCATTGTACGGTGCGAGATAGGCGCGCTTGATCTCCTTGCGCCGATCATCGATCTCTCTGCGCAGGCGGGACAGCTCCTTTTTATCGGCTTTTGCCTCTGTGAGCATGGCGTCCGTATACACGACGCCTTCATACCGCGACAGCACCTGCGTCAGCGATTGCCGCAGCTGTTCAAAATTATCGATCCGGATCTGCCCGGGCTGCTGGCTGGAGCGCAGCGTCAGTCCTGTATCCATAGCGGTTCTCTCCTTTGCTGATACTTATGTGATTTGATTCAGTTTCCTTTGAAGGCCCTTGAGATCAGTAGTGGCGAGAGAATCGGGGTCAACGCCGCACTTGATGCATGTGCGCCTGAGCTCCGTTTTGCCGATCTCGTCGTTCGGACTCTTTGCCAATTCGCGGGCTACCCGGTTGACGAGCCCCTCGCTCGCGTCCATATAGCCCGCTTTCTCCATTGCTGCAAGATGCCAGGGTTGATATGGCATGATGATCTCCTCCGCTTTCACAATTTACAGTTCCAGCTTTTCCAGTTCCGTGATGATTTCCTTCTGCCGCTCGTAGAACAGCAACTCCTTGTTGTGTGCAAAGTATTCCTTGCAGCCGTAGAGAGAAATGAAGTGAGCACTATAGTAACTGATTGTTAGTTCCGTGACCAGGATCAGAAGCTCCTGGCCGCTCGGAAATGCGTCTTCGCAGAAGACAAACAGATTGGTGAGCCGCTCTCCGGTACGTTTCGCTTCCGCCTGCATATACTTCACGCGCCCGTCGAAGTCCGCTTTGATTACCTGAAACGCCTCGCTGCCGTCCGTAGGCCTATTGATCGTGATGGCGGCTCTTTCTTCCTCTAATATAGTGACTGCGCGATTCAGGGAAAAATGCTCGTCCTCAGACAGTGTCGCAGCTTTTTTCCCTGCAGCAATCTTTTGGCGCCTGGCTTCGATCTGCTTTTGCAATGCCTTGTCCGCTTCCGCCCCTGTGCCCTTCAGCTCAGCCCGAACCGCCTTCAGAGCAACAAGTAGCTCCGTCAGCGCAGCTTCTTCCCGACAGACGTTCCTCGTGTATTCCCCCACAGCATCGAGCAGAAGTCCGAGAAGCGAGAGCCGTTCATCAAACTTTGCCGCCTTTGCGCGCTCCTTCAGGGCGCTGTCCGCCGTTCCATCCAGAATCTTATCTACCTGATAATCCGAACGATATTTGTTGAATAGATCGTAGTAAATCGCGAAGTCTTTTGCGATCTTTTTGTTTTGCAGATACTGAGTGACAACACCCTCGTTCACCGGAATACCGTGCCGCTCATAGAGGCGGATCATATCCGAGAGATCGGACCAGCCACGCGCCGTGACGAAGTTCTTCCCGTCAACCGTTGTCTCAATCCGGTAAAAGTCTCCCTTTTTGATGTCGAGATAGGTCAAAACAGCGGGGTGTGTACTGCGGCGGTGTGCGTACTCCTTCCACGCCTCATAATCCGGTTCTACATTGATACGCTTGAGGCGATCCCAAGTGACAATGTCAAATTCGCGCACGGAATTATTGTATTCCGGCGGATTGCCCGCTGTCACGACAATCCATCCATCTGGGACGCGGTGGCGACCGAAAATCTTGTACTGGAGGAATTGCAGCATCGCCGGCGCAAGGGTTTCGGACACGCAGTTGATCTCGTCAAGAAACAGAATCCCTTCATGCAGTCCGGTATCCTCCATTGCATTGTAGACAGAGGCAATGATCTCACTCATGGTATATTCAGAGACGCTATAGGTCTCACCGCCATATTGTTTTTCTACAATGAACGGAAGGCCCAACGCACTCTGGCGGGTATGGTGCGTCATGGAATAGCTCACAAGCGCCACGCCCAGCTCCTGAGCGATCTGCTCCATGATGGCGGTTTTCCCGATACCCGGAGGCCCCATGAGAAAAACCGGTCGCTGCTTTTCAATGGGTAACTCGTACTCGCCAAACTCATTCTTGGTGAAGTACGCGGTCATCGCGTTTTTGATCTCTTGTTTAGCTTCTTTGATGTTCATTATCGCTACCCCTGACAGGCTTCTTGAATTTCATATCGGTTTGGATCAAGCTTCGTGAGAAAAGATAGACAGATCGAACGGCAGGCTGTTAGGCGCTCTTTTGTATAAGTCGCGCGAAACGCCGCAGCGTGCTGTGGAAAAAACTCGGGGCGATTATATCGTTCCCGCAACTGATCCGGTTCAATATCGAGGAATACCAGCTTTCCTAATGATAGAAGCGTCCTATCGGAGATTGTCCGCTTCGCGTCAATCCCTGCTATTTCCCTATAGCAAGGATTAAGCGACCGCACGTGGAACAGATTGACTGTAGAATAGACGGAGATGCCCTCCTCAGTTAAACGAATGAAAGACATATAAAGCGGCTTACCATCGTGCTCATTCCGCATCAGAAGCTCATCGATTACGCTGACCTCCGGATTTCGGGCCAAAATGTTCTTCAATTCTACGAAAGGCTTCCCCGAGAGGATTCTCTCTTTTTTTATTAATAGTGGAAGAGGACGTCCGTCGTCATATACAAAATCGAAGGAAATCGTATGGCCGGCTTTTTCCATTTGCAACGCCTGCTTAAGCATATGTGTTGTTTTTCCGGCTCCGGGAGCATACGAGCAAAAAATAGTTGACTGCAACATCGCAGCACCGCCTTTATCCATCAAGTGGAATCCTGAGGCGAGTCATGAAGGTCATTCCTCCGCCATTTTCAGAAATTCCTGCTCGGTAATCACTGGGACACCCAACTGCCGGGCTACCTTGGCCTTTGTAGATTGGCTGTTCGGATCATTGCAGATAAGATAGTCCGTTTTGCGGCTGACGCTGCTACGCAAAAATCCGCCTCGCTCCTCAATAAAAACCTTAAGTTCACTTCGATCTATAGCGCCTGTATAGATGTCGTGTGTGCCGAATTGGCTCAGATCTCCCGAAGCGACGAAGGCAAGCCCGACAATCCCCTTTTGTTCTTTTACTTTCTCGCGTCTCTCCTTTATTTCTATCTCTCTCTTGTCTGCGGTGGATTCTTCCAAAGTCAGTTCCAATGCTGGCTGAGGTATGCTGTGGCTGTTCATATATTCCAGAAGGGTGGCAGTCAGTTCTGCGCGGCTTTGTGGGGAAATCTCTTTCATAAGATTACTCACTTCTTTTTCGGAGGGAATCTGCTCGCGAAGCATGAGCACCAGCAGATTTTCATCCGTCATGGCTCTTTTGATGTATGTATTGCGATTGTTTCGGATGAAAGAAATATACGATTCCCTATAAGGACGTATCTCGAGAATATGATGCGACTCAGCATAGACGAAGCCACTGGTCGCTTTACTTCTTACATTAACCGGCAGTTCGGAGATGTCGCCGAGATAGATCGGATTCTTCAGCTTATCCAAGAAGTCTGGGTAATGGCAGATGACAAAGGGTTGTTCATGGATCACCGTGCCATAGTCGCTCATCGATTTGAAGGCATGTTTCGACATCCGCTTGAGAGTACGAGGAAGAAAAACCAGATCAATTCCACTGTCGGAGAATGCGTGCCCACAGATGGTACTCACCGTTTCCGGGATATTAACACGTTTCAGATACCGGCAACCATAAAACGCGCCGGATTCAATTCTCTTCGTGCCTACCGGAATGTCATAATTTGTTCGACCCGCCTCATCTTGATACTTGATCAGCGTTTTTCCGTCGAGGCTGAAATGTTCTCCATCCCACAGATCGTGATCTTCGGCAGGTTGAGGATCGGTGACCGGGATGTAGTTCTTCCCTGCCAATTTCTCCAAAAAAGCAAGACATCTATTTGCTTTGAGCCGTGCTGCGGGTGCGATATAGACCGGTTCCAGATCCTTTTTCGCAATCTTTTTTTCATTCGCGAGCAGTTCCAGGCACTCGACGGAATCCGCTGCCAGGATTTCCGGCAAAAGTTTCTTTTTGTGTGCTGAAATATACCGCGTATACTCCAAAACGATGACTGGGTCCGTGTATTCGGATGCCCTTTTGATAAAAGTACTCACTGCGATCTCATCAAGTTCTGCATGGGACAAGATATCCAGAGAGACCTGTGGCGCGAAAATGTCTTGTGGAAAGAAATCTATCACCCGCGCAGGCCATACTTCGCTGAAAGCGTGGCTTGCTATTTCTGATACTTCCTTAGGAATAGTTACGCATTTCAAATTATGATGATCGTGAAATGCTTCATCGCTGATTTTTGAAACGTGATTTGGTATCATAATGTTCTTATCTGAGCCAGTATAATCAAACAAAATTCCATGAACAATAACGAAGCCATCGCTGTCAGCAAGACATTTGCAGCAGCGAAATGCCTCTTTGCCTATTGTGGTCACCCGCTCTGGAAGAGAAATCTCAGTCAAATTTCTACAGTCAAAAAATGCTTCAACTCCGATTTTCTCCAAGTTTTTAGATATAGCGATGCTTTTTAACATTTGACAGCCATGGAACGCCATATCCCCGATACTTGTAATGGTATTGGGTAGTACAGCACTTTCCATTTTGCTGCAGGACATAAAAGTCTTTTTCTCTATCTTCTCCACGCCATTTGGTACAGTTATGCTTATCAACTCCCAGCAGTCAGAGAACGCCTGCTCTCCGATAGATGTTAATCTATTGGGCAGTTTAATAATTTTTAACGCTATGCAGCTTCGAAAAGCGCAGGAACCGATGCTTTCAACGCTGTCTGGTACAACCACACTCGCCAAATCACGGCATCCATCAAACGCAAAGTCACCAATGCCAGTTACACCATCCGGAATAATCACATCTCCGCCATGTCCAATATATTTTTCAAGAACACCGTTTTCGATTGTAAAATCTTTAGCTGCCATGTTTTAACTCCTTTGCTTATTCTCTCTGTTCTATTTCAAACCTCATGCACAATGCTAGTCAAGCCATCCGGGATAGTTGCATCCCCATCAGAACCAATGTACTTCTTTAGCTCGCTTTTTTGTGAAAAAGCCTAAATTTGCGTTGTTTTACATACCATTTTTATCTTAAATTCATCGCACGCCATAGCAGTTTTCTTCTTCCAGACGATCCTTTTGTGTAATCGTAAGCGGCGAGAGTTTGCGCGATTAGATTATTCTATCACTGCGTTTACGCTTTTCCTAACAACGTTTCCCCTTTTCAGAATTCGCACCTGCAAGTCTATCAGTCTCGCGTATTTCATACCATTCTGCGCCTGCGCCTCCAGTTCAGCATGGACGCTCGCCGTATTCTTGTTCAGCAGCGCATGAACAATCTCATTGCGATAACCGCACCAGTCCTGAATGGCGTCCAGCGTTTCAAGAATTGCGCCGATATCCAAACCTTCACACCGTCCTTTCAGTTGTTTTAAAAATCTATCGTTCTCATATCCGCCCTCCGTTTCAGAGGCCCAGCGGAGCATGGAACGGATAACTTTAATTTTACCGCTGATATTGGCCACACCTAACGCGTCGTTTTCATTCTCGTTTTTGTATTGCTTCACAAAGGCTTGGAAATACAGCTTCGTTTTCTTCCAACACCCAGCTTTATCACGGTTTGCGAAAAACGCCGCATGATACAGCATAGAGCGGAGACGGTCCTCCAACATGGCGTAATCAATCAGCATGGCTCAAAGAAAAATTTCCCTTTCATGGCTTTGCTGTAGCGCTGCATTTGATTCTTGTAAGTTTGCTGTTTGTCCCAGCCGTCTGCAG
Source organism: uncultured Clostridia bacterium (assembly GCA_947170435.1). Taxonomy (GTDB): domain Bacteria; phylum Bacillota; class Clostridia; order Oscillospirales; family Oscillospiraceae; genus Hominicoprocola. The sequence goes on along the minus strand of CAMVTO010000005.1, from coordinate 48,417 downwards.
CTGGTGCTATCCTCCGCACATTCAATGCCATCCTCAACCTTCTTTTGTTAGATGATACTCTTCACGCTACTAAGAATCGCTGTTACGCCTCGTTGCATTTCAAAAAGTGCGCTGAATCACCAGTCCAGCGAGAAACCACTCATATCGACATACTCTGGGTAGTGCTCATTCTTATAGTTCAGCAGCGCTGCTGTGCAGGCGGTTGCTTCAGATGCGATGGAAAGCTCAATAAACTCGGTAATCTGCGCGATAGTAAATGTTGAAAGCAGGGATTCACTCAGCGTTTCTGCTCTGTCCTCCCTGATATGCTCCACAGCCATGAGCCGATCAAGTTCAAGCAGCACTACGTTTATTTCTCGGTTTCCCTGCTCCGCCTTGATATTTGCCTCACCGAGGACAATTTCCTCTCCTTCGGAGGAATAGTCAATGGCCAGACAGTCGCCGAACAGCATTGTGCTTTTGCCATTGAATTTATATTGTCCTGTATGCGGATCGTATTCCCTGTCCATATCCGCAGAGCGGACGTCGACCCCACGTTGTTTCAGTCTCTTTTTCAGCTCGTTTCGATCCTTTGCCAGAACACAAGCGCCCTCATATCGGGTTTGCAGCTCCTTCTCCTCCCACGGGATGATCGGCTCCCACACCTGTTCAAACAGTTGTTTTTTCTTCTGTCCGCGCAGCATCTCCTGCCAGGCTGCGATATCGGCAGCGTTCATTTCCAGCACATGTGCTACATGAATGCTGCCCTGCGGCGTATAGGGGCGGAGTTCACTGTCGACTGTCTCCGCGTCAAGCACGGTAAACGTATGCTTACTTTCGTCCATCCAGATCACAAGCTGAGAGAGCAGGCGAATGACCGGATGTTCCACATACACTTTGTGCCAAAGCTCTGGTTTGACCGTGTCCCCTGATAGATGCATCTTGTGAAGCTGCTCCGTGCGTAGCTTCAGGAAGTCAGTGATATCCTTTTTGAACGCTGCAAATTCTTTTGCCGCAGTCTCCGCCTTCGCCGGGTCATCGCTTTTCTTCGGGAACGAACGAACCACTTTCCCTTTGTTTACATCGTAAAGGGTAAGCTCCAACTCCGGAGAAAAGCCAACTTCTACAATATTACCGCCGATGTCGTATCGTTTTTTTCCGTCCTCGTCAAGGGCAAAATCCGGCAGCATAACAGAATCCCGCATATCCACGGCAGACATATTGTGCAGGGCAGCATAACGGTCCAATTCGCCAATCCGATCATAAAAAAGCATGGCGGCGCGGGTATCACTAAGCAGCAGCGCTTCTTTCAGATTGTCTGCTTTGTAACGTTCTTTGGCACGACCGCGACTCAAAGCCTTGTAGTTGGAGCAAACATTCTCAATCCCTCTGTCATCAGCGTAGCGCGCAAAGGCCAGCAGACTGTAGCGGTAATAATTACCGCCGACTTGCTCTTCTAAAAATGCTGACAGCGATCTGCGGTCAAGGGCGGCGGCAACTTGATCGGCAATTTTACTGAGATGAACCTTTTTAGCATCCATAAGGACTGATATTGCGCCGAGTTCTCCTCCCCAAAAGTCGGCGCAACGGTCCCACTCGCGTTTCGATTCAGATAGAATATAAAGCACCGCTTCACGAGAGGATAGTTCCTCCCTGTCCGCATAGCGCACACCAGATTTGACCATCTTCTGAACACTCTTATCAAACGAGTCAACAGCAAGCCTTTCCCGTACAAGGGCTTCTATTGGATGCTCCTCCGTCGCTTTAGCTGTGATGAGTAACATGAGTTCAGCATCTTTTTCCAGAGCTTTACTGCCGGACCATTTCTTCTCACGCAGCAGCGCGACAAGATTCGCAATGTCATCCCTAGAAAGCCGTTTCCCAAAGTCCTTTGCAAACTGTGTGGCCTGCATACCAACTTGCTTCGTCACATTCGATTCCTGTCGGAGCAGCGCTAAGATGCTTCTCAGAACTGAATCAGGCTCTTTTACATTGCCCTGTCTCAACCAGTTTTGCCAGCGCTTGCTTTTCTGGTAAAGAGCTATACAGGCCAGATCGTCACTTGTTAAGTCGCTATCGATATATGAAATGTGTCCGGTGCAAATAAGCGATGAAATCTTTTGCTTTCCAAATTGGTACATATTTGGTAAGAGAAAATGGACATCTTCGCTCACAATGCCATCAAAAGCCGTTTCTGGCATGGTATTTAAATCCGTAGGCAGTATAACATCTTTCAAGTTGCTGCATCCATTAAACACGCAATCCCCAATCAATATTCCGTTGTTTGGGAACACCACACTTTTCAGTCTGCTACACTCGCTAAATGCTCTTTCGCCGATGCTTGTGACTCCGTCCGGAATTGAGACGCTCGTCAGGCTATAACAGCCTGTAAATGCGTTGTCCCCAATTCTTGTGATGCCTTCTGGTATTGAGATGCTTGTCAGACTACTGCATCCTCGAAACGCGTTGCTCGGGATGCTTTCGGTCCACCCGAATTGGTAGTCGCAGCCGCTCCCAGTCGGTCCAGCGTTTATCAAGCTTGTACAGCGCCAAAATGCGTCGTTCCCGATGCTCATGACGCTCTCCGGAATCGTCACTCTCGTCAGGTTGCTGCACCACTCAAAAGCATTGTTCCCGATTCTTGTGACGCTCTCCGGAATCGTCACACTTATCAGGCTACTGCAGCCTCGAAACGCACCGTTGCCGATACATGTCACACTCGGTGGAATCGTCACATCCCCGCCGGGACCGTTATACACTTTCAACGCGCCGCTTTCAATTACAAAATCACTGCTGCTCATGCTTTTCTCTCCCTACTTATTAGAATGAAACACAACTCTTTGCTATATCTCGTCCTGCTTCAGCACTAGCCTGATCGCCCAAGGCGGCACCTCCGGATTGCCGTACTCGTCATCCTCCAGAAACAGAAAAGCTGTTTCATAGTCCGGCTTTTGCGCCGGGAATGTGCCGTAGCCGTCCGTGAAATAGATCAGGCCTTTCAGATTTGTGAACTCATGCTGCCGAATCAGATCATCCACCAGAGAGAACACCGGACGGAAGTCCGTACCCCCAAGGCCACGTATCTTCATCGTTTTCAAATACTCGTCAAACTCTTCGCGCTTCGTAATCTTCACATGTTCCTGTATTTCCGCGTCGCACTGAATGATATGAATGTTGATCTTCGAGAAGAAGCTTTCCGTTGATTGCAGGATGTTGTAGGTTTTTTGAATGAAGTTCTGGACCAGTTCTCCTGCCACAGACCCGGACGTGTCAATTGCGATAATAAATTCCCGAATGCGCTTGACCTCTTTATATTCCAGGGGCTCAATCAGGGGCAGGTTCCGGTAGAGCCGCAGCCCATAGGTGTAGAAGACATAGTCAAACTCCTCGTCGTTGATCTTCATAGCCTCGCCCCGAACAGCGAACTTTTTGAGGAAAGACGTATAGTCGTAGCGTTCCCGGTTGACCTCCCGGAGGTTTTGCAACAGCCCGCCGGGAGCGAGCCCCTGCTGACGCTCCGTAAAAGCTTCCATCTCCATTTGCATACGCTCTGCGACACCCTTCCAGTCGGCCTCCGCAGAGGCTCTGCCTGATGTGCCGTAATCAGCGAGTTCCAGAGAGAACGAGGCAGTTTCGCCCACTTCTGAGCCGCTCCCATCGCTTGAGCTGCCTTCTTCGTCTCCGTCGGAAGCTCCATTATCCCCAGACAGCCCCAGCAGTTGCCGCTGCTGCTCAGGCGGAAGATACCAGAGCGTGTGGTTGTCGGCGTAGAAAAGGCCGCGCAGCTCGGCGAGCTTACTGGCGGGGAGCTTCCGATCCAGATAATATCGGTAGACGCGCTCCGCCGTCAGCTTTCCGACCTTTTGTTCTAACTCGGAAAACATCCCGCTCTGTGCGGTTTCGCGGGCGCTCGATGTCGCGCGCAGGTTAAGCCCGGAAATCGTGTATTCCACCGCGATGTCGCAGGCCAGATCCCAAGCGGCGTGATCCACCAACGTGTGGACAAACATATGACGATAGACGCAGTGGAGCAGAAGATGCAGGTAATTTCGTGTGACCGCCTCACGCTCGGCCCGGTAGGTCCTCAGGATGCTCCGCGGTTCATAGACGATGTGCTCGCCCTCGGTACCGAGAGCGATTTCCTCGGAGATGAGCGGCGTCAGTCTGCCGAGCGCGGCGTCCAGAAAACGCAAATTGACCAGCAGCGTGTTGCGCGCAAGGCGCAACACTTCGCTGGCAAGGTCATTGATTTTGGCGTTGTGTTCGATGTTGCACACTTGTTTATAAAACCTCTCTAAAATGATGTTTTCGCCAAATCTAAAGGCCATTTTGCTCACTTAAACTATGCATTTTTCAGTATAACAAAAAGCCGATAGGAAGACAATGACTTTTCGGGAAATAGCTGTTGCAAAAATGCAGCAGTTAGCAGGTGCTATTATTTGATTTGGCAGTAGTATTGTGTTATAATAGACAAAAATCGAGAATAATACTGCGCAATATGGGTGTTTGCTACAAAGAGTGAGCAGCGCTTTTGGTTCAAAACAACCTACTGCTCTCTTTTAGAAGAATTCCAGAAATGCAAAACACGATAGGTTTTCGATTTGGAGGGCACGGCTCACAATTTTGAGGAGGGGATCAGAATAGAAACTGACGGCAAGGTTCGACTGCTGCGAATTCTCGAATTGTTGCAGCAGGAAACAGACGCGGATCACCCGATCACGATCTCACAGATTGAGCAGCTTCTCAGCGAGCGGTATGGTATTACCGCGTATCGAATAACGATTCAGAAGGATATTTCAGCCCTGCGCTCTGCCGGCTATGAAATCGAAGTAAACAAGACGAACCGAAACAGCTATTACTATGAGGGACAGCTGTTTGAACTTCCAGAGTTGAAGCTACTGATTGACGCGGTTGAGTCGTCGAAGTTTATCACGGAGAAGAAAAGCAGGGTGTTGGCGCAAAAGCTGATTTCCATGGCAACGAAGCATCAGCAACACAATTTGCGTAGAAATAACAGTATCTCGGATCGGATTAAGCCTCATAACGAGCAGGTTTATTATATCTTGGATGTGCTGAACGACGCAATCAATGTTGGGAAAAAGGTGTCGTTCTTCTACTATGAATACAGCCCGCAGAAGGAAAAGAAGATTAAGAACTGCGGAAAAGCGTATATATTCAGCCCGTACACACTGACATGGAACGGCGATTACTACTATGTTGTCGGTTTCTCAGAGAAGCATCAGAAAATTGCAACCTTTCGTGTAGATCGCATTCTGAAACTACCGATCATTCTGCAGGAAGCCGCCACACCGAAGCCCGAAAGCTATAACATCGCGGACTTTTCGGAAAAGGCGTTTCAGCTGTTTGACTGGGAGCGCACAACGGTTTCGCTGCTGTGCAGGAACCATACCATGAATTCCGTGATGGATCACTTTGGCGAAAAAGCATCAATAATGGTGATTGATGAGCAGCACTTCAGAATCCGTCAAGAGGTCGCGCCAAGTCCGACTTTTTTTGCATGGGTCTTTCAGTTTGGTGGCGCTATTGTTATAGAAGAGCCCGATTCTGTGCGGAAGCAATATCATACGCTTTTAAAAAGCGCATGGAACACGCTGCACTGTCCTTGAAGGCTGAAATCTTTCAATCAGCCTTACTGAATATTATTTCAGGGAGGGAATGAAATGCGTATCGTATTCGGAAATGAGGAGTCCGTTCTTGTCAATCGAGATTTTACAATCAGCCTTCCAAAGGGCTTTGCCTATGAGGTCAGTCAGTGGGAGAATGATCCAAATTGCGCTGTGGCAATTGCTCTTTATGACCCGACACCGACGGCGTCCGCAGGAGATTTTGAACCGACGGAAGATGACAACGAATTAATGCGCCTTGAGATGGCGGTGAAGAATGTTTTGGATGGCACTGCGGAGGTTACGACTCAAAGCGTTAAAAACATCCTGGATCAGGTGGCCGAGATGCTCGCGGAAGGCTTCGGAGAAAAATACGGTTCAGACTTCTCCCGAGAGACAAAAATTGTAAAAGAAACCCCGGAGGTAAAGGCAGGCTATTCACGAATGCATTCCGTTATTACCGTGATGGGAGAACAGTTTGACATTCTGATCTATTACATTTTCGTCGCGACGAAATGGGCGTTATATGAAGGAAAGACAACAATTATGGATGAAGCGGTCAGTAATCATCAATCTGTGATTGAGAAACTGCTCGCATCGATCAAACCGGTTGAACATCACAATTCCGATCAAACGGGGATTGCTGCCGATTCAGCAGTAGTGGAAATTCATTATGACAAAAACCAGTATTACACACTGGGTGAAATAAAGCTTCCGATACCTGACGGTATGTATTACGCGGCAGAGAAGTTGGACGGCAATATCCCCAACGGGACCGCGCTTCCTACCAACGAGAAAACATACGCGTTTTTGGTTTCCGGTATCAGGATATCAAATCCGTCTGTCTATAAGGATTCGACGTTTGGGTACAGCGTAACCATACCGCAGCCCTTCTCGACAATGAACTGGTTTCTCGCGCCGATTGACAGCCTTGTCAAGCAGTTCAGCGAACAGCTGCAGCAGCGGCAGCTGGAAAGCTACGGCGAGGACCATCCATACGCCTGCGTGGAAGCGAAGCGGAATTTTATCGTGCTGTGGGCTCCGTTCAAAAAGAGCGATGACCCGAGGAATTCTGACTCCTATTGGGAGAGCATTGTTTATTCGGTCTTTACGAAGAGCATGAGCTATCATGGAACTGTTTTTGTAAACGGTTCCGCTCAGAAGGTCCGGTATGAAAAGCTGTTTCAGGAGTTCCTCAGCAGGATTCGCCCTGCCATTGAAGAAGAGGTCAACGAGGACGGCCTGGAAAACCCGCTGAACTTGAAGAACCTGATCGAAGTTGCCGGAGGCACGGTGGTTGACTGGCCGGGGAAAGATGAGCTTGGCCCCAACGAGGACACGGAACTTGACGCTGATCTGCTGGAAGCAATCGATGAAGCCGCCCGCAATGCGCCGGCGCAGCTCAATCGCCTGGCAGACAGACTGAAAAAAGCACCCCCGAAAGCGGTAAAGACCGCCGGGGATGCTGCGTCGTACATCTCTGGGATCATCGAGAGCGAGAAAGACTTTCACGCGGGCATGGGAGAGTTCTTTGGACCCCCTGCAGTTGTGGCACATTACGAAATCCCGGAGCTCCTGGTTGAGGGAGAATACGGGTACTATAAGCGGACGCTGGACGTCAGCGCGACTTATTCGACAGAGTGTGACGGTAAGACGGCGCTGAAACAAATCAAAGAAGATCTGATTGAGAACCTTCTGTCCATCAAGGCAGACGAACTGAAGGAAATGCTGATCCACGAGGCCAAGCGCGCAAAGCTGCATGACGATCCGCTGGTATCGCGAAGAACGCATCTTCTGCAGGCGCTTCCTGCTGTTTTCAAGCTTTCCGGGACCGATGCTGCAGGCCGGACGCAGCGGATCGAGTCTGTCCGGACAGGGGATCGGCTGCTTTTGAGAGCAGATTACGAAAACCGGGATTATTCGCCGGTTGCGATTGAGGTCTTGAACGAAAGAAAGGAATCCTTGGGTTATCTTGCTGGAACGAGATTGCAGGGCTTCCGCGATAACGCACTGGATGATATTGCGTATCTGCTTGATTATGTGCAGGCGTCCGTTAAGGAAGTGACGCCACTTTCAAAGAGAAGAAAAGGTTCGAAGTACGCGCTCATGAGCGTTGAACTCAGCGAGAGAGCTGACGGCAGCAAAAAGCACGGCGCGGGCAGCGGATCTGTGACAAAAAAGAACTTCGGAACCTCTGCCGCAGGAGCAAAAAACTATGCTCGTGAGGAAGCCGAAGCGAAAAAGTCCAAAGAAGCGGAAGATGCAAGGAAAACTGCGGAATTAAACCGCGCAAGGGAGGCTGAACTGGCCAAGCGCGCAGAAGAACGCCGCCGCAAAGAGGAGGAAAAGCGCCGCAGAGAAGAGGAGAGGAAGGCACAGGCAGAGATTGAGAAGTATCAGCGAGAAATGCGGGCCTTCGCAAAGGACTTGCCTCAACAGCTGCTATCTCAGCTGGAGCAGGAATCCAGCCAAAAGGCAAATCAGTTTAGCGAGCAGATGAACAAGCTTCAGGCATCTCTTGATCAGGAAATCGAAGCAGTTAAAAACAAGGCTGTCGATGATTTGAACAGGCTGTCAGAAAAAAACAAGGCTGACAAAAGAACGTTGGAATCTCTAGGGTTGTTCAAAATATCGGAAAAGAAAGCGCTGAAGGCGGCAATCGCGCAGCAGGAAGAGGATCTGCAGAGGCTGCGCACGCTGATAGATCAACCGAATGATGAAAGCGTGGCGGCAATTCGGGCGTCGATCACACAGGTAGAAAAAAACCGCAGCGCATATGAAGCGGGGGTGAACAACAAGAGAACTGCAATTACCAGAGCTTGCAAGCTATATAGGCAGCGAGTAGAGGGTTATCTTCAATACCACTACAAACCGAATGGAAATTCCATTCAATTGATGTCAAAAATGAGCGAGGATGAATTGAGACGTGAGGAAGTGGCTGCACATTTGCTTGAGAAAGGCTTCTTTGGTACATATGAAGAAATGAAAATGCAGGATAGTTATCTACAGCGACACTCAAGCTATGTTGTGTCTGCGCTATCACGTCTTGTTTCCAGAGGACTGGCAGCAAAAGAAAGAAGATATGATGGAAAGTACGAATATTGGAATATAGGAACTACGTCGAACCAAATCTACATTATCGACGACAGGGGCTGGGATATTGACAGTCCGCCTCCGATTCCAACGCTGGATAATGTGCAAAGCTATTTCTGACTAGAGAAAGAGCATTCTCCGGAAATGACTTCCATGGAGCATCGGCTAGGCTCAATTCATGGTGCTGATGTTGTTAGATGAACGGATAGGTTACCGGGACTTATAAGCATTCGGGTCAGATCCGCAATTACAACATCACCAAGAAGGAATGGGTGTTGGATGGAAATACCGTGATTTATGGCGACGCCACGGAGCTTCTGGGCATCATGCCGTCGCCGACGTCTACCCTGCTGAAAAAGCTGGCGGATATGTGGGTCACGGAAGTCGCCAGCGGCTTTGGAAAGGGTAAGTACCGCTTTGGGTCAATCGGTTGACATAAAACAAGAGGCGGCTAATAGCCGCCTCCTCTCGTCCTTGAATTGTTTTCTGCTCAGTATGAAATCTAGCAGTAGATCAGATCGTTCAACACGATCTCCTCTGCGGCGGAGCGAATGGCGTTCATCCGTCTCACCCACTCCATTTGTTTTTCGGCCTTGAGCGCCTCGGTGATGCCCTCCTGTTTCGCCATACTATCGACGAGCTGAGAAAGCATGGCGGTTACCGAACAGTCGATCTCCTCCAGATGAGCGTTTAGCTCACCGCTGAGCAGCATACCGATGTAGATGGCGCTCTTGTTCTTCTTCAAGTAGCCTTTTCGGCGCTGTCCCCAAATCCCGATGTTGGGATCGTCAGGCGCAACGAGGTCAGGGATCAGATAGTCGCTTTCGCGGTGGTAAGTCAGCTTTTTGCTCATAGTGATGCCTCCTTTTGATTTGGTAGTTTCATCATATCAATGGCAGAAAGAACAGTCGAATGTACAAGCGATAAAAGTATGATCCCTGCCGTGCGGCGCACGAAAATTTTCTCTTATTTTTTCCCTTACCAGCTTAACATGGGCTAAAATCGAGTGAGACTATATAACAGATAAAGTTGCAATTCTTATATGAATCAGCACGAAGCGGCATATAAAATCATCCAATAACACGCACAAGCCCGAATTCGAATCTGCCCAGCAGCTCCATGAAAACCACGGAAATCGCAAGATTTCCGTGGTTTTCGCAACTTTTTGCATCAAAACGGCTTGTCCTTCTAACAGTGAATATTCATTTAATTTGAAGAACGGTTTTTCCTCTGGAGCCGCCGCCTGCCACCTTTTTCAGCGCGGCGTTTACGTCATCAAGTCCAAAGACTCCATCGACCGACGGGTGGATCTCTATTTTGGCAAGGATTTCGGAGACTTCGGCAAGCTGCTGCCCGTCCGAGTGAACAAAGATAAAATCGTAGGTTTGTCCGTTCTTTGCCGCCATCGCATCGTATTTCCTGCCGACAAATCTAAACGCGAGCTTCATCACGGGCGACGCACCGATGCGTTCGGCAAAGGCTCTGTTCGGCCCGCCTCGCAAAGAAACCAGCTTCCCGCCGCGCTTCAGGATCGAAAACTGCTTTTCCAGCTCCTTGCCGCCCAGCGAGTCAATCACATAATCGACATCGGAAAGTACATCCGCATAGTCTTCTTTCTTGTAGTCGATGAACCGATCCACGCCGAGCGCCGTAACGCGCTCAGCATTTTTGCCGCTCCCGTTTGTGATGACGGACAATCCCCGTGCTTTTGCCAGCGGGATCGCCATCGCGCCAAAGCTGCCGGTACCGCCGGAGATGAAAATCGTCTTTCCCGCCTCGGCTTGCATCAACTCCAACGCCTGCATCGCAGTCAACGCCGTCAGCGGCACCGCCGCGGCTTCCGCGTCGGTTAAATAGCTCGGCGTCAGGGCGAGCGCCGTTTCGTCCACGGCGACGTACTCCGCGAACGCGCCGATACGGTCCAGCGGCAGGCGGGCATAGACACGCTCACCCTGCTTGAACTTTGTAACAGACGCGCCAACATCTTCCACAACGCCGACGCATTCGTTGCCCATAATGAGCGGCGTCTTATAGGGAACGATTGCCTTGACCTCGCCGTGGGCGATCATATTGTCCAAAGGGTTGACGGCGGCAACATTGACGCGCACCAGTACATCTTTTGTGCCGAGCTTCGGCCTCGCTTGTTCGCCAACTGTCAAATGTGGTTCGCCTTTGCTGTAGTGTTCCAACCATGCGGCTTTCATGCGATCAGTCCTCCGTCCATGTGAATAAATAGCGGCAGCTATCCGGAACATCTATGTTGGTAGGGGCCTCCGTCGCTTTGAGCGTACCGGAAAGCCCTTGCTCTTGCGCGGTCAGGCAGAAGTGATTGGCGCAGATACCGACGTCTACGCGCTGAATGATCGGCGGATCAACTTCGCCCTGTCCCTCCGTGACCTTCGCATAAAAATGGAACGCTCCATCCCGACGCAGCACACGCCACGGCTGCGCGTTGGTTGCGGACGGCGCGAGACGCAGCATTTCCAATGGCTGGGCATACGCTGTCAGCTTTTCCAAATCCTGTTCACTCATTGGCTGGGCGTCGTAAGTCCTGACGCTGCGCCGCTTTTGGATCGTTTCGCTTACCGGGAAATCTGAAAACATGACCAATTCCTCCTCGTAAAATAAGTTTCCTCTATTGTAAGGTATGGTATGTGGCAAGTATATTCGCAATATTACTATATTGTGAAAAAGGAAATAAAATGATATAATTGCGAAAACTACCGGAGGTTGGTCCTTATGATTGAACGCAAATCGACCAAGGAACTGATTTTAAGCTCTCTATATGATCTGTTGCGGGATAAACCCTATGAAAAAATCACGGTTTCTGCAATCGTCAGGAATTGCGGAATCTCCCAGCGTACCTTCTATCACCATTTCAAGGATAAGCACGATCTTGTAGAGTGGTCGTATCTCCATACGCTGGACGATTATTACGAGCAGAACCGCACGGATATGACGCTGCGTAAATGGTTGCGCTTTACGGCGGAGACTGCATGGGAGCACCGATTTGCATTGCAGAAGTTTAAGCAGTACAGCGGGCAGAACAGCCTTCGCACATCGTTGCAGCAGTCGCTAACCGAACGATGCTTAGACGTGATTCATGATGTGTATGGTGACCCGGTCACGAAGGAACTGCAAAGAGTTGTTTCGTTTTACATCGGCGGCATGATCAGCTATGTCGAGAGAGTGTTAAGCGATGCCGCAATACCAACACCGGAGGAAAGCGTCCGGCTATTTGAGGCGTGTGTCCCTGTCTGCATAGTGAAATATCTCTGAGTTAGGCTGGCGTTATGTTGCAAAAATTGAGCAATCGCTCCAATCCAGTCCTCCTTACTTTTTCGTTCTGTTTTTCCGTACCTCCAAGTATAGAAGTAGCAGCCCGGGGCGTGAAGCCTCGGGCTGCTCTATGGGTATCGTATATATTCGGGTGCGGGATCAGTTCGGAAGTGCGATACTCGCGACTTGTTAAAAAAGTGTCAAAACTTATGCTTGAGAAAGCGCCAATTATCGTGTATAATGACAGTTGACTATAATAGGTTGGATTATGTCGTTATGCCAAAGAGTACTCTTTGGCGTCTTGCGATTTTCGCAAGACGATGCCCATCAAACCGCACATGACCGGCGGAGCCGACGACGCGAAAGGAGAACCGCATGAAGCAGAACGTTTGGAAGAGGGCAATGAGCCTGTTCATGGCGCTGACGATGGTGCTGGGGCTGTTCCCCGCCACCGTCTTTGCCGCGAGCGTGCCCGAGACGCTCGTAACCTCGTTGGCAAAGCTCTACGAGGACGACGAGGAACGCGCAAGGGCCGATCTGGAGGCGATGCACGCCTCCGGGCTCATCGACAATGAGGGCAACCTCGCTTCTCTTGACATCCGCGAGGACGGCGAGAGCGCGGAGCTCTCGGCGTTGGCGGAGCGCATCGCAAACGGCGAGACCGTGGGTGTGCTGACTGTCAACGGCGAGGAGACCGCACCGGAGCAGATCGTCAAGCTCTCGCAGGTGAAGGCTGCCATCGAGATCGCGCAGCTTTTGGACGAGGAGATCGACGTCACCGACGAGCACGTCAATAATCTTGAATCGCTGCTCACCGGCATTACGGACGGCTCCGTCGATCTGGACAACGCGCTCCAGACCGGCACACTGAGTCTGAAATCCGTGAACAACGCTCCGCTGCTTGGCGCAACAGGCAATCTGTCCGAAACCATCAGCAAGAGCGACTTGCCCGCTGACGGTAAATACAATCTGCCAAGTGATGCTTCTGACACTTTGCATTTGCTGACTTTGAGCGGGGATGGGAACAAGTATGTCGGTCGATATCTCAAAGGCAACGAATATGATGCCAATCACGAATTTCCCTTTGCGGATACGGACCTTGCGTACAAGGAATACTACTATACGCGCCCGGACACCTATTCAGACCGGGACCAAAACAGAACCCCGACAGCAAATCCGCCTTTAGGGGATTATATTGACTGGGATAATGTGAAATGGGGTTTGGACGGCGAGCAGACGTTTACGTTGGTTCTGCCCTTGAAAAGCGGTGATACGGTTGCGCAGTGGCTTGTCAACCGCATAAAGCCATGCTCGAACCTGGCCAACCCCATTGAGGTTTCGGTTCCGGGCTACGGAACACTGAAGGCTTCCTCCTTCGCGACGTTCGGATATTGCATCAGGGAACAGCAGGAAGTCTACGGTAACTATCGCTATGATTTGGGTAAGAGACGCTATCCGCTTTTCGTGGCGGGAGATTCCAACGAAAAACCGGTGGCGCTGGTTGCGTGCATTGGCGTTCCGCGCAATCCGTCGGCTTTGGCCCGTATGGACAGGGTGAGCCTGTTTATGGAACCGTCGGGGAACTATTATGCAATATCGGGTAGTAAAGAGACATACATTTCGGGATACAGTGACGAAAACGACTACTGCCCGGAGGGGAGTGTGTATCGGATAAACGGCGGAGATCCCTATTTTCAGCACCCGGACGGAACGATAAAAAAGCTCAGCAATTTAGAAGATCAGGGTTCAGCAGGTTATGTGAGATACACCCTCATTGATGGCTGTTTGCTTTTTGGCTATCATAAGCCTCGCAAGATTGGGTTTCCGCTTCTTCTCGATTGGAGCGAGGCAAAAACTGACGACTGCGGGCATTTCTATTTTGATATGACCATCTATAGCATTCAGCAGTTGTGGGACAGCTATCCTCCCCGTGTGTATGATTGCGAGTATACCGTAGCCTCTGCTGCGCTGCTCAACAAGTCGAAGTTCATCTCCCGCCAGGCGGACTACACGCAGGCGGATGGCGGCTTCATCAAGCTGACAAACCCCAAAAACTCCGCCTTCCCCTATGTTTATCCGGGAGATCCGGAGCGTCCTGAAAACCAGTATGACATTGAGCTTCTCGCCACGGAGGATCTGTATCAGATCCTTGCCGGGAACGGGATCATATACATAGACAAGGATCTCGATTTGCGGTTTACCTGGCAGTTCAGCAATCGAGCGCCGTTCTCTGATAAAACGGTTGATTTTTCCTCCTTCGCAGAAAACAGCGCCTTAAGGTATGAGCGGAACGCTGCGGGAGAAGTCGTGCTCACACCGATAAGTGCCACGGAGACACGGTTCAAAATAGGCTGCGTGGCAATAAACGACGCTGTATCGGCAAACAACGGAGTGAGTTATGACGTGGCCTTCCCTTCGGTCATCACAAGAGAAGGGACGGATCCGTACCTGATGATTCCGACCTCTTCCCAAGTGAGGGAGACCCTGACGGACCGGGATACAGAGATCTTCTTTGCGTCTAATATCCAGACGCGCAATCGAGTCCCGCAGACCACGTTCCATGCCAAGCTCTATAGGATTGAAGAGAGCCAAATCGGTCAACCGGTACCAGATACCGCCACGCCGCTGGAAGTGAGCGACTGGGGCGAATTTGTCAGCAGCCCAAGTAATCCCGTGACAAGTATCAAGGTCCCCGGAACGGCGCTTACGCAAGCGGGAGCTTACGCGGTGACGATCAGCACCGAGTTCATAGACGGAACGACAGTCACGCCGTTCTCTGTCACGGCGTATCTGAAGGTGAAGAATGCTCCCGCGTCGATCAAGCTGAATCCGCTTACGAGCTATTCCGCGGTAATCGACAGCATTCCCGCGATTGCGTACACGGTGGATTCCAAGGCGGCTGACGTTCAGGTGATGTACACCATACAGCCCTCCGGCGAGGATGTCAGTGAAATGACGCCGGTTTCAGGAGGAAGCATCCCGTTCGCTCCTGAGTTTGAGGGCACGAAGAAGGCGTATACCATCACCGTCTATGCCCGCAACACCGACGAAGACCCGTGGAGCACGGACTCCATGCTGCTGACGGTGTACAGCGGGAATCCCATCAAGCTGGTCGTGAAGGATGTCCCCTATGGCGAGGTCGGCGGCAAAACCGGCGGCGTTGCGCCGGAGCAGCCTGTCACCTCGATCACGCTGGATAACAGCGATACAATTGAGCAACTAATAGAAAAGATTGGACAGGACGGTTATAGCTTTGACGATTTCCGCAACGACGTCAACCTGCAAGAGCTGATTTCCGCCGACTACGGCAGCGGCACGTTAGGAATCATCTCGGATAGATTGCAGTGGGACGCTAAGGAGGGCAACAAGACAAGCAACGCGCTCGCGCTGTACCATGCGCTCAATGGCCCCTATGCGGATACTCGCAACGACGGCTTTACTTACTACATTCCCACAGCGGATATATTGATGGTCGGTACCGATAACAAATCCGTTACCGTAACCGCAACCCATGCCCGCACAAACACGCAAACGAGCGTTAACGTGACCGTCAATACGCTGAAGGACAAGCTCTATCTGTTCCGCTTCAGCCCGAAAGCCGAAGTCAGCCTGACCTATACCGACGGCAAGGAGAAAAAGCACACCGTCACAACCAACGCGCAGGGCGAGCTTGCACTCTACGAGCCCAATGGGATCGCCAGTGATGTCTTTGCGATTGCAAACGCCGGCGGTGAGATCTATGTCGGCACCATTATGAAGCGGTATCTGACCAGCGGCGAAAAAGACGTTGTCAAGCTTGAGGTCTATCCGTGCAATTATCTGGCGCTGCGCCCGATTTCGAGCCAGACGCTGACCTTCCTTAAGCCGGACGGTAAGCCCTACTCTGGCAACGTGACTCTGCGCGGCGGTGTTTATGCGAATGACGAGTACTGTCCCAACGCGGGCATCCGTACCTTGAAGAACTCGGTCGAGCAGCATCTTCGCGAGGATGCGAATGTTAATGTTACGAACGGCAAGGCGACCGTGTGGTTTGACCCCACGCAGTTCCCCAGTACGGGCGATCTGCGGTACGTCTTTGAGTACCGTTTTGAGGACAACTACCTGCCCGGGTATGTGATCGTCGATCCGGCGTCAAACGATCCTGCCGAATCCATCGTGAATCTCCGCGCCATCAGCGGAAGCGACAAGGTCCCCGCGATTATCCGTCAGGACTATCAGCAATTCCTGGACGGAGCGACTCCGACAGGTTATACACGGAGTGTGATCGATTCTACCGAGAACATCGGTATTTCCAAACGCTTCAGCAAAGCAGTGCTGCGCACGGAATACGCACTGTTGGGCGAGACCGTCGTCGAGGGCGAGGCGATCGAACAAAATCACGGCTATTCGACCTATGGAGGCGAGAAAGTCGTGACGGGTGCGCTCTACACAGCGGGCGACGTGAAGCTGCGCGGACAGACTGAAGCTTCCGGGTCTGCGAAGCAGATCACAAAACTGAGTGATCTGAATGACTCGACGACGCTGTTCGTCTTCCCGTTCTCAGCAGTCCCGATGCTGCGCAGCGTCTACACGATGACAGACGCTGATCTGACGTCCGACGGCATCACAGACGAGGGTGAAACGCCCGCCCCCACCGCCCGCATCAAGGCGGTCTTTACCCGCGGCGGCCTGACGGTCAAATCGATCAATATGCCCTTCGGGGTCTCCAACCTTTCCCACCAGAAGGATCTGTCACAGCCCGGCAACGGCGCTAAAGAGATCGGCGCCGAGGTACGGGAAAACCTGAGGGAGACCACCGACATCGGCGCGATCTTCAAGGGAATCAACGTCAACGACATGATCCGCAAGGGCTTCGTCTTCCTTGGAAACCTCAGCGGTCACGGCGGAGACAACCTCATCAATCTGATGATACTGCCCACCCAAGACCCGGCGACCTTCCGTATCATTGCCTTTGTCGGCGCCAATCAGCGGTCGGACGGCGATGACGACGGTGTTTCTGTCAACTTCAACACCGACGATCTTGCCGAGGACATGGACAAGTTCCAGAAAGAACTTGAGGAAATGGGCAAGGAGGATGATAACCAAAGCGAGTCTGACGGCGAAGGCTCGATCACCTTCAATTTCTACGGAACGATTATCCTGGAAGCGCATATCGGAATCGCAGACGGCAACTGGGACATCTCCTTCCGTGGCGGCAACGTGGGCACCAACGTCGCGGGCAAGTATGAGTGGGGCCAGAACTTCATGTGCGGCCCGGTCCCCGCGTTCATCTCCTTCGAGGTCGGCTTCACCGCCGATCTTGAGGTGGCGTTCGGCAGCAAGGACACTGTGCGCGCCATGCTTCTTGACGCAGCGCTGGGCGTTTCCATCGAGGCGTTTGCCGGACTCGGCTTTGACATGTCCCTGGTGGCCCTGCAGCTCGGAATCTACGGCAGGATCGGCGCGGATGTGAACTTCCTGCTCCTGACTCCCAGCAACGAAAGCGTCAGCACCGGCACGAAGCTCACCATTTCCGGTGAGATCGGCATCAAGATGAAGGTCAAGCTCCTGTTTATCTCCTACAGCAAAAACCTCGCTTCCACCGGCTTCAACTGGACAAAGAAGTGGAGCAATTACGACCAGATCAAGCAGTACTGGACCGACCAGGGCTTTGGTCAACTCTTTGGCACAACAAGGAGCGGCAGAGCTTACACCATGTATCTGTTTGCGGACGGCAGCACGATGGTCGCCATCGAGGGCGACGCCGAGCTGGAAAGCCGCGACTATCTGGATATGGCGGAGAGAGCGTGGACAGGCGGCGCTGCGAGCAGCAGACGTCTGCTTAAGGCGGCGGGGTCTGCCACAAACGCGATCAACAATGTTCAGACCAACGCCTATCCCTACTCTCACCCGGCGTTCACCGACGATGGCGAGATGTTCCTCTATGTTTCCGATAACAACAACGCGAACGATGTGCAAAGCGTTGTGAGTTATGCCGTCAAGAACGGCACGGGCTATGACGACAATGCGCGCGTTGATGTTTCCGAGGATAACGTCCTCGCTGACCTCGACGTGGTCGCCAGCGGCACGAAGGAAAACGCCTTTGCCGCATGGGTCAAGCAGGTAGAAATGCCGCAGACAGAAAAGAGCGTCGGTTTCGCCCAAAGCGACCTCGGGATGATGTTCAACGCGACCGAAGTCTACGTCAGCTCTTACCGCGGCACAGATAATGAAGCTGCGTGGACGACGACGCGCCTCACGAATAACACCATAGCGGATATGTCGCCCACCGTGGCAAGCTATGACAATATGGCCATCGTCGCGTGGCGCAGCATGAACGCGTCTGAGATGCCTGAGGACACAAATCCTCAGGATATTACCGGCATGTTTGACGTGGAGAACAACATCAACTACAGCGTCTATGACGGCTCGCAGTGGAGCCCGGCGCAGGTTGCCTACAACGGCAATGCGGGCACGGTCAACGCCATCGACTCCGCGATGCTCTCTGACGGCACGGCGATCCTTGTCTATACCGTCCGCACCGGTGATGACGTGACCACCACCGAGACCTTCTACACGGTGATCAAGGCGGACGGCGACATTGTCACCACCGGACGCCTGACCAACGACAGCTTCACCGATACCAACGCGCAGGTGACGGCGGTCAATGATGCGGATAATACGGACAATGTGAACGATGGCTACTTTGTCCTCGGCTGGTACTCCGAGCACGACGCGGGCGAGGGAACGACTGTTGAGTATGACGCAGAGGGCAATCCTACGCAGAAAGCAGTCGTTGCCCACGACATTCGTCTGGCGCGCATCAACGCAAACGGCAGCTACGACATCGACTTCCCGGAGAGCATCGGCGGCTCCTCGGACGTCGGCTCCGACTTCCATTTCTCTGCGCCTGCCAAGAATACGGCTCTGACGAATGTTTCCATTGTCTGGTCGCAGCGCAAGAACAGCGACGAGGCGGAGGACGCGGGCAAGTATGAACTGAACGCGGTTCGCTTCTTCGAGGAGGACAGCGTGACCGGCCTTACCGCGCCCACGGACATTGCAGAGACGACGAAAAACTATACGATCGATCACTTTGACGCCTATACCGACGCAGACGGCGCGATCCACGCGATCATCCTCGGCAGCGACTACGACAACATCGCGGGAATCAACAGATATGATTCAATCGACCTCGATGCGGCGGCGAACAATACCGTTACCAGCAACTCTGACAGCCCGAAGAATCTGAATATCCTCGGCGGCACGGCGATCTCTTCTCTGAAGCTCGCTACCGGCACCTTCCCGGAGATGGCGGCGGACGTGACTGCGGATATCGATATCTCCGAGGTGGTCCCCGGACTCACCACGCCGGTGCAGTTCACCGTGACCAACACAGGTACCGGCGTGCTCAGCGAAGTTACGGCGACGGTTGACGAGGGCAATGACAAGAGCGAAAAGACCTTCTCCGGCCTGAACCTGCTTCCGAACCAGTCCGCCACCCTGATCATGTACTACGATCTTCCGGCGGGCGCGGTCTCCGACGCGCCGTACACGGTCAAG
Source organism: uncultured Clostridia bacterium (assembly GCA_947170435.1). Taxonomy (GTDB): domain Bacteria; phylum Bacillota; class Clostridia; order Oscillospirales; family Oscillospiraceae; genus Hominicoprocola. The sequence goes on along the minus strand of CAMVTO010000005.1, from coordinate 28,900 downwards.
AGCGGCGACACGAATCTTGGCGGCGGCACGCTGGCGCTGAACCGTCCAGATGTGGGCATCTCCGGCATCAAGCTCCTGCAGGAGCACGACGGACAGCGTGATATTCAGGTCATGCTGACGAACGGTTCCACCATTCCGCTCGCGGGCAGCGGCAAGACCGTCAAGCTGGCGTTCTATAAGGATGCCCTGCACAAGAGCAGGATCGGCGATGCGATTTCCATTTCCGGCGACGATGATCTTGCGGATATCGACGCCGGCACCTACACCACCGTCCAGACGCTCAATGTCACCGACATTGTTAGGCTCGTTAGATGGGAGATCCCCGACGAGGGACTGACGGTGTATGCTCACGCGTGGATAGAAAATCCGGTCGCTCCGGGAAGCGATGCTGCACCGACGATCTCTGACGAACCAAACGCCTACAACAACGACAACTTCCTTTCCTTCACCGGCCCTCTGGCCAGAAACAACGGCGAGAAGCTGACCACGGGCACCACGCTTGAGGTGAATACCGACGGTCAGACCGGGACCACTTATTATACCGTTTACGCAGACTTCCGCAACAACTCCATGCAGGAGCAGACGTTCAACGTACCTATCGCAGTTCTGCTTGACAGCAACAAAGAGGTTATTGCGTACAAGTACCTTCAGAATACGGAGGAAATGGAGGATATGGACTTTGTGCTCGACGGAGAGCAACAAGTCACAATGACCGCCGTTTTCACTGCTGAGGACGTGGGCAATAAAACACCTGCGGAAGTGGAGATTCGCTACTCCTACAAGGTGAGCTTTGACGTGAACGGCGGCACGGGTGGATTTGAATCGGTCATGACCGACATCTACGGTCACATCACGCTTCCGGAAGGCCAACCCACCCCGCCGACGAACGCAGAGCCTCTGTTCTTCCGCGGCTGGTACACGAGCGCAACAGGCGGAGCGCTGGTAACAGAAGAATCCACCTTCACAGAGGACAGCACAATACATGCGCAGTACACTGCCCACCAGCACGTCTTCGAGTATGCGGTCACGAATGACGGCTATACGATCTCCGCATCGTGCGTCAGCACCGTAGCGGATGACTGTCCGCTTGAAGAGCAGGACCGCACGGCTACGCTTACTATCGTTAAGCCTGAGCGCGACGGTCAGACAGCCGGAAATCCGAACGCGACGATTACCGGTGCGACAGACGTGCTCGGAACGCCGGTGATCCGCTACTATGTGGCAAATGAAGATGGAACCGAAAAGACCGGCGAGGCTCTGTCTGGAGTTCCTTATGGCATCGGCAAGTACTGGGCGGAGTTCACCCTCGGAGAAGGAGAGCACAGCGCTACAGCCCATGTGGTGTATGATCTTATCGTGGACGGCAACGCCCACTCAGAACTGAACTCGTCCTACACCGTGAGCTACGACCTGAACGGCGGAACGGGTACGGCTCCCGAGGGCGGCACCATTTACCACGGTGTCCAGCTGACCCTTCCGAACAGTGAAGGATTCTCCAGGTCGAATCTCGTATTCGACGGATGGAACACCAAGCCCGGCGGCACCGGCGACGCTTATCAAGCGGGAGATAGCTTCACCGTCACCGGGAACATGACCTTCTATGCCCAGTGGAAGCATGTCCATCAGTGGAACCTGACCTACGACGCGAGCACCAAACTTTTCACCCAGGCCTGCGGTGTTCCGGGCTGCCCCGTTGGCACCCAGACGCTTCGTGTCTTACCGGTGAACAAGATGTATGACGGCAAGAACGCCCAACCCTACACCTGCTCCGACGGATGGGCCGAAGAAAACGGCTTGACCTTGCCGACAGTCACCTTCTACCGCGGCGGCGAAGAGGTTTCCGAGGCGAAAAATGTCGGAACCTATACCGCCAGCGTATCGCTGTATGACCGGACTATCAGCGTGGGCGAATTCCGTATCACATCCAGACCGGTCATCATCATCGCAGACGATCAGCAGATGAATGATGAAGGAGCGGAGCCCATCTTCACGGTATCCTATGATAGCGTGGGTGAAAAGCTCTACTTCGAGAATGATCCTAACTATCCGTGGAAGGCCGCCACCGAGGGCGACAGGGTTTACGCCAAGTCCGGAAACGGCGGCCAGAGATCGTCAACCTCCACCCTGACACTCAAGGTCAAGCTGGAGAAGGCAGGCAAATTGTCCTTCGACTATAAGTACGGAACCGAGGAGGATTGTGATAAGTGCTATTTCAAGCTTGACAACGGTCAAAAGTTTGAAGTAAGCGGAAGCAAGGACTGGCAAAACGTCTCCTACAATCTGTCCGCAGGCGATCATACCCTCACATGGTGGTATAAAAAGGACAGCAGCGCCGATCGAAACGGCGACTTCTTCGCGCTGGACAACGTCGTTATCACGACCGAGGGCGCTGTGACACAGGAGGTGTCCGAGGAAAAAACCTTGCCGGTTGACTTCTTGCTCTCAGACTCGCGCTTTGCGAATGACGCCGCTTATCCGTGGAAGGAAGTCACCGAGGGCGGCAGGACCTATGTCAAGTCCGGAAACGGCGGCCATGGCAATACCGAATCCACCCTGACGCTCAACGTCACGCTGGAGAAGGCAGGCAAACTGTACTTCGACTATAAGTGCGGAACCGAGGAGTATTATGATGAGTGCTATTTCGAGCTTGACGGCGATCGAAGGTTTAAAGTAAGCGGAAGCAAGGACTGGCAGAACGTCTCCTACGATCTGTCCGCAGGCAATCATACCCTCACATGGAGGTATGAAAAGGACAGCGGCAGCGATCAAAACGGCGACTTCTTCGCGCTGGATAACTTGTCATTCGCGCCCCCCAGCGTCTTCAACGGCCTGATCGCAGATCTGCACTTTAAGAATGACGAGGCTTATCCGTGGAAGGAAGTCACCGAGGACGGCAGGACCTATGCCAAGAGCGGAAACGAGGGCGAAAACGAGGGCGAATGGGAGACCACCTCCAAGCTGGAGCTCGATGTTGTTATGGAAAAGGCCGGCACGTTGACTTTCGATTACAAGTACGGAACTGAGCCAGACTACGGTCGTTGCTTTTTCTATGTGGACGGCAACAGAGTGAAGGACGAAAATGCGGACAGCAAAACAGGCTTTTTGAAGAGCGGCGTCGAAGACTGGACACCCTACTCTTGCATTCTGTCCGCAGGTGATCATACCTTTACCTGGTCGTATGAAAAGATGGGCGGCGGCGCTAACGGCGACTTCTTCGCGATTGACAACATCGTGATTAACACTGACGGAGAAGTGATGCAGATTGATCCCACCGAGCGGCTTCTTCAGGCGCTCAACATAATTGAGGGCGGCATTGTGAAGGGTGAGACGCTCAACTACACTGTCGCATATGAAAATTATGTTGCCCCGGACGAATACCCCATCACGGTCCCCATCACGGTGACCCCGGGCGTGAATCCGAACTATACCGTTCAGACCAAAGCCGGCACGCTTACGGTTCTTGAATCGATTAAGCCGAAGCAGACCATCACTGCCGAAGACGTGACCGCTACCTTCGGCGATACGGACAAGCTTGTCAGCGGCAGCGTGACCGAACCCGCGACGGACGGCGGCGCGATCAGCTATGCCGTGAAGAAAGGCAGCGAGGATTATATTGACGTAGACGCCTCCACCGGCGTACTGACGATCAAGAAGGTCCCGGCGGACGGCAAGGCATATGTCACCGTTACGGCGGCGAAGACCGACATCTATGCGCGGACCACCAAGGATGTGACCGTGACGATCAATCCCAAAGCCATGACCATCGTCGCAAACGACGAGAGCACAGGAGTAAACGGCAAGCCCCATGGCGTTACCGTGACGGTGACTGACCCGGCTGAGGGCTATACCGTCAAGTACGGCACAGCAGAGGGCAGCTATACCCTCAACGCAAGCCCGACAAAGTCCGATGCGGGAACGCTGACCGTCTACTATCAGGTAACGGCGGATAACTACGCCACCACCACCGGCAGCGTGACTCTGACGCTCGTTCCCCACACGCATAAGATGAGTTATGCCCTTGGGACGGGCGAGAACGCAAACACCATTATTGCAACCTGCGCAAATGAGGATGGTAATTGTTACCTTGAAGATTACAAGGCAACTCTGACGATCACCGCGCCGGTGGGCGAAATCGTTTACGACGGCAAAGCACACCCTGCCACCATTACTGATGACAATGATATTCAGGGTGATGTTAAGGTCCTCTACGCCGAGAAGGGCGGGGACGAAACCTACGGCGAAGCTGTCGAAACAGAACCTGTGAATGCGGGTACCTACAAGGCGAGCATCACGCTGGGCAGCGACGAAGGCGCAAAGACGGTCAGCGTGGAGTACGAGATCAAGAATGCCGCACTGACGAACGTCAGCGTGTCGCAGGATGGTACACTGACCTATGACGGCAGCGCGCAGACCCCGCAGGTCACCACCGCCGCAACCGCGGTAAACAGCCAGGCGGTAACGTTCACCTACAGCAAGACACAGAACGGCACATACGGCGATATGCCGACCTTCACCAATGTCGCTGACACCGGAACCGTTTACTTCAAGGCGAGCGCACCGAACCACGACCCGGCAAGCGGAAGCTTCACGGTCACGGTGAACAAGGCCGATCAGACCGCTCCTAATGCGCCTGCGCTGGATACGGCAAGAGCCAATATGATAAAACTGACAGAGGTTCAGGGTTATCAATACAGCATGGACGGCTTGAGTTGGCAGAATGAGGCCACATTCACTGGGCTGAACAGGGAAACGCAGTATAACTTCTATCAGCGTATTGCGGAGGATGACAACCACAACGCATCTCCTGCGAGCGCCGTTGCACAGTTCTCTACCACGAAGCACGACCACAACTGGGGCAGCTTTAGCGCGACCGGTGCAACGATCACTGCCACCTGCGCGAATACTGATACGTTCCATCCGACTGAGGACAAGACCGCGACGATGGTCATCAACGCTCCGACGCTCAAGGTCTATGGCGGCTCGGGAAGCGCTGAGGCGACAGTCACCAATGGCGTTGAGGGCGTCGATACTCCGACCATCGTCTATAAGCAGGGCGAGACAACCCTCGACGGAGCACCCACGGACGCTGGAACCTACACTGCCAGCATCACGCTGACGGGCGTGAATACCGGCGCGGACGCAACTGGCGACGTCACCGCGAGCGTGACCTACACCATTGACAAGGCGCTTGCCACAGTGACGAGCGCGCCCACCCCAAACAGCCCGACCTACACCGGTGCGGCACAGGCACTTGTCACCGCCGGTACGCCGAACGGCGGTACGATGCAGTATCGCGTCGGCACAGACGACACGACCGCACCTGCGGACGGCTACAGCACGACTGTTCCGCAGGAAACGGCTGCCAATACCTACTACGTTTGGTACAAGGTCGTTGGCGACAGCAACCACAATAACAGCGAAGCGGCTTGCGTTCCCGTAACGATCGGCAAGGCAAATCAGACCGCGCCCGCTGTGCCCGCTGCGGAAAGCACCAGCGTGAGCACCATTACGCTGACCGCGATCGCAAACGGCGAATATAAGTGCGGCGACGGCGCATGGCAGAAGAGCAACGAGTTCACCGGGCTTTCTATGGATACGGAATACACCTTCTACCAGAGATACGCCGCGGATAATAATCACAACGCATCCGAAAGCAGCGCATCTGCCACGATCAAGACGGCAAACCACGCGCACGAATGGAGCTACGTCGCAACAGGCGCAACCATCACCGCAACCTGCGCAAATAGCGATGGCGGACATGACGGAAATACGAGCGCGACAATAATCATCGCCGCTCCGACGCTCACGGTCTATAGTGGAGCAGGAAGCGCAGAGGCGACAGTCACCAATGGCGTTGAGGGCGTCGATACTCCGACCATTGTCTACAAGAAGGGCAATGCTGTTCTCGAGGCCGCGCCCACCGCTGCCGGCACCTACACTGCCAGCATTACGCTGACGGGCGTGAATACCGGCGCGAACGCAACTGGCGACGTCACCGCGAGCGTGACCTACACCATCAGCAAAGTTCCGCTGACCGTCACCGCCAACAACAAAACCATCACCTACGGCGATGCGCCGACAAACGCCGGCGTGACGTATTCCGGCTTTGTCAACAGCGAGACTGAGAGCGTCCTCGATGGTACGCTGGACTACGATTACAACTACGCGCAGTATGGTAATGTGGCGGGTGAATACACGATCACGCCGAAGGGTCTCACCAGCAGCAATTACGACATTTCCTTCGTTCCCGGTACTTTGACCGTCAACCAGAAGGAAGTTGGATTGAGCTGGACGAACACCAGCTTTACCTACAACGGACTGCCTCAGAAGCCCACCGCTACGGCGACCGGGCTGGTGAATGGCGATGCGGTTGCTGTAACCGTTTCCGGCGCGCAGACCAACGTGGGTGATAGTTACACCGCGACGGCCTCCGCTCTGACGGGCGACAAGGCAGGCAACTACAAGCTGCCCACCGCAACGACGCAGACGTTTGCAATCAGCAAGGTTGCGCTGACCGTTACCGCCAACGACAAAACCATCACCTACGGCGACGCGCCGTCGAACAACGGCGTGACCTACACCGGCTTTGTCAACGGCGAGACCGAGACCAGCCTCGGCGGTACGCTGACCTACAATTACAGCTACTCGCAATACGGTAATGTGGGCAGTGCTTACACCATCACGCCGAGCGGGCTGACCAGCGGCAACTATAACATTACCTTCCATAACGGCACCCTGACCGTGGTTCAGAAGGAAGTCAATCTTGCGTGGGATCATCTCAGATTTGATTATGACGGAAAGAGCCACGCTCCCACAGCGGCTGTGACAAACCTTGTGAATAACGATACGGTTAACGTCACCGTAACCGGTGCGCAGGTGAACACCGGCAATTACACCGCGACGGCCTCGGCTCTGACCGGAAGCAAGGCAAGTAACTACAGGCTGCCCGCGGAAACCGACCAGAATTTCTCGATCACTGAGAAAGACTTCGCCATCGCTCCGGTCGAGATCAAGGGCGCACTTGTCAAGCTCGCGCCCTTTGCGTACGACGGCGATGCGGTATCCACTGCTGAGTTTGACAATGATGGAGCAGTGCCCGGAGCCAACGGAAAGCTGGTTCAGGGCGATGACACGAAGGAGGTACACTACTTCTATCAGTCCACCGCGTTTTTGAAGAGCCAGACGGATGCGGTTTATGATTACTATACCGGCGGTTCTGAAACGCTTACGCTTGGCAACGGCGCGACCAACGAGCTTACCCCGACCACCTTCGAGCCGGGCAAGCACTACGTCCTCGCTGTGATCAAGGGCAACAACTACACGAACACCTACATTACCCAGAGCGTGTTTGAGGTAACGCAGAACCTTGACAAGGTGCGCGAGGCGCCCGCCGCGCCCGAAGTGACCGACGGCGTTGTCACAGTGGCGGAGGCTGACAGAGCAAAGACGCTTGAATACTCGCTGGACGGCAACATCTGGCTGCCGGTGTCTCTCGACAAGGATGGCAAGTTCACCGCCGAGTGGCAGACGCCGGTGACGGCTGCGAGCCTGCTGCTCCGCGAGACGGCGGACGCGAAGTACGCCAAGCCCTCCGCAAGCGCAACCGGAACCGCGACAATCACCACGACGACCTTCACGGTGGTCTATGACGCCAACGGCGGCGCGCAGGCGCCCGATGCGGTCACCGTCACCAGCGACCGCACCGTTACCGCTGCCAGACAGGGCAGCATGACCCGCACGGGTTACACCTTCACCGGCTGGAACACGGCGAAAAACGGCACGGGGACCGCATACGAGGCGGGCAGCACGCTGAACGAAGGCGTGACGCTCTACGCGCAGTGGGAAGCCAACACCTACAAGGTGCGCTTCAACGCCAACGGCGGCAGGGGCACGATGGAGGAAATGAGCTTCACCTATAACGCGCAGAAGACGTTGGACCAGAACACATTTGTGAGGGAGGATTACACATTCCTCGGCTGGGCAAAGTCTGCCGGCGGCAATGCGGTGTATCGCGACGGACAATCCGTCAAGAACCTTACCTCCGGCAACTCCGTCACGCTCTACGCCGTCTGGGCGAAGAATGTGTACAACATCACCGGCACCGTCGCGAGCCCGCGTACCGGCGAGGTCACGCTCACGCTGGTCAAGGGCGAAAACGAGTTCGGCAAGCAGGAAGTGACGTATTCCACCGCGAATGAAGCGGTCGGCTTTGCGCTCACCGCTGTTCCGGCCGGCATGTACAACCTGATCGCGGAGCAGAACGGCGTCACCATGACGGTGGCGGTGACTATCACCGACAAACATGTTGAGTTGGGAACCATTACCATGCCGAGTGGCGACACCAGCTCCGTGATGGAGGTCAAGGGCGTTGAGACGCCCGCGGTCGTGGTCAAGGGGCTGGATGAGCTGGCGGCGAACGAGGAGGTCGACGAGCGCAGCGTCACCGTCACGATGACGGTGGAGACGAAGACCGAGGCGCAGACCGAAGCCGCCGGCGAGGCGATCCGCAAAGATGCTAATGTCCGCAACTTCGAGTTCATGGACATCACCGTCACAAAGGCGATCTACAATAACTCGGTTGAGGAGACCACCGAGCAGCTCGCCGAAACGAGCAACGTCATCGAGCTTGCGATCCCGTTCGATTTCAGCGGCAAGACGGGAATCAGGCTCTACCGCTATCACGTCGGCGAGGCGCAGGCACTGACGGAGAGCGTCAACAGTGACAGCCCGGAGGACGGCACCTTCCGGCTCGACCGGCAGAGCGGCCTAATCTACGTCTACACCAGCAAGTTCTCCACCTATGCCATCGGCTACAGCAATGAAAGCTCCGGCGGTGGCGCAGCGGCAGCTCCGCAGGCAGCGATCAGCAAACCCACCAACGGTACGGTCACTATCGCTCCCGAAAATGCCAAGAGCGGCGAAAAGGTGACAATCACCGCCAAGCCCGACGAGGGCTACGAGGTCGACGCCGTGACCGTCACCGACGCGAACGGCAAGGCGGTCAGCGTGACCAAGGTGAACGACACGACGTATACCTTCACGCAGCCTACCGGCAAGGTTGCGATTGACGTGACCTTCAAGGCAGCAAGCATCACGGATGCGCTTGCGAGGTTCAACGATATCAGCACCTCCGACTGGTATGCGGACGCGGTGCGCTGGGCGGTCGATAACGGCGTGATGAACGGCGTGAGCGGTCACAAGTTCAGTCCGAACGGCGACACTTCCCGCGCGATGGTCGCCACGATGCTCTGGCGTCTGGAGGGCAGCCCCGTCTACGCGGGTGCGAGTGAGTTCTCCGATGTGGACAACGAGGAATGGTACGGTCAGGCCGTCCGCTGGGCGAATGCTGAGGGTATCGTGATGGGCGATAACGGCAAGTTCTCCCCGAACGATCCCGTGACCCGCGAGCAGCTTGCGACGATGCTCTACCGCTACGCGCAGTACAAGAACGTCGATGTGAGCGTTGGCGCGGATACCAACATCCTGAGCTATGACGATGCGTTCAGCGTCAGCACATGGGCCATGGCTGCAATGCAGTGGGCGTGCGGCTCCGGCATCATCAACGGCGTCGGCAGCAACCTTGCCCCTGCGGGCAACGCGAGCCGCGCGCAGGTAGCAACGATGCTCATGCGCTACAGCACGGCGAAGTAACACCGCACATGCCTATCTAAGAAGACAACGGGCTTAAAGCCCGTTGTCTTCTTTGGGCTAAATAACAGTAAAATAACGGCTTATGAATCCAGTCCACGAAAAACCCCGGAAATCTTGCGATTTCCGGGGTTTTTCGTTGTCATGATTTCCAAATGACTGTCTCTTTTTTATGAATTCAACGCTCGATCATGGGTTTTCATATTCCCCGATCACAAACTCGATTTCTGTTTCCAGCTGCGCAACGCCGCGCAGCTTTTCCTTATCCCGCTCGCCGGTGTGGAAATAGTACGGCGTCATACGGAACACCGCCTCAATATCCTCCGCCGCTGCCAGCAGAATGCGACCGCTCACCTTTCGCACAGACACGCGGCGCAGAATCGTTGTCTCCGGCAGCTGCTCATCGTTGAGATACGGCTTGTCGTACAACAGTTCTTTGAGCCCGAACAGATGCCGCGCACCGGGCACCACGCTGTAAAGCCTCCCCCCGCGGCGCAGCACACGGGCAAACTCTCTCTCGTGGAAGGGCGCGAACAGGTGCACAGCCGTGTCCACACTGCCTGTTGCCGCAGGAATCGCGGCCAGATTCGCCACGAAGTAGGTCGCGCCGCCCCGCTTCGCCGCGAGGCGCACCATTTCCCGGGAGAGGTCGAAGCCATACGCCTCGATTCCGTCCAGCCGACCCAGCGCAGAGGTATAATATCCCTCGCCGCAGCAGATGTCCAGCAGCGTTCCGCTCCGATCACGCACACGCTCCGTCAGCGCGTCGCGCAGCGGCGCGTAGTAGCCGCGGTTCAGGAACTCCTGCCGGCTTCGGGCGGACGCCTTGTCATCACCCAGCTTGTCGCCGCGTTTGGATGTGCGCAGCAGGTTGACATAACCCTCTCGCGCTCGATCAAAGGAATGCCCTCCGGCGCAGGCAAAGGTCTTGTCATCCGCTTGCAGCACGTTGCCGCAGACGGGGCAGATGAGAATGTTGTGTTTGATTTCCATGTGCCGTTCTCCGTTTTTGCCCATCATACCCTTTGGAGTGAAAAAACGCAAGCGCCAGCACTTGAAAAAATGCACCCGCACCATTATGATAAGTGGCAGGAGGCGTTGTCTATGGAAGCCTATCAACTGACCGAGGAAGAATATCAGCGGGTGCTTGCGCTGCGGCACGACCTGCATCAGCACCCGGAGCTGTCCGGGCAGGAGGTGCGCACAACCGCGAAGCTGCGCGAGTTTTTTGCCGCACTGGGCGCGTTCCGCGTCCTGCCGCCGATCACGGAGACCGGATTGATCGCCCAGATCACTGGCGACGGCACAGGGCCGGAGAGGATGCTCCGCGCGGATATCGACGCATTGCCCCAGCGCGAGGAGGTAGATGGCCCCTGGAAGTCGCAGGCGGACGGCGTGATGCACGCCTGCGGACACGATCTGCACACCGCAGCGCTCGCCGGCGCGGCGCTGCTGCTTGCCCGCGCTAAGGCGGACGGCAAGCTGCACGGCACCGTCGACCTGGTATTCCAGCCCTCTGAGGAGACCACCAACGGTGCAAAACAGCTCATTGACGCGGGGCTGTTCGACGTGATCCACCCCGCGTACTGCTTCGGCATTCACAACTGGCCCTCCGTGCCCACGGGCAGCGTTGTCTGTCGTGAGGGCGCGATCATGTCGGCCAAGAAAAACTTTGTCATCCTCGTCCACGGTTTCGGCGGGCACGGCTCCATGCCTCAGCTGAACATCGACCCCATCGTATGCGCCGCCGCCATGGTGCAGTCGCTTCAGACCGTTGTGAGCCGCAACATGGACCCGCGGGACGCGGTGGTGCTGTCCGTAAATGCCCTTGAGGGCGGCAGCGCCGCCAATCTGGTGGTGGAGGACGCCACGCTGCACGTCACGGTCCGCGCGCTCTCCGAACAGGCGATGACGCGCGCTGCCGAGCGCATCGAGAGCATCGTCGCGAACACCGCCGCGGCGTACGAGTGCCGCAGCGAGATCGTCTGGCAGGAGGACATCCCCGCCGTGTGGAACTCGCCGGAGATGACCGCCTACGCGCGGGACTGTGTCAAGGCGATCGGCCTGACATGCGCCGACGCGCCGCCCTCTATGGCCAGCGAGGACTTTTCCCTCTATCGCGCCTACGCGCCGTCGTTTTTCTATTGGGTCGGCAGCACCGCCCCCGGCGAGCCGGCGGAGGAGCTGCACCGCCCGCGCTTCCACGCGGATGACGGGGCGCTGCGCGGCGCCGCGGCACTCTACGCCGCCTCCGCGCTCAAAAACATTTTGGAATAAATTAACATAATATTACAGGAGGTATTCACTATGGATAAGCCCACCGAGTACACCCTGACCTGGACGGTCACGGACGACATGACGGCGAAACGCATCGGCTCCGCCGGGTCGAAGATCCTCTCCACCCCCAATATGGTTGCGCTGATGGAGGCCGCGTCACTGGAGCTGGCGAAGGCATACCTCGATGAAGGCATGACCACCGTCGGCGCGGAGATTCACTGCCGCCACCTCGCCCCCACGCCGGTGGGCATGAAGGTCAGCGCCACTACGCGGCTGCGGAGCATTGAGCGGCGCAAGATGTGGTTCGACATTGAGGTGAACGACGAAAAGGGCAAGTGCGGCGAGGGCTCGCACCTGCGCATCATGGTAACGCCCAAGGGCATCAGCGACAAGGCTGAACAGAAGGAATAAGGAAAACCGCTCCCGCACGGGAGCGGTTTTCTGTCAATATCCTCTGGTGCGGAAGCTGCGCTCGTCCTCCACGAGAGGGATCGAGCGAATCTCCATGTCGTCAATCAGAATGAAGCGCTGGGTACGCAGGCCGCGCAGCAGCTCCGTGATCGCGTCCTCGTCACCCTGCACTTCCATCTCCACCCGTCCGTCCCAGAGGTTCTGCACCCAACCGGTCAGGCCCAGCGGACGGGCAAGGTAGATGGCGCTGTAGCGAAAGCCAACGCCCTGCACGCGACCCGAAAAATAGATGTGCTTTCTCACGTTCATGCGCGGATCGCTTCCCACGCCTTTGCAAGATCCGGGAAGATGCCCCAGCAGTGCTGCCGCGCCGCATCGTCCGGCGGCACAAGATCGGGGATCATAATAGCGCGGCAGCCCGCGCGCCAGCCCGCCTCCGTGCCGTTGAGACTGTCCTCGAGCACCCAGCACTCCTCCGGCGGAATACCGAGGCGCTCCGCCGCCAGCAGAAAGATATCGGGCGCGGGCTTGCCGTTCGCGACCTCGCGGCCCGAGATAAACTCGTCGAAGAACACCTCCACATCGTTCATGCGGAGATTTCTGCGGATCATATCCATCGGGCTGCTGCTGGCCACCGCGATGCGATAGCCCGCGCCGCGCAGTCCCTCCAGGATCAGGCGCACGCCCGGCTTGAGCGGCACACCGTCCTCCTCCAGCGCGTGGACCCGCGCGGAACACTCCCGCAGCACCAGCTCCGGCGCATCGGTGTGAAAGTGCCGCGCGAGCGCCGCGTGCGCCTCCTTGCCTCCCGTGCCGCAGATTTCGTTGGGAAAGCTCACCGGCAGCGTGACACCCCGCTCCGCCGCAATGGCGTGAAACTCCTGCTGCCAGAGCCGCTCCGAGTCGATCAGCAGCCCGTCCATATCAAAAATTGCCCCTCTCATCATGCCCTCCCCAGTTGTTTTTCCTGATTATAGCGGAGATGGATCGTTTTCTCAAGAGCGAGAATTTAGATTATATTTTTTAATGGTTTGTATTATGTATCTTGATTTTACAAAAGTGGACAATTCATGTAGAATTGTATAAATTTTTTGCGAAACTTCGCAAAGCAAGGGAGAGATCAAGCATCATGGAAAATAACCGTGCGCAATGGAGCAGCAAGCTCGGCTTCATTCTTGCCGCCGCCGGCTCCGCTGTCGGTCTCGGCAACATCTGGAAGTTCCCCGGCAAGGCCTTTGAGGGCGGCGGTGGAGCGTTCCTGCTCATGTACCTGCTGATTGTGCCGCTCATCGGTATGCCGGCGATGCTCTCGGAGCTGTCCGTCGGCCGCGCCAGTCAGGCAAACGTCGTCGACTCCTTCCGCAAGCTGGGTCACAAGGGCTACACCTGGGTCGGCTGGATGGGCTGGGCCGTGGCGTTCATCATCACCTGCTATTATTCCCACGTCGGCGGCTGGGTGCTGCGCTATGTCGCGAGCTATGTCACGGAGTCTGGCAAGGTCTACGGCGATCCGCTGGGTTATTTCTACAACATGCTCGGCTACGATGCCGCGGCGGGTACGACCTTCTTCCCGCTGACCGTCATCATCTTCGCCTTCATCTTTATGGCGATCTGCGCGATCGTCATCATCAAGGGTGTCGAGGGCGGCATTGAGAAGTTCAATAAGATCGGTATGCCGGCGTTGTTCCTCATTCTGATCGTCCTCTTTGTCCGCGCGGCGACCCTGCCCGGCGCGGGCGAGGGTCTCAAGTACATGCTCTCCATCGACGCGAAGAAGGTTTCGCCGCAGACATTCCTCATCGCGCTGTCTCAGGCGTTCTACTCGCTGTCGCTGGGCATGTCCATCATGGTGACCTATGGCTCGTACCTGTCCAAAGAGGAGAACATCAGCCGCAACACCGCGCTGGTATGCACGATGGACACGCTGGTTGCCGTCATCGCCGGCTTCATCGTCATCCCCGCCGTGTTCGCGACCCTCGGCCCCGATGGCGTGGGCAAGGGCGGCGGCTTTGCGTTCGTGTCGCTTGCGGGCGTGTTTGAGCACATGCCGGGCGGCGTATTCTTCGGCTTCCTGTTCTACCTGCTGCTGCTGTTCGCGGCGCTGACCTCCACCGTGTCTCTCATCGAGGGCATTGTGGCGTTCCTCATTGAGCGTCTGCACTGGAGTCGCACGTTCACGACGCTGCTCACCTGCGGCGCGATGTTTGTCATCGGCTGCCTCTACACCTGCTCTCAGGCCGCATTCGACCTCAAGGGCATCTGGTTTGACTTCGCCAACGGCGTGACGTTCCCGCCGCTGTGCGACGCGATGGAATTCCTCACCGACCGTATCATGATCCCGCTGTGCGCGTTGGGCACCTGCGTGTTCGTCGGCTGGACGTGGAAGCCCGAGAGCGCCATCGCCGAGGTGGAGCGCTGCGGCGTGAAGTTCAAGCTCGCCAAGGCGTACAGCTTCCTCATCAAGTTTGTCGCGCCCATTGCGATCATCGTGATCCTCGCGGTGAGTCTGTTCACCGGCACGACGCTTTCCTGAAATCCGTCAAAATGCCGCTGCGAAAGGCAGCGGCATTTTCATTTTTCCCGTGGACTTTTTCCGGTTTCCATGATACATTGAAATGCAAGAAATCAATCGGCAGAAAGGTGTGAGTACATGCCGAAAAGCAACGATTATTCCCGCCCCAACTTCCACGCGGTCAAGGTCATCGGCCACAGAAACCCCGACACGGACTCGATTTGTGCCGCCATCTCCTATACCCGGCTCAAAAACGCCATCGACCCGGATCGCTCCTATAAGCCCTGCCGCGCAGGAGAGCTCAACCGCGAGACGCGGTTCGTGCTGGACTACTTCGGTGCGGAGCTGCCGCAGCTCTATACGGACGTCAGCCCGCAGGTACGCGATGTGGACATCCGCCTCGCCGAGGGTGTGGACGGCGCGCTGAGCCTGCGCGAGGCATGGACACGGATGCGTGATCAGAATCTCGACACGCTGTGCGTGATCGACGGCGAAAAGAACCTCAAGGGGCTCATTACGGTCAAGGATGTCGCCACTGCCAACATGGACGGCATCGACCCCTACATCCTTGCCAAGGCGGAAACGACCTATCAGAACCTCATCGACACCATCGACGGCACGGTGCTGGTGGGTGATCCCGCGCTCAAGCGCATCGAGGGGCGCATCATCATTGGCGCGGGCAACTCCGAGATGATGGAGCGCGCCATCAAAAAGGGCGACGTGGTGATCGTCAGCAATCGCAGCGAAAGCCAGCTCACCGCCATTGAGATGGAGGCGGGCTGCATCGTCGTCGGCGCAGACTCCAAGGTTTCCAAGACGCTGCGGATGCTCGCCGAGGAGAACGACTGCATGATCATCAGTACGCCGCTGAACACCTATGCCACGGGCCAGATCATGCCGCAGGCGGCGCCGATCAGCTACTACATGAAAAAAGACGACCTCATGACCTTCACCCTCAACACCTCCGTGGAGGCGGCGACGAAGATCATGGGAAGCGTGCGCCACCGTTACTTCCCCGTGTTGGGTGACGACGGTAAGTACCTCGGCGTGGTCTCCCGCCGCAACCTGCTGAACCTGCACAAAAAGCAGCTCATCCTCGTCGACCACAACGAGAAGTCCCAGGCGGCGGAGGGGCTGGAGGAGGCCGAGGTGCTGGAGATCATCGACCACCACCGCATCGGCTCGCTGGAGACCGACAATCCCGTGTACTTCCGCAACATGCCGGTGGGCTGCACCTGCACCATCATCTATCAGATGTATCAGGAAAACGACATTGCCATCGACAAGCAGACCGCGGGACTGATGCTCTCCGCAATTCTCTCCGATACGCTGATGTTCCGCTCCCCCACCTGCACGCCGCTCGACGAGCGCGTGGCGCGCAAGCTCGCGGTCATCGCCGGTGTGGAGCTGGAGGCCTACGCCGACGAGATGTTCGAGCACGGCGGCGACATCAGCGGTGAGACCGCCGAGCAGATCTTCGGCACCGACTACAAGGTGTTCAACAGCGGCCGGTTCCACTTTGGCGTGGGACAGGGCAGCTATATGAGCGAGAAAAACCGCAAGGCCGCCGAGGCGCTGGTGGGACCGTATCTCGAAACCGCGCGCGAGAAGCAGGGGCTGGACTTTGTGTACTACCTCTTTACCGACGTGCGCGGCGCGTCCAGCGAGGTGCTCATGACGGGCAAGGGCGCGGAAATCCTCGTTACCCACGGCTTTGACGCCGAGGTGAAGGACGGCGTGGCGGAGCTGCCCGGTGTGGTGAGCCGCAAAAAGCAGTTCATCCCGAAGCTCATTGATACGATGAAACACGAAACCGATTTATAAAAAACGCAATCAGGCGGAACAAACGCGAGGCTTGTTCCGTCTGATTGATTATCACAAATGATAGGGAGGATTTCACCATGCATCGTTTTACCGCATTTCTTCTCACCGCGGCGCTGCTGACGGCGCTGTGCGTCCCCGCCATGGCGGCGGCGGAGACCGCCGACGCGCGGCTCGCGCGCGTGACGCAGGCGGTCAAGGACACGCTCGACCTTGACACCGAAGCCTACACCGACTTTTCCGGCGACGTGTACGAGCAGGAGCTGGGCATGGTCTGGACGCTCCGATGGAGCGGCAACGGCTCCAACCTCAATATTGAGGCGCTGGAGGACGGCACCATCATCAACTACTTCCGCAACGACGCCGAGCCGGAGCGCTACAACTACGGCAACACCCTGCCCACGTTGCCCAAGGCGGACGCCGCCAAAGCAAAGGCCGCTGCGGAGACGTTCCTCAAAAAGGTGCTCGACGGCAAGACCGAATCAGTCAAGCTGGGCGACCCCATCTCCACCGCGCAGCTGGGCAGCTCCGTCACCCGTTTCAACGGCAGGATCCTGCTCAACGGCCTGCCCTCGCCGCTCAACTACAACATTGCGGTGCGCGGCAGCGACAACGCCGTTTCCTCGTTCTACCGTGACGCGCTCGCGAACTCGTTCCTCGGCAACGTGCCGTCGGCAAAGCCCGCGATCACAAAGGACGCCGCTGCCAAGGCGCTCAAGGATACGCTCAAGCTGGAGCTGATCTACGTCACGGACGAAAACGACGCGGCAAAGGCGGTGCTGCGCTACGTCCCCAAGGACTACCAGGAGCAGTATGTGGACGCGCAGACCGGCAAGCTGGTCAAGCCCGACGGGGATATAATCCTATACAACGGCGCGTCCCCTGCCGCCACCGAGGAGGCCGACATGGACGCCGGCGACTCCAAGCGCGCGCTGACGCAGGCGGAGCTGAGCGGCATCGAAAAGCTGGAGGGCGTGCTGGACAGCGCCGCGCTGGACAAGGCGATCCGCGCCGAGAGCGCGTACAAGCTCGACGGTTTCTCCCTCTCCCGCGCCAACTACCGGCTGGTCAAGGATGGTGAGGCGGAGCGCGTGCTCTGCTCCATCCAGTACGCCGCGCCGGAGGATGAGGACGGCTACATCGCCACCCGCAGCTTCACCGTGGACGCACGCAGCGGCAAGGTGGAGTCCCTCTACTCCTACAACCGCTGGGATAAGGACGTGAAGAGCGCCGTGGCCCCCGCCGCCGCGCAGAGTTCCGCAGAGGCGTTTCTCCAGCGCTTCACCGACCACGCGGGCGCGTTCGCGCTCTATGCAACCGAAGATCGCACCGCCGACGGCGCGCCGAGCTACGGCTTCACGTTTGCACGCAAGGTGAACGGATACTTCTTCCCCGCCAACAGCTGCACCGTCCAGATCGACCGCATGAGCGGCGCGGTGGTCGGCGTCAGCTATGCCTATGACGAGAAGATCGCGTTCGACGCCACCGACGGCATCGTCGGCGAAGCCGCCGCGCTGGACGCGTGGATGAGCACCTACGACGTGGTACTCGCCTACCGCTCCCAGCCCAAGGAGCTGAGCAAATCCGTCCCCGCCGAGGCGAAGCTCATCGACATCGGCTACCGCAGCTTCCGCACGCTGCTGCTCACCTACGGCCTTGAGCGCGAGGGCTACTTCCCCGGCATCGACGCCAAGACCGGCAAACCCGTGGAACTTCCGCAGTCCGACGGCAAGCTCGCCTACAACGACGTGGCGAAGCACTGGGCGGCGAAGGAGATCAACACGCTCGCGGAGTGCGGTGTGGGCTACGCCGCCGAGGCGTTCCGTCCCGACAAGCAGCTCACGCAGTGGGAGCTGGTGGCGTTGATCGCGTCCAGCCGCGGCTACTGCGTCGACGCAGACAACGCCCCCGCCGAGGAGCGCGACAACGTCTACGAGACCGCCTACCGCATGGGTGCGCTGACGCGCGGCGAACGCGCCGACGACGCGCTGGTATTCCGCGGCGATCTGGTCCGCATCCTGCTCAACAGCGCCGGCTACGGACCGGTTGCCAACCTGATCGGCATCTATACCTGCTCCTATCCCGACGCTGCCTCCATCCCGCTCGGCGACCTTGGCTACGCCGCGCTGGCACAGGGCTTTGGCATGGTGAAGGGAAATTACAGTATGAAATCTCTCGCGACCCGCGCCGTCGCCGCCGTGATGCTCTACCGGCTCATGCAGCGCGATGTGTAAAAGCGCAAGAAAAAGGACGCCTGTTGGCGTCCTTTTTTCTGTCAAAGTCTGTGCCCTGTCTCCGTTTTATCGGTTCAGCCGCCGCTCCATGGCGGTCACATCCTTGTCCTTCTTGAGCAGTACGCCTGCGAACGGGATCTCCTTCGCGATACGCCTGGGGTCGATACCGCCCAGTTCCAGCGCCCGAATCCAGTCCACCAACTCGCTGGTCGAGGGCTTCTTCTCGATCGAGTCGATGCCGCGCAGGAAGTAGAATGCCTCCATCGCCTGACGCAGCAGCGTCTCGTCCAGCCGATCGAAGTGGACGCGCACGATCTTCTCCATCTGTTCCGGGTCAGGGAAAGCGATATAGTGGAAGATGCAGCGGCGCAAAAATGCGTCCGGCAGCTCCTTTTCCGCGTTGGAGGTGATGATGACGATGGGACGGTGCTTTGCTTTGACGGTCTCCTTGGTCTCGGGGATATAGAACTCCATCTTATCCAGCTCCCACAGGAGGTCGTTGGGGAACTCAAGGTCCGCCTTGTCGATCTCGTCGATCAGCAGCACCACCTGTTCATCGGCGGAGAACGCCTCGCCGAGCTTGCCGAGCTTGATGTACTTGGCGATGTCATCCACGCCGGCAGAGCCGAACTGGCTGTCATAGAGGCGCTGCACCACGTCGTAGACGTAGAGGCCGTCCTGCGCCTTGGTGGTGGATTTGACGCTCCAGATGATAAGCTGCTTGCCCAACGCCTCCGCCACCGCCTGTGCGAGCATGGTCTTGCCTGTGCCGGGCTCACCCTTGACCAGCAGGGGCTTTTGCAGCGCCGTCGCGATGTTCACCGCGCCGAGCAGTTCCGGTGACGCGACGTAGTTTTTGGTTCCCTGAAAGGCCGTTTCCATTCCGATGTCCTCACAATCTCACATTTTTTGTCAGTTTGAGTGATTATATAACAGCTCCGCGAGCATTTCAACTTTAGGAATTGACTATTCCGCAAAATTTTGGTATGGTATATTAGTAGATTTCTAGGGATTTTTGACGAATCAAATCATATTTTAGGAGGCTACACCATGGCAGATCCCTTTAGCAAGGACCAGATGGCCCAATTAATCCTCGCCAAGCTGCGCCGCAACTTCGGACGTACCGCGGAGCAGGCTACCAAGGCGCACATGTTCCAGGCGTGCGCGCTGGTGGTGCGCGATATCATGTCCACCAACAACATCGCCTCGGAGAAGCTCGTCCAGCTGGGCCAGCAGCGCCAGGTACACTACCTGTCCATGGAGTTTCTCATGGGCCGCTCGCTGGAGAAGAATGCCTTCAATCTCGGCGTGTTGCAGCCGATGAAGGAGGCCATCAAGTTCCTCGGCTTCGATCCGGGTGAGATCTTTGAGGCAGAGCCGGACGCAGGCCTCGGCAACGGCGGTCTCGGCCGTCTGGCCGCCTGCTACCTTGAGGCGATGACCACGCTGGAGATCCCCGCCACCGGCTATTCCATCTGCTACGAGCTGGGCATCTTCAAGCAGAAAATCGTTGACGGACAGCAGGTGGAGCTGGCGGACAACTGGCTCGACCTCGGTGACGCCTGGCTCATCACCCGTACCGACGAGACCGAGGAGGTCAAGTTTGGCGGCCGCATCATTGACCACTGGGAGGGCAACATCAACCATCCCGAGCATGTGGAGTACACCAGTGTCCTTGCCGTGCCGCGCGACATGCCCGTGGCCGGCTACAACACCGACCACACCAACGTCCTGCGCCTGTGGGACGCCAAGTCCCCCACGCCGGTCGACATGTCCCTCTACTCCTCCGGTGACTACTTGAAGGCTGTGGAGCAGCAGGCTATGGCGGAGGTCATCGCCAAGGTGCTTTACCCCGACGACAACCACTATGAGGGCAAGTCCCTGCGCCTGCGCCAGCAGTACTTCTTCGTCTCCGCCACGGTCCAGTCCATCATGCGCAAGCATCGCGCCCAGT
Organism: uncultured Clostridia bacterium; assembly: GCA_947170435.1. Taxonomy (GTDB): domain Bacteria; phylum Bacillota; class Clostridia; order Oscillospirales; family Oscillospiraceae; genus Hominicoprocola. The sequence continues at coordinate 8,043 of CAMVTO010000005.1, read as the reverse complement.
ACGGGACGCTGCGCAACTTCCACGAAAAGCACGTCATTCAGATCAACGACACGCACCCCACGCTGGCCATCCCCGAGATGATGCGCATTCTGCTTGACGAAGAGGGCTACGAGTGGGACGAGGCGTGGAGCATTGTCACCAAGACGGTGGCCTACACCAACCACACCGTTCTCGCCGAAGCGCTGGAGCGCTGGCCGCAGCAGCTCTTTGAGTCCCTGCTGCCGCGCATCTGGAATATCGTGTGCGAGATTGCCCACCGCTACCAGCTTGAGCTGGAGCGCCACTTCGGTCAGGGCGACGGCCGCGTCGCGCGCATGGCGATCATCTGGGATAACGAGGTGCGCATGGCGAACCTCTGCATTTGCGCCTGCTATGCCGTCAACGGCGTGAGCGCGCTGCACTCTGAGATCCTCAAGCACGATGTCTTTGCCGACGCTTATCGTCTCGAGCCGAGCAAGTTCAAGAACGTCACCAACGGCATCGACCACCGCCGCTGGCTCTCCGAGATCAACCCGGAGCTGGATAAGCTGATCCGCGACTGCACCGACGGCAGCGACGATTATCTGATCCACGCCTACAAGCTCAAGGAGCTGGAAAAGCACGCGGACGACGCTGCTGTGCTGGAGCGCCTCGGCCAGATCAAGCGTGACAACAAGCTGCGCTTTGCCGACTACATCAAGGCCGAGAGCGGCATCCTGCTCAACACCGACGCACTGTTCGACGTGCAGGTCAAGCGCCTGCATGAGTACAAGCGCCAGCTGCTGAACGTTCTGCACATCATCTACCTCTATCAGCACATGAAGGAAGACCCGCATTTTGACTTCCAGCCGCGCACCTTCCTCTTCGGCGCAAAGGCCGCGCCGGGCTACTACGTCGCCAAGCGCATCATCCGCCTCATCAACTCTGTTGCGAACATGGTCGCCAACGACCCTGCCTGCAAGGATCGTCTGCAGGTCGCGTTTCTGGAGAACTACCGCGTGTCGCTCGCTGAGAAGCTGATGCCCGCGAGCGAGCTTTCCGAGCAGATCTCCACCGCCGGCAAGGAAGCCAGCGGCACCGGCAACATGAAGTTCATGATGAACGGCGCGCTGACCATCGGTACGCTGGACGGCGCGAACGTGGAGATGCACGAGCAGGTCGGCGACGACAACATCTTCATCTTCGGTCTCACGGCGCAGGAGGTCAGCGACCTCAAGGCGAAGGGCTACCACGCCTACGACTACTACATGAACAACCCCGATCTCAAGTGGATCATGAAGTTCCTCAACGACGGCTTCCCCGACGGTGAGAGCTACGGCGATCTGACCCGCCGCCTGATCTCCGGCGACGGCTGCCCCGCCGACGAGTACCTGCTGCTGGCGGACTTCGAGAGCTACAAGGCCGCGCATGAGCGCGTGGGCAAGGTCTACCGCGATCCCAAGCGGTGGAACAAGATGTCCCTGATCAACATCGCGCGCAGCGGCATCTTCGCCGCCGACCGTTCCATCTGCGACTACGCCGAGACCATCTGGGACGTGCCGCACCGCGCATAACCCCGTCAAGCAAAAAAGGACGCTGCCAAAAGGCAGCGTCCTTTTTGATTGCTTCACTCAGTTCTGCTCCTTGCCAAACACCTTTTCGCGCAGCGCCTTGCCTGTGGGCGTGCCGGCAAGGCCGCCGATAGCGGTCTCTTTGAGCGCGACCGGGAGGGCGTCACCCACCTCGCGCATCGCCTCCACACACTCGTCCGCCGGGATGTAGGGGCGAATACCCGCCAGCGCCATATCCGCCGAGGAAAACGCCGTCATCACACCCGCGACGTTGCGTTTGATGCAGGGGATCTCCACCAGCCCCGCCACGGGGTCGCAGACGAGGCCCATCTGGTTGACGATGGCGATGGCGCAGGCGTCCGCGCACTGCTGCGGCGTGCCGCCCATGATCTCCACCATCGCGGCCGCCGCCATACCCGCGGCGCTGCCGCACTCTGCCTGACAGCCGCCCTGCGCGCCCGCGATGGACGCGCGCTGCGCGATCACCATACCGAACGCGCCCGCGGTGAACATGCTCATCACCACCGCGTCGCGGTCCGCGCCGCGATCCTCCAGCAGGGAAACAAGGCACGCGGGCAGGATCCCGCAGCTGCCCGCCGTCGGCGCGGCGACGATCTTGCCCATGGAGGCATTGCAGCCCGCGACCGCGAGCGCCCGGGACATGGCGCGGGACATAAACGTACCCGAAACGCCCTCCCCCCGGCGGCTGTACTCCAGCATTTTCCAGCCCTCGCCGCCGGTGAGCCCGGACATTGAGGTCTGCTCCCGCCGCTGGCCGAAAGTGATTGCCTCCTCCATGACGGCGAAATTCTTGTCCATCTGGCGCAGGAGCATGATCTCGTCCTGCCCCATCTCTTCCGCCTGCTGCCGGAGCGTCAGCTCGCCGATGGTGCAGTGCGCGGCATCCGCCGCGTCCACCAGCTCCTGAATGGATCGATACGTCAACATATCGGCACCTCCTTATACCCGCTTGATGAGCAGCGCGTTGATGACGTTGTCCACCTCGCGCAGGTCTGCCGCCATACCCTCGGTGGCGACGCCGTCGATCTCAATCGTCATGATGGACTCGCCGCCGCGCTCCTTGCGGGAGAGACGGAAGTTCGCGATGTTCGCGTCCGGGTACTTCGCGCGCATGAGCTGCGTCACGTCCGCGATGACGCCGGGACGGTCGAGGTGCATGACGAGGATCGTGCTGCAATCGCCGTTGAAGTCCACGCGCAATCCGTTGACCTCGTCCACACGGATGTTGCCGCCGCCGACGCTCGCTCCTACGACCTCGCCCTCCGTACCATCGGGCAGGAGAAAGTGGATCGCGGCGGTGTTCGGGTGAGCGTTGGGGATGTCACGACAGACAAACTCATAGTTGAGCTTTCTCTCCCTGGCGATTTCCAGCGCGTCGCGGATCTCCGCGTCCCAGCTGTGGTAACCGAGGATGCCGGCCAGGATCGCGCGGTCGGTGCCGTGTCCCTTGTAGGTGCGGGCAAAGGAGCCGGAGAGCGTGATGGTGACCTTCTCCGGCTGCTTGCCGTCCATGATCTTGTTCACCACGCGTCCAAGGCGCACCGCGCCCGCGGTGTGGGAGCTGCTTGGGCCGATCATCACCGGCCCGATGATGTCAAATACGTTCATGCCCGCGCCCCTTTCAATGCTCCATCAGCTTCGGCAGGAAGTAGCGCAGCTGCTTGAACCACCACGGCCAGTCGTGATTCACGTCATAGCCCCAGAAGTCGCACCACGCATGGATGCCCTTTTCGTTGAAGATGCGCTTCAGGTTGTGCAGCGTACGCACGCCGTCCTCCTCCCACGCACCCTGACCGACGCAGAGGATGATGCGGCGACGGTTATAGAGCTCGATGTAGGGATGGTCGGCGGGCATATTCTCCAAAAAGCACTCCGGCGAGTTGTCGTAGAGCGTGGGATCCATCCAGCCGTGGAAAAAGAGGTTGCTGTCGTACACGCCCGAGAGCGCCACCACGCCGCGAAACAGCTCCGGGCGGCGGAAAAACGTGATGACCGCGTGGTTCGCGCCCATGCTCAACCCCGTCACAGCGGGAGCCTCGTCGTTGCGCTCGTGCATCAGCGGCACGACCTCGTCCACAATGTAGTGGTAGTACTGCTCCTGCCGCGCGGAGCGCCAGCTGTTCTCGCCATCCTTTACCGACCAGCTTTCCAGGTCCACGGTGTCCACCACGAACAGTTGCAGTTTGCCGCCGTCGATCCAGTCCGCGAGCTGATCCACCACGCCAAAGTCCTCAAAATTGCGGCAGTTGGAGTCCTGCGTTGGGAAGCACAGCAGCGGCATCCCGCGCTTGCCGTAGACCATGACGTGCATCTCACGCTCTAAGGAATGGCTGAACTGTGTGATTTCTTCTCTGTACATGGGATTGTCCTTTCTCTCCGATGCCTGACGAATTTGCGTTGGGCCACAATGCTTTGGACGCTCGGGTTCCTGTGGATTGTTCCGATTCCATCATAAAACTTTTTGATACGATTTGCAACGCCGTTCTTTTCTGTGTTTATCATATTACCGCTCCCCTGCAAGTGCGGCTGCAGGATTTCTGCCGATGTATAATTTTATCAACGTCACTGCCGATATATACAATAAGGTAAGTTTTTCGCACCGCAGCTAAGGAGGCAACTGCTATGGATCTATCAACCATAGGCTCGATCAGCCAATATACAAAAACCACCGCGCTCAAGACGCAGTGGAACCTCAAAAAGAAAAGCGGCGACGTGACCGGTCACAGCAAGGGGCTGGACGATTTTCTCTCGGCGAGCAGCTTCTCAAAGGCGCCGGAGGAAGCCGATCACGAGAAGATGCAGAAGATCACAAACAAGGTCAATATCGGCGCAAAACTGACGGATCAGGAAATGGAGTATCTCAAGGAGAAGAATCCCCAGCTCTATGAAAAGCTTCGTCAGATCGAAAAAGAGCAAAAGGCTTATGAGGAAGCCCTGCGGCATTGCAAGTCAAAGGACGAGGCGCAGCGTCTGCACATGGCGCGCGTGGGCGAGGCGATGCAGGCGGCGAAGAACGGAGACGGCACGGCGGCATATCGCATGAACCGCATGAGCGAGAGCATGACCGCGTTTTCGGAAACCGAGGAATACAAGAGGCTCTCCTCCGAAGCAGAGCAGGCGTTGGAGCACAAGGAGCAGCGTGAGGCGGAGCAGGCCGAGCAGGAGCCAGAGGCAGCAGAAGAAAAGAAAACGGAGCAGGCCGGGAAAACAGACGAATCCGCATCAAAGCTTGACGCAAAGGCAGCGGCTGCCGCGTCTCGTGTCAAAGGCGCCGCAAAAGAAGAGGAGCCTTCAAAATCAGTCGAGGCGGAGCCGGACGCGGAACGTCTCCCCACAAGCACCGCTCCGCGCTTTGGGGCGCAGATGTATGTGAACCGCACCCCGTCAAGAGGACAATGATGAAGGAACTTGCTGCCTCTATTTCTTCGTGCTATAATCCTTCCCTGCAGCTAGCCAAAAGCCGTAATTCCTGCAAATAACTCTATGTTTCATGGAAAAGGTACAGTAATGAACAAAAAAATATGGATTCTGCTTCTCTCCTGTGCAATGCTGCTTCTGGCAGCGTGCGGAACTTCGACCGAGGCTCCGGCTGAGCAGCCAAGCGAAGTTTCTTCGCAGCCCACCGAGGCTTCCTCCGAACCAGTTGTCGCCGAGGACGGGCAAAACCCCGTTATGAACTTCGTGGGCAAATATAATGCAGGAGACAGCATAGAGGCGCTTGTCGAAGCTGAGGGTGCAAACGGTGCAAGAATTACCGTCACCTATGCCGGCAGCCCATGGTTCCAGAACCGGACGGTGATGAGCGGAGCTTTTGACGCCGAAACGCTTACGGTAGACTTCTCCAACGGAACTCTCACGGAATATACCTATAACAGCCAGGGCGGCGCAGAAGAGACCGTAAGCTACACGGACGGCAAGGGCCGCGCGGTCTTTCATCCGGAGGACAATACGCTGACGATCATTGAAGAGTATCCCTCCGGCGAGTTGGAAACCGTCTATTCCTGGGGAGCTGCCGCAAATATGTACAGCGTCACCGATCCGGATCATTATACCGGTGTAACCGCGATGGACAAGTTTAAGGTTGAAACAGAAGTAGGCTTTGCTGTTCGGACGGCCTATCTGGATGAAAACTGGTATGCAATGGCCGATATGATCCGTTATCCCATTGCGATCAACGGCACTGAGCTTGCCGACGCAGACGCTTTTCTGGATTATATGAAGGACAAGACCGTCCATGAGAGTGATCGGCAGGCCATGATGGATGAAGATTGTCTCGACATGTTTGTCAACGGTCAGGGCATCTGCATGGGCAGCGGTCAGGTGTGGCTCAATGACCCCAATTATATGACAGACGCCGAACCTCAGCTCCAGATCATCGCCATCAGTGGGATTGTTGACAGATAAATAGGGGGAGTTTTTCGCGGGAGCCGAGTGAATGTTCGGCTCCCGTCTCATATGCGTGGGCTCATTGATGGGACAAGTTAACAAAATGTGTTAGGATTGTTCATAAATTTTTAGCACTCTCGACTTGACAGTGCTAAAAATGGTGATATAATCATAATCGAACAGAGGAACGAAGATCGAATAGATGACCTCCATCCCCCTTGCTCAGGTAACAGACAAAAATGATTGCAGTATTGAAGGAGGCATGACTTATGTTACCGAGTATTTTTGGAGAGAGTTTGTTTGATGACTGGATGGGCTTCCCGTTCAGAGGCTTTGAATCCGACGTGGATCGCAAGCTGTATGGGAAACATGCAGCACATGTGATGAAGACCGACCTGAAGGAACACGATGAAGGCTACGAGCTGAAGGTGGACCTGCCGGGCTTCAAGAAGGATCAGATCGATCTGCAGCTGCAGAATGGTTACCTGACGATCACCGCGTCCAAGGGCCTCGAAGAAGAGGACAAGGACAAGAAGGGCAAGATCGTTCATCAGGAACGCTATGAGGGCTCCATGACCAGAAGCTTCTATATCGGTGAGAATGTTAAGGAAGAAGACGTCCAGGCCAAGTTTGAGGATGGCGTTCTGACGCTTGATTTCCCGAAGGAGAAGCCGGTGGCACTTCCGGAGCGTAAGACCATTCAGATCCAAGGATAATCATTGCTACTCCAGCGCCCCGCCAAACGCGGGGCGCTTTTCAATTTAAATGAGATGTTTGAGATGAAAGAGAATTTGATTCTGGTTAATTATAAAGTCGAAAGTGAAGCGTACCAGGCGCTGTCCGTAATGAAGCACGAAACAACCAATGCCAATTATACGATATCACAGGCTGTAATCATTAAGAAGTAAAATGATAAGCTCCTGACATAGAAGATGATCACGGCGAATCATACTAAGATATACAGGCTGCAGCAGCCTAATATAGAATTCAGAGGAGTTTTGGAGAATGGCGACTGACCGCCTGATAAACTTGATATTGCTGTTTTTTGCCTATGCTTTCCTTGGCTGGTGCATCGAGGTCACACTGAAGTACTTTCAGTTTCACCGTTTCATCAACCGCGGCTTTCTGACCGGCCCGTGGCTCCCAATCTACGGCTCCGGTGCGGCGCTGATCACCGTCGTGATAAAGGGGCTGGCCCCACTGGAATTCTCCGTAGGCACGACCTTCATTGTGTCGTTTCTTCTGTGCGGCTTCCTGGAATATATGACAAGCTATGTTCTGGAGAAACGCTTCCATGCTCGTTGGTGGGATTACAGCTCAAAGCCCATGAACCTGCATGGTAGGGTCTGGATCGGGAATCTGGTTCTGTTCGGGCTGGGCGGCGTGGTGATTGTGGATCTGATCAATCCGCTGTTGCTTCGTCTTTCCGAACATATGAGCTTTCCTCTGCGGGAGATTATGGCATTCTCCCTGTCAGCGGTCTTTATCGCAGACTATGTGATGTCTCACTTCGTACTGAAACTGGTCAAGTCGGGAGTCGAAAGCAGTGATGCAGACGAAACAGAAGCTATCAGCAAAGAGGTTCGGCTGCTGCTCAGCAACCGCTCCGTTTTCTACCGCCGCTTTGCGGATGCGTATCCCGAGGTCATTTATAAGACGGAGCGCATTGCCAAACGCATGGAGGAAATACAGGTTGAGATGGAAAGATTGCGGCAGGAAGCGGAAGAGCGTGTTGTTCAGATGCGGCAGGAGGTTGCAGAGAACCTGGAGCCCACAAGAAGCGTAAAGAACGAGATCATCGAAAAACAGGACGCACTGATCGGACTGCTCTATCGGGAAGAAGACGCAAGCCCGGAGATCCGGGAATTGAAGCGGGAAGTCGAATCAAAAAAGGCTGTTCTGCAGAAGCGGCGTGCACTGTTTCCCAAGCTGTAACAAGGGCAAATCCGGGAAATCAATTATCCCATGAAAAACTCGCCGTGAATTATATATAAGAATGTTCACAAATTCTTCACAGAATTATTAGCACTCTCTCTTGACGAGTGCTAAAATTGGTGGTATAACATAATCGCAAGAGGGAAAGAGATCCGGAACTAAGGTTCCGGGT
>CAMVTO010000004.1 GCA_947170435.1 uncultured Clostridia bacterium | reverse complement strand
TGGGCTTGGGACCGCGCTTTTTCGCTTCCGCAGCCGCTTCTTTCTTTTCTTCTTTCTCGATCTTGGCCGCGGTCTCCTTTGCAGCCTTCGCAGGGGCTTGCTCCTCTGTCTTCGGCGCTTCTGCGTTCACGACCGGCGCTTCCGCCTTCGCCGGTTCCTCAACAGCTACGACGGGCGCGGTCTCCACCGTCGGCGCTGCAACCGAAGCGGTCTCCTGCACCTCATTCATAACAATGGTGTTCTTCTTGGCACTCTTTGAGAGCTTCTTTTTGTTCTTACCTTTTGCCATGAGTATCTCCTCCAACATAAGTTGTTAAACGCATTGTAACGCAGAATCGTCAGAATAGCAATAAAATGCGGCGAATTATCTCCAGCAATGTGCCCGTCGTTGCGCGATGCATCATTTTTTCATTCCGTCGAAAAAGTTGCATTTTCGCACTGTCTCTTGACTCTCTCCGCACAGAAAAATTTTCTCATTCCGAACGCATTCCGAACGCGCGGTTTGAGGTTCCTTGAATTGCTCTGAAAAGTTAGAAAAACTCCTCGTTTTCTTTCGAAAACGAGGAGTTTTTTTGTCCGAGTGGCGAGACTTGAACTCACGGCCTCTTGACCCCCAGCGCAGCTTCAAATGTTTTCGCAACAAAACTGACGTAAATCTTCTTTGCCTATCCCAGTCTTCGCACAAAAAGGGCGCAGAACAGCAGCTAAACTGTTCTGCGCCCTTTTCACATTGTCAAGCGGTTTTCTCGCCAGTTCTCACAGGGAGATGCGGCAGCTCCACAGGCTCGGCCATTGAGATTCCGGCATCCTTGAACTTTTTTTGCATCGTTCGATTGCCTCGTGTTAGCTTTTTCAGCGTCATATCCTCAGCCTTGCTGTTGGCACTCTCAAGATGCTTTGAGGATAACTGCAGCGCCTTTTTCGTCTTTTCCAGATGCGCGATGGTTTTGTCGATCTCCTCGACTGCCGTTTCGAGCTGCTTGCTTGCCGCTCCATAGCTCTTCCCGAATTTCGTCTTGAAATCATTCAGCTTTCCCGCGAACTGCTGCACATCAAAGTGCTGATTGCGAAGCATTTCCGCCTCCTCCCGATACGCGAGCGAGTTGGCGGCGGCGTTGCGCAAAAGCGTGAGCAAAGGAATAAAAAACTGCGGGCGAACAACATACATCTTCGGATAACGATGAGAGACATCGACGATACCCGCGTTATAAAGCTCGCTGTCGGCTTCGAGCGTGGAGACCAGAACGGCGTATTCGCAGCCCTTCGCCTTGCGATCGGCGTCCAGCTTCTTGAAGAAGTCCTCGTTCTTATGCTTCCTAGTGGTGTCGTCCGCTTCGTTTTTCATCTCGAACATCACACTGATATATTCCACGCCGTTTGCATCAAAATCGCGGAAAACAAAGTCTCCCTTGGAGCCGCCACTCACGTCGTTATCCTTCTCAAAATACGCACGCGGAAAGCCGATGGTGCGAACCTGTTCAAACGCCGTCAGGCAGTGCTGCTCCAAAGACTCGCCGAGCATCTTGGTAGACTGGCGCAGTTTGAAATCCTTGTAATACTCGATGAGCTCGTCCTTCTGACGAAGTGCCTGCGCGTGCTCGCGGTTTTTTGCTTCGAGCGCGAGGGCATGCTCGTTTTTCTGCTGGTCAAGCCGGTGCCGCAGGTCCGCGAGCTGGCTGTCCTTTGCCGCGATGGTCTTCTGGGCGGTCTGACTGGCTTCGCTTATGGCAAGCTTACGTTCTGCGTCAGCGGCGCGCACCTTGGCTTCCAATTCGACGATACGCTCGCTGTAATTCTTCGCTGTCTGCTCCTTCGCCTCGGCGACGGCAGCGTCTTTCTCGCGCGCCGCTATCGCCAGTGAGGACTTGAGTTTTTCTGCCGCCTGCGCGATGGCAGCCTCCTTCTCGGCTTTCGCGATGGCAACTTCGTTCTCTGCTTTTTCCGCAGCTGCGTCAGACCCCGCGCACCAGGCGGTCAGTTCTGTCTCCAATTTCGCAAGCGATTCAGCGCGCTCAGTGTCCTTGCGCGCCGCCAATGCCTCCAGCTCCGCTTTTTGAGCCGCTTTCACATTGGCAATCTCACGGTCGAAGCGCTCGCGCTCCTTCTGCACAGCCGCGTCAAACTCATGGTCGCGCACCTGCTGCGCCACAGTCTTGTACGCGCTCTCGTCCAACACGATGGTCTCGCCGCAGTTCGGGCAGGTGATTTCAGTGCCGATGCTCTTTTTTGCAGTATTCATTTTTCTACTCCTTTTCTTTTGTTGTATTGTCGCTTGATCCCGTATTAAGCGAGATCGGGTATCTTGCAGGTGCTGTCACGGTCTGCCTCGTTGAAGCTAAAGGTGCTTCCGCGGCTGCCGCTGTAAACAGCGGCGAAGAAGGTGTTGGCAACCGTGCTTTTCGGAATATTCAGTTCCGTCCCGATTTTCCGAAGGCTCAAGCCCTGCTCTTTCAGCTCCAGAATACGCAGCGTCAGCTCGCACTTCTTTCTGGCTTCAGCTATCCGGGACACGCCGTAGTCTTGGCTTCCCTTCTTGATTTTGCAGCGATAGCAGAGGCCGCTCTCGTCGCGGGTGCGGCGAGACTCGCAGCATTTGCAGAGTCTCATCGGTATGTCCGCTTTTCGCTGGCAGCGGGCGCAAAGGCCGCTGGGATGACGGGTTGTTTGCTTTCCGCACATTTCACAGAGCTTTCCTTTTACCATTTGTACAATCTCCTTTTCCGTTTCGTTCAGATTTGAGGTTCTCTCTTATGCCACAAGGCCAAACTGTGTTGCTACGGCGCGATTGAGCGCAGCACGGTCGCGGTCGGAACTGACGGTTCCGACTCGACGAATGAGTTGGCTCCTGTCGATCGTGGTCAGCTGTTCGCAAAGTGCACGGCTTCTTGTGGTCAACCCGTCCGCAAACAACAGCACATGTGTCGGAAATGGATGTTTTCTCGGCTTGCTGGTCAATGGAACAACCGAAACAATCGGGCTGTTCCTGTTCGCCTCGGTGTTTGAAAAAATGATGACCGGACGGGTACCGCCCTGGACATGACTCCCCACGTTCATGGGAAGACGGGCAAACCAAATGTCAAATTGGTTCAACGCATCCATATCAGTTGTTCTCCTTTCTATCTGCATCCTTATCCAGCACTGCAACCGCGCCGGACAGCGTTTCTGGAGTTGTGTGGGTGTAGCCGACGGTCGTATCAACACTGGAATGCCCTGCCAATTGTGCGATAATTTCAATAGGCACGCCTTTCGCCTGCAATCGCGTGACATAGGTATGGCGGCAGCAGTGAGGGGACAGCTTCCGCACGCCTTCGACCTGCTTAATAGCATAGTAGTAGCGACGACGGAAGGAGCCGACGCCATAGACTGCGTTCTTTCCGGGCAGGCTCCAGATGTGTTCCGTGCCGCCGTGTTCGCGAAGATACAGCGCGCTGCTGCGAGCGTCCTTAGGCACAGGGACGATTCGTCTGCTGCGAATGCTTTTGGGCAAGCCCATATTAGGCTTCCCAGCCACTGTCTTAACCGCCTTGTTGATGTCAACCGACGAGCCATCCTCTGCAATGTCGTTCGGTGCAAGGGCGAGCAGCTCCTGCGTACGCAGGCCCGTATTGAGCATCAGGCGGATGCTGTGGCCCAAAAGGTCATCGTTCAGCTTTTCATCCAGCAGGTTGATTTCCTCTGCCGTGAACGCATCTTTGGTGCGCCGCGGCGCGGAGAGCGTGCCGTCTCGGTCCTTGAGAATCTTGGCCTTGCGCGCGGGATTGCGCAGAATCATGCCGTTCTCGTCGGCGGCGTCGAAGATTTGGATGAGCATGGTACGGCACTTTCGCACCTGCGACAGACTGTAGCCATCCTTGACCAGCCCGTCCTGGAAACGGTTGATATCCAGCGGGAGTATGTCCGCAACCGCCTTTTTACCAAGGCGTTCCTCAATCAAGCGGAGCGTGTAGCGATAGCCGCTGTAGGTCGACGCCTGCACCTGCGATTCATAATCCTCATACCAGGTCTTGCCCCACTCCGCCAATGTGAGCTTCTTGTCGATGTGGACATTGGCGTCCTTGTTGTTGCGATAGTCACGGATGAGGTCGAGTACCTCTGCACGAGTTTCGGCCGAAAAGCTGACGATGATTTTCTTGCCATTGTCGTCGTAGCCGTCCATCAGCTGACCGCGCCAGGTGCCGTTTTTGAGACGCCAAACCGTACCCTCACCGTTTGTTCTTCTGGAACCCATATCCGCACCCCTCTTACGCCATTGCGAGGTCTGCGGGGGTGTTGGTGTGCTTCTCCACCCAGCGTAGAAACAGTTCCCGCGGAACTCTGGTGCAGGCTCCAAATCGAACCACTGGGAAGTCCTTGCGGTGTGCAAGCTGGTACGCCTTGCCCTGGCTGATATTTAGATAGTTCTGAACGTCTTTGATGGTGAGATACTTCTTCTGGAAAACCTCTTTTTTCATAATGCAATACTCCTTTATAATATATTGTGTGTTAACGGCTGTGCGGGCGGGTAGTTCTCTCTCCTTTCTTCCGAAAGCGGCAAAAAAGCGCTATGCGGTTGGACCCCGCATAGCGCTTTTCCACTCCGCTCCCGAAAGAATTTCCCACACAGCCATTTTGAGTATTGCAGAATGGCTAAAAAGAGGGTATACTTCTCCCGTAGCGCAGCTTGATGCTGCTGTGCCGGTGCCATGTTCACCGCGCAGGCATGTGGGAGGTTCCAGCTCCCACGTGCTGCTACACTTTTTTACTTGTATCGGACGTTTGCCCCTACGAAACGGGAGAACTTGTCTCTCTCGTTCTGTACTATTATTATAGCTCAAGTTTTTCAAGCATGCAACCTGAACTCCGGTTTTTGGAGGTTGCTTCGTTTTCAGCCTCAATTGCTTATATACCAAAACGGTAAGCAAGCACTTCCTCTGTCGACGCGGGTTTCCTTGATGGTGCCGTCGTTGATAATAGCTTAACGTGCCCCAAAAGATTTGTCAAACCAAACTCAACAAAATAATCGCCTGACATAGGGGGGAACAAAATAGTTATTGCAATCAAAAGTTAAATTGATATAATTGTAGCATGACATATTGTGTAAGCGCGCGACTCGCTTGAGCCGCGCTTTTTCATGCATTTATATATTATAAATAAATATATATGTATTCCGCTCTCCCCCGTGCTCAGGGGCAGGGCGTTTTTTTATGCCTTGAGCAAGCATAAATATATAGATTCTCAATCAACCGAGAAACCCGCGCGCCGCTTGGTCGCGGAGTCAAAAAATAGCGAAAGGGCGCTGACATGAGATCAGCGCAGGTAAAACAACATGGAAACAAAAGACATCAATACTAGCGATAAGAATCACAAACCGATTCGCGCCGGTCATGGTCGCAAGCACGGCATGTACTATGGTCTGCCTCGTGGCGGTCGTGAATATCGCAAGCGCGGAAAGCCTATGAAAGCGCCCGCCGAAGAGGTCGAAGCGAATCAGGAGGACGAGGCGCAGCCCGTCCAAACCCCAAGTACAGCTTGTTTTCCTGACAAGCCCGGCGCGTTCGACCCGCTTGGCATCAGCAGCAAGTACGCTATCTGCGGGATGCCGTTCAACGCGGATACATACCGCGGCAGCAGCTGCTTTGGCTGCGCTTACTGCGAAGCAAACTGCCGCAAATTCATGCCCGCGTCTCAAAGCCTGAAGGTTGGCAATTGCCATGCTGCCGAGCGCGTTTTTCGTCGGGTTCTGATCGACAAACAGGAAGACCCGACGAAAATCCTCGATGTGTGCATCTCCCAGAACCTGTCCATCCACTTGGGCGCTATGGGTGACCCATTCCAACCCGCCGAGGCGTACTTCCATTCCACGCGCGAGTTCCTGGCGCTTTGCTCGGATTATGACCGCCACGTCGTGATCTCCACGAAGTCCGCTTCGTTCTACGGCGCGGAGATCGACCCTTCGCGCGTCAGCATCCAGATGAGCGTGAGCAACGTGTTGAATCGCCGTGATATCGAACCTAATGTCGCTGATATTCGTCAACGCGTCAGGCTTTTCAATGAGCTCAAAGACGCTGGCGTCCGTGTCGGCATCCGCATTCAGCCCTTCTTGCCAGGCCTCTCCGGCGTCAACATTTTGGAGCTGTTCAAAGGCGCCGACCACTATGTGATTGAGGGTCTCAAACTGGTGCCGCAAAACGCGGAGCATATCCAACAAATGCTTAAAACTCTTGGGCTGCCACGCGAATCCTTCAAGGCCATCGGAGGGCATCTGTGCCTGCGCCCGGAGTTACGTCTTGAGCTGTACAAGCCGCTGATCGCCTACTGTGAATCGAACAATCTCTCATACTCCATCGCAGACAACGACCTGCGCTATCTGGGCAACAACAACTGCTGCTGTGGCGACGCACTGGTTCACAAGAGCACATCTTTTCACTCCACTGCGATGATCGCCAAATACGGCGTCAACTACACGAAAGAACAGCTGCTTTACGAGATCAACGAAAGCGGTTTCGCTCAGTGTCATGCAGCTTATCTCGCCGCGTCGAATCGGCAGCACTTCGGGGCGACTGTGGAGGAAATTCTCTGCGCCAAGTATGATGTGCGCCAGTCGCCCGCCTCGCCGCGATTCTTCTATCGCGGTTAAAACCGCAAAAGCGATTCTCAAAAGAAAGGCATGGTTTGCATGAAGTCAGGCAGCAAAAAACTCTCGCCTATCATTATTCAGCTTCCCCACTCCGGTGTGCAGGCTCGCGTCCGCCCCATCCTGCGCGCAGACGGTTCTGCAGATATGACAGCGGAGCTGCAATACTCAAACGGCGGCAAGCACGACTGGGATATCCGCACCACGCGCTCGGCAAAGAGCGAGAACGAAATCCCCATCATCGCCGCGCAAATGGCCGCGGAGATTTCCCGCAAGTATGAGAATCGTCTCCGTGAGAATGCCAAGTCAGCGCACAGCGACAGGCCCTATACCGCCGCCCTCGACGCACTGGACGCCGAGCAGCGCAAGTCGCTCGTTCCGCCCACCCGCAGGTCGGCGAAGTACATCCAGCAAAGCCTCTCCGAGCTTCGCATTTTTCTTGGAATCCTCGACACCTATGGTCTGGACATCGAGGAGGAAGACCTTGACGCAGTTGTGGAGGCGCGTCGTAAACTGGCGGACGCAAATAAGAACGCCATCCGTGACCCGGAGACGACGACCGTAACCGTGAACGCCTCCATCAAAACCTTTAACGCGCTGTACCCTGCGCTGCGGGCAGCGCAGCCGAACTGTCACCTGCCGGAATTGCACCTGCCGCTCCTGCTGGGCGGTCGCGGCGCCAAACGCGAGCAGGTCAAGGTACTGCCGGATGAAACGCTCACGATGTTCGCCGCAGTTCTCTGGCGCATGGTCGGATATGGACTGACTCTCGGCGCGGCACTCATGCTCACCGGCATGGCGCGCACCGCCGAGGCGTGTGCACCGAAATTCAAACATTTCCTCATCTTCGACGACTATGCCGTGTTTGGAGTGCTCTACCAATCCAACGGCAAGCTCGTCCCGGTCGATGTCCTTAAGACCTCGTCTGCTTACCGGCTCATTGTCTTACCCAAATTCGGGCGCGACCTCATCGTGGCTGCAAAAGCAAATCTGGAATCACAGGGTTTCTCGCAATCCGAAATACATGAACTCCCAGTAGTGTCTACTCCGGACGACCCAAGAGCCATGGCTGCGCCGAATGAGCTGTCAGCCTTCGTGCGCGAGCTGCTGACGCTTCTCGGCTGCGATGAGGGCTTTTGGAATTCCGTCGAGCAAATGGTCGAACGCGAGCCGGATATCGACGGCTTCGGTCACATCAACCGCGACCCTTCCGCCTATGTTCTGCGCCGTAACGGCTGCACGCAATACGTCAATCGCTGCGGGATGCCGCCGAATTTGGTTGATGCGCTGATGGGTCACAAGCTGGTTGATGACCCAACTAACTGGTCCGCCTACGTGCGCATGCCGGACTCTTGGCCGGAGATTGCCGCAGCACAGGAGCGATGGGTTCTCGACCCTGAGCACTCCGCGCATCCCGGCATTCGTGCGGTACCGCTGAGTGGGCAGATAGATTTGCAGCTTCCAATGGCCTCGGAGGTAGCCTTCACCGCCGCAGAGGACGGATGGTATCTTTTCGCATTTGAGGCACCGGAGGCGAACGACGCCGTGACCGTCACACTCCCGCATCCGGGCGCATCCGTCGAGCTCCCGGCAATCACCCTCCGAAGCGAGGAATATCCAACCATCATCGGTTCTGTGCCGCCCGCTACAATCTTCCCACGCACGAAGAAAAAGGCAGCAACACTGAACCTTGATGCCCTTTTGAAAGGAGGAACGCGACCATGAACGATCACCCAAGCAGCACAGCCATCAGCACCGAACCCGGCTTCCACGGAGACATTGAATTAAACGACGGGCATATGTCCGGCGTCTACGTTTTAATGCCGGGAATCATCTGTGCTTACTCCGCTCACGATCAGACGCTTGACCATCCCGACGGCAGCCCGCCCCGTTATGCCGTCCGCGGCTCCGTGCGGCTGCTGGACGCAGCCGGTCATATTTTCCGCTCGCAGGCAACCCCCACGCTCACCGCTGCCGCGCCAAAGGGCGAGGCAGCTCACGCCGAAGATAGCACTCCGCCGAAGTCCGCTCGCTATCGCCCGCAGCAAAAAGCCGTCAATATTCCATCGAAGGACGGCAAAGTCATCTGCGCCACCATCGTCGAAAAGGCACAGGCACTGGTGGAGGAAAATGCCGCCTACATCTTTTCGGAGATCGACAAGGCCAAGCCTGTTTCGCAGATGTGCCTTGCGCTGCTCTTCCGCCTGCAGTTGCGCCGCTATTTCAGTATGCTGGCAGAACGCGGCGTCGCAATCAGTGAGGAGGCCAGACACGACCGGGAGCTGCGCATCAAAAAGATTGCGTCCGGGCCGGTCGGACTCCGTCCGCTCGGTGAAATCACTGCAAGCGAACTCAAGCAGGTGAGCAAGGAAATCGGCAAAAACTGGCGAGACTACTTCAAGGAAGTTGCTGACTTCGTGGATTTCCTCTACCTCCGCAAGCACGACAGCAATCCCATAAACGCCTTTCGTGACTACCTGAACGCCCACCCGGAACGGAAGCAAATGAACGCCAAAAAGTTACAGAAAGACGCCGCGAACTCTGACGTGCTCATCCCCGAAATGGACAGACGATTCTACGAGGATGTGATGGCAAACGTTGCTGACGGCGGCATGATCGGCGCGGCAATCGTTCGCAGCACCGGTTTCAACGCAAAGCAGGCCTGCGACCTCAAGTGGGAACAGGTGAGGTGGCTGGACGAGGATCACACCCAGGCGCTGATTCTCTTTTCGCAACCCGACAAAGCCGGGCGTGTGCAAAACTACAACTTTGTTCTTTCCCCGTGTTGGTCCTCAGTGTTCCGCCTCCGCGAGCAGTGGCTCCTTAAGAACAGCTATCACCCCGGAGAAAATTCGGAATATGTGGCGAGCAGCATCAAGGACTCCGCCAAGAAATTGCAGCCCAAGGAGCTGACCGCCATCTGTCGTGAACTGGCGCATCGGTACGGCATGAGCTACGCGACGCTTGCGGGTCTCAAGGAACTTGAAAACGGTGCGGGCATCCGTGTCTTTCAGGCGACTCGCAGGTATTCCCTGGAAGAGTCCGGCATGAAGCGCGACCCCGGACTGCTGCGCTTCTATTTGCATGATTCGCTGGCCAACAATACACAGGCCAACAACTACCGCAACCTCAGCGGTGAGCTGGCGCAGCACCTCGCCACCGTCTATCTGATGCGCGCCGACCTCGCTCTGACGGACGCCGTCCCCAACGCCGACCGCATCATCCGCACTCCAAATGCCGATGGTAAGGTCGTCATCATCCGTCCCCCAGATACCCACAGCAAGGCGCAGGGCACCATAACGCCGCAACTCAAGCAAGGCGACGTCATCCAAATCTCCGGTCCAAACGGTGTCCGCGTCTGTGTGAAAGCTCTTCCCGAAACAATCCCGTCCGAACAGCTATAGAGGTCTCTCAGGCATACAGCCCCGACTCGTGTGAGTTGGGGCTGTATTTTTTTGCACACTTCGCCAAGTTATTTCTTGCTGATTCGCGCACACCGCATCTCCCGCATTTTCCCAATCCGCCGAGTTCCGCCATTGGGCGATTTGCGCTCCGCGTCCAGTTCTTCCGATTGGCTGATTTTCAGCTCTCGCCGGTTTGTTCCCAATCCGTGTTTCGCGCGCTCCGCTGACTTTCGCCCCTCCCCTGTTTGCGCGCTCGCTTCAATTCCGCCGATACGCTGTTTTCGCCATTCACGTATTTCCGCCAATCCCGTATTTGCACGATTGGGCGAGTTTTCGGGCGAAGCCAAAATGCCCGCAAGCCCGCAAAATGACGCGCTTTGGCAGGGTTTTCCCGTACCGCTTCAGGGGGTGCCTTTCCAACACGGTTTTTTCCCAATTCCACCCAAATTCCACCGCTCCGAAAACCGGGTACCTCGTTTATGTTTAAAAAGTTAGAAAAACTCCTCGATTTCTTTCGAAATCGAGGAGTTTTTTGGTCCGAGTGGCGAGACTTGAACTCACGGCCTCTTGACCCCCAGTCAAGCGCGCTACCAACTGCGCCACACCCGGATGCCTCACAGCCTAGGTATATTACCATACCTTGTCAGGAATTGCAAGCCCTAATTTTCATGTTTCCAAAAAGATTTTTCTGTAAAGGTCTCCGGCTTTCTTTTTTGAAAGATGCAACGCTTGCCTTGCAATCGTCGTCTTTAAAACGCCGGAAAACGCCATGTTTTTCAGCGCAAGTTGAAAGGTGCCTTTTTATGTTAATTTCATCATGTGCTTTGGTTGCCCGTACATTTCCCGCGTTTTTCCGGCTTTTTTCATCAGTCATTCTTTTTTCAAGACTATTTTTCAAAATTATCCTGTGGAAAAAGCTGTGGAAATTGTGGATAACTCTCCGTAGTCCCAAATTATTATAAAATTTATGTAAACTTATAGTCGCTCTTTCAACAGGCACTATCTACCCTCAATCCCTCATTCATGACTCTGCACGATTCCGCTTATTTGCGGCCCGGCGGCAAATCTGTTCCCCTGTTTTGCAAGATTGACGGCATAAATACGTTTTGTAATCGCTCGTCCCGCTGCTGCTCTCTTGCATTGTGAAGAAAACACAAATATAATAATAAAAAACAAGGGGCAAAGAGCATGGAAGATCTTTTACAAAAACTCAACGAAGCGCAGCGCAAAGCCGTCACCACGACGGAGGGCTATGTCCGCGTGATTGCCGGGGCGGGGTCGGGCAAAACCCGAGCCTTGTCGCACCGGTTTGCGTATCTGGTGAACGAGCTGGGCATCCTGCCCGGCAACATTCTCTGCGTCACGTTCACCAACAAAGCGGCGAATGAGATGCGTCAGCGCATCCACAACCTCACCGGCGACAACGACACGGGCTACATCTCCACGTTCCACGGCTTTTGCGTGTCCATTTTGCAAGAGGACAGCAATGCTGTTCACTACCCCAAGAGCTTTCTTGTCCTCGACAATGCCGACATCGACGACATGCTGAAGATCATCTACGCCGAACGCGGTCTCTCCCTGCGGGACATGACCTTCTCTCGCGCGCGGGATATGATCGAGATGCAAAAGTGCATCAAACGGCCGGAGTACTACCTCGATATCATCACCATGTCCCTGGACACGCTGCACAACAAGTATCTTGCCGCTGACACGACAGAGGACATCATCTTTTACGGCTACCTCTATCAGGAGAAAAAGTGCTTTGGTCTTGACTACAACGATCTCATCAAGTTCTCGCTCTATATCTTTGAACAGAGTGAGGCGATCAAGCTCAAGTGGCAAAAACGGCTCGAGTACATTATGATCGACGAGTTTCAGGACATTGACGAGCTGCAATATAAGCTGATGGAGGCGCTGTGCGGCTACCACAACAATCTCTTTATCGTCGGCGATCCCGACCAGACCATCTACACCTGGCGCGGCGCGAACGTCAAGTATCTGATGGAGTTTGATCAGCACTTCCCCAAGGTTCAAACCGTTCTGATGACGCAGAACTACCGCTCGACGCCGCAGATTCTCGCCGCAGTCAACTCACTGATCTCCCGCAATCGTTTTCGCGTCAAAAAGGAGCTGCTGCCCACACTGCCGGACGGCGAGGCCGTCCTCTGCCACCACGCCGACACAGCCGAGGCGGAGGCCGAGTGGATCGCGGCCGAGGTCAAGCATCTGCACGATACCGGGGTTCCCTATCGCGATATGACGGTGCTCTATCGCGCCCACTACATCACGCGGAACATTGAGGACGTATTTCTGCGGGAAAAGCTCCCCTATCACATTTACAGCGGCGTGCCGTTCTTCGCCCGCGCGGAGATCAAGGACGCGCTGAGCTATCTCCGCATGATCGCCTACCGGGACGACCTGTCCTTCCGTCGCGTTGCCAACGTACCGAAGCGCAACCTCGGTGAACGTCGCATGAAATTCCTGGAGGAATATGCCGCGGCGCACGGCTGTTTGCTCTACGACGCGCTGTGCGCCACAGTTGACGAGGATATGTTCAAGGGCACCAAGGCCGCGCAGTTTATCCGGCTCATCGAACGCTTTGCCGCCGACTGCGGCGAGCGCCCGATCTCCGAGCTGCTCTCCGAGATCATGGATAAAAGCGGGTATGAGACCATGCTCCGCACCGAGGGCAGTCAGGAGCGGCTGGATAACCTCGCGGAATTGAAGCAGTCCGTGTTCGACTACGAAACCACCTGCGGCGAGGAAGCTATGCTGGAGCACTACCTCGCTCATGTGGCGCTGTTCACCAACAACGATCTGGACGACGCCGGTGATCGGGTCAAGCTGATGACCGTCCACGCCGCCAAGGGGCTGGAGTTCCCCCATGTGTTTCTCTGTGCGATGAACGAAGGCGTGTTCCCGTCAAAGAAGACCGACTCGCTGCAAAAGATGGAGGAGGAGCGACGCCTCGCCTTTGTCGCCATGACGCGGGCGGAGCGGGGGCTATACTTAAGTGACGCCGAGGGCTGGAATCTGGACGGCTCGCCCCGCTATCCCTCCCGTTTTATCCTGGACATTGACCCGGTGCTGCTGCGCTATGACAGACCGCCGCAGGACACACTGATCCGTGACGCAAGGGAATACATCGAATCCAGTGAGCGCTATCTCCCCGAATCCCGTGGCTCCAGCGTGTTGAGCATCGGACAGCGAGTAACCCACGCGGTGTTCGGCGCTGGCACGGTGGTGGATGTGGATCTGGAAAAGGGCGCGCACATCATACAGTTCGATGACATGCCCACACCCCGCGCGATCGCGTTTAAGGCAAAGCTGGAAATCCTATAAAAACAGTGCGCCGCCCGGATGGGCCGGCGCACTGTTTTTATTCTTTTCGCTCTCGCATCAGCTCTCCGATCTGCGCGATCGCCTCCTCGTAAAATTCGCGAAAGCCGAGGCTGCGCTGGAGCGGCGTGCCGCCGGCGCGGGTCCTGTTGCAGTGCAGCACCTCAACGCCGAGCACCTTTAAAAGCTCCTCTTTCTCGTTAATACCGTCGGAGGACAGCTCCTCAGGCGCAAAGAACCATGTCCTGCCCGTGTCCACCCGCTCCCGTTTCTTACGGTTCAAGAGCCACCATAGGTCAAACTCCGACACGTCAAAGCCGAAGCCCAGCACATACACGTCCCCGAACAGGAACGCATCCGCCCAGCTTTTGATTGCCGGGCTCTCGCCGCGCTCCTGCTCACGCTTCCAGCGCGCGCCCTCAGCACGGACGTAGGAGGTGATCTTCTCCAGCAGGTTCGCATAGTAGTAGTGGCCGAGGATCATGCTGTCTGGCTTGCGGCCCTCGCCGTGGACGTGCCAGACGGGGATCTCACGGTTATGCCAGCTCACCTGATTGTAGGTGTAAAAGAGGTACTTTGCCTCGGCGTGGTGGCAGCCGTCGGTATGACGGAGCATGTGGCGCAGCTGAAGATCATGGATGGTGCAGTCCGGCTGTGCCGCGGCCTCCAGCTCGTAGCTGAAGTTGGTGGTGAGGATATGGTCAAAGCCCATGTCCAGCAGCATCCGCAGCATGTCCGTGTGCCCCGCATCGCCCAGCTTCCCATAGAGGATGTCACCCGTTTTGCGCAGCTGTGCGCCCACGGTATCGCCGGTGACAAGAATCGCCCGCAGCGGCATCGGGAGGTGCAGCGTGCAGTCCTCCGGCAGCGACTCATTGCAGGTGATATCCCGGATCAGCTGGCCCCAGGAGCCGCCGCCGAAGGCGCGATTGACGCCGTTGCCCAGCAGCAGCACCTGCGGGCGCTTGTGCGCGTTGTGAGCCATTCCGCCCCACCCTTTCCTATGCGTTCTTTCTATCTTCTGCGGCCCTGCGTGCGCCACGCCGGGGCTGTGTTCTTTCTCTCCCGATGGTAGCACACGTCGCACAGCCGTCCCCGGTGGTGCAGCAGCAAGGGCTTGCCGCAGCGCTCACAGAAGCGGATGTTGTTTTGCAGGCGGTACACCAGAATCTCGTTGATCTCCTCCGCCACACGCTCGCGGGTGTCATAGAGCCTATCCGCGTCCACCGGACAGTCAAATGCCTTGGCAAAGGAAAAATACAGATCGAGCTTGCGGTAGTATTGCTCCAGCTCCGGCAGCGTCTCGCCGCCGCCCTCACCGAGGCCGGGCTGTTCGATGGGCTCGTCCTGCGTCCAGCGGCGCAAAAACGTGAAAAACAGTTCCTCCAGCGCGTCCTCGGTCTCGTCAAACGGGATGTTCGCCGCGCGCAGCTCCTGCTCCTTGGTGAGCAGGAATCCCTTTTCCCGCATTTTGGAGATGAGGGAAATATACCGCGAAATGTCCAGCTTGCAGTACGGCTCCACGGCAGGCAATTTGCTCCACTCCGTCAGCACCTCCAACAGGTCAAAGTCCACCTGCAAAACAAGGTCGGAAAAGCCCTGCACCGCGTATTGCAGCGGCGGCACCACGGTATCCAGCCCCGTGCGGATCGCACCGAGGTTTTCCATTGCGCCGACGAAGCCCTTGGCGTACATACCGAATCGTCCCGCGCGTCCCGCGATCTGCTGGATCTCCTCCGGCTTCAGCTCGCGGCGCTCCACACCATCGAACTTCTCCGTCTCCATAAACAGCACGCGGCGGATGGGCAGGTTTAACCCCATACCGATGGCGTCGGTGGCGACGACGTATTGCGTGCGCCCGTCAAGAAAGCCGTCCATCTGCCGCCGCCGCGTGGCGTAGGGCAGCGCGCCGTAGATGATGGCGGGTTCTTTTCCCGACTGGCGCAGATCCTCCGCCGCGCTGAGCACACCGACCTTGGAAAACGAGATCAGCGCATCGCCGGGCTGGACATGGTCGAAGTCCACCGTGTGGGACATGCAGATAAGCGGCGTCTGTCGCTGGTGTACCTCCACCTCATAGCTGTCGCCGCAGCTCTCAATGAGGCGGATGAGCAACTGCTTTGCCTGCGGCGCGGCGCACAAATGCACTTCCGGCGCCAGCACGCCCAGGATCGCCCGCGTCCACGCGTAGCCGCGCTCGCGGTCTGCAATCATCTGGCACTCGTCGATGACTGCCACATCATAATGGGCTTTCAAGTCAAGCTTCTCCGCCGTGGCGGACACATGGGTGTCGTCCTCGCGGATATCCTCTTCCTCGCCGGTGGTAAGGCTGCAATCCACATGCGCGTCCAGCAGCGTCTCCTGTGCCTCCAGCGCCAGCAGGCGCAGCGGTGCGAGATACACACCCGTCGGCGCAGTCTTGAGCCGCTGGAAGCCCGCATAGGTCTTGCCGGTGTTCGTCCCGCCCAAATGAATTATGAAATGCCGGCGCATGGCGCGGGCTTCGGGGTACTCATCCTTGGGATTCAGCGCCAGCAAGAGCTTGAGGCTGGAGCGGATCGCCTGCGGCACATACCACACAGACCACACACCGCCGAGTCCGTCGGTGAGCAGCTGCTGCGCGGGAAAGTTCTTCTTCCCCAGCAGATCGTTTAAGTCCGCCTCAGGCTGCGCGGCACGGAAATCCTCCGCCGCCCGATTTGCCGCGGCGCACAGCACATAGGGATAGCGCTCCAGCACATGCCGCGCCGTCAGGTTCGACGGACTCTCCGCCAGAAACCCGGCGGTGCGGATAAAGTTTTTCAGGATCTCCGGCAAACGCTTGCTGTCACAGCGCTGCTCCAGCGCGAGAAACTCGTTGAGCCAGCCGGTGATCTGCGCCATACGCAGCCGCTTGTTGCCGTGCGTACCCCGCAGTCGTGCGAGAATGGCGCGGTGATACTGGCCCGCCAGCAGCCACGCCGCCGAGTCATCGCGCTCTGCGTTCTCCCACGCAGCGTTCAGTGCCTCCGGCGCACGCGCCGCGGGCGCGTTGGGGTTGTGTTTTTCAATCGGCCGCCGTCCGCGACGGCCTCGGTTCCGCTCGGGCATCAGCAATAGACAATGGCCTTTGCCAGCGCGTCGGCGCGCTCACGACTGTCCAGATACGCCACCAGCGCGAGCGCGAACGGAATCGCTGTACCGACGCCGCGGCTGGTGATGACCGTGCCGTCCTCCACGACGCTCTCCATGCTTGCCGCTGCGCCGGTGAGCCTGCCCTCCAGGCCGGGATAGCAGGTAGCGCGCCTGCCCTCCAGCAGTCCCGCCTTCGCCAGCACCGTCGGCGCGGCGCAGATTGCCGCGGTCAGCTTGCCCGCGGCGCTGAATTCGCGCAGCAGCGCGAGTACGCGCTCGTCGTTTCCGAGGTTCGTCGTACCCGGCTGGCCGCCCGGCAGCAGCAGTGCGTCGTAGGCGTCCATCGTCACATCGGCAAACGCCTTGTCCGCGCGCACGGCGATCCCGTGGGCACCCACGATTTCCGGCGCGCCGTCAAGCGCGACAATGTCACAGACGATCTCCGCACGGCGCAGCAGATCGACGACGGTCAGCGCCTCGACCTCCTCAAATCCGTTGGCAAACAGCATGGCAGTTTTCTTCATGGTTCCGTACCTCCTTTTAGTTGACGACGGGATGCCACAGCACCCCGTCGTAGTTTGTCCTATTTCGTGCCCGGATATCGGACGCGGGTGGTGAAGTAATCAGAAAGACGCTTGCGCTCCTTTTGCAGCCGGTCGCTCTTGGCCTCGCCGCGCCGCTCGGCGTCCATCGCCTCAGATACCACACGGCATGCGTCGTTGTACTCCCGCGTCAGCTCCCGGATACGGGCGCTCATCTGCTGCATGATTGCCATGACCAGCGCAGGCTTTTCCTGAAAGCAGTTGCCGAACGCCTCCGCCGTATAGATTTTGACCCGGGTATCTTCCGTGGCAACCGCCGTGGTCGTGCGCGGACGTGCCTCCACCAGCTCCATCTCACCGAAATACGCGCCCGGGCAAAGCTCCTTGACCAGAATCTGATCCTTGGCGCCGTAGTTCAGGTAGAGCGTCACACCGCCGTAGAGGATGTCGTACATACACATCTCATACTCGTTCTGGCGATAGATGATCTCTTTTTTCCGATAGGTGCGCTCCGGTAGATCTATCATAGCGTGCTCCTTTTTGAATTCAGCAGAGTACCTCCGGCATCAGCAGCAACTGGTTCAGGTATTCCATCTGCATTCTGGTCTCCGCAGTCATCCCCCGGTCATTCTCCAGCTCGCTTTGCGCGTCGGCAAGCGCCTTGCAGGAGCGCAGATAGTCGTTTGTCAGTTGACGCAGGCGGCTGGACAGATGACGCAAGACCATCAGCACCTTTACTCTGTTTTTGGCGTAAAGCTCCGGGAGTTCCTTTTCAAAAATCTGCTCCACGCAGGTGTCGTCCTCCAGCGCGACCGCCGTGGCGCTGCGCTTTCTGCCGCCGAAGAGTCCCATCTCGCCGAAGAACATGTTCGGCACCAGCTCAGCGAGCAGCTTCTGACGCTCCGTACCGTAGTCGGCATAGATGCCCACGCGGCCGCCATGGATATCATACATGCAGTCGGATTTATCCCCCTCCCGGAAGATCACCTCACCGCGGGTAAAGGTCTTGCGGTGCATCGCGTAACCGCCCGCGTGGGACGCGGCATCCGCAGCGGTCTTCGGCGTTTTCGCGCTCTGATCCGCCGCTTTCTTCCCTCTCAGATAGACCGCGGCAAACCGGCGGATGCGCTCAAGCAGCCCATCGTCAATGCGGTCAGCGGACGTATCGAGCCGCCCCAGTTCCCGCAGCGTGCCGCAGACCTCGGTGTAGTCAACGGTCAACTCCCGTAGGCGGCGGCTCAAATGCGCCGCGACGCCCTCCAGCTCCTCTGGAAACTCCGCAAGGTAGACGGAAAGATCCTCCGCCTCGATCACGTGCAAAAGCGTGTCGTCCTCCGTCACCACCACG
The DNA here is from genome assembly GCA_947170435.1 of uncultured Clostridia bacterium. GTDB lineage: Bacteria > Bacillota > Clostridia > Oscillospirales > Oscillospiraceae > Hominicoprocola. The sequence continues at coordinate 117,277 of CAMVTO010000004.1, read as the reverse complement.
GTTGCGCTGCGGGGGCAGGCGTCAATGACCGCCATCTCTCCGAAGTAGTCTCCCGTCTTCAGCTCTGCGAGCAGCTTTTCCCCCGCTCCGGCATAATCGGCGTACACCGCCGCTCCGCCCGCGAGAATCTTATACATGCTGCTGCCCGCTTCAAACTCACGAAAGACAACGTCGCCCTTCGCAAACTGTACTTTTTTCATGCTTTCCTCCGCCTATTCAGATTTGGCGCGCTCTGCCTTGAGCCACGCTTCATAGCCCGCCGGGATGGAGGTATAGCGCAGAAGAAATCCCTCCTCTGCCTGCTCCATAACCTTAGCGAACAGTTTGCCGCCGGCCTCCAGCTGAATGTTGTCAAAGACATTCAGTTCCGCACCGGTATCCAGCACCGCACCGTCGTGTGCCACGGCGATGATGCCGCCATAGAACGACTTCGCGCCGCTGTGCTTGCCCGCGAGCATGTGAAAGCGTACGGGGATGGGCTCTTCGAGCGCCTGCGGCTTGGTATCCTTCACCTTGGCGGAAACGTTGTACGGCGCACCGATGCCCGTCACCTGTGAGAGCACCAGCTCGCCTTTGACACCCTTGGGATAGACTGTCATCTCCTGCGCGATCTCCAAATCGACCTTTGCCAGTTCCCGCGTCAGCGGCGATACCAGCACCTGTCCGCCCACGGTATAGCTCTCGATACGACCGCAGAGGTTGACGTGGCTGCCCACCACGCCGTACTTGGTACGCTTTTCCGAGCCAATGTTGCCGACGATGACCTCGCCGGTGTTGAGGCCGATGCCCATTTCCAGCACCGGATAGCCGCGCTCCGCATTCCACGCGTTGACGGCCTCCATGCGTGCCTCCATCTCCACCGCCGCGGCAATGGCGTCAGCGGCATGGGTGTCAGACGGCGCGGGTGCGCCGAAGATTGCCATGATCCCGTCGCCGATAAACTCGATGATCGTGCCGCCTCGGCCCTGAATAACCTCCGTCATCTCACCAAGATAATGGTTGAGCATGGAGATCAGATCACCGGCGTCCATACGCTCGCTCATGGCGGTGAAACCGCGCAGATCGCTCATCATGATCGTGAGTATACGCTTCTTGCCGCCGAGTGCAAGGCCGTCCGGCGTTTCGAGCAGCTGGCGCACGATCTCGTCGGAGAGGAATCGGCCGAAGGTTTCCCCCAGCAGCTTGTTGCGCATTTCGAGTTGTTCGTTCAGCGCGCGGATGCGCTCCATGGCCTTCACCGCGTCGCGCAGCTCCACCAGCTCGCTGATGTCGCTGAGCACAACGATGACGCCGATGTTCTCCCCGCCGCTGCGCAGAAATGAAGTCACCACATGGAGCTGACGCAGCTCCTCCCCGGTGTAGTAGGGGACGATGTATGTATGGCTCCGCTCGCGGTCATACACCGCGTCTAGGATCGTCTGCGTGAACGCGTCGTTTTCCTCATATTCAAAAAAGCATCCGCCAAAGCGCTTGCCCAGCAGCTCGGTCTCCCCGCGCTTGAGAATGGTCAGCGCCGCGGGATTGAGATAGGTGATTTTCCCGTCGAAGCTGATGGTCATCACGCCCTCGGACATATCGCGCATGATGCTCTCTCGGATCAATTCCTCACGATCCGGCATGACTCTCACTTCCCTTTCGTGCCGAAATGCGACCTCATGGATCTCGCTTACAGATATACGTCGCAGCCGTTCACGCGGACGCGCGCATAGCGGTCCGCCTCAGCCTTGACCTCCTCGCTGACCGGCTTTTCCGTCTCCTCCGCGTCGGAGACCACATAGACCAGCTTGCAGGCATTGAGATAATCCACGGTCAGCTTTCTCAGCCGGTTGGACAGGTGGGAGAGCACCATAAACACCTTCGCAGGATTGATCTCAAACAGCTTTGCGAGATCCTCCTCATAGATGGTCTCCAGTACCGTGCCGTTTTCAAGGACAACCGCGGTGGCGCTGCGGGGCTCACCCTCGATCATGCCCATCTCACCAAAAAACTCGTTGGGCTGGACCTCCGTCAGCAGCTTTTCATACTCCGTGCCGTAGCCGGAGTAGATGCCGACGCTGCCCCAGTGGAGATCGTACATGCACTTGCCGGTTTCGCCCTGCTTGAAGATGACCGTACCCTTGGAGAGCGTCTCCATTCTCTTGTCCAGGCCCTCCCGGGATTGATTCTCCCCGCGCTTGACCTCATAGCTGACATCCGCCTTGCCGCGGCTGCCGAGATAAATGCCGGCAAACTTCTTGATCTTGGCGGCAAGGCCTGCGCTGCGCGGTTTCTTGGCTCCGCCCGGCTCCATCTCGGCGATGGTGGCGCAGACCTCACGGTAGTCCTCCGTCAACTTGCGCAAACGCCCGCTGATATGGCGCATGATCTTCATAATCATCTCCGGCTCCGCCTTGAAAAATGCGCTTAAGGACTCCTTGCCCACTTCTTCGACGCGGGCTTCGCTCGCTGCCACCGCAGTGGCGCTGCGCGGGAACGCCTCGATCACGGCCATTTCGCCGAAAAAGTCTCCCGCCTTCAGCTCCGTCAGCTTCTGCTCGCCGCTTTCGCCGTAGTTGGCATAGATGGCAACGGTACCGTCCAGGATGCGGTACATCGTCGTGCCGTACTCGCCTTCGCGAAAGATAACGTCCCCTTTGTTGAACTGCTTTTCCGCCATGATGATATCCTTCCTTTCGTCAAAATACCGTTAAAGTGTACAATTTCCACACTTATTATATTGTAGCACAGACTTTTGGCCGTTTCAATCCCAATCCAATGCCTCATGAAAAAAACTGCGTATCCCGCAAAAAGCCGCGGCATACGCCGCGGCTTTCCCTCTTAGAATTTGACTGAAACGCCGTTGACCTCCAGCCCTTCATCAGCGGGGATCAGAATGTACTTGCGCCCGTCGATCACGCGGGTCTCCACCATCTCGCTGTACTCCGGCGGCATGGTGATCTTCACGTTGGGCGTAACGATCTCGAACTTCTTGTCCACCAGATTGCCCGGCTGGAGCGCGGCATCCTCGCCGAAGGACTCCCGCACCGCCTGGCTGAACGCCTCCACGCGTGGCTCGGAGACACCGCCCTGGCGCAGGATATTCTCCACCTCCCGGGGCTCCAGACTCAGAAGCTCCGGGTTCTTCTCCGCCTTGTGCAGCTCCACGCGCTCGCGCAGCTGCTCGTTGACACTCTGCACCACACCGTAACTGCACTCCGCCTCCAGCGCGTCGGCAAGCGCGGTGTGGAAAGCGTTTCGCTGCTCCGGCGCTGACATAGGCGGCTCGGTGCGGAACACCGCGTCGATGAACTCCTGATGCATCAGCTCCGGCTTCTGAACGTAATAGAGCGCGTTATAGATGTTTGCGCTGCGGTCATCGAAGGCCGGGAACAGAAAGCCCAGCGCCGTGTTGCCCAGCAGCGGGCCGGAGGACGCAATGTGAAACTCGCTCACATCATAGAAAAAACGGAGGTCGGCAGTGGCGTCCTTCACCGGGCAGACGGCGCAGACAAAGTAGGTAAATACCTCCGCCGAAGCGTCCGCCTGCGCCTCATCGTCTGTGCCGCGGTAGGGCACGTCGTAGCTGTCCGAGGCCAGCAGGATCACATAGTTGCTCTGCTCCATATCCAGCACGTCGATGACCTTGCGGTAGAGTGCTTCCCGCGCGTCCGCGTCAGCACACTGGGTGCTGCGCAGCTTGCTCAGCAGGCGATGCTCCTCGCTGTCCACCACCTGCGGCGTGGAGAATTCGATGTCGATGAGATTGCGTCCCTGCCCTCCGCTCAGGCACTTCTTGAGTCGGGCGAGGTAGATTTCCTGCTCCTCCTGCTTGAGCATGCCGAGGGAGGAGTCAATGTAGGCGACGATCTCCTTGTTGGTGTTGACAAAGCATCCGTAGATGCGGCTGATGTTGCTCTTATCCGCACGAAACCGGCGGCGCAGCTCATTGATTTCCTTCTGATTCATCGTTTTCCTCTTGTGTTCATTGTTCCGTCTTTGCCGCCGCTCCCGGGATAGCTGAGGCTGCCGGCATCATGGACGGTGCGTATTGTCTACCTACTATATATTTTTGCAAAAACTTTTGCAATGCCTTTTCCGGCTCAGATGCACATTTCGGACAATATCCGCGGCGTTGTTCAAATCGACCATATTCGGCAAACAAATCATACAGGCGGGTATCCGTTTGCAAAAAGTTTGCTTTTTTTGTGGAATTGCCCTTGACAATCGACTGGAAATTCGCCATAATGCCCTCTGTACCATGTAATTGGTTTTGATGAAATATCTTATTATTTGGAGGAAACAAAAGATGAACAAGACAGAACTCATTGCCGCTATGGCTGAGAAGAGCGGCCTGACCAAGAAGGATTCCGAGGCGGCGCTCACTGCGTTCCTCGCCTCCGTCGAGGAGGCTCTCAAGGGCGGCGACAAGGTTCAGCTCGTCGGCTTCGGCACCTTCGAAGTCAAGAACCGCGCTGCGCGCACCGGCATCAATCCCCAGACCAAGAAGCCCGTCGAGATCGCGGCTTCCAAGGCTCCCGCGTTCAAGGCCGGCAAGGCGCTCAAGGACGCTCTGAACTAATATTTGAACTTTAGCGAAAAAATCCCCGAAGCTTGACGGTTTCGGGGATTTTTGTTGTGTTTTGGCCCATCAAACGATCTCAAGCTCTCTGCCCCGCTCCCGGCAGACAACCTCATCACCAATATAATAGGTCTCGTACTGCTCCGCGCTCACCGCGATCTCCTTTACTCCGTTCGGCGTTTCCAGCTCGAAGCGATAGCTGGGATGGCTCTCCCCGCCGGAATAGTCTGCGTATTTGTTCTTGAGCGGAAATGCAACGGTCTGATCCGCGTCCATCGGCGCGGACTCGTCCGGCGCCGCGTCCGCCGGCTCCTGCCGCCCGAGCAGCACAGCGGCAGCCGTCCCTGCGGCGACGGTTGCAAGCAGGGCAAGTATGGTTCCCTTCTTCATGTACGCACACTCCTTTGTTCAATCGTTGTCCCCAGTCTACCTGCGTCGGTTTTCTTTGTCAAGCGGCATATCCTGCCCGCTCCGGCCATAGAGATAGCAGAAAAAGGAGGCTGCACATGGAGCTTTTCCCCTATGACCGCGACGCCGCGGTGCGCTACGCGCATCGCTGGGCGTTCGCCAGAAATCCCCGCTACTACGACTACGAACTGCTTGGCGGCGACTGCACCAACTTCGCCAGTCAATGCCTCTATGCCGGTTCGCGCGTCATGGACTACACCCCCACCTTCGGCTGGTACTATGTCAGCGCCAACGACAAGGCGCCCGCGTGGACGGGCGTTCCGTATCTCTACAACTACCTCACCCGCGGGCACGCAGCGCCAGGCCCCGCCGCGCGGGATGCCGCGATCGACGAACTGCTGCCGGGGGATCTCGTCCAGTTCTCCTTTGACGGCGCGCGCTGGGCGCACACGCCGGTGGTGGTTTCCGTCGGCTCACCGCGCAGCCTGGACAACGTACTCGTCGCCGCCCACAGCGATGACGCGGACAACAGACCCTTGTCCGACTACGACTTTGCCGACACGCGGTTTCTCCATATCTTCGGCGTTTTCAAGCCCTGAGCCACATCACATGACAAATTCCGGCAAAAAAGGCGGCACGGATGTGCCGCCTTTCTATCTGTGCGTTTTTCTTGTTCCGCCGCGCCCTGTCCTTCGCATTTGACGTTTCCACCGTTTTACACCTCGGCGCAGACCCAGCAGCGCAAATACAACGCCTCCCACCGCGCGCAGCAGCTCGCGCCTGCCGGTGCGCAGCGAGGCAAAGCCGCTGCCATAAGGCGTCTCCGCCCCGACGTGTACCGCTTCATCTTTCGAGGAACGCTCCGCGCGAAGCGTCACGTCGCCATTGCTCCAGATCGCCATGTGCCATCCTCCCTTACAGATCGCGCCGATCCAGTGCCGCGAGGCCAAAGCGCACCGCGCGCTCCGCCTGCCGTCGCCCGGATTCGTCCGCCGTGTCATACCGCGCGCGCAGCTCCCGCAGAAACAGCCCCCGCAAGGAGTCCTCCTGCGCGTGCGCCCAGATGTCCTGCCGGATGCGGGTCTCATCCCGAAGCTCCAGGTAGAAGAATTCGGATGCATATCGCGCTTCGATCGACTTTATGTCAACACCTCGTTCATCGGTCTCACCGGTGAAGATCACCCGACAAAGATCCAATGCCGCAGTCTCCGGCATCGCAGCTTGCAGCGCGTCCTCCGGTTTCTGGTCCGTCACCTCCACGCGCAGGACGCGGTAGTGCCGCTTGGCAAAAGGAATAAACTTTATGTCAACTTTCTCGCGATCAACCGTGCCGCACAGAAAACCCTTGTCATCCAGCTCATCAAAACCGCGCCCCTCCGGGCAGCCCGAGTAGGCGTAGGCGGTGCGTCCCGCCGTTTCTATGCCGCCAAAGCGGTGCGTGTGCCCCAGCGCCAGATAATCGAGGTTCGACGCGGCGATCTGCTCCCGCGTCACCGGGTTATAATGCGCTTCGGCAGCGTTCATATCGCCGTGGAGGGCCATGAGGTGCGTCAGGCCATCTTCGGGCGCGGTGAAGCCTTCCAGCAGGCTCATCTCCTGTGCCGCGTCGGTGAATGCTGCGCCGTAGACCGCGCAGCCCAGCTCAGCCAGTTCCACCCGTTCGATCTCCCGTGATCGGAAAATGTGCACATTCTCCGGCCACCGCAGCGTCGCGTAGGGCGAACGGGCGGAATAACAGTCGTGGTTGCCCGGAGCGATAAACACCCGGGCAGTCATGCTTGAGAGCGCGTCGATCAGCGCCTCGACGGTCTCGCGGTAAGTTGTCGTGCCATCGAACAGATCCCCCGCCAGCAGAACGATCTGCACCTCGTTTTGGTTAACATAATTTGAAAGCCGTTCCAGCAGCTGTCGGCTCTCGCGGCGGCGCAGCTTTGCCTGCTCGCCGGACAGCCCAGCAAAGGCACTGTCCAAATGAAAATCCGCCGCGTGTAGGATTTTAATTGACATAACAAATCGCTCTCCTACTTATGTTTATCTTTTCCGAACAAATTAACATAATTCTATCGACATAATGTTATATACATAACACCATTATTCCTATCTTATGTCGATTCGCTCCACTGCTGTGCAGAGTCCGCTTGCGTCGTCCAGGGTGAAAATCGCGCCCTGCATTTTGCAAGGCCCTTCTGCCGCGCGGTAGCGCCCCGGCAGGCCGCCGAGAAAGCCCTCCACCGACTGTTTCGCTTCTATCCCCAGCACGCCATGCGCCGCGCCGGTCATACCGAGATCGCTGATGTAGCCCGTGCCCTTGGGGAACACCTCTTCATCCGCGGTAGGAACGTGGGTGTGGGTGCCCCAGAGGGCGCTGACACGGCCATCGAGATAGTGCGCCATAGCCAGCTTTTCGCTGGTGGCTTCGGCATGGAAGTCCACCAGCGTGAAGCACGGATGGTCCGGGGTATTCAGCAGTTTATCCGCCGTCTTGAACGGGTTATCCGACTGTCCGCGCATATCCACCCGGCCGATGAGGTTGATGACGCGGATCTCAATATGGCCGCAGCCAAACGATCCGCAGCCCCGCCCCGGCACGCGCTCGCCGAGGTTGGCCGGGCGCAGGATATACGGGCAGTCGTCGAGATACTGCGCAATCTGCATCCTGCCGAAGGTGTGGTTGCCCAGCGTGATCACGTCCGCGCCGGCGGAGAACATCGCTTCCGCGTCCTCGCGCGTAAGGCCCACCATCTGAGCGTTTTCGCCATTGACGACGGTGAACTGGATATTGTAAAACTTCTGCGTCGCGCGCAGGTGCTTTTTGAGGAACTGCACACCGTTCTGGCCCACCACATCGCCGATGGCGAGGATCCGATACTGCATAAAATGCCCTGCCTTCCCATTTTTTACAAGTATAGCAAAGCGGCAAAAAAAGCGCAAGCGGTTCCGTTCGGAACCGCTTGCGCTTTTCAAAACATTTTACGCGATGCACAGCTTGTCGTCCTCGACCGTGATGTGCGCGTGGCTGCCGCTCTTGAGCTTGCCCTCGAGCATCTGCTCCGCCACAGCGTCCTCCACCTCGTTTTGGATGACGCGGCGCAGCGGGCGCGCGCCGTAGAGCGGGTCGAAGCCGGTCTTGGCGAGCTTCTTCACCGCGAGATCGTCCGCGTCCAGCGTAACGCCCAACTTCGCGATGCGCTTTTCGGTGCTTGTGAGCATCCGGCGCGCGATCTCCGCGATATCGTCCTCGGTAAGGCGACGGAACACCACAGTCTCATCGATACGGTTCAAAAACTCGGGCTTGAACGTCCGGCGCAGCTCCGCCATGACCGCCTCGCGCACCTTCTCATCCTCCGCCGCGGCGTCCTGCACACTCTCGTCGTGGGCAAAGCCCAGCGTGCCGCCGCGGTTCGTAATGCTCTTGGCGCCGACGTTGCTGGTCATGACGATGACCGTGTTCTTGAAGTCGACCTTGCGGCCCTGCGCGTCGGTTACGACGCCATCCTCCAAAATCTGGAGCAGGATGTTCCACACGTCCTCATGCGCCTTTTCGATCTCATCGAACAGCACAACGCTGTACGGCTTGCGGCGCACCTTTTCGGTGAGCTGGCCGCCCTCGTCGTACCCGACGTAGCCCGGAGGCGAGCCGACCAGGCGAGATACCGTGTGGCGCTCCATATACTCACTCATGTCGATGCGGATCATGGCGTTTTCGTCGCCGAACATCGCCTCGGCCAGCGTCTTGCACAGCTCGGTCTTGCCGACGCCCGTGGGGCCGAGGAACAGGAACGAGCCGATGGGGCGCTTCGGGTCCTTGATGCCGACGCGGCCGCGGCGGATCGCGCGGGCGACGGCGCTGACTGCCTCGTCCTGACCGACCACGCGCTCGTGCAATGTGGTCTCAAGGTGCAGCAGGCGCTCACCCTCGTCCTCGGTGAGCCGCGTGACAGGGATGCCCGTCCAGCCGGCGACCACGTTGGCAATATCCTCTTCGGTGACCATACCGCGCTTTTCGCCGTTGGCTTTCTTCTGCTTCTCACGCTCCTGCTCTGCCTGGCCGCGATAATCGGACTCAATGTCCCGCAGCTGCGCAGCCTTCTCATAGTCCTGCGCGGCAATGGCGTCGCTCTTTTCCTTGTGGAGCGCGTTGATTTTCTCCTCGATCGCCTTCAGCTCCGGGGACGGCGCCTGCACCTCCATGCGCACGCGGGACGCAGCCTCGTCCATCAGGTCAATGGCCTTGTCAGGCAGGAAGCGATCGTTGATATACCGGCGGGACAGATCGACCGCGGCTTGCAGCGCGTCGTCGGTGATGGTGAGCTTATGGTGGGACTCATAGCGCGGGCGCAGCCCCTTGAGGATCTGCACGCTCTCCTCCGGCGTCGGCTCACCGACGGTGATGGGCTGGAAGCGGCGTTCCAGTGCGGCGTCCTTCTCAATATACTTGCGGTACTCGGCCAGCGTCGTTGCGCCGATGACCCGCAGCTCACCGCGCCCCAGCGCGGGCTTGATGATGTTTGCCGCGTCCACCGCGCCCTCCGCGCTGCCCGCACCGACGATGGTGTGCAGCTCGTCGATGAAGAGGATCACGCTGCCATCTTTGACAATCTCGTTGATGACGCCCTTGATGCGCTCCTCAAACTCACCGCGGTACTTCGTGCCCGCAACCATGCCGCTAAGGTCGAGGGACAGCACGCGCTTGTCCAGCAACTCCTCCGGCACGTCCGCCATGACGATCTTCTGGGCAAGCCCCTCGGCGATAGCAGTCTTGCCGACGCCCGGCTCGCCGATGAGCACGGGGTTATTCTTCGTGCGGCGGGAGAGAATCTGAATCGTGCGCTGAATCTCCTTGTCACGTCCGATCACGGGGTCGAGCTTGCCCTCGCGCGCCATTTCAGTGAGATCGCGGGTGAACTCCGCGAGTCCCTTTTCCTGCTCGCCGTCGGCGCTCTCCTGCGCCTTGCCGCCGGGAGTGGCTGCCGCACGGGGCGTCTCGCTCATCAGGCGACGGACGTTGTTGTACAGCTGCCGTGGATCGGCGCCCGCGGTAGCGAGGATGCGCACCGCCATATTGCCGCCGTCGCGCAGCATTCCCAGCAGCAGATGCTCGCTGTCGATCAGCGGGCTGTTCGCCCGCGCGGCCTCGTTGACCGCCAGCTCCACGGCGCTGCGTGCCCGGGGCGTCAGCCCCTGCGCAGGATCGCTGCCGGACATGCCGCGCCCTACGGCGCGCACGATCAGGTCGCGCACCATGCGCTCGCTCAGTCCCGCTTCCGTCAGTGCGCGGTAAGCGATGCCGCCGCCGTCGCGCAAAATGGCCAACAGGATGTGCTCGCAGCCGACGTAGCCGTGTCCCAGTTCTGCCGCGGCCTCCTGCGCCAAACGCAGCACGTTCTCCCCTCTGGGAGTAAATCTTTTCTCACTCATATTTGTCCACTCCTTTCGGATTCATGTACTGATTTCCGCCGAGCCTTTTCAGCTCGTCCCGCAGCCGCGCCGCCTCCTCGTAATTCTCCGAGGCGACCGCCTGCTGTAATTGCACCTGCAAGGCGTTGCGCTCGCGCTCCTGCCGCAGCGCCGTGCCCTCTGCCTCATCCAGCAGGGATTCGGTCTCGTAAATTGGTTCGTCCGGTGCCGGTACCAGCTGGAGCGTCCGGCGCGCGGCGGGCGTCAGCTGCGGTCCGTCAAAGAACCCGCCCAAGCCGCCAAACATGCTGGGCAGCAGAGAAAACACGCTGCCGAAGGTATCGTCAAGCATCTCATCGAAGCCACCGCCAAAGCCCGCGTCATAGCCCAGTTCCGCCGCACATTTCGGGCAGAGGTGCGCTTCCTCCGTCTGTCCGTTGACGGTGCGCTGATAGTGGAACGTCGCTTCGTTCCTGCCACAATGTTCACATTTCATGATTCTTGCCTCCTTTTGAGGATTTTATTCCCAAATAACTGTTACACGCTGTGAATGAGCATCTGACGTATCAGGTCGGCGCGCACCGCGCCGCGCTGCGCGCTCGGCACGCTCCGCAGCGCCGCGTCGCTGACCGCCGCGAGCAGCAGCCGCGCCGATTCGCCGCTCAACGCCTCTGCGTCCGCCAGATTATGCACGATCGCGTTTGCGCTCTGACCGTCGATGCTCTCGCCGATGGAGTTGATGACCGACATCAGCAGCGTCGGACGATCCACCTGCACCCGCGTGATGCGGATGTATCCGCCGCCGCCCCGGCGGCTCTCCACAATGTAGCCCCGCTCCGGTGAAAAACGGGTCGACATCACATAATTGATCTGGCTCGGCACGCAGTGGAAGCGCTCCGCCAGATCGCTGCGCTGGAGTTCCAGCACGCCGTCGGCGTCGTCCAGCGAGTCCCGGATGAAGCTCGCGATCAAATCACTGATCCCCATCTTCCGATCCCCTCTCTTTCTTGACCATCTTTGTCTTTGACTTTCTTTGACTATATGATAGCACCGCTTTTAAGAAAGTCAAGAGCGATTTTTGACTTTCTTTGACCTTTTACAATTCGTTCATTTTTCTGTTACCTTGCGCTAACTGTACAAGGGTTTTTTCAACTTTTTTGTCCGTTTCCTCTTGCATTTTTATGTTGGCATGGTATACTGAACCCATCAATCCATATGGAGGTACAAATCAATGGCTTATAAAATCGGCTCTGCTTGCGTCAGCTGCGGCGCTTGCGCGGATGTATGTCCCGTCGGTGCAATCTCTCAGGGTGACACCCAGTATCAGATCGACGCCGGTGCCTGCCTCGACTGCGGCACTTGCGCGGACACCTGCCCCAACGGTGCGATCGCTCCCGAGGAATAAGTACATGCAGTAAAAACGCGCCTCGTATGAGGCGCGTTTTTCTTTGTTTGAATGATGGAAAAGATAGATTTCCTGTGGCCCGACGGCCCACATTTTTATTACGATACCGCTCTCTTTCCGCCAACGACGGATTCCTTCGCACTGGGCTACTTCGCGCGGCCAAAGCGCGGCGACGCGGTCTGCGACCTCGGCTGCGGCACGGGGCTGCTCGGCGCGCTGCTGCTGGCGCGGGAGCCTTCGCTGCGGTTTGTCAATGTAGAGCAGAACGCCGACGCGCTCGCGCTCGCGGAGCGCACATTTGTGGAAAACGGCTGGACGACGGCGTTCCACGCGGGCGACCTGCGCGACGCCGCCGTACTGCCCGGCGCGGGAGCGATGGATTACTGTGTATCCAATCCGCCGTACTTCCGCTCCAACAGCGGCAAAAGCGCCGACAGCGCGGCGCGGCAGAATGCCCGCGAGGAATCCCAATGCACGCTTGCAGACGTCTGCGCCGCGGCAGCACGGATCCTGCGCTGGGGCGGCGGGTTTGCGCTGGTGTACCGTCCGGAGCGGCTCGTCGATCTTCTGTGCGAGCTGCGCGGTCACGGCATGGAACCGAAGCGCCTCCGATTTGTCGTACAGAGGGCAGATGGTGCGCCGACACTGGTGCTGGTCGAAGCCAGGCGCGGCGGCAAGCCGGGTCTCCGCACCGAGCCGCCGCTCATCATCGGCGGCGAGGAGTGGGAGAAAGTGTACTTCAAATAAGGAAGCGGCGCCAAAGCGTCGCTTCCCTTTTGCGCCCGCAGGCGCAAATGAACTTGATCGTTTTTCTGACGACATGCGCGTCAGAAAAACACTTTGCGCGGAGCGTCCGTGCGCCCTCGGCGTGCGGGAAGCGGAGCGAAACCCTCTCGAAAAAGAGGCTTTGCCTCTTTTTCGAAGTTAATAGGCTACGCCCCAGTAGATATCGGTGGTGCTCTCCCTGCCGCAAACCGGGCACTTGCCCGTGGTACCGCTTTGCTTCAACGGCATGCAGCGGGAGGAGACGCCCGCCTTTTCCTTCATGGCAAGCTCGCACTCGAGGCTGCCGCACCACTTGGTACGGGCGAAGCCGCCCTTGCCCTGTGCCATGTCACGCACTTCCTCCCACGAGGTAAAGTCGAAGGTGTTGTCCTCAAGATTCTTCTTCGCCATGGCAAACATGTTGTCGTGGATATCGTCCAGCAGCTGCTTCACCGCGTCCACGATGCCGTCGATGGAGACGACGGTCTTTTCGCCGTTGTCGCGGCGAACGAGACAGCACTGGCCGTTCTCCAAGTCGCGGGGGCCGAGCTCAAGGCGGATGGGTACGCCGCGCATCTCATACTCCGCGCACTTCCAGCCCATGGACTGATCGCTGTCGTCCAGCTTAGTGCGCACGTCCGCAGCATTCAGCTTTTCGAGAATGTCCTTGACCGCGTCCAGCACGGCGGGATTCTTGTGGGCGGCGATGGGGATGGCGACGAGCTGCGTCGGCGCAATGCGCGGGGGCAGAACAAGACCGTTGTCGTCGCCGTGGGTCATGATGACCGCGCCGATCAAGCGAGTCGTAGAGCCCCAGGAGGTCTGGAACGGGTACTGGAGCGTATTGTCGCGGCCGGTGAAGGTCACGTCATAGGCACGGGAGAACTTGTCGCCGAAGTAGTGGCTGGTGCCGGACTGGAGCGCCTTGTGATCCTTCATCATGCACTCGATGGTGTAGGTCGCCTCGGCGCCGGCGAACTTCTCCTTGTCGGTCTTGCGGCCCTTCACGACGGGCATAGCGAGGACGTTCTCACAGAAATCGGCATAGCAGTTGAGCTGCTGTTCGGTCTCCGCCTCGGCCTCGGCAGCGGTCTCATGGATGGTGTGACCCTCCTGCCACCAGAACTCGCGGGAGCGCAGGAACGGGCGGGTGGTCTTTTCCCAGCGGATGACGGAGCACCACTGGTTATAGAGCATCGGCAGCTGGCGATAGGTTTGCAGCACGCTGTGCCAATGGTCGCAGAACATGGTCTCGGACGTGGGGCGGAACGCCAGGCGCTCCTCCAGTTCCTCGCTGCCGCCCATGGTGACCCACGCCACCTCCGGCGCGAAGCCGTTGACCAGCTCGCCCTCCTTCTTCAGCAGGCTCTCCGGGATAAGCACGGGCATCGCCACGTTGACGTGTCCGGTCTTTTTGAACATGCCGTCCATGATGCGCTGGATGTTCTCCCAGATTGCGTAGCCGTAGGGGCGCAGAATGGTGAAGCCCTTGACGCTGGAGTATTCCACCAGCTCCGCCTTGCGGCAGATGTCGGTGTACCACTGCGCGAAATCGGTCTCCATACTGGTGATCTGTTCGACCTTCTTGTCCTTTGCCATGATCTATATTCTCCTTTACGGTTTTTGACTGTCGAGCTATAATAATAAGGTGTTTGACACAAAATGTCAAGGCGCGGGAACCTTTTTGAAAGCATCCCGTCTAATAGGGTATCATACCAAGGAGGAAACAAGGATGAAAAGAGTACTTGCGCTTGTGCTGAGCCTTTGCTTCGTGCTGGGCGGCTGCGCACAAAATGTACAGCATACCGAGGACGGGGGCGGCGTCATGCCCGCGCCAAATCAAACGGAGCAGCCCGCTGCGGCGAGCTTTGAGCAACTGGCGCTGCGGCTTGCCGCACTGCCGGAGCTGCCCAAGGAACCGGACGAGAGCGCATTCTGGGATCAGCTCAACGCGCTTGACTATGAAAAGCTCGGCGAGGAGAAGTACAACGAGGAATACCAGAGGCTCTGGGACGCGTTCAGCGCGCAGCAGGACGCCTACCACGCGGCGGCGCAGTCCCTGCGCGGCGAGGGCGTGGATGCTGCGCTGACACTCCCGCTCACGGCGTACACGTTCCGCACCGTGCAGCAGCTGCTCGGGGGCGAGACAGAGAACAATGTGGTCTACTCCCCCGCAAACCTCTACCTCGCGCTGTGCATGCTCGCCGAGACCACCGATGGCGAGAGCCGCGCGCAGGTGCTGAACCTGCTGGGGCTTTCAACCGTCGAACAGGTGCGCAGCGCGGCGAACGCGCTCTGGCGCAATCTCTACCGCGACAGCGCAACGGGCAAAACGCTGCTGGCAAACTCGATCTGGCTCAATGAGCAGTTCGACTACCATGAGGACGCCGTGGACACGCTGGCAAGCGACTACTACGCTTCCACCTTCCGCGCACCTATGGGCAACACGGCGACAGACGGCGCCATCCACGCATGGATCAACGAGAACACCAACCATCTGTTGGAGAACGCCGCCAACGGGCTGAAAACCAACACCGATACGCTGCTGATGCTCATTTCCACCCTCTACTTCAAGGGAACGTGGGCGGATCAGTTTGAGACCTTCAACACCAGCGAGGAGACCTTCACCGCCACAAGCGGTACAGAGCAGAAGATCGACTTCATGCACCGAACCAAAAACGGCAACTACTACCGTGGCGAGGGCTTCACCGTCGCGTCGCTCCCGTTCCGGGACGGTACAGCGATGTGGTTCCTGCTGCCCGACGAGGGCGTAAGCCTCGATCAGATCGCTTGGAACCTGCCAATGACGGCGGTCGATACCTTGGAGGGTTGCTACGAATTGCCCGCGTTTGAGCTTGCCGCTCAGCAGGGCTACGGCGAGATCCATTGGAGCGTGCCGAAGTTCGATGTGGATTCCGACCTCGACCTGATCCCGCAGTTGCAAGCTCTCGGCGTAACGGATATTTTCACCGACGGCGTCGCCGACTTCTCCCCACTGACCGATCTGGACGCGGTGGTGTCCGCGGTCAAGCACGCCGCGCGGGTCAAGGTGGACGAGGAGGGCTGCGAGGCCGCGGCGTTCACCGCCATTATGGCAGAAGCCACCGCCGCCATGCCGGAGGAGCTGCCCATCGTCGAGATGAACCTCAACCGCCCGTTCGGCTTCCTCATCACCGGCGTAGACGGCCTGCCGCTGTTCACAGGGCTTGTAAACACGATGGAATGAGCGCAAAAAAGGGACTGCCGCAGCAGTCCCCTTTTTTTGATAGGTTTCTTATTCGTTGACCGCTTTGACCGCCTGGTCAAAGAGATCTTCCACGTCCTTGCCGGGCGCCTTGGAAAGCTTGGAGGCGACCACCGCGGCGATCAGGCCGCAGAGCGCGCCGGGGATGATCTCGTAGACGCCGGTGGAGGCGAGGAAAGAGAGCCAAAGGATATCCACCGCCGCACCGACGACGATGCCGGCGACCGCGCCCTCAAACGTAAAGCGCTTCCAGAACAGGCTCAGCATGATGGCAGGGCCGAACGCAGCGCCGAACACGCCCCAGGCGTTAGACACGAGGCTCATAATGGAGCCGGCGTCGGGGTCGGCGGCGATCAGCAGCGCGACCACCGCGATGGCGAGCACCACGATGCGGCCCGCCCAGAGCATTTCCTTGTCGCTCGCCTTGTCCTTACGGACGACGGGCTTATACACGTCGCTCGCAAATGCGGAGGCAGCGGCAAGGAGCTGGCTGTCCGCCGTAGACATGGACGCGGCGAGCACCGCGGAGAGCAGGATACCGGAGATGATGCCGGGGAACAGGCGGCGCACCATGGTGATGAACACCAGGGAGCTGCTGTTGATGGCATCGTCGTAGCCGAGCATCAGGCGTCCGATGATACCAACGAGGGTTGCGAACACGAGGATCAACAGCGTCCACATGATACCGATCTTCGCGGACTTCTTGAGGGACTTCTGGGACTCGAGGGACATGAAGCGGATGATGATGTGGGGCATACCGAAGTAGCCGATACCCCAGCCGAGGCCGGAGATGATCTCCTGCCAGGTGCCGATGCTCCAATAGCCGGCGGGCATTTCTGTTGCCGCCGCGCCGGACAGTGTCGCTGCGGCGAAGATCGGCGCGATGAGCAGCGCGCCGAGCATCAGCATACCCTGGAAGAAATCCGTCCAGCACACGGCGGAGAAGCCGCCGAGAAAGGTATAGCTGATGATGACGACCGCCGCGAGGTACATCGCCGTGGTCTCGTTGATGCCGATAACCGTGTGGAACAGCGTGCCGCATGCCTTGATGGACGACGCCGCGTAGATCGTGTACGCCACCAGGAAGATGATCGCGCAGATGATTTGCAGCGCCTTGGACTTGGAGAGAAAGCGGTTCGTCAGATACTGCGGGATCGTGATGGAGTCGTTCGCCACGATCGAGAAGCTGCGCAGCCGCGGCGCTTCCACGATCCAGCTGAGCGTGTAGCCGATGAACAGGCCGATGGGGATCCAAAGCTGACCGATGCCGAGGGCGTAAATCGAAGTCGGCAGACCCATGAGCACCCACGCACTCATGTCCGACGCGCCGGCGGAGAGCGCCGATACCCACGGTCCCATCTGGCGGCCGCCAAGGAAGTAGGTCTTTTCGCCGCCGTTGCGCGTCTGGATGAAGAAATAGATGCCGACGCCCAGCATGAACAGCAGATAAATGACAAAGATAATGCTTTCCGAATTGAACATGATTTCCACCTCTTGTTTTTAGCTGACGCTGCGCAGTATAGCACAAATAAAACTAGACGTAAATACAGAACATCGTACAGAATTTAGTCTGTACGATGTTCTGTATATATTCGCTTAATCCATTTATTTATCAGTATTCTTAACTAGACGATTTTTCATTCTTTCGGAAGCCGTTCAAAAAAATCGGCATCATCCGCGCGGCGTAGACCGGCAGCGAGTACTCGCCGCCGCTGAGGCACCAGTCGTACATCAGCCCGCGCTCAAACATAGCGTAGGCACGGGAAACCTCGCCCACCGTGAACTCGTCGCGGATCTCGCCCTTCTGCTGACCCTCGGAGATGATGCGGCGCAGCAGTTTATAATAGGTGCGGCTGCGGTCAAGCAGGTGCCGTTCACCATGCGTCACCAGCTGCGAGGAAAAGAGCCGGGACAGCAAGTCGATAGACACTGTGTTCTCGATGGTCTCAAACAGAGAGCGGTTGAGGTATTGCAGCAAGTCGATGCTGTTCTGCGGCAGGTCGGGGCGCTCCATCAACAGCTCGTACTGCTCGTCAAAGAGCATCGAGAGTGACGAGAGCAGCGCGTCCTTGCCGTCGAAGTAGTGGTAAAACGAGCCCTTGGAGGTCTCGGACTCAAAGATGATATCCTCGACCGTTGTGTCCTCATAGCCCTGCTCATAGAAGAGCTTCCACGCGGCGTTGACGATCCGCGCCTTGGTGTTGCGGGAATTTTTCTTCCCCATATCCGTCTCCTTTTGAAACAAAAAAGCGGCGGTGCCGCTTTTTTGTTATCTGAGTTTCTTCTGCATCTGCTCCGGGGCCATGGCAAAGCGCATTGCCACCTCAGCCGTGATCCTGCCCGCCTTATAGAGGCGCAGGATGGACTCGTCCATGCCGATCATGCCCTCGGCGGAACCGGTCTGGATGACCTGGTCGATCTGGTGGATGCGGCTGTCGCGCACCATGGTACGCACCGCGTTGTTGAGATGCATGATCTCAAACGCCGGGGCAATGCCGCCGTCCACCGTGGGCAGCAGCTGCTGGGAGATGACCGTCTTGAGCACCTGCGAGAGCTGCACGCGAATCTGCTGCTGCTGCGCGGGCGGAAACACATCAATGATGCGGTCAATGGTGTTGACCGCGCCGACGGTGTGCAGTGTGGAGATGACCAGGTGGCCTGTCTCCGCCGCGGTCATGGCGGTCTGGATCGTGTCGAGATCACGCATCTCTCCGAGCAGGATCACGTCCGGCGCCTGACGCAGCGAGGCGCGCAGCGCGGTGACATAGCTCTGGGTGTCCATGTTCAGCTCACGCTGGGACACGACGCCCATCTGGTTGCGATGCAGGTACTCGATGGGGTCTTCGATGGTGATGATGTGCGCGTTGCGCGTGCGGTTGATGGCGTCCACCACGCAGGCGAGCGTGGTCGACTTGCCGCTGCCCGCGGGACCGGTGACCAGCACCATGCCGCGAGTCATCTCCGCGACCTTCATGACCTCCGGCGAAACGCCCATCTGCTGCCAGTCGGGAATGCCGAATTTCACGACGCGGATAACGGACGCCAGCGAGCCGCGCTGCTGAAACACGTTCACGCGAAAGCGCGCAAGGCCCGGCACGGAGACAGAGAAGTCGTCGTCCCACGCTGTCACCTTCTCCGGCAATTCCCGATGCGCCAGCTCGTAGATCTCATGCACCAGCTTGCCGGAATCCTCCGGCATCAGGCGCTCCTCCGTGATCGCGCGGATCTCGCCGCCGCGTTTCATGGAGATCGGCTTGCCCGCGATCAGGAAAATATCCGCCGCATCCTCGTTGACTGCGTGCTCCAGATAGGTCTTGATGTCTTCCATCAGAAATCACCGTCCCATATATCAATAGAATCGTTGGTCTCCCAATCGCCGGCGTATGCCGTGCTCCAGGAGAGAATGTCATAGGTGCCGTCCAGGTTCAGCCGCATACGCACAGAAAGCTCCTGCTCGCCGCCCGCGGGAACGCGGAAGGAATAGAGCACACTGTCGTCCTCCCAGTTCATCTCCTGCGTGATCTCCACGTCGGTGACCGGCTCCTCCCCCCGCGCCAACGTTGCCACGATGCGCGTCGCCTCCGCGTCCGCGGCATAGTATGCCGCCGCGCGCTCCGCGCCCAGCTCCGCGAGCTGACGCTCGCGATCCGCCGTGACGTAGGTCAGTGTCGAGAATACCACCAGGCACAGCACGCAGAAGATCATCACCAGCGACACCGCGCCGGACACACTGCCCCCGCGCCTCATGGCGTCACCTCCAGTGCCGCAAGATCGTACCAGTTGAGCAGCTCTGCCGCCTCGCCAACCTTCGCGACCCAGAGATCAGCGGAAACATATCCGCCTTCGCTCTGCCCCGCCAAATTGATCTGATACACAACGTTTGGACCTTCCGGGAATTGATATGGAATACGATTCCAGTCCGCGTCATACTGAACCGTCAGCGCGTTTGTTCCGCCGCCACCGCCGCACAGCTCCGCCGCTCTCTCAAAATCGCCGCCGGCTGCTTTCCAGCACTCGACCACGTTCCGCGCCTCCGTCGTCATGCGCGTCAAATCGGCGCTTTCCCGGCTCATGACCTCCGCGCGCACAAACAGGCCGACGCAGACCGCCGCGCAGAGCGTGAACACGCCCACCGCGATCAGCAGCTCGATCATAAACAGTCCCGACCGCGTGGGCCGGATGCGTTCTTCCCCCATAAATCAGTTGCTCCGTACAAAAATATCCGCTTGCTGCGTTGCTCCGCCGCCGTCCGTAAAGGTCAGCCGCAGCAGGCCGTCTGCCGGTTCCTCCACCGTGAGGCTCCGCGCCCCGGCGATGGTTTCGCCGTCCTCCGGCTCCAGCTCCCAGCCCTGCTCGCACAGCAGCTCGCGCAGCTGGCCGTCGTATACATACAAAATCGTCTCGTAGGTGAGACCGTCCATCTCCTGCAGCAGGTACACCGCGTCCGCGCCGCCGAATGTCCCGGCATACACCGCGTCCGCGCTGTCATAGCCGTGAATCTTCGCTGTGAGATACGTCAGCCCCACACGAGTGTTCGCGCCGGCTTCGGTACGATCCGCCACACGGCGGTAGACGCCTGCGCCCGCGATCAGCGACAGCAGCAGCGTCGCACCGAACACACAGGTGAGGATCAGCGAGGCGATGGCGCCCGCGCCCGTTTGCCGCCTCATTGCTCTGCCCCCTTCGGTACCACCGTGATCTCGGGCATCAGATTGGAGGCGAAGATGTCATAGAACACGGTGTACTTTTCCTCGTCCACGGCGATGCCGCTCTCCGCCTTCAGCTCCTCATAGGTCGCGGGATAAGCGCCCTCCATGGCGTAGATGCTGACCGCCGCCTGCCGCACGGCACGCTCGGCCATGCGCAGTCCCTCGCGGTCGGAGATCGCCGATGCGTCCCGGATGCCGCTCATGACCCAGAGCAGCACGCCGACGAACAGCGCCAGCCCCAGCGCGGTGGAGATCCAGAATCCGCGGCTCTTGTAGCGTTTCTTCATCATTTCGCCCTCTGATCACATACCGGACAACAAGCCCATCAGCGGGAGCATAACGCTCAGCAGGATCACGCCCGCCAGCACGCTGGTGATGACGACGATTGTCGGCTCGATGGCACTGACCGTGCGGTCGATGCGCCGCATGCTCTCCTCCTCCTGCCGCGCCGCCAGATCCTCCAGCGTCTCCGGCAGATTGCCCGTACGCTCGGCGAGCTTCAGCAGGCGGCAATCGCGGCTGGTGAACATACCGCAGTCCGCCAGCGCGTCCGCGGGGCTTGCGCCCTCGTCAATCGCCGCGCGGCATTTCGCCGTCTTCTCGTCGATCTCCTTTGCGCCGCCGCAGAGCTTCGCCGCCAGATCAACAGACTCGTCCATCGCAAGGCCGCTGGCCGTGGACATCGCCATGGCGGAGGCGAAGCGGGACACCGCCATCTGACCCAGCACGCCGCGGCCGCCGAAGTTCTGATTGAACCAGCCGGTAAATTTCCCGCGCAGGCTCGGCACAAATCCGATTACAAGGCCGATTGCCGCGAGTACCGCCAGCACCGCCGCGATGCCCGTACCCGCCTTCGCCAAGACGTTGCCCGCACGCATCATGCCCGCCGCGACGCCGCCCATGCTGACGCCCAACTGGGCAAAGGTGCGGTCGAACACCGGCAGCACCTGCGTAATGAGCAGCAGCACCACCGCAATCATGACGATCAGCAGCACCACGGGCACTGTCACCGCGCCGCGGATCTCGGACTTCATGCGGATCTGACGCTCATAGTGGTGCTGGAGCGAGAGCAGCGTGTCCTCCAGCCGGCCGGTCTGCTCCGCCAAAGAGACCATGTCGGTCATGTAGGTCGGGAACGCCCCGGTCTCGGTCAGCGCCTCCGCCAGAGGCGTGCCTTCGTCCGTAAGTTTACATAATTCATCCAGCCAAGAGAGCACCTCAGGATCGGTCTCGTCTTCGCGCAGGAGGCTCAGGCCTTCCGCGGCCGGGATGCCGGAGCGAACCAACTGATGCAGCTCGCGGCAGAAAACGGGTAAGTACAGTTCAGGGATATGGGCTTTTTTCGTACTCAATTTCGGTTCCTCTCTCCCTCAAAAAAAGCGGCGGTGCCGCTTTTTTTGAAACTTAATATTGATATTTCGCGGAGTAGTTGCTGCCGTTGCCGATGTACTCCATGATGCTGGAGCTCTGCTTCCCGCTGGAGGCAAAGGTGGGGTCCATCAGCTTCCATTCCTTGCCGTCAAAGTAGATCTTGCTCTCGATCCAGCCCTCGGTCTCACTCCAGACGTTGATCCACGCGTGGTATACGTCGCCGGTATAGCCGACGATCAGCTTGACCGGCACGTTCTGGGAGCGGAGCATGGCGGACATCAGCGCCGCGTAGTCGAAGCAGATGCCCTTCCCGGTCTTGAGCGTTTCGTCCACCACCGGAAGATAGCCGCTCTTGACGGTCTTGGCCTTCTGCTTGTCGTAGGTGACGTTCTTCACCACATACTCGTAGACCTTTTCAACCTTCTCCAGATTGCCGGTCACGCCCGTGCAAATCTCCGCGGCCTTCTTCACCGTCTCGCTGCCCTCAGTATAGGTCACATACTGGTTTGGGCGCAGGTATGGCACAAACTCGTTGGTGAGCTTGACGTCGATCGACGCGGTGCTGATGGTTGCGTACTGGGTGCCGGAGGTATTCTTGTAAACGCCCACGGTGTACTTGCCGCTGCCGTCAGAGAGCGGGAACGCCTCATATTCTCCATCGGTGCGCAGGTTGTACTGATAGCTGTCGTAGGTTCCCTTGCCGGCGTTCGGCCCCTTGATGAGCACCTTGACCTTTGGCGTACCACCCGCACTCCACTTGACCATGACGTAGCCGTCCTGGGAGTTAGAGTAGTCGATGACCGCGCTGCTGTTGGCCTTGGCCAGCTTGCCCGGCGCCTGCGGCGTCAGGACAGTCCCCATCGCGGGCGATGCCGCCAGCGGAACGCCCTCGTCCAGCAGTGCGCCCAAATCCACATCCGGGCCGGTGCTGCCGTCCGCGCCGTCCAGATCCAGCTCTCCTGCGCTCTCCTCCGCCGTGTCGGACTCATGTTCCGCAGGCGCAGCGGATTCTTCCGTCACCGCAGTCGTTTCATCCTTCTGCGGCGCTTCTGCCGCGATCTCATTCTGCGGCTGAGCGGGCGCAATGGCATGCGTCTCTTTCTTGCCGCATCCGCTCAGCGCCGGCAGGCACAGCGTCGCCGCAAGCAGCAGAGCCATCATTCGTTTGCTGTGTAGTCTTTCCACTTTGGTCTCCTTATATGGATCAATACCTATTTACAATAGAAAATCATAGCAGATTTCCCGCTTCTTGTCAATCATCTGTCCCCACCCCGGTCGAAACACTGTCCCCACCCCGGTCGAGGCGGCGAATTTGCAAGTCCGCGGCGCCGTTCTTTCATTATTGCAAAAAGAAAGGCTTGATATTATGGCAGGTTGTGGTAAAATACGAAAGTGTCAAGTTGTATGAACAGACCATATTTCAAAAAAGGAAGGTAATCACTCATGGCAAAGCTGGATCTTACCAAATATGGCATTACCGGCACTACCGAAATCATCCACAACCCGTCCTTCGACTTCCTGTATGAGGAAGAGACCAAGCCGGAGCTCACCGGCTTCGACAAGGGCCAGGTCAGCGAGCTGGGCGCCGTCAACGTCATGACCGGCGTGTACACCGGCCGCTCGCCCAACGACAAGTTCATCGTCATGGACGAGAACTCCAAGGACACGGTGTGGTGGACATCCCCCGAATACAAGAACGACAACCATGTTGCCTCCATCGAGACATGGAACGCGTGCAAGGAGATCGCGAAGAAGGAGCTGAGCAACAAGCGCCTGTTCGTCGTCGATGCGTTCTGCGGCACCAACGAGGATACCCGTATGGCGGTTCGCTTCATCATGGAAGTGGCCTGGCAGGCGCACTTCGTGAAGAACATGTTCATCCAGCCCACCGAGGCCGAGCTTGAGAATTTTGAGCCGGACTTCGTGGTTTACAATGCCTCCAAGGCGAAGGTCGAGAACTACAAGGAGCTGGGTCTCAACTCCGAGACCGCGGTGCTTTTCAACATCACCTCCCGCGAGGCGACCATCATCAACACCTGGTATGGCGGCGAGATGAAGAAGGGTATGTTCTCCATGATGAACTACTACCTGCCGCTGCGCGGCATCGCGTCGATGCACTGCTCCGCCAACACGGACATGGAGGGCAAGCACACCGCCATCTTCTTCGGTCTCTCCGGCACCGGCAAGACCACACTTTCCACCGACCCGAAGCGTCTGCTCATCGGCGATGACGAGCACGGCTGGGACGACAACGGCGTGTTCAACTTCGAGGGCGGCTGCTACGCCAAGGTCATCAACCTCGACAAGGACTCCGAGCCCGACATCTACAACGCCATCAAGCGCAACGCGCTGCTCGAGAACGTCACCCTCGACAAGGACGGCAAGATCGACTTCGCCGACAAGAGCGTGACCGAGAACACCCGCGTCAGCTATCCCATCGAGCACATCGAGAAGATCGCGAAGAACGTCAATGGCAAGTCCGCCGGCCCCGACGCCGAGAACGTCATCTTCCTGTCCGCGGACGCCTTCGGCGTGCTGCCTCCGGTCAGCATCCTGACGCCCGAGCAGTGCAAGTATTACTTCCTCTCCGGCTTCACCGCCAAGCTCGCCGGTACCGAGCGCGGCATCACTGAGCCGCAGCCCACCTTCTCCGCCTGCTTCGGTCAGGCGTTCCTTGAGCTGCACCCCACCAAGTACGGCGAAGAGCTGGTCAAGAAGATGGAGAAGGTCGGCGCGAAGGCATATCTGGTCAACACCGGCTGGAACGGCACCGGCAAGCGCATCTCCATCAAGGACACCCGCGGCATCATCGACGCCATCCTGAACGGCGACGTGCTGAAGGCGCCCACCAAGAAGATCCCCATCTTCGACTTCGAGGTTCCCACCGCCCTGCCCGGCGTCGATCCCACGATTCTCGACCCGCGCGACACCTATGCCAACGCCGCCGAGTGGGATGAGAAGGCCAAGGACCTCGCCGGCCGCTTCATCAAGAACTTCACCAAGTACACCGGCAACGACGCCGGCAAGGCTCTCGTCGCCGCAGGCCCGCACCTGTAAAAAGAATAATTATGTAAACCCAATACGGCTGCCGCACCCGCGGCAGCCGTATCCATACCGTCACACCGCCGATAATTCTGAAAGGAGCAAGCAGCATGGACAAGAAGTATGAGGCCCTGTTTACCCCGTGGAAGATCGGGGACGTAGAGATCAAGAACCGCATCGTCCAGCCCTCCATGGGCGGCACCTCCCTGTTCGGCTGGCTGGAGCCATGCCACTTTGACAAGGAGGCGGCGTATCACATCCTGAACCGCGCTCAGAACAACGTCGGCCTCGTTTTGCCGGGCATGCAGTGCGTGCGCGACACCATGGGCATTCCCGGCCGCCATTGGCTCTATCAGAATAAGAAGATGTTCAAGGATCTGGCGCAGTGGCTGCCGGAGTTCCACAAGACCGGCGCGAAGCTCTTTATCCAGCTTGCCGGCGGCTTCGGCCGCTCCATGGCCATCAACCAGATGATGGTGGACATGCTCAAGAACAAAGCCTTCGGCAAGCTTGCCAGCGGCGTCGTGGACGTGGACTACGCCTGCGCATCCGCCTCCGAAACGCCGAACCGCTGGTATCCTGAGCTCAAGTCCCGTCCACTGACTGTTGAGGAAATCCAGGAGATGGTGGACGCCTTCGGCAAGACCGCGAAGCTCCTGCGCGAGGCGGGCGTCGACGGCGTGGAGATCCATGCCGTCCACGAAGGATATCTGCTCGACCAGTTCACCATCGCCAACATGAACTATCGCACCGACCAGTACGGCGGCAGCTTTGAAAACCGCTTCCGCTTCCCGGTGGAGATCGTGCAGGAGATCAAGAAGCAATGCGGCAGTGACTTCCCCGTGGCACTGCGTTACTCGGTCGTGTCCAAGACCAAGGGCTTCGGTCAGGGGGCCGTCCCCGGCGAGGAATTTGAGGAGTTCGGCCGCGACATGGCGGAATCCGAGAAGGCCATCAAGTACCTCGGCGACATGGGGTACGACTTCTTCGACTGTGACAACGGCACCTACGACGCCTGGTACTGGGCGCATCCGCCGGTCTACATGGATCACAACTGCAACCTTGCGGACGTAGAGCACATCAAGCAGTTCACCGACAAGCCGGTCGCCTGCGCGGGCAAGATGGAGCCGGAGGTCGCCGCCGCGGAGATTGCCGCAGGCAAGCTCGACGCCGTCGCAATCGCGCGCCAGAACCTCGTCGACCCCGAGTGGATCAACAAGATCATCGACAACCGTGTTGAGGACATCAAGCCCTGCATCAACTGCCACAACGCCTGCTTCAGCTTCAACAAGTCCAAGGGCACGCCCAACATGCAGACGCTGGATGACTCGCTGCACCTCGCGCGCTGCGCGCTGACCCCGCCGACGATGCAGCACAACAAGTACAAGATCATCCCGACGAAGCACCCGAAGAAGGTCGCCATCATTGGCGGCGGCATCGGCGGCATGGAGGCGGCGCTGGTGCTCAAAAAGCGCGGCCACACACCGGTCATCTTTGAAAAAACGGACAAGCTCGGCGGTATGTACCTCTACGCCTCTGCCATGAGCTTCAAGGAGGCTGACAAGCAGCTGCTTCGCTGGTACGAGCGGGAGCTGAAGAAGTACGACATCGAGGTGCGCTTCCACATGGAGATCAATGCGCCGCAGACCATCCGCCGCGAGTTCGACGAGGTCATCGTTTCCACCGGCGCAATGCCTAAGACGCTGCCCGTTCCCGGCTTCCACAAGACCATCAACTTCAAGCAGCTGCTGCTCAAGGAGGTGGACGCCGGCGACAAGATCGTATTCTTCGGCGGCGGGCAGTCCTCTTGTGAGGCGGCGTATGAGATGGTCTTGCAGGGCAAGCACCCAATCATCGTCGAGTACGCCAACGACCTGATCGTCACCCCCGGCACCTGCCTCGCGAATGCCTCGTTCCTGCGCGAGATGCTGGCGTTCAAGAAGGTGCCTGTGTATCTTGAGCACACCATCACCGAGATCGGGGACGGTTACGTCATGGTCAAGCCCGTCAAGGGCGGCGACGCGTTCAAGATCGAATGCGACAGCGTCGTGAACGGCATTGGCTTTGTGCCCGCGCCGGTGGCGGCGACGGATAAAAAGGTGCATCACATCGGCACCTGCGAAAAGTGGGGCAACCTGCGCGACGTCATCTGGGGCGCGTGGGACGTGTGCATGAAGATCTGATATTTACACAAAAAGGATCGAAAATCCGCGTTGCGGGTTTTCGATCCTTTTTCAATTCAAAAAATATTTTTGGATAGCTGACAAAAAGTCTTGCTTTCTCTTGCGCGTGATGTATAATAGTGCCAATCGCACAGAGTGAAGCATCGTCGCTCATGGTCATATTGAACAAAAGGAGGCTGTTCCATGAAGAATTCACAGGATGCCCGCGTGGAAAACATCTATCAGCTCGAAGGCCGCGTCCCCATCTCCCGCGCGATCCCGTTCGGCTTGCAGCACGTGCTGGCGATGTTCGTTGCCAACATCGCGCCGCTCATTATCATCGCGTCCGTCGCGGTGTACAACGGTCAGCCGTTTACCGCGGTGGAGACCGCGCGGCTGCTGCAAAACTGCATGATTATCGCCGGCATCGGCACACTGATCCAGCTCTACCCGATCTGGCGGATCGGCTCGGGATTGCCGGTGGTCATGGGACTGAGCTTCACCTTCCTCGCCGCCTGCCTTTCCACCGCGTCGCAGGACTACGGTATCATGGTCGGCGGCATCATTGTCGGCGGTATTTTTGAGGGCATCCTCGGTCTGACGGCGCAGTACTGGCGCCGGATCATCACGCCGCTGCTCTCGTCCTGCGTGGTCATTGCCATCGGCCTGAGCATCCTGAACGTCGGCGTTTCCTCCTTCGGCTCCTCCGGCGCGTACCCGTTGGGCTCGTGGCAGAACCTTCTGGTCGCCACCATCACACTGGCGGCGGCGCTGGTGTTCCACACCACCCTGAAGGGCGTCGCCAAGCAGCTCTATGTGCTGCTCGGCATGCTGGTGGGCTATGTGGTGTCCATTTTCTTCGGCATGGTGGACTTTGGTGTGATGGGCGACACCATCCGCGAAATGGGCATCGTTGCCATTCCGCAGCTCTTTGCGTTCAAGCCGGTCTTCAAGCCCGGCGCGATCCTCTCGTTCTGCCTGGTATTTATCGTCTCCGCGGTGGAGACCATCGGCGACACCACCGCCACCTGCACCGGCGGCCTCGGCCGTGACATTACGGCGAAGGAGGTCTCCGGCTCCCTGTGCGTGGACGGCTTCGTATCCGCCATCTCCGGAGGCGTGTTCGGCTGCTCGCCCATCACGTCGTTCAGTCAGAACGTGGGCCTCATCTCCATGACCCACGTCGTCAACCGCTTCTGCATCATGTTCGGCGCACTGGCGATGATCCTCGGCGGACTGTTCCCGCCCATCGGCGCGTTTTTCACCACGCTGCCCGACTGCGTGCTGGGCGGCTGCACGGTCATCATGTTCGGTTCGATCATGATGGCGGGCATCCACATGATGCTCGAAGCCGGCGTTAACAACCGCAACACGCTCATCGCCGCCACCTCCATCTGCCTTGGCGTGGGCGTGACACAGGTGGATGGCTTCTTCGACAACCTCCCCGCCATCTTTGGTGACATCTTTGCCGGCAACATGGTCGCGGGCGTATTTGTAGTCGGGCTTATCATGGAGCTGTGCCTACCGAAAGATCCCGCTCGCTACGAGGCGCGGCAGGAGGACATCAAGAAGTGATCTGCCACAAAAAGAGCGGTTTGCAACAGCAAACCGCTCTTTTGTTACGGGTAAACGCGCCCCCCGCAGCAGCCACTGCAGAGGGACGCTTTCTTATTGTCCGGTAGTGTCAAGAGTTTTGTCATTTCTGGTTCTGTTTTTGATATTCGCCGCGGATCGCGCCGACAAGGTACAGTGAGCCGAAGGCCACCACCGCGCCGTTCTCTCCCGCGGCGGCAAAGGCCGCACGCAGCCCCGACGGAATATCTCCGCAGGCCGTCGCCGTCGCACCCTGCTGTCGCAGATACGCCGCGAGCTCTTCCGCGCTCAGGGCGCGGTCACTCAGCGGGGTGAGGCAAATGAATTCCTGCGCGAGCGGCAAGAGCAATGCCATCATCTGCGGATAGTCCTTATCCGCCAGCACGCCCAGCAGGAATACCGCCCTCTTGTCTCCCAGCAGCTCCCGCAGGCTTGCCGACAGAGCCTCCGCGCACTGGGGATTGTGACCGCCGTCGATCAGAAACAGCGGCTTGCGCTGCATAACCTCCAGCCGCGCGGGCCAAATGACCTGCGCAAGGCCCTCGCGCACCGCCGTCTCCGGGATAATCCAACCGCCCTCGCGCAGCGCCGCCACGGATTCCAGCACCGTTGCGGCATTGTGGAGCTGGTGCGCGCCCAGCAGCGCGAGGTGGTACTCCACACCGTTCCAGCGGAAGCGCTGTCCGTCGAGACTCTGTCCCAGCGGCTTTACTTTGCCGTAGTCGGCAAAGCGTAGCGGCACGTTTCGCTCCGCGCAAACGCCGCGGATCACCGCGGTAACTTCGCTTGCGCCATCATAGCAAACCGCGCGGCAGCCGGATTTGATGATGCCGGCTTTCGTGGCGGCAATCTTCTCCAGCGTATCGCCGAGGTATTCGGTGTGTTCCAGACCGATGTTGGTGATGACCGCGACTTCTGGGCAGTCGATGACGTCGGTGGAGTCCAGCGCGCCGCCCATGCCCACCTCCAGCACCACGATGTCGCAGTGCCGCTCGGCAAAGTACAGCATGGCGGCAGCGGTCACCAGCTCAAACTGGCTGGGGTGATCCTCCATCGCCTCGGCAATGGCGCGCACCCGCTCCGTCACGTCGGCAAGGTCTCCACCGGGGATGTTCTCCCCGTCAACTTGGATGCGCTCGCAGAAATTCTGAATGTACGGCGAGGTGTAAAGTCCCGTGCGATAACCCGCCGCGCGAAGAATCGCGTCCAGCATGGCGCAGGTGCTGCCCTTCCCGTTGCTGCCCGCCACATGGACAAACTTGAGCCGCTTCTGCGGATCGCCCAGCTTGCGAAGCAGCTCCCGCGTGCGGTCAAGTCCGAGGCGGGTGGTGCTCCAGCCGTAATGCTCAATGTAGTCGATCGCCTCTTGCGGTGTCATACGATCACCTTCTTAAAAATACGCTCCGAAAGCTGCGCGAGTGCGCGGATGGTCACAAACTGGACAACGCTCAAAAACGCCGACTGTACCACGCGGGTCGCCAGCAGCGGCACAAAGGGCGAGCTGTAAAGCAAGTGAATCCAAAACGTATTGAGCAGAAGTCCCAGAATGAACTGCACGATCAGCACCGCACACACGGTGCCGCGGATGTTGTTCTCCTTTTTCAGGAAGTACCCGAAGGTCAGCCCCGTCAGCGCCGCCGTCAGCGTAAAGCCGGGGAAATACGGCCCCGTGGGGAACAGGATCGCACCGAGGAAGTCCGCCAGCGCGCCCAGCACCATGGTCGGTAGCGCGCCGAACAGCATCCCCGAAAGCACCACCGGCACAAAGCCGAAGCCGATGCGAATGTTCCAGGCGTTGATGGAAAGAAACCGTGTCAGCACGATGTCCATCGCCAGCAGAATGCCCAGCGTCGCCAGCATTTTGGTGGAAAACAGTTGTTTGGTTTGTTCCTGACCGTTTAATTTCATAATAAAACTCCTTTCGCAACAGTTGCCGCGAAAGGAGTTTTCCTCTTGCAGCAGCGGATGCGGGAGCAGCATCGCGGATCTCGTCCTTCGTCCGCCGACAACTTCCCATCCGGCGGCACTTGACGCGCTGTTCCCTACTCTGTTGAGCTTTTGATGTGCTCGCGCACATCAAAAAGTATTCAATTCGCCATTTCGCGCGCCGCTGACGCGGCAACCGCGAAATCTGGCTAAGCAAATAAACGTTGTCTATTTGCTGTTGCACACTTTTCTGCAAAGCGGTAACAAGATACCGCCGACCGAGTTGCCGAGGGTGATGACGAGGATGCGCAGGATTGCCTGACCGCTCCACGCGCCCGCCATCCAGAAGTAAAACATGTCCGCGACGCAGTGCTCCGTCCCGCAGAGGATGAAGCCCATCACGCCGAAGAACAACGACAGATACTTCCCGGCTTCGTGGGGGTTATTCTTGTAACCCTCCACGGCGATGTAGATGAAAATATTGCACAAAAGCCCCAGGAAAAAGAGGCTCACCAAGCTGTCGTCCAGTTTGGTCGCGCACAGCGCCATCGCCTTCTCCGCGATGCCCGCATTGCGGGTCATGCTGACGAAAAACGCTGTCAGCCCTGCGCCGCAAAGATTGCCCAGCCAGATCACCGGCAAGCTTTTTGCGTACGCCGCGTCGTTGTCGAAGGCGTAGCACACCTTGCCGGTGTAGAGATTGAAGCCCATGGTGCAGACCGTGAACAATCCCACGGTAAACACCGCCGCGCCGACCACCTTATTATCCAGCGACAAAAACGCCACGCCGCCGAGTCCGATGCTCAGTCCCGCGAGGATGCCGGACAAAAATACTTTGAGCAGTTTCATCCGCAGTACCTCTGGTACACATCGTCAAAGATCTTGTCCGCCATGGCGCCATACTTCGCGAGCGCCGCGTCCACATGGGCGTCAAGCTCCGCGGCATAGGCGCGATCCTTCATCAGCTTGGTGTTGACCTTGACGTTTACCGCCGCGCCGTACAGTGCGCCGCGGCAAAGCTCCACGCCCGTCGCCGCGTCGGAGATCACCAGCTTGCTGCCCTTGTCTGCAAAGTCCCGCTGCAACTCGATCGCCTCACAGCAGAGGTCGAAGATCTCCAGCGGCGCGCTGGCAGCATCGTGCAGGCACTTCTCCATAACTGTATCCCGTGTGGGATCGTCCTTGGGAATGCCATAGGCGCGGGAGAGCGGCTCGAACATGGTCGCATCCTTCTCGATGCAGGCGAGCAGCTTCACGCGCAGCTCCTGCGCGCGCGCCATAAGCGCTTTGATCTCGTCCTCTACGTCAGCATATTTCTTCTTGCCGACGGTCAACTCGCCCACCATGTCGCCCAGCGCAATGCCGATGGCACCGACGAGGGCGCTGGCGCCCCCGCCGCCCGGAACGGGCGCGGGAGACGCAAGCTGTTCGGTAAAGCTATGAATAGAACTGTCTAACAAGTCCATAACAAGCCCTCAGTAAAGTTCTTTTGCTTACTTTTCTTTCAAGAAAAGGAAGTTAGAACAGTCCGCTGATGACGCCGTTCTCGTCCACGTCGATCTTCTCGGCGGCGGGAACCTTCGGCAGGCCCGGCATGGTCATGATATCGCCGGTCAGCGCCACGATGAAGCCCGCACCGGCGCAGACCTTGAGGTTGCGGACGGTGATCTTGAAGCCCTTGGGCGCGCCGAGGAGGGACGCGTTGTCGGAGAAGGAATACTGGGTCTTCGCCATGCAGATGGGCAGCTTGTCAAAGCCGAGCTCGGTGATCTGCGCGAGCTGCTTCTTGGCGTTGGCGTCCAGCACCACGCCGTCGGCGTGATAGACCTTGGTGCAGATGGCGTTGAGCTTGTTCTCGATGGTATCCTTCTCGTCATAGACAAAGCTGAACTGGTTGGGCTGCTCGCACAGACGAACGACCTCTTCCGCCAGCGCCTTGCCGCCTTCGCCGCCCTTGGCCCAGACTTCGCTGAGCGCGACGTTGACGCCGAGTTCCTTGCACTTCTTCTCCACGAGGTCGAGCTCCGCCTTGGTGTCGGTCGGGAACGCGTTGATCGCGACGACGCAGGGCAGGCCGTAGACGTCCTTGACGTTGGAGACGTGCTGGAGCAGGTTGGGCAGGCCCTTTTCGAGAGCTTCGAGGTTCTCGCCGTTGAGCTCCGCCTTGGGCACGCCGCCATGATACTTGAGCGCGCGCACCGTCGCGACGATGACCACCGCGGACGGACGCAGACCGGACATACGGCACTTGATGTCGATGAACTTCTCCGCACCGAGGTCAGCGGCGAAGCCGGCTTCCGTCACGGTGTAGTCGCTGAGCTTGAGAGCCATGCGGGTTGCCATGACGCTGTTGCAGCCGTGGGCGATATTTGCGAACGGGCCGCCGTGGATGAAGGCGGGGGTGCCTTCCAGCGTCTGCACAAGGTTGGGCTTGATGGCGTCCTTGAGGAGCGCGGCCATGGCGCCCTCTGCCTTGAGGTCGTGTGCGGTGACGGGCGCGCCGGTGTAGCTGTAGCCGACGATCATGCGGCCGAGGCGCTCCTTGAGGTCGGTGATGCTGGAGGCAAGGCACAGCGCCGCCATGACCTCGGAGGCCACGGTGATCTCAAAGCCATCCTCGCGGGGCACGCCCTGCACGCGGCCGCCGAGACCGTCAACAATGTGGCGCAGCTGGCGGTCGTTCATATCCACCGCGCGCTTCCAGGTGATGCTCTTCGGGTCGATGCCCAGGACGTTGCCCTGCTGAATGTGGTTATCCAGCATGGCAGCGAGCAGGTTGTTCGCCGCGCCGATGGCGTGGAAGTCGCCGGTGAAGTGGAGGTTGATGTCCTCCATCGGGACGACCTGCGCATAGCCGCCGCCGGCAGCACCGCCCTTGACGCCGAACACCGGGCCGAGGGAGGGCTCACGCAGGGCGACGATGGATTTCTTGCCGATGGCACGCAGACCGTCGGCGAGACCCACGGAAGTGGTGGTCTTGCCCTCGCCCGCAGGGGTCGGGGTGATGGCGGTGACCAGGATCAGCTTGCCGTTGGGCTTGCTGTCCAGATCCTTGAGCAGCTTGTAATCGACCTTGGCCTTGTAGCTGCCGTACTGTTCGAGGTACTTCTCATCGATGCCGGCCTTGGCCGCGATCTCAGTAATTTTACGCTTTTCGCACTCCTGCGCGATTTCGATATCTGTCTTGATGCCCATGCGTATCTCCTCCTGTATTTTGGTTTGTTTGCGTGTTCTGTCCGTATTGTAACCACAGCCGCAAAATTTGTAAATGACTTTCTTTTTTTCATTTTGCCCTAGGGCTTTTTCCGTGAAAGTAAAAGCCTATAGGACTTAAAAAACGAAAGCGGCCCGCCTGTGCCGGGCCGCTGTTCGCTTCGTTAAGGGAGCGGCAGCTCCTTTGCGTCAAAGAGCGTTTTGAGCTCCACCGACGTGCGGGAATCGCCGTATTGCTTGATCTGCGAGAGCAGCTCATCCAGCGCGTTGGTGTCCCGCACCGCGAAGCGGAGCATGGCGTTATAGTGCCCGATCACATGATAGTGCTCCGTAATCTCCGGCTTCTGCTCGCAAAACGTGCAGAACGCCGCGTATTTGTCCGGCTCCGGCGCTACCATGATGAAGCCGGTGATGCCGCAGTCGAGGCGCGTCCGATCCACGCTGATGCGGTAGGAACGGATGATCCCCTCCTCCTCCAGCTTGCGGATGCGCTCCGCCACCGCGGGAGGCGTCAGCCCGACCTGCTCGCCGATGGCGCGCAGGGTCATGCGGCAGTCCTCCTGCAGGAGATTGATGATTCTATAATCTGTCCTATCCACGGGGTATGCCTTTCCGGGATTACACCACGACGCCCTTTTTCACGACCGTTTTCACAAGATTGCTGCCCACGCGGTAGCAAATATAGTCCAGATCCGGCGCGTTCCAGATCACGAGGTCGCCCTGCTTGCCGGCTTCCACGGAACCCACCTTGTCCGCCATGTCGATGGCGGCGGCGCCGTTGAGCGTGACTGCGGTGAGCACC
This sequence comes from uncultured Clostridia bacterium, assembly GCA_947170435.1. Classification (GTDB taxonomy): domain Bacteria; phylum Bacillota; class Clostridia; order Oscillospirales; family Oscillospiraceae; genus Hominicoprocola. The sequence continues at coordinate 82,682 of CAMVTO010000004.1, read as the reverse complement.
TCCTCGGGCGTCAGCTTGTACTTGAGGCAGCCGAGGTTGATGACGAACTGCATGTTGAGGCACGGGCAGGAGCCGGGGTTGAAGTCCGTCGCCATGGCAACGGGAACGCCCGCTTTGACCATGTCGCGCGCGGGAGCGAACACCGCGCCGAGGTTGAAGCTGGTAGCCGGCAGCAGGCAGGCGATGACGCCGCCCTTTGCCATGCTCGCGATGCCCTCCGGCGGGCAGACGATCAGGTGCTCCGCGGAGATCGCGCCGATCTCGCCGGCGAGGACGCTGCCGCCAATGGCTTCAATCTCATCAGCGTGGATCTTCGGGCGCAGGCCATACTTGAGACCGGCTTCCAGAATGCGGCGGGATTCCTCCGCGGTGAAAGTGTCCGCTTCGCAGAACACGTCGCAGAACTTCGCGATGCCCTGCTCCTTGACGAGCGGCATCATCTCCTCGCACACGAGGCGAACGTACTCATCGCGATTCTGCTTGTACTCCGCGGGCACCAGATGCGCACCCATGAAGGTGGCGACAAGATCAATGGGATGGCGCTCGTTCAGGTCGCGGATCACGCGCAGCTCCTTGAGCTCATGCTCGGTCGCGAGACCGTAGCCGCTCTTGGCTTCGCAGGTGGTGGTGCCGAAGCGCAGCATTTCGTTCAGCGCGTCCTCCGCTTTCGCCGCAAGCTCCTCCTCGGTGGCGGTACGGGTGGCGTTGGTGGTGGACTGGATGCCGCCGCCGGCGTTCTGGATGTCCAGATAGCTCGCGCCGTGGAGCTTGAGCCCCAGCTCATTCTGCCGCCAGCCGCCGAAGATGAGGTGCGTGTGCGCGTCCACCAGACCCGGCGTGACCAGATTGCCGCCCGCGTCGATGACCTCCGCGCCCGCGGCGTCCGGCTTGCCGGTGCCAACCTTGGCGATGACGCCGTCCTCGATCAGCACCCACGCGTCCTTGAGCATTTCAATCTTGCCCTGCTCCTCGCCGCGGTGGGCGGACGTACCCTTGGGCGTCGCCAGCATCCCGATGTTTTGGATCAATACTTTTTTCATGCGTCTTTATCCTTTCGAGGGAGAGGGCGTGCGCCCTCTCCCTTCAGGTGTTTATTTGCGGTTTAGCCCTTCATCCCCTTGACGGCCTCATCGACGAGCTTGTCGTCCGCGAGGTACGGCATGGTGATGTGATCCTGGCCGGCGTACATCTTGTTGTACTCGGCAACGGTGGTCATGGCGTTCTCGTTGCGCGCCCAGCTGCGGCGGGCAACGCCGATCATGGTGTCCCAAGGCATCGCCATCTTCAGGATGGTATCGACGCGCTCGGAGCCGTCGAGCACCATGCCGAAGCCGCCGTTGATGGCGCGGCCAATGCCGGTACCGCCGCCGTTGTGCAGCGCGATGTAGCTCATGCCGCGCGCGGCGTTGCCGGCGTAGCACTGGGTCGCCATCTCAGCCATGATGTTGGAGCCGTCCTTGATGTTGGAGGTCTCACGGAACGGCGCGTCGGTTCCGCCGGTATCGTGATGGTCGCGGCCCAGAATGACCGGCCCGATCTCGCCGTTGCGCACCATTTCGTTGAACTTGAGTGCGAGGTTCATGCGGCCCATGGCATCCTGATACAGGATACGGCACTGGGTGCCGACGACCAGCTTGTTCTTCTCCGCGTCGCGGACCCAGACGTAGTTGTCGTAGTCCTGATAGCGGCGGTTGTGCGCCTTGATGTACTCGGCGGCAGCCATGTCGGTCTTGTGCAGATCCTCGGGGTTGCGGCTCAGGCAGCACCAACGGAACGGGCCGTAGCCGAAGTCGAACAGGCACGGGCCGAGGATGTCCTCGACGTAGGACGGGAAGATGAAGCCGTCCAGGTCGTTCTCGCCGTTTTTGCAGATGCTCTTCACGCCCGTGTCGTACACGGCCTTGAGGAAGCTGTTGCCGTAGTCGAAGAAGTAGGTGCCGCGCTCATGGAACTTGCAGATCATCTCATAGTGATGCTGCAGGGTCTTGTCAACCAGCTTGCGGAAGCCCTCGGGATCCTTGTCCAGCATCTCGGTGCGCTGCTCGAAGGTAAGGCCCTGCGGGCAGTAGCCGCCGTCGTACGGGACATGGCAGGAGGTCTGGTCGCTCATGAGGTCGACGTGGACGTTCTTCTCATAGAGGTACTCCAGCAGGTCGACGATGTTGCCGTGATAGGCGACGGCGCAGGGCTTGCCTTCCTTCTGGTGCTCGGTCGCGATCTTGACCGCTTCCTCGAGGCTGCCGGTGCGATGGCTGACCCAGCCCTGGGTGTAACGGGTGTCGATACGGGAATCGTCGACTTCGGCGATGATGGACGCGGCGCCGGCGATCTCCGCCGCCTTGCCCTGCGCACCGCTCATGCCGCCAAGACCGGCGGAGATGAACAGCTTGCCCGCGAGATCCTTGTCGTTGGGGATGCCCAGCTTCAGACGGCCGGCGTTGAGCAGGGTGTTGAACGTGCCGTGGACGATGCCCTGCGGCCCGATGTACATCCAGCCGCCGGCGGTCATCTGGCCGTAGTTGGCGACGCCGAGCGCGGCAGCGCGGTTGAAGTTCTCCTGATCGTCGAACGTGCCGACCATCAGGCCGTTGGAGATGATGACGCGCGGCGCCATCTTATGGGAGTGGAACAGGCCCAGAGGATGGCCGGACATGACGACCAGCGTCTGCTCGTCGGTCAGCTCCTCGAGGTACTTCTTGATGAGACGGTACTGCATCCAGTTCTGGCAGACCTGACCGGTCTCGCCGTAGGTGACCAGCTCGTAGGGATACAGCGCCACGTCGAAGTCGAGGTTGTTGTCGATCATGACCTGAATGGCCTTGCCCTCGATGCACTTGCCCTTATACTCGTCGATGGGCTTGCCGTAGAGCTTGCCTTCGGGACGGAAGCGGTAGCCGTAGATGCGGCCGTGCTCCTCCAGCTCCTGCGCGAACTCCTTCGCCATCTGCGCGTGATGGTCGGGATGGATGTAACGCAGGGCGTTCTTGATGGCGAGCAGCTTGTCCGCCTGAGTCAGGTGGGATTCGCGGCGCGGCGCGCGGCGATACTGCGGGTCCATCTTGGGATACTCGGGCAGGTCATAATCCAGCTTGATGGTCATGGCCTCGTTCGCAAGGTCTTTCATGATGCGTCCTCACTTTCAATCATTTTGTGGGAAAACGCCAAAATTTAAGCGTTTCCTCATTTCTGACTTGTATTATACAGCAAATTCGCTATAATGAAAAATATTTCGTTGATATATTTGCTATACTATCTTTGTATATGGAGGAAACGGTTATGACGATCCGTCAGTTGGAGTACTTTTGTGCGGTCGCAGAGGAGCGGAGCGTGTCCGCAGCATCGCGGAAGCTGCACGTCGCGCAGCCGCCAATCTCACGCCAGATCGCGCTGCTGGAGCAGGAGCTGGGCGTGGCACTGTTCCGCCGCGGCAACAAGGGCATGCAGCTCACCGACGCGGGCACGAGCCTCTATCAGCAAGGGCGGGCGTTCATCTCCGACCTCGATCAGCTCGCCGAGCACGTGCGCTCGCTGGGCGCGGGCGTGCGCGGCTCGGTGCGCATCGGCGTGCTGCACTCCACCGTCCCCTACACCCTGCCGTTTCTGCATGCCTACCACGAGGCGTACCCGCAGGTGGAGCTGTACATCCGTCTCGGCTCGCCGCAGGATCTGGTCGCCGATCTCAACCGCGGCGAGCTGAACGTGCTGTTCCTGCGCGCGGGCGTCAAGGAGACCATAGGCTTACAGGAGCGGATCGTGGGTGAGGATCGACTGAAGCTCATCGTGACCGCGGCGACCGATCCCGCGCCGGAGCTGGACACAATTCCGATGGAGCGTCTGCGCGGCGTGCCGATGTGTCTGCTGCGCAGCGACGACCTGTGGGGCTACACGGAGATCCTGCTCAAGGAGTGTCAGCGCAGCGGCTTCACGCCGAACGTGGTTTACCAGTGCTATGACACCACCATGCCGATGCAGCTGGTGCAGTCCGGCCTCGGCGTCAGCTTCCTGCCGGAGAGCATCGTCGAGACCCTCCCGCACGCCGGCATTTACGCCAAGCCGATTCAAGGGCTGAATGAGAAATCCTACGCGGTGCTGGCGTGGAGCGAAACCGGGTATCTTTCCGGCAGCGTGGAGTTGTTCACTCAATTCCAGCCGTAAGGCGAAAAAAGGACCGCGATCATAAGATCGCGGTCCTTTTATATGATTCGCTTATTCGAAGTCGGGGATGAACTTCTTGACGATCTCCAGCAGCTCGCCGGAACGGATCATCTCTTCGCAGGCACGGATGTCGGGCCAGATCTCGCGGTCGATCTCGTAGAACGCGACCTTCTCGCGGACGTGGTCATAGATCGCCTGATGCAGCGGGGTGATGCCGTTGCCGTGGGTACCCACGCGGCGGCGGATGTCGATCGCCTGGCAGGCGGTCATCAGCTCGTCAGCCAGCACGTCCTGCGTGTTCTTGAGGATCATGCGGGCCTTGCGCGCGGCGGTGGTGCCCATGGAGACGATATCCTCCTGGTTCGCGGAGGACGGGATGGAGTCGACGGACGCGGGATGCGCGTAGACCTTGTTCTCGCTGACCATGGACGCCGCGGCGTACTGCACGATCATGAAGCCGGAGTTGACGCCGGCCTGCGTGGTCAGGAACGGGGTCAGGCCGTTGGAGAGCGCGGCGTTGACCATGCGCTCGGTGCGGCGCTCGGAGGAATCCGCCAGCTCGGAAGCGGCGATGCCGAGGAAGTCGAACGGCAGCGCCATGGGCTCGCCATGGAAGTTGCCGCCGGAGATGACCGCCTCGTCGTCGAGGAACATCAGCGGGTTATCGGTGACGGCGTTGAGCTCGATCTCGACCTTCTCCTTGACGAACTCGAGCGCGTCACGGCAGGCGCCGTGCAGCTGCGGTACGCAGCGGAGCGCGTAGGCGTCCTGCACGCGGTCGCCCTGCGCCTTGTCGATGATCTCGGAGCCATCGAGCAGCTTGCGCATGTTGGCGGCGACGAGCATCTGGCCCTTCTGGCCGCGGACCTCGTGGACGCGCGGATCGAAGGCAGAGCGCTGGGCGGTCAGGCCCTCGAAGCTCAGGGACGCGATCACATCGCCGAGCTGGGCGGCGCAGATGGTGTCGTACAGCGCCAGCGCGCCGACGGAGGTCATGGCGCAGGTGCCGTTGGTCATGCCGAGGCCCTCTTTGCTCACGAGGGTGTCCAGCGTCTTGATGCCGGCCTTCGCCATGGCCTCAGCGCCGCTCATGCGGACGCCGTCATACCACGCCTCGCCCTTGCCGAGCATCGGCAGCGTCATGTGCGCCAGAGGCGCGAGGTCGCCGGAGGAGCCCAGGGAGCCCTTCTCGGGGATGATCGGGGTGACGCCCTTGTTGAGCATCTCGACGAGCATCTCGACGAGCAGCGGACGCACGCCGGACACGCCGCCGCACAGCGCGTTGGCGCGCAGCAGCATCATGCCGCGGGAGATCTCGGGCGCGTAGGGATCGCCGGCCGCCGTGCAGTGGCTCAGGATCAGGTTGGTGGAGAGCTGGTTGGACATCTCCTTGGGGACGGCGACCTTCTGGAACTCGCCGAAACCGGTGGTGATGCCGTAAGCGACGCGGCCCTCGGCGGCGATCTTGTCCGCCAGCGCGCGGGACTTCTTCATCGCCTCGATGGCGCTGTCCGCCAACTCAACCTTGGCGCCGAAGCGCGCGACGGCCACGAAGCTCTCCAGCGTCAGGCTATGGCCGTCCATCACGATCTTCTTGATCGCGGAAGGATTCATGATCATAATTCTCTACCTCACTTTTTTAATCGTTGCCAGGCGCAAAAAATGCGCCTCTACAGGCAAAAGACCCTTGTGACGTGTGAGAAAGGTACGGGCTGCGGTTGTGGTCCTCCGCTTGCCCAGAGCGGACGCCGCATCCTGTAGCGGGAGGGTTTTCCCTCTCAACTGCAACTAGCATATTCTTTCTTTTGTGTAATGTCAACAGTTTTTTGCTGAAAATTTCAGTTTTTTTGTGCATTATATCATTATTGTGATACCGTGGTATCGTGCTAAAGCAGTCGAGCAAAAGAATCGACCGCCCTGAAAAGAGCGGCCGTTTGCGCCTTATTTCTTCTTGTTCCGGTTGCGGATCGCTTCCGCCTTGTCGCGGGTATCCTTGCCGTTATAGATACGGATCTCGGGGTTTTGCTTCTTCGCCAGCTTGAGGATTTCCTTCGTATCCTCGTTGGTGAAGTAGTTGCGCTTGGTGCGGTCGCCCTTGGTGAAATAGAGAATCATGCGACCGCTGCCGGCAGGGTCCGGCTCATGGGTCACGGCATAGATGTCCTTCCAATCCCAGTGCTCATAGTTCGTGGTGATCTGCATCTGGTGGTAGATCTCCAGCCCGCGCTCCGTCACCGTGACATATTTCTCCATCAGCATTGCCAGCGCGTAGAGCACGGCGAAAATGAGGGCGATCTTCCACCGCGTCATCATGCCGCCCAAAAACAGCACGGCGACCACGAACCAGCCGCCGTATTTGATGCGGTTGTTTCGTTTGAGCGTGTCAACGGCGGAATATTTGGGGCCGGGGACAGACTCCCACGGCAGCACGGTACGGCGCATAGCGTTTCTCCTTTTCATGGATAAGGCGAGGGGACGAGCCCCTCGCCTTATGTAGTATCTTACCCTATCCCAGCGGATAAATCAAGCCTGGGGCTTGGGAGCCTTGCCGGCAGCGCGAGCGGCCTCGAGCTGCTTGACGGCATACTCGTGCGCCTCAGCGGGAGCGGCGGCAGGAGCCTTCTTCACGGTCTTGCCAAACAGGTTGGTGTAAGAACCGTCAGCCCAGAAGATGTTGCGGCCGAGGAACGCGGTGATGAACGCGTAGATCGGGTTGAGCAGGTTGACGAACGCAAACGGGAAGTAGACGAACGGGTGGATGCCCAGAACGCCCATCTGATACGCGCCGCAGCCGGTCCAGGGGAACATAACCGCCCACAGCGTACCAGCGTCTTCGAGGGTACGGGAGAGCATGTTGCGCGCGAGGCCCATCTCGTCGTACTTATCCATGTACAGCGGGGCGGGAACGCTGACGCCGAGGAACTGGTCGCCCATCGCAGCATCGCAGAAGATGGAGGTGACCATGGTGGCGAGAACGAGCTGCCAAACGGTCTTGATCTTGTGCTTCAGGCCGCCGAACAGAGCCTCGACGCAGCCCGCACGCTCCAGCGCGCCGCCGTAGGCGACAGCCAGGATAACGAGGTTGATCGTCCACATGGTGTTGTCCATGCCGCCCTTGGCAAGCAGCTGGTTGACCAGCTCCGCCGCTTCTTCGGTGACAGCGCCGCCGGCCTCGGCCTCGAGCCAGGGACCATAGTGCAGGATGTCGAAGATGTCGCTGAGGCCGTAGCCCATGTCACGCTGGAAGATCAGCGCGAAGATGACGCCGGTGGCAACGGAGATCATGATACCGATGAGGCCGGGCACCTTCAGGATGCAGACCACGATAATGACCACGATCGGGATGAGCAGCGCGACGTTGATGTGGCAGACCTGCTGCATCGCCGCCTGAATGCCCTGAGCGAGCTCGGGGTCATAGTTGGAAACGTCGACGTTCAGGCCGAGGATCGTGTAGAGGATGACCGCCAGCAGGAAGGTCGGGCCGGTGGTGGAGACCATCGCGTTGACGTGGTCGAACAGACCGGTGTTGGACACGCCCGCGGCGAGGTTGGTGGTGTCGGACAGCGGGGAGAACTTATCGCCGACATACGCGCCGGAGATGATCATACCGGCGGTCATGGCCGGGTTGATGCCGAGGCCGGCGCCGACGCCGAGCATCGCGATACCGATGGTAGCGGTGGCGGTCCAGGAGGAGCCGCACGCCAGACCGACGATCGCGCACAGGCAGCAGCCGATCGGCAGGAACAGCTTCGGGGTCAAAAGGTTCAGACCGTAATAGATCAGAGCGGGGATGGTGCCGGACATCATGAAGGACGAAATCAGAAGACCGACCGTCATGAGGATCAGCAGCGCTTCGAGTGTGTTGTACAGACGCTCGAGCATACCGGCGACCATGTCGGAGAAGCTGTGACCGCACAGCCCGCCGATGGCGCAGGCGACGCACATCGCGACGATCAACGGCATATGGGCGTCGACGTATTCGCCCTTGGCCAGGCCGTAGATCATGAGGCCTGCCATCACGATGATGGGCAGCAGCGCCTCAAATACGTTCGGGAGTCTTACTTTCTTTTCACTAGCCATAGAAAAATAACCTCTCTCTCCATTTTTTCTTTTCCGTCTCACGGGAAAACCGTTTGGGCAAACGGCTCTCACACACCTCCCCGCTTCGGCGGAGCGCCGACGCGGAGACCCGCGCCAACGTTTATGAAGGTACTATAACACAACTGCCCGTTAATTTCAACAAAAAAATTGCGGTTCCTAAAAAACTTTTTGTATTTCATGCAATTACCGCAGTTTTGTGTTAATACTTTACTGCGTTATTGTGCTAATGTAACGTATTACTTGACATTTTTGCGGCAAATGCGTAAAATACGTTTTAACAAGCTTTTGGAGGGATTCTCAATGGAAAAGATCAAGGCGCGTACGCTCTCCGGATTTATGGAGCTGCTCCCGGGAGCGCAGATGCAGATGGAACGGATCATGGAGATCATCCGCTCGTCCTACTCCTTATATGGTTATACCCCGCTGGACACTCCCCTGATCGAGGCCAGCGAAATTCTGCTCGCCAAGGGCGGCGGCGAGACGGAGAAGCAGATCTACCGCTTCACCAAGGGCGACACCGACCTCAGCCTACGCTTTGACCTCACGGTGCCGCTGGCGAAGTACGTCGCGCTGCACTACAACGAGCTGGCGTTCCCGTTCAAGCGCTTCCAGATCGGCAAGGTCTACCGTGGCGAGCGTGCGCAGCGCGGTCGCTTCCGTGAATTCTATCAGGCGGACATCGACATCATCGGCGACACACAGCTCGACATCGCCAACGACGCGGAGATTCCGGCGATCATCTACACGGTATTCTCCCGCCTCGGCCTTAAGCGCTTCCAGATCCGCATCAACAACCGCCGCATCCTCAACGGCTTTTACGCCATGCTGGGGCTGACCAGCAAGGCCGGCGACATCATGCGCACGGTGGACAAGCTGGAGAAGATCGGCGTCGACGGCGTCCGCGCCATTCTGGTGGACGACCTTAGCCTGACCGCGGAGCAAGCGGACGAGATCCTCGGCTTCACCGGCATCCGCGGCACCAACGACGAAGTGCTCAGCGCGCTGGAGGGCTACCGCGGCCGCAATGAGCTGTTTGACACCGGTTTGGACGAGCTCAAGACCGTCACCAAGTACCTCGGCGGCTTCGGTGTGCCGCAGGATAACTTCGCGGTGGACCTCACCATCGCCCGCGGCCTCGACTACTACACCGGCACGGTGTACGAGACCTCTCTGCTCGATCACCCGGAGATCGGCTCGGTCTGCTCCGGCGGCCGCTACGACAACCTCGCGGAGTACTACACCGACCGCCAGTTGCCGGGCGTGGGCATCTCCATCGGCGTGACCCGCCTGTTCTACGTCCTCGGCGAGCAGGGTATGCTCAACGACAAGGTCCCCATGGCGCCCGCAGACGCGCTGATCCTCCCGATGGCGGAAGATCTTTCCGCCGCTGTGGCGCTTGGCACCACGCTCCGCAACCGCGGTCTGCGCACGCAGCTCTATACCGAGGCGAAGAAGTTCAAGCAGAAGATGAACTACGCCGACAAGCTGGGCGTGCCGTTCGTGCTCTTCCTCGGCGAGGACGAAATCAACGCCGGCGTCGTGACGCTGAAAAACATGAAATCCGGTGAGCAGGAGAAGCTCTCCCCTGCCGACGCCGCGGAAAGGATTGCCGTCTACGTCGACGAGCAGAAGCACGTTCCCTCCGTTCTCGACATCTGATGTGATAAACAAAGAGCCGCTTCCCGTGGGAAGCGGCTCTTCTTTGACGCGATATTACTTCTCTTCCTTGTTGTATTGGCGATCCAACACGGTCCTGTAGCCGTTGGCTCCGTAGTTGAGGCACTTGTTGACGCGGGTAATCGTAGTCGAGGAAACGCTGATCTTGGAGGAGATATTGGAAAACGTGCTCCCCTGGTACAGCTCATCGGCAACCTGAAAGCGCTGCGTCATCGCAAGAATCTCGCCATAGGTGCAAAGATCATCAAAAAAGCGGTAGCATTCTTCCTTATCCTTCAAAGACAGGATGGCATCAAACAGGCGATCGGTCTCCTCCGACTTCATTTTGCTCTCGTACATATCGTCAACCTCCGCACAGACTTGGTTTCACTTTTTTGTCGCATATTCATAAATATTATACGCATTTCAGCGCTTCATTGCAAGGGCTCTCCACTTTCTTTTTTTTGTTTTTTTCTGCGACTGCCGAAAAAAACAAAGTGAATTTGCGTAAAAATCAAATTGAACATGTTTACGAACCCTGTCGTCCGGGGCTATAATATGCTCATCCCATTAAATTTTTAAGGAGGATTTCGTCATGGCAAAGCTCGTAGAATGCATCCCCAATTTCAGTTGCAGCAAGGAGAAGGACGAGGCGACCTACAACGCGCTCGTTGAGGCTGCAAACAGTGTCCCCGGCTGCACCCTGTTTGACGCGCAGACCGACGGCAACCACAACCGCTGCGTCTTCACCCTCGTCGGCTCTCCCGAGGCCATCGAGGAGGTCTCGTTCCAGCTGACCAAGGTCGCCACCGAGCGCATCGACATGCGCAAGCACAAGGGTGAGCACAAGCGCATGGGCGCTACCGACGTCATTCCATTCGTTCCGCAGATGGATGTTACCGTGGAAGAGTGCGTCGAGATGTCCAAGCGCGTCGCCCAGCGCATCTGGGATGAGCTGAAGGTTCCCTCCTTCCTGTATGAGGACAGCGCCACCCGCCCGGAGCGCCGCAACCTCGCCACCTGCCGCAAGGGCGAGTTCGAGGGCATGCCCGAAAAGCTGCTCGAGCCGGATTGGGCGCCCGACTACGGCGAGCGCAAGATCCACCCCACCGCCGGCATCACCGCCATCGGCGCACGTATGCCGCTGATCGCGTTCAACTGCAACCTTGCCACCTCCGACGTCGAGATCGCGAAGAAGATCGCCAAGGTCATCCGCGGCTCCTCCGGCGGCTTCCGCAGCTGCAAGGCCATGGGCTTCATGCTCGAGGACCGCGGCATCGCGCAGGTCTCCATGAACATGGTCAACTTTGAGGATACCCCGCTCTACGTCACCTATGAAATGATCAAGGCCCTGGCCGAGCGCTATGGCACCCGCGTCATCGAGAGCGAGATCGTCGGTCTGACTCCCGCCAAGGCGCTCATCGACTGCGCCGAGTTCTACCTCAAGGCCAAGGACTTCGACTGCAAGAACCAGGTCATGGAGTATCACCTGATCGACATGAATCACTGACTTTTGTAAGAAAGGTCAGCAAAAGAATTGGAATGCGCCGCGGCATTGTACCATTGCTGCGTCTTGCATGAGAAAGGATTTTTTGCCATGAAACTTGCTGATATGACCGTTACCCAATTTGTCGATACCGTCGCGTCCGACGCGCCGGCACCGGGCGGCGGCTCTGTCGCCGCGCTTGAAGGCTCCATCGGCGCCGCGCTGACCGCCATGGTCGGCAACCTGACGCAGGGCCGCAAGAAATACGCCGAGTTTGCAGAGTATGCTGCCGAGGTAGAGAAGAAGGGCAACACCCTCAAGGCCCGCCTCCTCGACGTGATGGATCGCGACACCGAGGCATTCAACGTGGTGAGCGACGCCTTCGGCATGCCGAAGGACACCGATGAACAAAAGGCTGCCCGCTCCGCCGCCATCCAAAACGGCCTCAAGGCCTGCACCAAGACCCCCATGGAGATGATGGAGCTCATCGACGAGAGCGTTACGTTGGCCGCTTCCCTGCTGGAGCATGGCTTCAACGACACCTCCGCCAGCGATCTCGGCGTCGCGTTCCTCAGCTTCCGCTCCGGCATTCAGGGCGCATGGCTGAACGTGCTGATCAACATCGGCTCGATCAAGGATCAGGACTTCGCCGCGGAGTACCGCAAGAAGGGCGAGGCACTGTTGGCCCACGCCCTGCCGCTGTGTGACAAGAGCTTTGAAAAGCTCACGGCAATGATTGACGGTTGATCCATGGAACCTACGATTACGATTCTGCGTCCCGCCGACTATGTGACCACGCAGTGGTCCGGCGGTTCGACGACCCAACTGACCATCGCGCCGGAAAACGCAGTCTACGCCGACCGCGACTTCCTCTGGCGCGTCAGCAGCGCCACAGTGGAGCTGGAGGAGTCCGATTTCACGTCGCTGCCGGATTTCCACCGCTACATCTCCACGGTACGCGGCGACATGGCGCTCTCCCACAACGGGGACGCGGAGCTGACGCTTCATCCCGGCGACATCCATGACTTTGACGGCGGGGATGACACCCATTCCCGCGGCCGCTGCACAGACTTCAACCTGATGCTGCGCAAGGGCAAGGCGGACGGCTTCATGGGTGCGCTGCACCTGAACGCCGGCGACACGCCCTTCTCCCCGGAGCGACGGGCGGAAGCCATCCTGCTCTTCTGCGCCACCGGCGGCTGTGTGGCCCGCTGCGGTATGAAGGAATATCACTTCGCCAAAGGCGAAAGCCTGCTGCTGCGCGGCAGCGCCCCGCTGATGCTCTACTGCAAGGAGCCGTCGCTGATCATGACCGCACAGATGTGGACAATCTGAATCACAAAAAATCCCTGCCGAATTCTTCGGCAGGGATTTTTTTGTTATGCGTTGGCCTTCAGGATGCCTCCCAGTACCTCCATCAGCCGCGCCACGTCGATGGGCTTGGCGACATGCCCGTCCATGCCCGCCTCCAACGCGGCCTTCTTATCCTCGTCGAAAGCGTTGGCGGTCATGGCGATAATGGGAATCCCGGCATTGGGTGAGTCGGAGCCGCGGATCGCGCGGGTCGCCTCATAACCGTTCATGGTGGGCATTTGCACATCCATGAGCACGGCGTCGTAGTAGCCGGGCTCCGCGGTCGTTACCTTTTCCACCGCCTCGGTGCCGTCGCAGGCCTCCTCCACCTCGAAATCGTTCATCTCCAGCACCGCCACCGCAATCTCGCGGTTCATCTCGATATCGTCCACCAGCAGCAGCCGCCGTCCGGCAAAGCTCACCGGCACCGACTCTACGGTCTGCGCCTTGTGCTCCTCCACGGAACCGAGCACTCGCGTCAGCGCACTATAAAGCTCTGAGAGAAACAATGGCTTATTGCAAAATCCGTTGACACCCGCTATGATCGCCTCATCCTTGATGCTGGGCCAGTCGTAGGCCGTCATCAGCAGGATTGGCGTATCCTCGCCCACGGCGGCGCGGATCTGGCGCGCCACCTCGATGCCGCTGAGATCGGGCAGCTTCCAGTCCACGATAAACACGCGGAAACCGTCGCCGCGTTCGTGCGCCTGCTTGGCACGCAGCACTGCCTCCTTGCCGGAAAGCGTCCACTCGGGGCGCAAACCGATCTGATTGAGCAGCGTCGTGGCGCTGTCGCAGGTGTTGAAGTCGTCGTCCACCACCAGCGCATGCAACCCGGCCAGTTCCGGGATACGGCGGTCGGGCGCGGCGGAAGATTGCAGGCGAAAGCTCACGCGCACGATGAACTCGGAGCCTTTGCCCTTCTCCGTCTCGACGCGGATCTCCCCGCCCATCATGTCCACAATGCTCTTGGTGATCGCCATGCCAAGGCCGGTGCCCTGAATACCGCTGACGGTGGAGGTCTTTTCACGCTCAAACGCCTCAAATACGTGCGCGGCAAACTCCGGCGCCATGCCGATTCCATTATCCTTGACGTGGAACTCGTAATTCCCGCGCTCGGGATCATCACTCTCCAACTGGGACACACGCACGGCAATGTGCCCTCCGGCGGGCGTGTACTTCACCGCGTTGCTCAACAGGTTGAGCAGTACCTGATTGAGGCGCAGCTTGTCGCAAAAAACATCTTCATTGACGACGTTCAGCGCGTCCATCGTCAGCTCCTGCTGCTTGGCCTCCACCTGTCCGATGATGATGTTGTTCAGGTCATGCAGGATCTCCGGCAGCGAGCAGGGCTTTTCCTCCAGCTCAATCTTGCCGCTTTCGATGCGGCTCATCTCCAGCACATCGTTGATGAGCGAGAGCAAATGGTTGGACGATGAGCGGATCTTGCCGAGATACTCTCTAACCCGCTCGGTGTCCGAGGGATCGCGGATGGCGAGGTTGGTGAAGCCGATGATGGCGTTCATCGGCGTGCGGATGTCGTGGGACATATTGGAGAGGAACTCGCTCTTGGCGGCGTTGGACTTCTCCGCGATGCGCGCCGCCTCGCGCAGCGCGTCGCTCTCGCGGGACTTGCGCTCCAAACCGATGAGCAGAAAGCCGCCGAAAAATACCATGGCCGCCAGAATGGCAAACACCAGAATGACCAGCAGGCTGATGCGCTGCACGCCCTGCATGACGACGGTCTTGGGCACATAGCCCACCAGATGATAGTCGCTGCCGTCGATCACCGCGGCGTAGAGCATGACCTCGCCGATGCTCGTGTTGCGGAACACCGCTGCGCTGCCCGAGGTATAAAGCGTGGTCTCCAGCACCTGAATACCCCGCGCGGCGGAGGGCTCCTCAAAAACCAGATGCTCCGCGGAATCCGGCGGCAGCGAGGTCACGATCACGCGGTCGTCCATGTCCTCCACGCGCGTGCGGCCGCTGCCGCTGTAGCTGTCCACGCCGAAGCGCTGATACAGCACCTCGTCCGGGTAGAGGCAGTAGACCACAAAGGCGACGTTGCCCTCCCGCATGGCGGGCACGGCAAACATCAGCCCCTCGCCCGCGCAGTAGGAGATCGCGTTCTCGCCATGGACGGCGCGCTCGATGCAGGGAAAGTCGTCGATGCTGTAGGCGCGGCCGTAGAGGAGGCTGCCGTTGATATATTGCACGCCGATGCGCGCGTCGCTGTTTGCCGCGTCGACCGCGCGCAGCGCCGCGGTGCGGTCGCCGTCGATGTGCGTGAGCTCACTGGCCACGGTGTACAGCGCGGTCAGCTCCACCTGAAACTGGCGCTGCGTCAGCTCCGCCAGTGTTTCCGCCTGCTTCTCGCCCTGCACCTCCATGTAGCGGTTGAGCAGCACATTCACGCGCATGTAGAGAAAGAGCCCGATCATCACCAGCGCCAGCAGCAGCAGGATAAGTGTGCGGAGCAGGCGGCGCACCCGCGGGTCCGCAAATCGAATTTTGCCAGAGTCGTTCATTCCATCACCACTCCGTCCACAAACCAGTTCATCTCATAGAGCAGATGCGCGTCCGAGAGGTTCTCTCCCGCGCGAACACGCTCGACGCCGGTATTGTCCGTCACCGGCCCGAAGAATACGTCATAGCTGCCGCTGAGCAGGCGCTCCAGCTCCGCGTCCACCATGCGCCGCGTCTCCTCGCTCACCGTGTCGGACAGCGAGCCGAGCGTCACCATGCCGGTGCGCACCCCCTCCCAGTAATGCCGCCCGACGGGGCGGTTGCGCTCGATCTCGTCGATGCGCGCGGCAAAAAACGGCTCCCAGTTGAACACGCAGCAGGTGAGGCAGGTGTCCGGGAACAGCGAGCGGTTGTCCATGTTCGTTCCGATGGTCCACACGCCCCGTTCGTCTGCCACACGCATGGGCGAGATCGGGTTGACATGCTGGCTCAGCACGTCGATCTCGTGCTCGTCCAGCAGCGCGGCGGTGACCGCCGCCGCCTTCTCGCTGTCGTTCCAGTCCTCTGTGCATCGGACATAGACCGTCGCGCCGGGATTTGCCTTCTTCACGCCGAGCGTGAAGGCGTTGAGCTGGCGCACCGTCTCCGGCGTCTGGAACGCGAGCACATAGCCGATCTCGTTCGTCCGCGTCTGCGCGCCCGCGACGATCCCCGCGAGATAGCGCACCTGATACAGCCGTCCCAGATAGGACGACAGATTCTCCGCCGTCACGGTGCCGGAGCCGTTGTAGAACTCAACGGCGGGGTACTCCTCCGCCAGCGCCAGCAGATAGTCGTCATAGAGATAGTTGTCGCAGACGATGACCTCGCAGCCGTCCGCGATCAGCTCGCCGACCAGCTTCGGGAAATTCTCGTCCACGGGTACATTGTCCCGGGCGTCGAGCCGGACGCCCGCGTTCGCCGCAGCCTCCGCCAGGCCGTCATACTGTGCCTGCGTGTAGCTGTTGTCGGCAAAGCTGCCGTTCATCACCACGCCGATCTTCGTCAGCTCCCGCGCCTTGGGCGTCTGTGGATGCTGCTTGAGAAGCGCTACGCCGCCGAGGATCAGGCAGACGCCGAGAATGAGCAGCAGATATCCTGCCTTTTTCATGGTCCCCCTCCTCCGCGCTTTCAAATCAAGTCAGGTTTCGTTTCCTGTGACGGTCTCACCCTTCCAGTCGACGATCCCGCCAATCTCGTAGATATTCGTATAGCCTTTCTTCGCCAGATACTCCGCGGCATCCTTCGCGCGGCGGCCCGTCCGGCAGTAGATCAGAATGATCTGGTCCTTGTCCGGCAGACGCTCCAGCTTGCCGTCCTTGATATCGTCCACCGGCAGCAGGATCGCGCCGGGGATGTGTTTTTCTTCAAATTCCTCTCGGGTCCTGACATCGACGAGCAGATGGCCGTCCTCTGCGGCGATCATCTCCGCCGCGTCGTTGATCTCCATGGTCCGATAGTCCGTTTTGCTTCCGCAGGCGGCGCAGCACGCCACGGTCAGCGCGAGCAGCAAAGCAAGCAATGAAACGCGTTTCATGATTCCTCCCGGGTAAATACACACAGCTTCTGAGTTTCTTCTTACTTCCTCAAAATTTGCGCAAGCGTTTTCATCAGCCTCTCCACGTCGATCGGTTTTGCGACGTGGGCGTTCATGCCCGCCTCCTTTGCATTTTTGATATCCTCGCTGAAAGCGTTTGCGGTCATCGCAACAATGGGGATCGACGCGAGCGCGGCGTTGTCCAGCGCGCGGATCGCGCGGGCGGCCTCGTAGCCGTTCATGACCGGCATCTGAATGTCCATCAGCACGGCGTTATAGTACCCCGGCTCCGAGGCGGAGACCTTCTCCACCGCCTCGCGTCCGTTCTCGGCAGTCTCCAGCGTGAAGCCCGCCCCGCCGAGGATCTCCAGCGCGATCTCGCGGTTGATCTCATTGTCCTCCACCAGCAACAGACGCATGGAGCCAAAGTCCGGCGCGCTCAGCTGCTCGTTCTCGATCTCCCGCTCCCCTTCGGCGCCGCTTTGCAGCGGCAGCGTCAGGCGGACGATGAACTCCGTGCCCGCGCCCGGCGCGGTGATGACCTCGATCGTGCCGCCCATCATGTCCACAATGCTCTTGGTGATCGCCATGCCGAGGCCGGTGCCCTGGATACCGCTGACCGTGGAGGTGCGCTCGCGCTCAAACGCCTCAAACACGCGCTCGGCAAAATCCGGCGACATGCCAATGCCGCTGTCCTTGACCCGCAGCTCGTACTTGCCGGAGCCGTCCGCCTCGTCCCCGATCTGCCAGAGCGTGGCGCTGATGCTGCCGCCCTGCGGCGTGAACTTGTAGGCATTGCTCAAAAGATTGTGCAGCACACGGTTGAAGCGGTTTTTGTCGCACAGCACGCGGCGATTTCTGATCTGCGAGGTATCGACGTGGAACTCGATGTGCTTTTCCGCCATCTGGGTTTCGAACATATCGTACGCTTCGCTGAGCGTCTCGCGGAGATCCATCTCCACCGGCTCCAGCTCCATGCGGCCGCTCTCGATGCGGCTCATCTCCAGCACGTCGTTAATCAGCGCCAGCAGATGGCGGCTGGACGCCTTGATCTTGGTCAGATACTCCCGCACCTGAGCGAGGGTGTTGTCCTCGCGCTCGGCCAGATCGGTGTAACCGATGATGGCGTTCATCGGCGTGCGGATATCGTGGGACATGTTGAACAGGAACGTGGTCTTGGCACGGCTGCTCTCCTCAGCAAGGACGCGCTTGGTCTCCTGCTCCTTCTCCCGTTTTCGCACGGAGTCATAGATGCCGGTCATAATCAGCAGCGCCAGCACCACAAGCCCCATCTGGATCAGGCTGTTCTTTGCCAGCGTGCTGTTCACCTGTTCCAGCTGCTTCTCAATATAGTATTCCGCGTCCTCCTGCTCGTTCTTATCCATCTCGATGCCGTGCTCCGCCAGCTCCTCGACGTTGTACTCGCTGAGATTGCGCAGCACCTCGTGCGTCGTGTCCTGCGTCGCCTGCTTGACCCACATGAGCGTCGTGAAGAAGATCAGAAACAGCAGGCCGATCCACACCACGGTGGACTTGCCGAAGCGCCGCTCCGTATCGCGGCTGAACATAAAGCGGGAATAGACAAAGCCGAGGATGCTCCAGCCCGCGAGGATCAGGTAGGATTCCGTCGCCATCATCCGGGCGGAGGACGCCATAAAGTAGAAGAAGAACACCAGGGACATCACCAGACCCACCGCGCCGGTGATCTGAATGCCGCGCCTGCCGGAGCGGCGCGCGTTGGCGAACGCCGCGGCGGAGGTGTAGCCGTAGGCGATGGTCGCGCCGATGGTGTTGACGTCCACGATCCAGCCGATCGCCGTTCTGCCGATGAACGGGACAAAGAGCGAGATGCCAATGAGGAAGAGCATCGCGTTCCGGGGAGTGTGGTCGTCGTTGAGCTCACCGAACCACTTGGGCAGGATGCCGTCCTGTGCCATGGAGTAGAGCAGGCGGCTCGCGGCGATGTAGTTTCCCACAAGGCCGGTGATGATCGCCGCCGCGGTGGTGACGACCAGCAGCACCAGGCCGCTGCGCCCCATCACCGTCTCCGTTGCGTAAAACGATGGCAGCGCCTTCAGGCCGTTCTGCGCACTGAGGTTCCCGATGTATTCCGGCCAGGAGTGATAGCTGCCCGGATGGACGGACGCCGCCATGAACGTGAGCAATATGTAGGACACCGTACCGATCAGCAGTGCCGCCGCCATGATCCAGATGACCTTTTTGGGGGAAAACTTGAACCCGGAAGCGGAGTTGGACACCGATTCAAAGCCAGCGAACGCCCAGGGCGTCAGCGCCGCAATGCCCGCGATCTGGCCGAGATGGCTGCCCTGTCGCGGCGCAAAGGCAGGGGTCATGACGGTATCCATCGCCCCATCGCGCCGCAGCACCGCCACGGCGCAGATCACGATGCCGACAAGCAGCACGAGCGCCAGTGCGGTCTGAATCCAGGCCGCGAGCCGCTTGCCGCGGATGCAGACGAAGCCAAAGATCAGGATCGCCGCCATGGAGAGCAGCACTTCACCGAAGTAGACGTCGTAGCCAAGAATCTGATAGTGGAACCCGAACTGGAACAATCCACCCAGCAGATTGCGTCCAATCAGCGCCAGCGCGGTGGCGTTCGCCCAGATGATGGCGATGTACACCAGCATCAGGAACCACGCGCTGAGGAAGCCATGATCGTAACCAAAGGTACGGATCGAATAGGTCAGCGTTCCGCCCGCGTCCGGGTATTTATTCATTAAATAATGATAGTTCACGCCGATGATCAGCATGACCACCGCGCCGATCACGATACCCAGCGCAGTGCCCAATGGCCCGGCGGTCGGCAGGAACGTGGTACCCGGCATCACAAACGCGCCCCAGCCCACCGCACAGCCAAAGGAGAGCGCCCAGACGCTCAGCGGCGACAAGTAGCGGGTCAGTCCGTTGCGATCAGGATTCGCGTGATTGTCCATAAAGGGATACCTCTTTTCACTTTCCCATGCTTATTGCTCTGCCGAAAAAGGCATAAATACCCTTTTACACTATTGGTTATCATATCACGGCGTGCCAAGGAATACAAGCCTTTCGCATCCGAAAAACCGCCAAAAAACAAGATCGCCGCCGCTTGACAATACGCGGGCGGCGGTGCTATAAAAACTAAAAATGCTATTTTGCTCACTTTTCCCGGGAGGCGGCGTCATGGATCCTCTGAACGTGTCTGTTTTGGCTTCTCTCCCCACCATCGACGAGCGCAGCGCGGACGTGCTGCTTGCCGCCGAGATCGCGCGGGATTCTCACAAACTGGTGATACTTGACGATGACCCCACCGGTGTTCAAACCGTACACAATGTATCGGTCTACACCGACTGGTCGGCAAACAGTATCCGCGCAGGCTTCGCCGAGGAAAGCAAGCTGTTCTACATTCTGACCAACTCCCGGGGCATGACCGCGGCGGAGAGCGCCGCAGTCCACCGCGAGATTTCCGACACGGTATCCGCGGTTTCCAAGGAATGCGGCAAGCCATATCTGATCCTCTCCCGCAGTGACTCCACGCTCCGGGGACACTATCCGCTGGAGACGCAGCTGCTCCGCGAAGGCATGGAGCGCAGCGGTCTCACCGTGGACGGCGAGATCCTCGCCCCGTTTTTCAAGGAAGGCGGGCGCTTCACCCTTGACAACGTGCACTATGTCCGGCAGGGTGACGCGCTGATTCCCGCGGCGCAGACCGAGTTCGCGCGGGACAAGACCTTCGGCTACACCCACTCCTCTCTCCCTGCGTACATCGAGGAAAAAACCAACGGCGCGTACCGTGCCGCGGACGTGACCTGCATCACGCTGGACAGCCTCCGCGCCATGGACTACGATACCGTCGAGGCGCAGCTGATGTCGGTGCGGAATTTTGGCAAGGTCTGCCTCAACGCCGCCGACTATTGCGACCTCAAGGTGTTCTGCGTCGCCTTGTATCGCGCCATAGCGAGGGGGAAGCGCTTTGTGTTCCGCACGGCGGCGGGGCTGGTGAAGGTCATGGGCGGCATTCCCGATCGGCCGCTGCTGACACGCCGCGAGATGATTTCGCATGAGACCGCTCGCGGCGGTGTTGTTGTCGTCGGCAGTCACACGCAAAAAACCACCGCGCAGCTCCATGAGCTGTTGACGCTCCCCTGTACCGTACCCGTGGAGTTCGACTCGGACAAGGTGCTTGACGGAGACGATGCGTTCTCCGCCGAGGTGGATCGCTGCGTCCGCGCCGAGGAAGCGATCCTCCGCTCTGGAAAAACCGCGGTGTGCTACACCCGTCGCAAGCTGCTGACGCTCAAAAGCGACACGAAAGAGAGTGCGCTCTTGCGCAGCGTGAAGATCAGCGACGGCGTGCAGAGTCTGGTGGCACGGCTGTCCGTCACGCCCGCATTCGTCATCGCCAAGGGCGGCATCACCTCCAGCGACGTGGGCGTCAGGGCGCTGGGCGTCAAACGTGCCTGCGTCATGGGGCAGATCCGTCCCGGTATTCCGGTCTGGCAAACCGGCCCGGAGAGCCGTTTCCCGCAGACGCCGTACGTCATCTTTCCCGGCAACACCGGCGATGAGACCACACTGCGCGAGGCCGTGGAAATTCTGACCGGTCAAGCATAAAAGAATTCCCCGCAGCGGCGCTCGCAACGAACCGCAAACCGTTCTCTTACCCATCTTGACACGCAAACAGCGAACGCGATAAGATGGTTCGCAAAGGAGATGATCCCACATGTGCGTTCCTGAGTGCAGCCCCGAGCAGCTTGCACAGGTCGCGGCGCTGGTACCGGAATACCAAATCCCCTCGCAGCGCTATCTGTTGGCAAACAGCCTTGATGACCTGCGAAGCCGCAACGCGGAAGCAAGGCCAAGCCCAGACGGAGAGCTGACGCGCGTCGGACTGCGGATCATACCGGACGCCTTTGATGACAGCGCAATTACCGGTATCCGCGTATCGGAGCTTTCGCGCCTCGCGCCGGAGATCCGGCAGCTTCGCTCTATCACCGTGCGCGGCTGCTTTGTGCGCGGCCGGCTTGACGGCCTGCACGGGAAGGCACTGGGTCGTTTCTTCCGTGCCTGCTACGAGAGCGCGAAGCAGATGACCGTCATCCTCCCCTGCGCCATGCCTTACCTCTGCGCAGAAAACGGTCTCGCGGCGCTGTCGTACAATCAGAGGGAACATCCCGAAACGCTGGATGAAGCGATTACGGCAGCGCAGATCGTCGCGATGCAAAACCAGACGGCGTTCTACGCAAAGCTCCTCATAACATAAGAAAACCGCGGGTTGCCCGCGGTTTTCTTTTTGCTTTGTTATTTTGCCTTTCGATACGGCGTATCATCGAGCGGCAGGCTCTGGCGGAACTTGCCGTCCCACTTGTAGTACGCCGCCGCGCAGGCGGGCGCGGTCGGGATCATGCACAGCTCGCCGCAGCCCTTTGCGCCGAGCGAATACGGCAGCTTGTCCTCTTCCTTCGGCTCGCAGAGGATGACCTCCAGCTCCGGCGCGGCATCGGCGCGCATAAAGCCGATGTTGCCGAACTTGCTCTTGAACACGCCATCTTCGATCTCAATCTTCTCCGTCACACCGTAGCCGATGCCCATGAGCATGCCGCCCTCGATCTGCCCCTCGACAGACTGAATGTTGACCGGCGTGCCAACGTCAAACGCGGACACCGCCTTGGTGATCTTGCCTTCATCATTGAGAATGATGACCTGTGCGCCGTAGGAGTACGACACATGGCTGATGGGGTTCTCCTTGATCGCGCCGAGCGGGTCGGTTTGGGCGGAGTATTCGCCGAGGAACTCCTGTCCCTCAAGGTCGGCAAGCGTTTTGCCCGCGAGCGCCGCCTTGAGCTTCTCACCCACGCGCCGCGCCGCCTCGCCGGTCATGACCGTTTGGCGCGAAGCCGTCGAGGTCCCTGCGTCCGGCGTGCGGACGGTGTCCGCAGCCTCAAACACAAAGAGGGCCGGGTCAAGCTCGGTCACATGGCAGATTTCGGTCAGCACCATCTGACCGATGCCCTGTCCCATGCAGGACGCGGAGGTGCGGATATGGATTCTGCCGTCCTCCACGGAGAGCAGCACGCGGCCGATGTCCTTTTTGCCCATGCCGGTTCCGGAGTTTTTAAAGCCGCAGGCGAGGCCCGCATACTTGTTGCCGTAGTAGACGTCCTTTACCGCGTCGAGGCACGCCGCCATGTTGGTGTTCGGATCGGCGGTCTGGCCGTTCGGCAGCACGTCGCCGGGCTTGATGGCGTTGCGGCGGCGGAATTCCCACGGGTCGATGCCCACCATTTCGGCAAGCAGGTTGATGTTCATTTCGGTGGCAAAGCAGCTCTGCGTCACGCCAAAGCCACGGAACGCACCCGACGGCACGTTGTTCGTGTAGACCGACATGCCGAAAATATCGATGTTCTGATAGTTATACGGCCCCGCAGCGTGGGTGCAGGCGCGGTGCAGCACCGGTCCGCCGAGCGAGGCATACGCGCCCGTGTCAGCGATGATGATACCTTTCATGCCGGTGAGAATACCGTTCTCGTCGCAGGCGGTCGTGAACTCCATTTCCATCGGGTGGCGCTTTACGTGATAAGCGAGCGACTCCTGGCGCGTGTACTTGACCTTGACAGGCTTCTTCGTCACCCAAGCCATCAGCGCGGCGTACTGCTGCACGGACATGTCCTCCTTGCCGCCGAAGCCGCCGCCGACCAGCGGCGCGCGGGTGTGTACCTTTTCAGCGGGGATCTGCAGCATCGCCGAGCACTCGCGCTGCACATCGTAAACCGACTGGCTCGTGGTGTAAATGAGCAGTCCATCGTCGCCCTCAGGGAGCGCCACGGCGCATTCCGGCTCCATAAAGCCGTGCTCCTGCCACGAGGTCTTATACTTGCGTGTGACGACGTACTTGGAGTTCTTGATCGCCTCATCCGCGTTGCCGCGCACGAGGTTGGCGCGGCTCATCACATTGCCGTCAGGGTGAATGAGCGGCGCGTCGCCCCGAAGCGCATCATAGGGATTGGTGATCGGCTCGAGCTCCGTATAATCCACTTCGACCAGCGCCGCGATCTCGTCGAGCTTTTCCTTGTCGTTGGTCGCTACGAGCGCAATGACATTGCCCATGTAGCGCGTCACATCGCCGACGCCCATCATCACGTCCCAATCCTGCTTGATGTGCCCGATCTTGTTGCAGGGCACGTCCTCCTTCGTCAGCACCTCGACGCAGTCAGGGTGCGCCATCGCCTTTGAGACGTCCACGCGGTCGATGCGCGCACGGGGATACTTCGAGTAGACAGGCTTTGCATAGAGCATCCCGTCAAACACGAGATCATCGGCATAGAGTCCCGTGCCGTTGACCTTCTCCGCCGCGTCGATGCGCTTGGCGTGCTCATTCATGTGCAGCGTTTTGGGCGCGGGCGGGATCGCCCTCTTCTCGCGGAAATACTCCGCCGCCATCAATATCGCGTCCTCGATCTTCTTGTAACCCGTGCAGCGGCAGAGGTTGCCCTTGATCGCCGCCTTAACATCCTCGCGTGTCGGGTTGAGATTGACGTCCAGCAGACTCTTGGCGGAGATGATCATGCCGGGGATGCAGAAACCGCACTGCACCGCGCCCGCCGAAGCAAAGCAGTGTTCGTAGACCTCCATCTCCTCGGGGGCAATGCCCTCGACGGTCAGCACCTTCTTGCCTTCCAGCTTAGAAAGCGATACCACGCAGGCTTTCATCTTCTTGCCGTCGACGAGCACCGTGCAGGTGCCGCAGACGCCCTCGCTGCATCCGTCCTTTGTCGCGGTCAGATGCAGATCGTCTCGCAGAAAGCGCAACAGCTTTTTGTCGTGCGCGGACTCGTAGTCCTTGCCGTTGATGTTAACAGTATACATAGGCATCTCCTAAATCCCGAACTTCGTCAGGAAGTCGTTCAACAGGTTCATGCAGACGTTCTTGCGGTACTCGGCGCTGACGCGGCCGCGAGTGAGCACCATGCGCTCGGCGTAAGCCCCGAGGTAGTCCTTCTTCATCGCCTTTGCCTCGTCAACGGTCTTGCCGATGAGTGTCGCCTCAATATCCTTGTAGCGCAGCACTGTATCCGCCACCGCGCCGAACGCAGCGGCGACGTTGGTGATCTTGCCGTTTTCGGTGGCAAACACACCCGCAAATGACACGCGCGAGATCGCCAGCGCGTTGCGCCCGCCGACCTTCTCGTAGGAATACTGCGCAAGCCCCTTCTTCGGGAGCAGCACTTCCGCAATCAGCTCATCGCTTGCGAGGTCGAGCTTTTTGCGCCCAAGGTAGAACTTGTCGACGTCGACAATGCGCTCGCCCTTCTTTGAGACAAGGCGCAGCTTGGCGTCCGCGACAAACTCAATGAGCACCGAGTCCGCTTTCGCCGAACCGTTGCCGAGGTTGCCGCCAAAGGTACCCGCATTGCGGATGGCGGGCGCGGCAATGCGCGAGACCGCCTCCTTCATCAGCTGCGGCACATTGGGGTCTGCCAGCGCCTCGGTGAACGTAACCGCCGCGCCGATGCGGACATACTCGTCATCGACGGTGATCTTCCTGAGTTCGGGAACCTTGTTCAGGAACAGATACTCCACGCCCTGACGGTTTTCGACCATCAGGTCGGTGCCGCCGGCGTAGGGCACGACGTCGTGCGCTGCCCGAATTTCCAGCGCCTCCTGCAAGGAGGCCGCAGTATAACCGTTTACCATAGCCCATTGCCCTCCTTTGCCGCGTTGTTTACCGCGTTCACGATAGCGTTATAGCCCGTGCAGCGGCAGAGATTGCCGGAAAGCCCCTCGCGGATCTCATCCTCGCTCGGGTGCGGGTTTTTGGAAAGCAGCGCCTCCGCCGCCAGCACCATGCCAGGGATACAGAAGCCGCACTGCACCGCGGACAGCTCGCCGAATGCCTTGTCGAGCGCCGCGAAGCGCTTCGTCTCGCGATAGCCCTCCATCGTCACGACGCTCGCGCCTTCAACAGCCCCCATCGCGACACAGCAGGAGTTGATGAGCGTACCGTCGATGAGCACCGAGCACGCACCGCACTCGCCCTCCTTACAGCCGCACTTGACGGACGTGCAGCGGTATTCGTTGCGCAGCACGTCCAGCAGCCGGTCGGTGGCACTGCCGCCGTAGGCAACCTCCTTGCCATTCAGGATAAAGCGAATTTCACTCATCTCAAATCGCCTCCTTCGTGATAACGGCGAGCGTATCCTCCGCCGTAAACGGCGCGTGATTGAGCGTCACGCCGCCGAGCGCCTGCTCCACCGCCTCCAGGTACGCACCCGGCGCGCCGACGAGCGGCAGCTCGCCCGCGCCCTTCGCGCCGTAAGGCCCGTTGGGGTACTTCTCGACGTGGAGCATGCACTTGAGATTTGGCACGTCCTTCGTCGTGGGAATCAGATAATCGGAAAACGAGTTGTTGCGGATGCGGCCCTTGGCGTCGTAGTCCATCTTCTCAATGGAAGCGTAGCCGATGCCCTGGAGGAAGCCGCCCTCCATCTGGCCCATGACAATATTGTAGTCGATGGGAGTGCCGACATCAAACGAGCCGTACGCGCCCAGCACCTTCGCAACGCCGGTGTAGGTGTCGATCTCCAGCTCGATGGCGTTGACCGACCAGGCGTAGGTCGGATAAGCGTCGCCCTCAAACTTGTCAATGTAGAACGGGATCAGGAAATCAGGCTCCTTGAAACGCTCCTCTACCTCCTGCTCCTCGCCGTCGACCCATTGTTCGCGCAGCTTGATCGCCGCGCGGCGCAGCAGTTCTCCGACAACCATCAGAGAACGCGACGCGACGGTCGGGCCGGAATCCGGCACCCGCGCGGTATCGGGGTGGTTGTAATAGACCTTGTCGAGCGGCAGGTTCAGCTCATGGGCGACGATCTTCGGGAAGGTCGTGCGAAGGCCCTGTCCGATCTCGCCGTTGGAGGCGAGGACTTCCACCGTGCCATCCTTGTACTTGCGCAGCTTCGCGACCGCCTTGATCAGATCGCGTTCACCCGAACCGGTGAAGCCCGCGCCGTGGAAATACATCGACATGCCGATGCCGCGGCGATAGCGCCCGGTCTGGGGCTTTGCGTACTCCGCGCGCTTTTTGCGATAATCGCACGCTTTGTCGATTTCCTCGATCATGGCAGGGATAGGAACCGGGAAGTGATACTTGCCGCAGGTTGAGGTCGTATCGCCCTGCTTGACAAGGTGCGCTTCCTTGAACGCAAGCGAATCCACGCCGAGATCGCGGGCAATATGATCCATCATCATCTCGACCGCGAAGAAGGTCTGAGGCGCGCCGAACCCGCGGTAAGCGCCGCAGGGTGAGGTGTTCGTCTTGACCGCCCAGCCATGGACACGGATGTTCGGTACATTATAAATACCGGGAGCGGCAATGATGCCGCGCTGCAGCACGACGGCGGAAAGCGTCGAATATGCGCCGGCGTTGAACTTCACGTCGATGTCCATCGCCGTGACCTTGCCGTCCTTGACCGCAACCTTGTAGCGGCACAGCGACGGGTGGCGCTTGGAGGTGTACTCCATATCCTCGCGGCGATCAAACACACAGCGCACGGGCTTTTTGCATTTGTGTGCCGCCACCGCAACCTGGCAGCCGAGGATGGACGGGAACGCCTCTTTTCCGCCGAAGCCGCCGCCGGTGACGTCCTGCAGAATATGCACTCCGGTCGGTCCGCAGCCCAGCGCGCGCATCACCGCACCGTGGATATAGTAGGCACACTGCGCCGAGCCGTGGACGAACATGCGTCCGCCCTCCTCCGGCTCCGCCATCATGCCCTGTGTTTCGAGATACGCCTGCTCCTGATAGCCGGTCTCGAACTCTTCCTCATAGACCTTGTCCGCCTCGGCAAAGGCCTTTTCAACGTCGCCGTGGCCAAAATTGTAGTCGAAGAACTTCTCCTGAGCCGCGCGCAGATCGAGGACTGGCTCCAGCTCCTCATAGTTGACCTTGCACGCATCGCGCAGCTGCTCGACCACCTTCGGATCGGGGCCGCAGATCATGGCGATCGGCTCACCGATATACTCAACGGTCTCGCGGCAGTAGACGGGCGTGTCGTCTAGGACGATGTTGACGTTGTTGTCCCCCGGCA
This sequence comes from uncultured Clostridia bacterium, assembly GCA_947170435.1. Lineage (GTDB taxonomy): Bacteria > Bacillota > Clostridia > Oscillospirales > Oscillospiraceae > Hominicoprocola. Next base: position 54,805 of record CAMVTO010000004.1, on the reverse strand, counting down.
CGTCCTTCGCGTCGACATAGAAGTAGCCCTCAGGCAGCTCCGGGACCTCAACGCCCAGCACCTTCGCGCGCGCAACTTTCGCGTGGAGCAGCTTGCCGCAGAGCACCCCCTCCGACGGATAGTCGGAAACGTAGATGCTGCGGCCGGAGACCTTGGGCGCGTGGTCTTTTTTGACGACGCTTTGGCTGATCTTTTCCATATCGGTCATTCCTCCTTTTTCCTTCACTTTTATCGTTCATACTTTTGCTTGCATTCCTGATACTCCGAGCGCGTGTCGAGGTCGACCCAAACGCCGGCGTCATCTACCGCCACGGTGCGAATATCATGCTCATATCGTTTCCACAGTCCGCGCAGTCCGCCGTCTCCCGCAAAGGCGCAAATCGCTGGAATGAGCCGCGCGTCAATCAGCGGCGGGTGCTTACGGAAGCCGTCCAGCGTTGGGAAAATGACGGGCGCTTTCTCCCGCTTCCGGAAAGCAAGCAGCTTCTCAAAGGTGTCGTGCGCGACCACCGGCATGTCACCCGGCAGGAGAAAAAAGGCGGCGCATTCCGGCAGCGCCGCCGCGCCGATTTGGACTGAGCGCATCATGTCCGTCGAGGCATAGTCCTCGTTGCGGGCAAAAGCCACCCGGTCGCCAAAAGCGGCGTGCAGCACGCTTTCCACCTCATCGGCACGATAGCCGGTCACCACAACCGCCGTCTCCGCGCCGCCGCGGAGCACGCTTTCCACGCTGTTTTCAATCACCGTCCCGCCGCGCAGCGGCAGCAACGGCTTGAACTCGCCCATACGCCGCGACAGCCCCGCCGCGAGGATCAACGCGCGGATCGTCTCGCGCTGATGCAAAAAGGCCACCCGCTTCCCAACAAAGATACAGCGCTATTCTGCCAATAGAATAACCCTATCTCTATTATAGGAGGCGGATGGTCAAAAAGCAAAGTTTCTTTTTGGGAACCACGCCAAAATTATTGTATGATTTTTGTATCAATGAACCGATTTCGGAATTCTTTTTGTGCAAGTTGATGAATTGTTTCCTCGAAGTCCTGATACGCCAGCAGGAATCGCTCGCCCTCCGGTGTGAGCGACGTGCCACCGCCGCCCTTCCCGCCGCGCTGCCGCTCAACGACTAGGTAGCCGAGATTGTGCTCAAGCTGGTTGATCATCTCCCACGCCTTGCTGTAGGCAAGTCCCGTGCAGGCGCAGCCCTTGCGGATGCTATAGTTATTTGAGATCAGGAACAGCAGCAGCTTGAGCCGTTCGTTGAGAAACGGCGCTTCCCGTTCCATGCGCATGTGCAGCACCGGGTGCAGTATGGCGGCATTGTGCTCTTCGAGCTGCGCCTCCAGTTCTTCGACATTGTGGACGCTCAGCAAAACGCCCCGGTCATCCACGTCGACCCATGCGCGCAACAGTCCGCCCTCTGCGATTGCCCCGCGCAGACCACCGTCACCCCGGTAGTGCAAGATCGAGGGAATCGCCTTCTGGCTGATAAGCACGGGATGTCCGCCATGCCCCTTGTAGGAGGCGATCACGATATCCTCGTCGCGCTCCATCATCGTCAGCAGCGTGGTCGGTGTAAACATCGGCACGTTCACCGGCGCGAACATGACGCGGTCGCATTTCCCGTCCAGATACTCCAATCCAAGCTTCACCGAGGTGAGCAGCTCCGGCTCGCCCGCCTCCGTGTTTTGCACGAAGATGACGCCGTAGCTTGCAAGCTGCCGTTTGACCTCGTCCTCCTCCGCGCCGGTGATGATGACGATGGGAAAGATCCCCGCCTGCTGATAGGTAATGACGATGCGGCGGATGACCGAAATCGTGCCAACCTGCAACAGCGGCTGCGCCACTTTTTTATTCGCCGCCGCAATCACGCCGCCCACCTTGCTGATACGCATGTGCATCCCCCGTTCGTCTGATCTATGCCTTGTTGAACTTCGCCTTCGGCTGCTTGCAGCGCGGGCACTTCCAGTCCTCCGGCAGCGTCTCAAACGCGACGCCGTCGTGCTCGGCGGGATCATAGATGTAGCCGCAGATCGAGCAGACGTATTTGCCGGTGGCTTCCTGATCGGAAAAATCCACCTCGGCATACACCGTGGGTACCGGATGATCCAGATCCATCACGCGCTTGGCCTCCAGATTCTCGTAGCCCTGCGGGGTGTGGGTGCCGCAGTAAACCGTCTGGTGGCTGCGGACAAACTCTCGGATGCGGTTCTGCGTCTCGCGGGCAGCGGGAAGGTCGTCAAAGACCACCGAGAGCTTATCCTCATACAGCGCCTCGTCCACATAGGTGATATCGCCGTGGAGCATATAGAATAAGCCGTCGTTCTCCACGACAATGATGCTGTTGCCGTTGGTGTGACCCTTGGCCTTGATGAGGGTGACCCCGTCACAGATTTTCTGGCTCGCAGGGAAATTGTAATACGCGCCGTCCGTGAAGTGGACGGGAACGAGATTGGGAATGCCTTGCAGCTCAGCGGCGGAAAGCTCGTCCGCGTTGACGTAGATCTTTGCGTTTGGGAAGGACTTGAGCTCACCGGAATGGTCGCTGTGCCGATGGGTAAGCAGAATCTTGGTCACCTGCTCCGGTTTGTAGCCGAGGTTGGCAAAGGCCTCCATATAGCTGCTGATGTCCTTGCCGGTAAAGGCGAGGCTGTTTTCATCCGGCTTCTCCTCCGGCGTGCCGGCGGGCAGGCCGGTATCGACCAGGATTACCTCGTCGCCCGTGTCGATCAGATAGTTTTGCAGGCTGCCGCGATAGCGGACGTTCTTGTCGAACTTCTCCATGCCTTCCTCACCGCCGAAGGCAAAGGGTTGGGAATAGAACCCGTCTTTTCTGAACTTGACTGCTTTGATTTCCACAGCTTTCCTCCTTATCATTGCATTTTTCCTCAACAGATGATACTACTGTACCGCAGGAACGCGCAGCCGTCAAGTTCAACATTTGCGCTGTCGAGCCGCTGAGCGGCCATCTGATCCGCGCATAAAAAAGTTGACAAATCGCTGATCATCGTCAAATTCAACCTGCCCGCACTCCGTGCCGGGGACGGCGAACTCCAATCGCTCGCCGCCCTTGACCTCGAAGGTGACGTATTTGAAGGACGGTTTTTATCAAAAACCATCTTATTTCAGAAAATCCTCCCGCATGGGATGAAAAATATCCAGCAGCTTCCCCGCTTCCAGACAGGTGCAGCCGTGGACGACGCCGTCCTCCTTGAGCAGGGTATCCCCTGCCGTGACGATGCGCGTCTCGCCGTCAATGGTGAACTCAAACTTGCCGGAAACGACATAGGTGATCTGCGTGTGCGGATGGGAGTGCAGGGCGCCGATCGCGCCGGTCTCAAACGTATTCTCCACGCACATCAGGCCGTCGGTGTAGGCGAGGATGCGGCGCTTCACGTTCTCGCCGCCGCTCTGCGGCAGCGTGTCGGCATAGGACACCCAGCGCTGGTGCTTTTCGGGAATCTTCATAACAAAGCTCCTTTCGATGGAAAATGGGATGCGGGAATCCGCATCCCATTTTTTCAATGGTTCAGATACTTTTTGAGCGTCGCGCGCACGGCTCCCGTGCCCGTGAGCAGCTCGCGCAGCATACTGCCGATCTTCGGCGCGAGGCCGACCTCAACGAGATCGACGCCGAAAATCGCCGCGTTTGAGAGGATTGGCGCGAGCGCCGCATCAGACGCACTGTCCGGTTCGCCCAGCTTCACGCCGGCAAGCTGCGCTTGCAGCGTTTCCAGCATCGGGTCGGGGCTGCACGCAAAGGCGTTGCCCGCGTCGTCCACAGCCAGCAGATAGCGCAGCCAGAGCGCGATGGCAAGCGGGATGCAGGTGAGATCGTTCGGATCAAGGTCAGGCCGCTCGGCGTAGCTTTTGATCGTCTCGCCGAAGCGGATCGGCACCTTCTGCGAGGTGTCCGTCGCAATGCGCTGCGGCGTATCCGGCAAAAACGGGTTCGGAATGCGCACGTTCACCACCGTATCGAGGAACTCCTTCGGGCGGATGACGCCGGGATCGGTGACGACGGGCAAGCCCTCGTCATAGCCGATGCCGCGCACCAGCGCCGACAGCTCGGCGTCCTTCATCTCCTCCGAGATGCGCCGGTAGCCCAGCAGGCAGCCGGAGACGGCGAGCGCCGTGTGCAGCGGGTTAAGGCAGGTGGTGACCTTCATCTTCTCCGTTTTGCTGACGGTGTCGCGGTCGGTGAACAGCACACCGGTCTTTTCCAGCGGCGGCCTGCCGTTAGGAAATGCGTCCTCGATCACCAGATACTCGCTTTCCTCGGCGTTGACAAACGGCGCGATGTGCGTGCCGCTGTCCGTCACCGCCGCCGCGAGGTCGAGACCGTCCGCCTTAAGCAGCTCCGCCACCGAGGCGTCCGGCGCGGGGGTGATCTTGTCGATCATGCTCCACGGGAAGCTGACCCGAATGTTCAGATAATCGACAAACGCCTGCGGTACCGCACCGCGCTCCGCCCAGCCGCGGGCAAAGGTCATCACGGCGTCCTTGAGCTTGTCGCCGTTTTGGGAGCAGTTGTCCATGCTGACCATCGCCAGCGGCAGCTTGCCCGCCTTGAAGCGCGCATAGAGCAGCGCCGCGATGCGTCCCCAGTAGCTTGCCGCTTCACCGGGGCCGGCGGCGAGGTCGGCGGAGACATCGCCCACGCGATAGCCCTTTTCCGTGATGGTAAAGCTGACCATCTGAAGCGACGGCGCGGTGAAGATCTCATACAGCCGCGCAAGCTCCGCCCCATCGGTGGAGAGCAGATACCGCACCTCGGCAATGCTGCCGATCACGGTCTTTTCCACGCTGCCGTCCGCCTTGAGCGTCACCAGTACGGTGAGGTTGTCGTGGGCGTCGTAGCTCGCGCGCTTCTCCGGCGAGTCGGAGCGCTCCACGGCGACAATGCCGGTCTGAAGTGAGCCGTCGTTCAGCAGTTTTTGGGCGCAATTCGCCTGAAACGCTTTGAAGATGTTGCCCGCGCCAAAGTGTACCCATTGGGGATTACGCTTCGTTTCGGCGCGCATGGCGGCGCGGTCATATCCGGGCAGCGCGTAACCCGCCGCGCGCCACGCGGCAACGTCGCGCAGGCCGGAATCGTTGAGTTGCAGCATGATCTCGCCTCACTTGCTCATCTTGCAGATGGCCTCCCAAAGGCCGTTGATATACGTCGCGCCCAGCGCGCGGTCATAGAGGCCATAGCCGGGACGGCCCACCTCGCCCCAGATCATGCGGCCGTGGTCGGGCCGGATGTAGGTGTCGGGGCAAGTGTCGTAGACCGCCTTCATGATCTCGAACAGGTCGAGGTCGCCGGTCTCGCTGAGGTGCGCCGCCTCGCGGAACTTGTGGTAGCCGAGGTACTTGACGTTGCGCACATGCAGGCAGCCGATGCGATTCATCTCGCCGAAGTGGCGGATGATGGCGGGGATGTCGTTGTCCGGATTCGAGCCCAGCGAGCCGGTGCAGAGGCAGACGGTGTTGCTGGGGGAATCGTGGAGCTTCACGATCTTGTCGAAATCCTCCTGCGAGTGCGCAATGCGCGGCAGGTCGAAGATCGGCCACGCGGGATCGTCGGGGTGGCACGCCATCACGACGCCGCACTCCTCGCAGGTCGGGATAATGCCGTCGAGGAAATACTTGTAGTTCGCGCGCAGGTCGTCCGGAGAAATGGACTTGTAGCGCTCCAGCGTCGTCTGCAGTTCGGCAAGGCGTTCCGGCTCCCAGCCGGGCAGCGTGAAGCCGTTCGTGTTCTCCAGCGTGCTTCTGACCAGCTCGACAGGCCCCATATCGCCCAGCTCCGCCTCGTCGTAGTACAGGCTGTTGGAGCCGTCCTCGGGGATGACGCGGGCAAGATCGGTGCGCAGCCAGTCGAACACCGGCATGAAGTTATAGACGATGACCTTGACGCCGTACTTGGCGAGGTTGCGGATGGTGGTACGGTAGTTCTCGATGTACCGATCGCGCGTCGGGAGACCCATCTTGATATCCTCGTGGACGTTGACGGACTCGATGACCTCGCACTCGAGGCCCGCGGCGTGTACCTCGTCGATGTACGCCTTGATCTCGTCCTCCGTCCAGACCTCGCCCGCGGGCTTGTAGTCGAGAAAGCCCATGATGCCGGTCATGCCGGGGATCTGCTTGATCTGCGAAAGCGTAACGCTGTCGCTCTTGGAGCCGTACCAGCGGAACGTCATTTTCATAGTGGGAAGCTCCTTTCCAGTTTAGCCGCCAAGCACGGGTACATAGCCGCCCCAGACCTTCGGCAGCAGCAGGCTGATGTCGGGGAGGAAGGAGATCAGCAGCAGCGTAATGATCATGCACAGGTAGAACGGCAGCGTCGCCTTGACGACCTTCTCCATCGGGCACTTGCCGACGGCGGAGCCGATGAACAGCACCGCGCCGACCGGCGGGGTCAGCAGGCCGATGCCGCAGTTGAGCACCACCATGATGCCGAACTGAACGGGATCAAGGCCGCAGTACTGCGTGGCGATCGGGAGCAGGATCGGAGTCGCGATCAGAATGATCGGCGCCATGTCCATGATGCAGCCCAGCACCAGCAGGATGACGTTGATGAGGATGATAAGCACGAAGCGGTTGTCCGTGATGCCGATGATCGCCTTGGCGGCGAGATCGGGCACGTGCAGCATCGTGAGGCAGTTGCCGAACACGGCTGAGGTGGCGATCAGGATCAGCACGATGGAGAGCGTATTGACGCACTCGTCCAGCGCGTGCCACACGCCCTTCCAGTCGAGGCCCTTGTAGATGAACACGGACACCAGCAGCGAGTAGATGACCGCGATGGCGGCGGACTCGGTGGCGGTGAACATACCGCCGACGACGCCCACGACCACGATGATGACAGCCGCCAGCGCCCAGAAGGAGGTGAGCAGCTGCTTAAAGAAGTTCTTGAGGCTGAACTTTTCACCCTTGGGGTAATTGCGCTTGACGGAGATGATGTAGGAGCCGACCATCAGGGACACCGCCAGCAGCGCGCCGGGCAGGTAGCCCGCCAGGAACAGCGCGCCCACGGAGATGCCGCCCGCGGTCATGGCATAGATGACCATGTTGTGGCTCGGCGGAACCAGCAGACCCTCGCAGGAGGAGGTGATGGTGACGGCGGTGGAGAAGTCGTCGTCATAGCCCTGGTCGACCATCATCGGGATGAGGATGGAGCCGAGGGACGCGGTGTCCGCCGATGCGGAGCCGGAGATGCCGCCGAAGAAGTAGGACGCCACGATGTTGACCATGGCGAGGCCGCCGCGCATCCAGCCCACAAGCGCGTTCGCCAGTGCGATGAGCTTATCGGAGATGCCGCCCGTGCCCATCAGTACGCCCATGGTGATGAAGAACGGCACCGCCATCAGCGAAAATGAGCTGATGCCCTTGACCATCAGGCGGCAGACCTCGGTGAGGCTGTTGCCCTGCACCAACAGGCAGAACACGGAAGAAAGACCCACGGCATAGGCAATGGGGAAACGCAGGAAAACCATCAGGAAAAAGGAGCCCAACAGGACGATAATCGCCAAAGTCTGTACGCTCATGCCGCTTCACCCTCCTTGACAAAGAACGATTTGATGTGGTTGTAGGTCGCCTCCAGCTCGAAGACGATCATCGCGACGCCCGCCACAGGCACCGGCAGATACATCCAGAAGCGGGAGAGCCATGGCATGGAGATGTAGGTGCCGCGGCCGCCGAGGGTCGTGCAGTACTTCCAGCCCTCCACCAGCATGATGACGCCCAGCGCCATCACCGCGACATCGGCGATGACGTCCAGCACCTTGAGCAGCTTCGGGGAGAGATAGCGGTCAAACGCGGTCATGCGGATGTGCGCGCCGCGGCGGATGGACAGTGCCGCGGAGAGCACCGCCATATAGCTCATGAGGGTCAGCACGACCTCCTCCGTCCAGGACGGGTCGGTCAGAAACGGGATCCACTGGTGCAGCAGACGTCCGGCGACGGCGTAGGAGGTGATGAGAATATCCGCAATGAGGAAAACCTTGCAGATCACGAGCACCACTTTATACGTCACGTCGTATGCCGGCTTGATCTTATCCAGTGTGGTAAAGATTTTAGGCATGATTTTCTCCTTAACACGTTCTTAATTCTGAAAATGAGGAGGGCACGGGCAAGCCCGTGCCCTCCTTGTGGACATCGCGTATCAAATCACTGTGATTACTTGGCGAGGTCGAGGATCTGCTGATACAGCTCGGCCTGGTCAGCGGTGTTGGCGCTGATGACGTCGGCGCAAGCCTCAGCCCAAGCCGCCTTGTCGGTGACCTCAACGACGTTGCAGCCGCCGGCCTTGAGCGCGTCGAGAACCTCGTTCTCAGCCTCCTCGGAGATCTGAGCGTTGAAGTCCTGCGCATACTTGCCCGCCTCATAGAGGACGGCCTGCTGCGCCGGGGTCAGCTTGTTCCAGCCGGAGTCGGTGATGACGACCTGGATAGCGCCCAGGGTGTGGCCGTCGAGGATCAGGTTCGGGGCGACCTCGTCGAAGGCGTTGGACTTGTAGTTGGCGATGGGCTGCTCAGCACCGTCGACAACGCCGGTCTGGAGCGCGCTGTAGAGCTCGCCGAAGGAGACGACCGTCGGGGAGGCGCCGAGGCCCTCGACCATGCCGTTCATGACGGGGTCGTTGGACACGCGGAGCTTGAGGCCCTTGAGGTCCTCCATGCTCTTGACCTCGGGCTTGGTGAAGAAGTGACGGAAGCCCTCCTCGCCGTAGAAGATGCCGCGCAGGGGCAGGCCGATCTCCTGGGGCTCGTTGAGGAACTCGGGAGCGAGATCGCTGTTGGCGAAGTTCCACCAATGCTCACGGCTGACGAAGGTGTAGGGGATGGAGAGCAGCATGGACTTCTTGGCGCCGTAGCTCGTCAGCGCGAACGCGGAGATACGGGAGATGTCGATGGAGTTGGAGCCGCCAACCATGGAGTCCAGCACGTCGTTCTCGGAGCCGAGGACGCCGCCGGCCTGGATGTCGATGGTGATGCTGCCGCCGGAGAGTTCTTCGACCTTCTCCTTAAAAGCGGTGCCGGTCTGGCCGACAATGGTGTCGAGGGGGTTGACCTCAGCGTAAACCAGGGTCACATGGGGGTCGTTGGCAACGTTGCTGGTGTCGGTGTTCGCCGCGTCGGGCGTGACAGCGGGCGTGCCGGCCTCAGCGGCGGTGCCGTTGTCGGAGCTGCTGCCGGTGCTGCTGCCGCCGCAAGCGACGAGGGCAAAGACCATCACCAGAGCAAGCACAAGGGAAAGCGCTTTCTTCATGATCGAATCCTCCTGTTTTGTTTGTCCTTTTGACTAATTTCGAGCAGACCATATAGGTTTCCTCTGTCGAAAGCGACTATAACAAATAGGGGTATTTACTTGCAAGCGGACTGAAAAAATGTGCTGTCAATCAAAAATTTTTGAACATTTCCGGTCAAAAAATGTGCTATCAATCCAAAAAATATGAAAGCGCGCCGCACGCTTCCGCGCGACACGCTTTCAGCTGTTCCGGATCCGTTCGATCAAGTCCCGCATCTCCGGGCCGTAGCCCTCGTACATCGGCTGTACGGCGTCGCGGAACTTCTTTTGCTCGGCGGGGCTGAGCTCCGTCACCACGCAGCCGTGGCTGCGGATCAGTTCCTCCGACGCGGCCTCCCGCTCCTGCCACAGCTCGCGCTCATAGCGCGCGGACTCCTTCGCGCAGCGCAGAATGACGTCCACATAGCTCTCGTCCACCGCGCGCACCTTTTCCATGGCGATCTCGCCGGCGAACTGGATCTCTGGCAGGCGGAAATGCTGATCCAGCAGATAGTACGGCGCGACGGTAAAGTGTCCGGAGGACTCATAGCTGGGCCAGTTGTTCTCCGCGCCGTCGATCTTCCCAGTTTGCAGCGCGGAGTACACACCGCTGTACGGGATCTGCACCGGCGTTGCGCCCCAAAGCTCCACCAGACGGCTCATGAAGTCAGACTCCTGGACGCGGATGGTCATGCCGGAGAGATCCTCCAATGTGTGGACCGGGGTGCGCGTGTAGATGTTCCGCGCACCGGCGTCAAACCAACTCAGGCCGTGTACGCCGGTGCTCTCGATCTTGCTCAGGAACTCGTCCCCGATCTCACCGTCCAGTACGCGCCACATGTGCTCCGCGTCCGTGAACAGGTACGGAAGCTGCAAAACATCGGACTCCGGCAGAAACTCCCCCAACGTGCCGACAGAAATGCGGGCAAAGTCGATGCCGCCGAACTGTACCTGCTGGTAAACGCTGATCTCGTCGCCCAGCTCTCCATCCGCAAACACGCGGATGCGGATGCGCCCGTCGGTTTCCTCCTCCACCAGATCCGCGAAATAGTGCGCCGCCAGCGTGGTCGGGTAGCCCTCCGGCTGGTTGTCGGCGTAGCGCAGGATCAGCTCCGGGACGTCGACCTCCTCCCTGCCCGCGCAGCCGCACAGCAGCAAGGCGCACAGCAGCACGAGGAAAAGTTTTTTTCTCATGACTGACCGCCTTCTTTGCGCGCCGCACTCAGGCTGCGGCGGTATTCGGTGGGCGTCATGCCGGTGTTCTTCTTAAACGCGCGGGTAAAGTAGTTGGGGCTTTCATAGCCCACCATACCCGCCACGTCCGCGGCGGCGAGAAACGGGTCTTTGAGCAGATCCTTCGCCGCGTTCATGCGAAGCTCCGTCAGATAGTCCACAAAGTTGACGCCGAAGTGCTTTTTGAACAGCACGGAGAAGTAGGACGAGTTGATGTTGAGGATGTCGCTGATGGAATCGAGGCTGACCCCATATAACATGTAGTTGTGCTGGAGGTACTGCTTGACGTTGTTCATCAGCAGCGTCGTTTTGTCGTATGACGACGATTCCGACAGGTCGCCCGCCACCGGCGCCATCGCTTCCAACTGGCGCGTGGTCTCCGTCTGCTCCATGCTGCGGCGGATGGATCTCTCCACGTCGTCCGCGTTGACCGGCTTGAGGATGTAGTCGCAGGCGCCCATTTTCACCGCCTCATAGGCGTAGGAGAACAGGCTGTGTGCCGTGATGAAGATGAGCTTGCAGTTCGGCTGCTGGGCGAGGATGCGTTTCCCCGCGTCGATCCCGTCGATGCCGGGCATCTGTATGTCCATCAGGATGATATCCGCGTTCCAAAGCGACGCGGTCTCCACCGCCTGACGCCCATTCTCAGCGAAGCGGGTCTGCGCCTCGCCGGCAAAGCGTTCGGCAATAATCTGCTCCAAAAGCTCACGCTCAAACTGTTCGTCATCCACAATCAGGATCTTGGTCACTCCGTTTCTCCCCCTTCCGACTCAAATTCCATTGGCGCGCGGATCACGACCTCTGTTCCGCTGCCCTCGGTCGATTGAATTTCCAACCCATATTGTTCGCCGCGCAGCCGCAGACGGGCCGCCACATTGTGCAGCCCGATGTGATCGCCCATGGTGGGCGGGTCGTTTAAATGCTCCCGCAGCTGCGTCAATGCTTCTTCGGACATGCCCACACCGTTGTCCGCCACGCGAACAACAATCATCTCCGGCGCTTCTTCCAGATAGACGTCCACCCGTCCGCCGCCCTCCTTGTGGGCAAGGCCGTGATTGAACGCGTTCTCCACCAGCGGCTGGATGATGAACGAGGGCACCCTCGCCTCCGTCAACTCCAGCTCCGGCGGGATATGCCATTGCAGCACCAATCGGTCGGCAAAGCGCGCGTGGTAGAGCGAGTAGAACGCGTCGACGATCTGGATCTCTCTGGACAGCGGCACCTCGGCATCGTTGCTGCCGAGCACATAGCGGAATGTGCGGCTCAGGGAGTCCAGCAGCTTGCGGGTCTCCTCCGCGCCCTCCTGTTTGGCGGTGTACATGATGACATTGAGCGTGTTGAACAGAAAATGCGGGTTGATCTGGCTGCGCAGCTGTTGGAGCTTCTCCCGCTCGATCAGATTCTGGAGCTCCAGCGCCTCGGTCTCCTTGACGTGCAGCTCACGCTCCATCTCATTGTTCCTGTTCAGTAGCTCCACGCGCTGGCGCATGGAGCGCTTCATCTCGTTGAATACCTTTGCCATCTGCCCGATCTCGTCGCTGCCCTCCGCAACATCCGGGATGTCGAGCCGGCCCTCGCTGATCTGCATGGACGCCCGGGTCATCTGCACCACGGAGCGCAGCAGCGACGCAAGCGAGGACACCATGAACAGCGCCAAAATCACTGACACAACGACGATCACCGCCTGCAACCGCTTCAATCGCACGTTCAGCGCATTGAGCGCGGCATAGGTGTCGTTGTTGTCCAGAATGGCGCGCTCCAACAGCTGGCGGGTGTATTGCAGCAGATAGGTCCCACAGGGCAGCGCCTGATCGTAATAGAGCTGCGCCGCCTCCGCGGTGCGGTTGGCGGCAAGACACACCTCGATCTCCCGCAGCTGCTCCGTCAGCGTACCGTAGGTCGTCCGCGCGGCGGATGCGAGAAGATAGTACCCCTCGCCCGACTCGCGAATATCGGCGTGGATCGCGGCGGAGCGTTCTGCCGTTTCCGACAGGCTCGCCTCCATGTCCGCGATCAGCGTTTCCGCGTTTCCGTAATCCCAGCGGTAGTCGTCCAGCTCCGCCATACAGTTTTCCACGCCGTTCAAAAAGCGGCTGATCGTCTGAATATTTTCTGTCCGCTCCGCCATCGGCTCAAGCACATACTGCGACTGATAGCGGCTGACGCCCAGCTGAAGCAGCAGGGACGCGCCGAACGCGATTAAAAACAGCACGAGCCGGACAAGCAGCGTAAATCGAGAGAGTCGAACATGTGACATGGGATTTCCTTCCCGCAAAGTAAAGTGATATATTTATACAGTTTTTATAATACCATTTCCGCGTACTGTTTCGGAATAGCATTATTTTTTGTAAAATTTTTGAAATTGTTTGCAAACACCTTGTGTGCTAAGGTAAAATTGGATAAAAAGGGGCGTGAATCGGCATGAGCAACCGGGATATTACCATCCAATCCTTCATTGACGCGCGGGTGTTCTCCGAATTTGCGTGGTTTGACCTGCTGCGCGTTCAAAAGCGCTGGCGCCGTCCGGCGCTGTTTGCCGCGTTTTTTGTCGCCATCGCCGCGATTGCCTTCTCCCGCTCGGGGAGCGTCGATCACGCCGCGCTTCTCGGCGGCGTGCTGCTCGCTGTCGGCGTCGGGCTGCCGGCGGTCTACTTTTTCGCTTTCCACCAATCCGTGCGCAAGCAAAGTGCCAAACTCACCGGGAAAGAGGCCGCGTACACTGTGACGCTGGACGAACAGGGCGTCTCTATCATCAAGGGAAAGCAGAACGCGAACTGCAGTTGGAACGACGTTCACGCCGTCCACCGCTTGAATCGCTGTATCTGCATCTATGTCGAAGCGCGCCACGCGTTTCTGCTGCCATCAGCAGACAACAGCGAAGCGATTCGGGCGGCGTGGGAGCTGATGACGGCGCATCTCGCGTCCAATCAATTATTTGACCATCGTCAGAAAGGACAAAATCAAAATGGATGAAACCCTCGCAGAACAAAAGCGGCAGGACGCCCTGCTGCACGCAACGCTGTTCGCGTTCTTCGTCAGCGGCGCGGCGTCCCAGCCGCTCGGTTCTTTTATTCCGTTCCTTCGGGAGACCTATGGCTTCAGCTACGATCTCTCCGGCGTGCTGCTCTCCTGCCAGTCCGTCGGCAACCTCGCCTCGATCCTGCTGACCGGCTTTCTCCCCTATGCCATCGGGCGGCGCAGAAGCATCCTGCTGACCAGCGTGTGGATGGCGGTCGCCTATCTGATTTTTGCCAGCGGGCTCGGCGCAACGTCCCTGCTGATTTCGGCGTTTTTGATGACCGGCGTTGCCCGCGGCGGAAACTCCAACTTCTCCAACACCATGATCTCCACGCTCCCCGGCGAGCGTGCAACGCGCGGATATCAGCTGCTCCACGGCTGCTTCGCCGTCGGCGCGCTGCTCTCGCCCCTGCTGCTGGTGTTCTGCACGACCCGTCTGCCGGGATTCGGCTGGCGCGTCGTGGCGGGTATCCTCTGCGCACTGTGCGTGGCGCAGATCGTTACCTACGCGAAAATGCCGCTGCCGCTGGAAACCGGCAAGCGCAGCGTCAAGAGTGTGGATAAGAGCTTTCTCCGGCAGAAGGAGTTCTGGCTCGGCAGCGCGATGCTGTTTTGCTACATCTCGGCGGAGTACGCCATCGTCGGCTGGCTCGTCACTTATTTTCAGGACGTCGGCATCCTCAACGCGAACCACTCCCAGATGATGAACAGCCTGCTATGGCTCGTCATCTTCTGCGGGCGCATGATCGGCGCGTATCTGACAGGAAAGCTGTCGCGCAGCAAGCTGCTCGTCATCGACGGCGCAGGCATGTTCGCCTTCTTCCTGCTGATGTTCTTCAGCCGTACGGCTGTGCCCGCGGTAATTGGGCTCATGGGCGTGGGTCTGTTCATGGCGACCATCTACCCCTCCGCGTTTGCGTTCGGCAGCGAGTCCATCCGCGGCAACGACCTCGGGTGCAGCATCATGATCCTCTGCGGCAGCATCGGCGGCGTTGTAACCCCGGCACTGGTCGGCTTTGTGGCGGAACGCTCCGGCATCCACGCGGGTATGGGTCTGATCGTGATGCTGACCGGGTTGCTGCTCGTGTCCATTCTATTGAGCGTAATCAGCGTAAAACGAACGGAAAAGAGGAAATCCGGTCTTGTTGTGTAGGTTCAAGTCCTGTTCGCACCGCAGGCGCGATGACAGACAAAAAACGACGTGTCGAAACACGTCGTTTTTTGTTTGGTACGCCTGATGCGATTCGAACGCACGGCCTTCAGAGTCGGAGCAGCACTTGAGTATTGCGGTGAAATTTCCACACTGCGAAAAAAGTTTCAAAAATCTCAAGGGGCAGCTTTGTCTTGCAACTATTTTTTCTCAAAAATTCCAACCGGATATTAGCAAGATTTGGCCTCTCATCGGATTCTGATTAGCAATCGCGCCAAAAAAAGTTGTTAGCTCTCATTCTCATATCCGGTAATCAACGCCTCAATATACAAAGAAACTAATCAGCATGATGCCGATTAGTTTCTTCTGTTTACAGGGCCTTCGCTAGATTCTTGAGCAGTGCCAGTGCTTGCAGATTCGTCAACAGGCTCATAACAAGCTGCTGATCGCTCTCAGAAATTCCTTCCGGTAGGCTCAGATTGCTTTGTTACCCTCCCCCAACAACGTTTCCATAGAATTCTTCTTCAACCCGTTCAGCGTTACGCTTCCGATCAGCATCGAGGATGTGTGCATATCGTTCGGTTACCATAGATGCTTGAGAATGGCCCGTATCACCCTGTACCGCTTTTAATTTGCACCCCCATCACGGTGAGAAATTTCTCATTTTATTTTGTGCTAAATCTTGACATAGGACCAAATCTGAATTTGCAACCAGAACCCATCTTTTTCTCATTGCCGATTCAATCTATTGGGTGACACGAACTCTTTAGGCTCAACCTGCTTAAACCGAACGCTGCAATAAGAGGATGGCTGACAGTCTTACGTACGGACATAGAAGCACAAGCGTCAAAGCGCCAGCCAGTTGCTCCCCTTATTGTAGCTTAGGCAAGAGATGGAAAGAAGTCCAGCTGGATGCTGGACTTCCAACCAAAACTATTGTAATAGCGTCAAATATAGGAACGGGTAGACACGCTTACTCTTTCCGAATTTTGGGTCGACGGCAAGGAAAAAGAGCGCCGAAGCGCTCTTTTTCCTGTTACTGCCTGTAAGCAACGCCGCCCACATACGGCGTGTTGCCGCTCAGGTCGATTCCGCCGGTATTGCCGCTGACCGGCACGGCGTTCTCGCTGTCGTCTGTCGAGCTGTGGGACGCGCCGCTCGCGCTCACGCTGTTTGCCGCGTCATACTCGATCTGGGTGCTGCTGTCTATTTGCGCCCTTGATATGCTGCCGGAGGACTTCACTGAAATGCTGCGTCAGCAGCAGACGGAGCTTGGCTTTCCCGTCACGGGCATCCTGCCCGGCGCGGGGCGCAGCTTGGATCTTAGCCTGAAGGAGTTCTGCGAGAAGGTCTACCGCACCAGCGAACTGATGGGCGACGAGATCGTGGCGGGGCGAGCCTGGGGAAGCGCTGAATAGATCCCCGCGCACGTCAGATCACCGCATTGACTCCCTGCGGGCTTCGCAGCCTCCGCCCATCGACGATGTCGGCTCATTTGCAGAGCCGCCAAACCATCGTTGCCACGACCGCGCGGGATGCGCTGTCGGTGGGTGCGAGAATCATCGTGCCGTCCTGCTCGTAGCCGGTCACGATGCCGGAGCCGACCGCCCACTGCATCGCGGGAATCGCGTACTCGCTGACGGAGAACACGTCACCGTAGCTGAGGATGTTCGTATCCTCGCCGACACTCACGTCCAGCTTCTTATACTGCGCGTAGCGGTACAGCATGGTCGCGAACTGCTCGCGGGTCACAGAATCGTTGACGCCGAATATGCCGTCGCCGTAGCCGGTGACAATGCCCTCGGCGCTCGCCCAGCGGATTGCCTCGGTGTACCACGCCTCCGGCTCAACGTCCGTGTAGTCCATCGCGTAGTTGGCAACAGGGCTGCCCTCCATGCGCCAGAGCATCGTGACGACCATCGCGCGGGTCGTGGTGTCCATGGGCCGGAACACCCCATCGCCCACGCCGTTCATTACGCCGTTCTCCAGCGACCAGTGTATGCCGTCGTGGTACCACTCGCTCAGATCCAGGTCGCTGAACGCCGCCATCGGGCAGGTTTCGTCCTTCAGGCACGCCTTCGCGCGCTCCGCGTCATAGGCGATCACATAGTCGGAGAAATGCGGCACGGTGAAACTTACATGCCCCGTGATGTACGATGCCGGGATCTCCGTCATTGCGCCGTCGTCGGCGATGTGCCAGACAACGATGCCCCTGCTGTCCTGATCCGATTTGAGCGTATACGGAACGGTAACGGTCGCACTGCCGCCCTTGAAGTCGCTGATCGTTGTATTGCCGGAGACCAGCGTGACGCTATAAATCTCCTGCGCCTCAACCGTCTTCAGCGCGCTCCGCTGTGCGGCGGTAAGCTTGCTCTCGGCGGTCTTGGCAATCGTCAGACCCAGCGCAGTGCCCTTCATCTGCTCCGTCACCGCCGCCACTGCCGCCGCATCGAAGGTAGCGGAGCCGCCGGACAGCTTGATCGTCAGCTCATCAGCGTCGTTCGCCGTGCTGCTGACGGCGGCAGAAATCGCCTTGACGGTAGCAGCGGGAACTGCCGCCGTCGTAACGGTGCTGCTCAGTCGGCTCATGTCGATCGTAACCTCGCCGGTCTCGACGTTCGCGCCAATGACCTTTTCGAGTTCCTTTTCGCTGGGTTCGGACATCGTCGCGGTATTGCCGCTCACCGTCGCGGAAATGCTCACGCTGTTTTCATCGCCGGAGACGGAAACCTTGGTTGTCGGCGCCGCAGCACCGCCGCCGGTAATCACAGCAACATACCGGATGGTATAGGTGGTGCCAGGAGCAGCCTCAAGCTTCGTCACATTCGTATCAGCATTGGTCAGCTTCGTGGTCGTCCCACTCACTGTTATGCTAACATCCGCTTTTGCAATGCTGTTGGCCTCGTTTCCTTCATCACGAATCACCCGGTCGCCGCTGACCGTGATGCTGTCATACGTACCGCCCTTGAGCGTAGTCGTGCCGCCGCTCGTGGTAAATGCAGCAAACCGTGGCGTCTTGTCCGCAGTGAGCGTACCGCCGCTCTGCGTGTACGCGCCGCTGACCGTACCGCCGGTGACGTTCGCCGTGCCGTCGGTTTGCGTCACAGCGCCGCTGACCGTACCACCGGTGACGTTCGCCGTGCCGCCAGCAATCGACAGCGACGTTTTGATGTTCGCGCCGTCCTGAACGGTCAGCGTGCCGTTCGTCAGCGTAAAGCCATTGGCGACCTCGCATTTTACGGTCGTCGAGCCGCTGCTCTTGTTCTCCGTCACCATGCCGCTGAACGTGCCGCCGGTCAGTTGATCCGCGCCGGTGCCGCCAAGCGTCACAGGGTTGCTGAACGTGCCGCCCGAGATGTTCGCCGCCGCCGTGTCCGAGGTAGCGAAAGAAGCTGTCGTGCCGGCGATCGTGCCGCCGGTGACAGTCAGCGTACCGCCGGACTGCGTAACGCCGTTCGTGCCGCCGGTAATCGTGCCGCCATCAACCGTCACAGAGCCTGATGCGGCAGTCACGCCGCAGTTCGTCGTGCCGGTGATCGTGCCTTCTTTCACGGTAACCGTGCCGGTGGTGACGCTCACGCCGTTCGCGCCGCCAGTGACCGTGCCCTTGTTGAGCGTCAGACTGCCGCTGCTAACGCTGATCGCATCAGACTTTGCCTCGAACGTCACAGCATTTTCATCCGTTGTGTCGCCAATCGTCAGGCTGCCGCCGGAAACAAGGATATCGCTTCCACCTGTGCCGGAAAGATTCTCAAAGAGGTTGTTTCCACTCGCGCCCGTACGGATCTTCATCGTCCCGGCACCAAGAGTAATCAGCGCGCCGGAATCATTCCTGCCGAGGACGGTATAGCCGTTCATATTCAGCTCGCGTGTGCCGGAGCCCGCCGCCAGAGGCAGCGCTGACAGGCTCTCGCAATAATCCGTGTTGCTGCAGCTCGTGCCGCTGAGCAGGATGTTCGTCGGCAGGGCATAGGCTCCGCTGCCGGAAGCGAGCCACGCCTGAAACTCCTCGTATGCGTCGCGCACGGTGACGACACCGCCTTCTCCGCCCACAATGGAGAAATTGCCCTTGGAGCGCGCCGTGTCGCCCTGCTCCAGCGCCGCGCCTGCATAGTTACCGCGCGCGTCGCGCGTCTGCGTGTCCACGGTGACATAGTGGCGATAGCTCGCCCAATCCGCGTTGCTGTCGTTCGTAACGTCATAGTCCTTGGACCAGCCGCCCAGCAGATGGCTGGCCGTCGCAGTTGCAGAGCCGAGCTTAAGTCCGCTGGTATTCATCGAAAGGAACTTACCGCCGTGGAGCTGGACGACGCTCTCAAAGCAGCCTGCGCCGCCATCGGTCGTATAACCATCGGCCTTGCTTGCGTGGTTCTTGACCGTCAGCGCGCCAAAGTCGCCGTCATACACGAAGAAGTTTGTGCCAAAGTCGGTATTATTCGCGCCGACGACCGTCGTGCCGCCATAGACCACGCCGTCGTAGATCACGGTTTCGCCGCCGTTGACGCTCAGCGCGCCGTTGATGCGGGTGTTGGCGAGGACGGGATCGTTGCTCTTGTTCGTCTTGCCGATCCAGAGCGTACCGTTGTTGATCGTGACGTTGTTGATGTGGTGAGATGTGCCGGTCTGATACGCATTGACCGTCGAAGCTGAATACGCCTTATGCGCGTCGTTGATGTTGAGGTAAACGGTGCCGCCCTCCATTAGGAGCGAATTCCCCGTCGCCGCGTCAGGCGCATAGCCGCCGAAGAGGTGCCCGCCATAGACGTAGGTGAACCCGATGCCGGTGGTTTTTACGCCCGTTTGCGTTCCCGTTACAATGCCGCCGTTCAGCGTCAGGACGCCGGTATGATTGACAATGCCGACGGTTCCGTTTTCGTTATTGGTATCGCCCACAACGCCGCCGTTGAGCGTGACGCTGCCGTCTTCAATGTAGATTGCCTGCTGCTTGCCGGTCATGGTGATGAGCTGATTGTCCGTATCCTCATTGCCGGTCATGCCAATTATCGTTTTACAAGAGGCGAAATTGGCGGCATAGATACCGCTTGCTCTGTCTCCCACCACGGCGGTAATCTTGGCGGAATAGACGTTGAGCGTACCGTCGTTCCTGACTGCCGCGGTGCTGTTCGAATTATCCGCCACCGAATAGATGATTTCGCCGGTGCCGATGTACGCGCCGCTGTGCTTGTCGCCGGTCAGTGAGACGCCGGAATTGTCCTTCATCACACCGTCCCGGAGGTTGAGCGTTGCACCGGATTCAACGCAGACCGTCCGTTTTGTGTTGTCGGCCGTCGGCGACGTGCCCGTTTCCGTACCACGGTTCCAGCTCCGGGTGCCGGCGAAGTCGAGCGTACGCCCCGCCAGATAGAGCGTGTGGCTGCTGCCGGCGCCGCTGACGTTCAGATCGCCCTGCGCGGAAACGCTGCAATGCTCGCAGTCCATACCCGAGCTGTTCGCCTTGACGTAGCCGTCGAGCGTAATCTTGTTGTCCACGATGATGCCCGCCGGGATCTGATAGCTGCCGTTTCCGTTTGCCATCTGGCTGCGCAGCTCCCACTCCGCGTCCGCCACGGTGTAGACGTAGCCGGCACCGTCGGCATCGCTGCCCGCATATCCGAATGTGTTGACATTGCTGTTGCGCAGCGTGTAATAGCCGAATTTGTTGGGTTCGGTACCCGGGTGCATCTTCAAATAGCTGCCGTAGTTCTTGGCGTCGTCTGTCTGTGCAGAGAGCACGACGCCATAGGTGCCGTCGCTGGGCGCAAAGAACTTCTCATTACTCTGTGTAGTCGAGAAGAAATCCTCAACCGCGCTGACACTTGTTCCGGAGAAATCATGCTGACCGTCGTACCTGACGTAATGGTTCGGAGCGATCAGCGTGCTGACTTCGTGCAGATCGTAGTACACCTTGCCAAAGAAAGTGCCGCCAGCCAACGGATAAGAGCCGGATATATCGGCTTCATCATGGATATACAGCGCATACTGATCATTCGTGTTGTTGCGCGGCTCCTGGAAGAAAGCGCCCTGCCCGTCGATTTCAAACTTACCGCCTTTGCCGATATTCATAGCGGCTCGGGTATCCTGTGTGCCATGCACATAGAGCTGGGGAAGCAGCTTTGCCCCGCTAGCGTAGATGTCGTTCGGATGGACATGTACCCAACCGCCGCCAAGCGCCGAAATGCCAATGCTCTTCTCACCGTCAAAGCTGATTTCACCGTCGAACAGCCACGCCTTGCCACTCTCTGTCGCGGCAATGCCTTCGCTGCCGCTGCCGTTGGCAAGAATCACAGGAGTCTGTTTTTTGTCCCCAGCTGTTTCGTTGTAGGCGTATGTGTTATTCTTTTTGCCAAGGAAGAAGCTGCCGCCGGTCACGGAAACCGCCGTGCTGGCATTGCCGTTGACGCTCGCCGTACCGTTTATCATCTGGAGCGAGCCGCCTGAAACAACAACGGTGCGCACCATGCTCTGCGAACTGGTCGATTTTAATTCGCAATAGTTATCCAGCGTGACCGAGCCGCCGGAAACGGACAGCGCGGGAGCGTCCACGTTGCTGATTGTGACCTTGCCGCAGTCCGTCACCTCGCCGCCGCGGACGTTGACCTGCTTGAACGCGCCCTGCACATGCGCCGCACCGCCGTTGACCGTCAGCGTGAGGTTGGTCAGATCGGTATCAGCGTCATTTTCGCCCGGCGTGTCTGTGTCAAGAAAGTTGCGGATACCGAAGGTGCCGTCGTTGACCGTGGTGTCGCCCACCATGATCGCGTGGCTATCTTCGTCATCGGCTTTCGTGTTAATTGCCTCGAACGCGCCCTGCACGAACACGTTGCCATTGTTCACCGTCAGTGTATAGCCGCCGCCGGTGACGGTGGCCTCCGCCGCGCTCCCCGTGACGGTCGTGTTGCCGTTGAGGATCACGTTGCCCTTGAGGGTGGCATAGGTACCCTTGACGTAGACCGGCTCGCCGCTTGTTCCGGCGTCGAAGTTTCCGCCGCTGCCCACGTTGTAGGTCGCGCCGACCGCGACCACGTGGATGTTCTCCGCGCCTGTCGCCGCCGCTGCCACGGTTGCGCCTCCGGTGGTATACACGGTGCCGCTGCCGCTGATGGTCGCGGAGCCGGTGTGCGTATGACCGTGCGAGCCATAGACGCTGCCGTCCGTGCCGTTGACATAGATATTGCCGTTGATTGCCCACGCGCCGGTCAGGTTGCCGTACTCCATGCAGGCGTCATAGGCTGCGTTGTTGTTCGTCGCTTCCAGCGTCGCGCTGGCAGCTGTCCACGCGGAAATGGACGCTTCCTCCGCATGACCGGACGGAACAGCGTTCAGCGTCACGGCTCTTTTCTCGTCGCACAGGAGCTTGCCCGTTTCGATCTTCAGCGTCGCGCCTTCCCCACTCGGGACGGTAATCGCCGCAAAATAGCCCTCGGCGTAGACATCGCCCGCGTTTTTCGCCAGCGTCAGGGTCCCGCCCGTGCCGATTACGGTGGCGGCATACGCTCCTTCGTCGTCCTCATGCTTCACGGTCGCGGTTTTGCCGGTGGGCAGCGTCCAAGTGCCGCCCAGCGTGACGGTGTAGCTATCCTGCGCGTTCAGCAGCGCCTGCGTGCTGTCCCACGTCGTCAGGGTGAGCGCACCGGCCGCGTCGTTCTTGATGGAGCGCGCGTTGTCCTTGAGCGTCTTTCCAGACGCCAGCTTGACGTTGACGCCGTCGATCGTCGCCGCGCCGTCGATCGTCGCCGCGGCCTCCACGGTCGCGCCGCCGTTCAGGGTCAGCGTACCCGTGGCAAGGCTGCTGTTCTGGAGCGCCTTCAGGTCGCCCGTGATCTTCAGCGGGCAGTTCACGGTCAGTTTGCCGCTTGTCTGCGTCAGCGAAGCGGCGGTCATCCCGTTCTTGGCGCTGCCAATCGTCAGCGTGCCGCCGTTGAGCGTGACCGCGTCCAACGAGATACTGTCGCTCTGCGCATACACAGTCAGCTCGCCGGCAGTCTGCGTGAGCGCAAACGCTGTCTCCGCGCTCGCGTTGTAGGCCTTCGCCTTGCCGCCGTTGAAGGTCAGGCTTGCGTCTTCGTTGACGGTAAGTGACGTATCGTTCTCGCTCGCAGTATCGGTGAGCGTCAACGCGCTGGCACTGCTGACCAGCTTTTTCGTGCCGTTGATCGTCACATTGCCGTCGACCGTCCAACCGCCGGCAACCGCGTCATACGTGCCCTGCTTCAAGGTCGGGCTAGTGCCGGTCAACTCCGTCACATTTGCCGTCATGGTGCTGCCAGCCGCCATCTTAACGGAGCGTGTGCTATTGCCACCCAGTGTCAGTGTGCTGCCTCCGGTTATTGTGATCTTGCCGGTGGTGCCGGTCAGTGTCCCGATGTAGGTATTGCCGATCACTTCAACTGTCGCTGTGTCACCCAGATCAACCGTGCCGAAATAGCCGGAAATTTTCACGGTTCCGGAATCCACTGTGAGGGTATAACTGTTGCTTGCAGTGCCGTTGCTGATGGTTCCGCCGCCGCTCGTGATCGTCAGGTTATCTTTCATCGCAACGGGAGAGCTTCCCGCCAGCTGTGTGATCCTGCCGCTCACGGTCACTCCGGTCACGTTTGCGGTCAGATAGCCGCCACCGGAGCCGGTCACTGCCGAGGCGTTGGTCAGCGTCAGATGGCCGCCGGCATACAGCGTGACGGGCTTCCCGTTGCTGACCGTCACGTATTCTCCGCCAGCAACATGCACGTCCGTGATATTGCTGCTGCCGTCGACCGTCACATAGCTGCTGGAATGAGCATTGCCGGTTTGGAAATAACATTTATTTTCGGATTGTTGGTAAAATTTGTTACCACTTACGCTGGTTTCGCTGATATCGTACGGATTATACTCGGTGCCGGCTCCGCCGTAGGCCCAGCCAGAGACGGTTGCCAGCAGCACGGTCAGCGCAACGACCAGCGCCACCGGCAGAAGGTGCCTAAGTTTCATCATACATTTCTCCCTTTCGTTATGATATGGCTCAGCCCAAGCCCCGGCTTACGCCGGGGCTTGGGTCGCGCCGCTTTCCCGAAAGACAAAATCGGGAGCATCTTATGACTGTGTGCCGGAACCCAGCAGGGCGCGCACGATCAGCTGATCCAGACGGTTGGCAATCGCCGCGCACTGCTCGCGCGTCAGGTTGCCCTCGCCGTTCAGGCGGCTATCCATGCCGCGGATCACGCCGCTGCTCACGCACAGCGCCGCGTCGTCCTTCGCCCAGTCAGGCAGTTGCCCGGCGTCCGCAAAGGCGCTGAGCATCCCGTCGCGCTCCGTCTCCGTCAGCGCGCTGGAGGCATCCAGCAGCCGGAGTACGCGTCCGACCATGACCATCGCCTCTTGCCGCGTGACCTTGCCGGAGCCGTGCACGCCGCCGTCCTCATAGCCCTTCATCACGCCCTTGTCGACCGCGATCGCCAGCGCCTGATAAGACCAGTGACTGCGGCTGACGTCTGTCAGCGTCACACTGCTGTCCTGCGTCATGAGGCCCGCCGCGCGCATCAGGATCGTGGCAAAGGCGTCGCGCGTGATGTCGCTGGTGCGGTCATAGCTTCCGCCGCCGACGCCGGTCACAATGCCCTTCTGTGCCGCCGCCTGAATGTCGGCGTACGCCCAGTCGGACTGCCTGACGTCGCTGAAGCCCGTCTGAATCGTTTCGAACACGACGGTACCTTCGTCGCTCATCGCCACGTCGAAATACGCTTCGTTGCCGATCATGTTCAGCTGCCAGGGCACCGGGGTCACGTTGCCGTCCTTGTCGCGCAGCGCCACCGCCGTCACGTCGGAAATCTTAATGTCGCTGGGCAGAGCGACGGACGCCGTCATGCTCTTGCTGAGGTTGCCGCTGTCGCCGAGGTTCAGATCCACGGCGTAAAGCACGTTTGCTCCCGCCACCTTCGGCAGGGTCTCGGTCTCCTTCACCGTCACGGTTCCGCCCGTGCCGAGGTTGCCGGCGGGCACCGTCATTTTCACCAGCGGGGTGTCCACGGTCAGCTCCGCGCTCGCGTCGCTGTAGGTCACCTGATAGCCGCTCGCCTCCAGCTTGGAGACGACCGAGATCGTACCCGTGCTCGCCGTGGCGTCGATGGTAACAAGTTCGCTGCCGTTCACGGTGACACTCGTTGTGCTGCCGTTCACCGTGGTCTGGGACTCCGAAGCAGAGACCGTCGTGGTCTGTTCCGCTGCGGCTGCACCGCCGGGTGTCGCGCCGCCGCCAGATGTACCGCCGCCGATGCCTGCGCCGCTCGAGCCGCTGCCGGAGCCGGAGCCGCTGCCGGAGCCGGAACCGCTGCCAGAGCTGTTGTTGGCACTCTCCACGCGCACCACCGTCATTGCCTCAAGTGTCTGCCCGGTCTTGGTCTTGTACCGCGCCATGACGAGGCTTGCGCCCGCGGTCAGCGCGGTGACGGTTCCGTCTTCTGTGACGGATGCCGCGTCGCCCCTCGTCACGGTGTAGGTCAGGGAGTCGTCCTTGTTGTCGAGCTTCTCTTCAACGAACTTGAGCTTGCCGTTGGAATCCTTGCCGTTGGCGTAGCGCGCCACGGTCTCAAGCTCCTTTGTATTTTCGACCTGCATGCTGTCCGGCAGGCGGATGACGATGCTCTGCACCACCTTGTAGTTGGGGTTATTGACCTCGACCACGGCGGTGTTCTCGTTCCCTGCCGAATCCTTTGCCACGATGGTCAGCTTCGCTGTGGGCGATGCTGCGTCAATCGCCACCATGCCGGAGAAGCGGCCCTCCTGATCTCCGCCCTCGTTGTTGACGGTGAGCTTTGTGCCTCTCGTGCTGTCGTTGACGTAGACTGTCACCGTGCTGTCGCCGCCGCCGGTCGTCTGGCCGGTCACGGAGAGCAGGCCGTTTTCGCCGACTTCGTCGCCGGGCTGCGGCGTGTCAATGTAGAGGGAGGGCGCCACATGGTCTGCCTTCAGGCGCAGCACCGTGCTGCCGTGGTCGGGAGCAACGTTACTCCCCGTGTTCTCCGTCAGGAAGACCAGCGCGTATTCGCCATCGTTCTTGATAAAGTTGCTCAGGTTGATCGTGTTCTCGCCGACATTCAGGTCCTGGCTTTCGACCACCAGGTCCGTGCCGCTGGTGATCTTCACCTTGCACGCCTTATCCACGTTCACCTTGAGCATCAGCTCGTCGGCGCCGGTCGCCAGCTCGTAGTAGGCGGGTTTTTCCGCCGTGCCGCCGACTGCCTTTGCGCCCGTGATCGTCAGCTTTGCGGGAGAGGCTTCGGGCAGCTCAGTCAGAGCCGACCTTGTTTCAACGCCAAAGTGATAGGCTTCCTTCGTCGTGCCCTGATCGATGATGTTCACCGGGCGGACGCGGGCATAGTAGCTCTTGCCCGCCTCAAGGCCGGTATGCTTGCCGTTCGCCTTGTAAACCGCATCGCCGTTTTTATCCGTTTCATACTTTACAGCGCCGTCCTCGTCGAAGACGATATTCCCATCGCTGTCGGTTTCGGGAACGGGAACGTACTGCGCCGTCCAGCCACCCACGGTCACATGATAGACGCCGTTCGTATCGCTCTCCGGCGTGACCATGACCTCGGACATCTGGGTGTACTCTTTATTATTTTCATCAAAGAAGTCGATGATGTAGGCATTGGCTTTCGTCACACCGCTTCCGTTGAACGAGACGTCGAAGTAGCCGTCGCCCGCGGGGGTGAGCGTCAGGCCGCTCACCGTGCCGGTCGGTGCTTTCGGGTCGACGAACGTCACAGTAGTCGTTGAGAGCGCGGAGCGGAACGTGCTGTCCGTCTTGAGGTCGGCGCGCAGATAGTAGTCGCCGCCCTCAAGCACCTCGTTGAGCGGCTTCGTCTGCTCAACGCCGTTCTCGTCGTAGTAGGTGTAATCCTGCGTGCTGGTGATATGCTCCGTGACCTTGCCGGCATTCGCTTCCGCCGCCGTGATCGTATGCGTGACGATCAGCTTGCCGGGATCGGGCATATTTTCGTCAGCAATGGCGACCTCTGTTGCCGTCTTGTTATCCAGAGTCCCGCCGTCCACAATCTCGATCTCGCTCGCGGGGTTCATGCCCGTCGTTCTGGCGTCCTTGGTCAGGTAGAAGCTGACCTCGTCGCCCTCCTTGACGTTCTTGACATAGGCGACCGCGTCGAAGGACGTGGTTTCACCGTTTCCAGGTGTCTTGTTTTCAATCGCCGCGCCGCCATTGGCAAACTCCGCGGTGGGGGCGATGCTGATGAGCGCGGTGTCGATCTGGTTCGCGCAGGAGACGGTGGCAGCAGCTTTAGTCTTTGCTATGCTGCTCGGCACCACAATGTACGCGCGATTGCGGGTCGCGCCCTGCGCGTCCTCCTCCTCGCGGAGGAAGTAGGTCAGGGTGTTTTCGCCAACCTGCTTCACAGACGAGGCGTTGGTGAAATCCGTCTTCTGAAGCGTATAGGTCGTACCGCCGATCTCGACGCTCACGCCATTCATCCAGTTTTCGCTCTGCTCATAGCTCTCAACCTGGATCAGCGCGTCGCTGCCCGTCGCAACCATGCTGAGCGGAACCGCGTGCGTCCATTTGCCATCGGTATAGCTCACGTTGATGCCGGAGGAGCCGACGGTGTTGCCGCGGAACTCCAGCAGCTGGACGCCGCCGCCCAGATCGCGGTAGGTCATATCCTGCACGTCCTCACCGTTGTTATAGTAGGACGAGGCAAGCATCTTCATGTTGTTGCCGATACCCAAGAGGCTCTGCTCGCCGGTGTCCTCGTCGGTGAAGAGCAGATAGCAGAAGCTGCCGTCCTCGGGCCTGCCGTCGTTGTCCACCCAGATATCAAGATCGCCGCTCCACGCGTAGGAGACGTTGATGGTGACGAAGATCGGCATGATACCGAACGGGACGCCCGCCCAAACCTTGGTGTTGCTGATGCCGAAGTAGACCTTGAACAGCGCTACGCCGCCGACCACCGGCACTGCCTTCGGTATCGATACGCCGAGGGACGCAAAGCCCTCAAAGTCGACGCCGCCGTTCTTGTTCTGGCCGAGGAACAGCCGGAACGAGCCAATCAATACATGCAGATTGGCGATGTCCGCCGTCGCCTGCACGTTGACGAACCACGGGCTGCACCACTGCACCTCGATGATCGCCTCCGTCAGGAGCGGAAGCTTCAGAATCTCGATCGTGGAGCCGCCGAGCGTCTTTTCATACGCCTTGGCGAGGAAATTCGACGCGCCTGTCTCCTTCGGGAATTTCGGCGCAAAGACGAAGTCCAGCGTGCCCTCCACGCGGATACCGGTGAACTTCAGCGTCGCGTCCACGTTGCCGCTGAGGAAGAAGGGTGCCTCGCCCACCTTGACCTCAACGCCCGCCTGAAGCGTCAGCGGGATGCCATCCCTGCCCGTGCCCGCGATGGTGTCGGCAAGACCGGAGATCTTGCCATGCACGTTGCGCAGGAACACAGAGGGCGGCGTGACGGCATAGCCGGGATAGGCAAATGTGATATCAAGCCCGATCACGTCCGGCAGGAGCCGCCCGTCCGAGACCTCCTTGAGGCCAAACTCGGCGCGGATGGTCGGGATCACGAAGATCGCGACATTCGCGGTGCCATAGTAATAATCGCTGTAGCCCGGATCGCGGTACCGGCGCATTGAGAACCAGCCGGAGGGCCCGAGGCCGCCCAGCGCGGAGCCGATGGCAGGCGCAGGGGTCAGGCAGCCGATGGAGTTGAGGATATTCAGACCGGTTGTGCTGTCCAGCGCCCACATGCCGTTGGCGTCAAAGGACAGATTCTCCATATAGGCGTCGAAGACGACAATGCTCATTTCGCCCGCCATGCGGATCAGGCTCTTGCCGTTATAGGCGGAGAGCACATACTCCGTCACGCGATAGTTGAGGCCGTGATCGTAGAACGTGCGCGTCTGGCTGAGGCTGCGGCGGTTGAAATACACGTCCGGCTCCGCCATGAAGCTGAGCTTATCCTCCTGATCCGCCAGAATGCCGCTGGTGTGCAGCTTGATGGAATCCTTCGTCGGCGCAATGTCGGTCTTTTGGCTCTCATCCGGCTCATAGGTGCCGCGGAGCTGGCGCCACAGGCTCTTGTCAAAGCCGTCGAAGAAGTCCAGCGTCCAGACGCCGTCCTGGAACACGAAGCCGGAGGACTCCAGATACACCTTGCCCTCGCCGCGCACCGTGACTTCGCCGAGCGTCAGCCCGGATGAGAGCGTCGTGTTGCAGCTCGTCACGCCATAGTAATTTGTGGGTGTGAAATTATGCAGGCTGCCGCCATCCGCCGTCATGTCCGCCACGCGGCTGACGAGCAGATTTTCGCCCTCATACACGGCGACGTTGTTGATGATCGCGCGCTCGGTGCTGGTGTCGACATAGTACTGGATGCTGTCGCCGCTGCCCTGCGACTTGCACATGCCCTTGATGACCACCAGCACTTCGCCGTGGTTCCAGTCTTCGCTGTTGTCATAGACGGAGCGCGTGATGGGGTCCTCATCGTAAGAATATTTGCCGACCTTCGCCAGATACTGCGAGTCTTTTTCGTTGAGCGCAGCCTGCTGGTCCGCGGTATACTCGTTGATCTCTGTGCGGTAGGCGTTGAGCTGCGCCTCGTTTTGGAAGATCCTGATCTCGTAATACGGGACGCGTTTCGACTGGTGCTTGTAGGGGATATCCTTGCTTGCCATGCCCTTGAACGAGTCGCTGATCTGCTCCAAAATCCCCGCCTCGGGCTTGAGCGAAAGCAGGAAGTTCTCGTAATTCGCCGACTCCGTGCTGTTCAGGTCGCGAAACCGCTTGGCGACGACCAGATAGGCGCCGGTGCGGATGCGGTTCGCGTTGTTGTCGCTGACCGCCATGGTCTGCGACGTGCGGAAGCTGAGAAGCGCGTTCTCCTCCGCGTCGGAGCTGCCCGTATAGACCACCTGCACGCGGTAAACGCCGTCGGGCAGATAAGGGTCGTTGTAGTACTTTTCTCTTTCAATAACATTCCCGGATGAATCCACGACAATGCCGCCGGTGTAGTTGATGGTCATGGTGCCGGTTGCGCCGTCCTTGGTGTTGAGGCTGACGCTCTCGTCCTTGACCTGGTACATCCGTGCCGGGTCGGCCTCGTTGATCAGATAGGCGGTGAAATTCGCCGGCGTGTTGCCGGACTTCGCCCGGTAAGCCTCGACGTTGTTGATGCCGACGGTGATGATCTTCTCGTCCGTGTGGAAGGCTTCCTCCGGGGTGAGGCTGAAGCTGACCGTCTTCTGCAAATCGCCGATGGCGGGCAGAAGCACGAAGTCGGAACGAGTCGCCGCGCGCAGTTCCCTCGATGTGCTGTCGCCCTCGCCGACCGTCACACCCGTTCCTGCCAGCGCGTCACTGGTCACCTCGACCATGTATTCGCGTGTTGTCGGCCACGCGCGGCCGGTCGCCTTCACATAGAAGCGGAAGTCGCAGGCGTCGCCGGCGACGTACTTGCTTGCCGTTCCGTTCGCGCCCGCCTCCTTCTGCGCCGCCTGTGTCTGCGTGCGTCCGCTGCTCGTGCTGCTTCCATCGCTGTTCACGAAGTCCAGCCCGTTCTCCAGCGTCATGGTGCAGGACAGATAGGAATGCTGCAACGTGCTGTCCTCCGGCACCTGCACGTGCACGTTGACAAGAAACACGCCGTCGTTGAGATACGCCGTCTGCGCATCGTTCACGCCGATGACGGAGGTCTGGTTGGGGAAGGTGATATTGAGCGACTGGTTTTCCGACACGATCTCACCCAGGCCGTAGAGCGCCGTATAGTGCTGCGTAGCGCCCGCCGCGATGGTGTGCTTCGCCGCGTCGTCCCAATAGTAGGCGATAGCGGTGTCCGCCGTGCCGTAATCGTTGGTGTCCGTGGTGAAATCGAGGTTCTGCTGCACGTCCACGTCGTATTTGCTGTTGGCAAGGTGCGCCCAGTGTCCGACGATGACGCGGTTGACCTCAGGGTCGGACGCGGAATTTGCCACGTTGTAATATCCGTAGGCGTAGACATTTGTGGCGAGCGGGTTGGTGGCGCTGCCGGCGTCGCGCAGGAGGAAGTAGTTCTGCATCTGATACTTCTCCACCTCTGTGGCCGTCAGGGTATCCATTACCGCGCTTCCGTCCGCAGCCTTGGCGTAGGTGTTGATTGTGTCGCCCTCGCTGAGCGTCTTGTTGTAAAACACCTGCTCCGTCTGATGGACGTTGAGCTGGTTGACGCCGTTCTGATAAGCGGGACCGTCGTTGATGCCGAGCATCGTGTCGAGCAGCATGCGGACGTCCACGTCGGCGGGCGCTCCGCTCTTGTTCTCGACCGTATAGTCGATCATCACCATGCCGGCCTTCGTCTTGTCGGTCGTGGTTTCCGCGTCGTTAAAGACCTCGATATTCTGCGTGATGTATATGTTCTCCACGTTCCACGTGGAGCTGATGATCCAGTTCCCGGTCTTCGTTTTCGCGCCGTTCGAGTCTGTGGTTTCCTCTTCGTAAACGGTCGTGGAAATCGGCGCGGATGCGATACGATTTGCCAACTGTAGATCATATTGGTTTCCGAAGATGTAGTCGGTGCCGTTGATGCGGAACGTCGTAAACGACGTGTCGTCGCCGCTGAATGTCATCCTCGTGTTGTTGTCCTTGCTGCGCGCGGGCTGGCCGCCCGTGGTGCTGATGCTGAAGCGGCCTGTGCGCTTGTCCACAGTCGCCTTGATGTAACTGTTCTCAACGACAGCCGTCGTTTCGCCGTCAGTCCCTGTCGCGGCGTACGCCGGAACGTAACCGAGCGGCGAAATCCCGAGCAGCATCACCGCCGTCAAAACGATGCTCAGCAGCCTTTTGGATAATTTCATTCTTTGTTTCCCCCTTTGGAATCAAAGCGTATGCTTCTGCCTGTCTCTGCGTTGGTCTGCGCCGAGGCGGCTCCCCCGCCCGGCTTTCGCCGGACGGAGGACGCCTCCGTTTTTTCTCAGCTGCCCGTCTTGAGCCGCTGGATGAAGAAGGTCGTGTACTCCCGCTCTCGCTCGGAGTTGCGGATGATGATCGTGTACCAGCCCGCTTTTGTCAGCTTGGTGACGTCGATCGTCAGCGTCGCGGTGTTGTTTGCGGCGTCATAGGTCACGCTGCCGCTGCTGCGCGTCGTGTCAAACGTCAGCGAGCCGAGCAACTGCTTCATCTGGCCCTCGCGATACAGCCCTTCCTGGATGAACACTTCAACGGTCGCCTTACTGTTCCTGACGTAATCCTTGTTTATGCCATACTGCATCAGGTTGTAGTCGGAAATGGTCAGGGTGATCTCGTTGTCGTTCACCAGCGCCACGTCGCTGCTGCCGGAGTAGAACAGCACGCCGTTCTCATCCGTGATCATCATGGCGTTCGTCGGCATGACCATCAGGCTGGTCGTCCGGGTCTGCACATTCCCCGCCTTGTCCGTTGCCGTGAGGATGACCGCATAAGACCCGTTTTTGGTGATGCCGCTCGCGGCGGCGAGCTTCGCCTGGAAGGTCACCTGCGCGTCTTCCTTGGTATTGTCGTCGGTGACGGTCACATATTCATTCCAGAAGTCGTTGAGCCCGGTCCACGCGCCGTCCGAGTAGGTCAGCGTCTGGGCATTAAACAGATTCGCCGGAATACTGCCCTGACTCACCCGCGCCACCGCTTTCACGGTGATCGTCGGGCGGGTGAGATCCACGCCGCTGACGGCGTAGCTGAACGTCGCCCGGTTCCCTGCCGTATCCGTGACCGTCTGCGTGCCGTACGCGTTGGTGCTGAATTTCTTGGTCAGCGTAAAGTTCGTCGCGCCGTCGGTCGTCGTGTTTCCATATTCAACTTTCATGCCGGCAGAGGTAAGTCTGTTCCCCTTATCGTAACCGTACATCTTGCCGGTCACCTGAATCGTCACGCCGTCGTCCTGAACCGTCGCCGTGTCGCTGTCCAACACGAAGGGCTTGACGATCCCGCTCACCGTAACGGTCTTTACGGCGGTCGCGCCGAGCGCGTTCATCACGGTGAAGCTGTAGGTGCCGTTCTCCTCGACAAAGTAGGTGTACTCCTTAAGGCCGGTCACGGTCCGTTCGATGGTCTCCATCTTTTTGGTCTTGGCGGAATAGTAGGAATCCTCGACGACCTTCATGGTCTCCGACGTGCCCTCCTCGATCCAGCGGACGCCGCCGGGCGTCTTTGCGACGTTGAACTTGCTCGCCGCGCTCAGCTTGATGTACGCGCCCGAGCTCAGGCTGCTGCCTGCGTCGGGCCAGCCGGTCACGGCAGTCGCAACAACAGGCCCGGTCGTGTCGATCCAGTTCACGGTCGCCGTGGCGAATGTATACTGCGGCTTTCCGCCCAGCATATAGCCGTTGTCCAGCGTGAAGGTCACACTGCCGTTCTCCGTGAACGTGAAGATATCGCTGGGCTTCTCGGTCCGCGACGTGCCGCCTGCCGGGGTGTAGCTCACGGCGATGACCTCGCTCATCGCGTCCGGCGTGACCGTCACGCCGACGCTGCCGGCGGTGGGCTCCGTTGTGGAGTAGGCGATGCTGTAGGTCGGCGGGGCGCTGATGATGTTGCTCACGCTGACGTAGATTTTCTTTTCACCCAGCGTGTACTCATAGACACCGTTCGCGTTGATGGTATCGGTGGTGATCAACTCGCTGTTGCTCTTCGTCACCGCGCTGCTGAATACCAGCGTTACCTGACCGACGTTGTTCAGCGTGCTGCGGGACACGGTGGCGTAAGTGCCGGTCAGAACATTCGCAGGAATTGCGATGCGTTCGTTCCAACTGGTCTCCAGTGCCGTCGCGTCGCCGCCGCCCTCACGGAAGCGAAGCACTACGCTCTTGCCGGAGCCTGCACCGGCACCGATGCTGACCGTGCTTTCAAACGGCATCCAGCGGCTCCA
The DNA here is from genome assembly GCA_947170435.1 of uncultured Clostridia bacterium. GTDB lineage: Bacteria > Bacillota > Clostridia > Oscillospirales > Oscillospiraceae > Hominicoprocola. The sequence goes on along the minus strand of CAMVTO010000004.1, from coordinate 21,271 downwards.
CTTAAACGTTGCGTTCGTGCTGTCCGTCACGCTGCTGTCGACCAGCGCGTAGGAGTATTCGGTGTTGGCGGTGATCTTGTCTGCGTCGAGCGTCAGCTCTATCACGGACGTGTTTGCGTCAACCGCAACCAGGTTCTTCGTCGGTGTGGGGGCGCTGCCCGGCGTCACCGGCGTGACGCCGTTGAGCTGCACGTTCATGTTTGCTGTTTTGACGTTGCCGAGCTGATCCTCCGCCTTGACATACAGGGTCTTGGCGGTTTCGTCCCCTTGCTTCGTGTAGGTCACGCTGCTGTCCTTCAGCTCGATCCAGCCTTCGCTTTCATTAGCAGGCTGTGCGTCCGCCCACTGATACCACACCGTTTTGACGCCCGCGCCCGTATCGCGCGCGCTCACGGAGACCGTGACGCTCGTTCCGGTGCTGCTCAGCGTGTTGGTGCTGAGCTGCGGGCCCTCGTTGTCGAACACATACGCCGCGCTGTGGGTCGTGTACGTCTTGCCATCATACGTCAGCTTGACGTGGACGTAATAGGTGCCGGTCAGGTCCCCGCCCAGCTCCGGCAGGGTGACGGTGTAAGGCTTCATGCCGCTCGCGTCCGCCGTGCCGACCGTGCCGGTGCTGACAGCGACTTCCGTCCAAGCGGTGATCGCGCTGCTGTCGATGCCCGTGCTGAGGGCGTAATCAATCTTGGCACCCGTGTTCGTGTCCGCGTAGGGCTGCTTGTTCTTGTACTCGCCCTTGACGGTCAGTGCCATGTTGTCGATCTTCTTGACCGCAGTGCCCGCGCTCACGTTGGAGCTGAGCGTCGCGGTAACCGAGCTGCTGGCATAGGCGGCGTTGTACTTCACGGTCGCGACCTTGAGGATCGCGTGATTATGGGCGGCATCTTCCGCGTAAACGTAAAGGTCATAGCTGCCCGTGGTAACCTCGCCCATGCTCTGCGTCGTCACATTCGCAACGCCATTATCGAAGTTCGTAAAGTTGACGGCGTTCGTCGCCATACCGTTCGCATCCGGCGCGGCGGACCCTGCCGCGACGAACTTGTAGCGCAGGGCGGCGACCGCGGTGTCGTCCCGCACGGTGAAGGTCACGGTCGGGTTGTTGGTGTTATCTTCGCTCACCGTCGCCTCGCCCGACAAGTACGGGGGAAGCTTATCCACGCCGGGCCACGCCTTGAACGTCCAGTTGGAGTCGATCTTCTCGTAGGCGCCCGTCCAGGTCCTGTAATCGCGGGACTTTATCAGCATCTTCTGCGTCGCCGAGAGAACTTTCTCGTTGAACTCCTGATAGGACAGGATGACGTTCACGCGCTCGAGATAGGTGCTGCATGCGGCGATCTCCTCAAGGAACGCCGCCTTGTCCGCCGCGATCTGCTTCTTCACAGTCTCGCTGTCCGAAGCAGACGTTATGAATACGGCATCCGCAAGAGTTGTCAGTGCGGGGGACGTCTCATAGATCTGCTGCGGCGTACCGTTGATCGTGGCAAGGATGTTATCCCCGTCCTTGGACAGCGCGGGCGTCAGCGTTGCGACGGTCAGATCGTATGCACCCGGGTTCTTGACCGCGGTCGTCAGTGGGATATAGTTGTTTCCGCTCTTGACGCTGTAGTTCTGCCAGACGTCGTTCTCCCAGTTCGAAGGCTTATCGGTCAACGCAGAATAGCCGTACTTGTAATAGGTCGTGTTCGCGTCGACCGTCGGCGCCTCAACGGCGGTCACCGCGGTCAGGCTGTTGCCGCTCATCACCTGATACTCCGTGTAATTGGTGATCCAATCGCTCGGCGCAGTCTCGGAGGAGATGGGGGCAGAGGTGCCGATTTGCTTGTAATACACGCTCTTGGCGTACGTTGCCGCTGTCTCCATGGCGACAAAGCCTACCGGCAAAGCACTCTTCTCATAGTAGTCGCCGGTACCCCAGTCTCCCGGCGCGCTACTGTCCGTAAGCAGTTCATAATTATCATTATTGCCGAGCCGATAGTATCTACTTGCTGCATAGGCGGTATCCGCCGCAACCGGCACATACGTCTCGACCGTGAAGCTGCTGACGTTTCCGTTCACATCATTTGAATTCGCGCGCCACGCGTAATAGGTGTCGTTGCCCGTCTGCTTCCCCCACCAATAGGTGTTCCAATCGTCGGGCTCGCTCCCCACCTGATTTGCCGTCAGCGTGTAATACGCTCCCGCTTCAGGCGTCTCCGTCAGATAGTAGTTGTTGCCGTCCTTCTTGAAGTAGGTTTGACGGACGTCATCCCACTTGATGAAGTATTCGACAGTCTCGTTATTGCCCTGAGTCGGTTTCTCAGATGTGATTCCCGTTCCTCCCTCTGCTCTGTAATACGGATTGCTGCCCGGTTCTTCGTCAACCTTCACATAGGCATCATCGCCTTGCATTACAATAGCCGCACCAGCAATCGTCAGCTTTTCGCTGCTCTCCAGCGTATAAACCGTACTCTCGGCAAAATCAGGTACGCCGACGGCGGTATAGCCGTCAGTGCCTGCCTCGTAGTAGTTCGTCGGGAAACCGTCCGGTTTTTCCTCAGCGTCCTCGATCAGATACTCCTTATAATAAGTACCCGTCTTCCACTCCGGGATGGGGCTGACCTTCTGAAGCTGCTTGTAGGTATCGTCGTTATTCTTCGTATAATACTCGGTGTAGTGCTGTTTCCAGCTGTCCCACTCTTTTTCAGCTTCGCTCAGCTCGGTATAATCGACACCGTAGTACTTGCCGCTCGCCCACTCGGGGTAGGACGCCAGCGCGGGGATGTTCTGATAGTTGTTGTTGTTGTTCAGATAATAGTAGCTCGTGTATTTATTCTGCCAGTCCGCGGTATTGCTCCAAGCACTGGCTTCACCTGTCGATGTCACCGCCTCGTAGTCGCCGGACTTCATAACGTCTTCACCGGCAATCTCGGCGAAGAACTCTTGTGCGCCCGTCTCCGTCTTGCGGGTGTTCTGGTAGTTGTCATACTCGATCAGCTGGCGCGCGCTGTCCCACGTCATGTCCGCGGCAAACCCCAGCAGGTAGTAGCTGCCCGCCCCCTCCGGCGCGGCGACCGTACCGCCGTTGTTCAGGGAGGCGATCGTGTAGCCGCTCGGCGACTCTGCCGTGAGGGAATAGCGCTTCACGGCGGCATAGTTATAGTTTCCGGTGTCCGTGTTTCCGGCGAGCACGTTCAGCGCCGCCTTCACGCTCGGATAGACCTTGATCGTGCCTTTCCCATCCGGCGCGGCTACATCCACCATGCCGCTTTCGCCCGCCGCCAGCTCGTTGCTCGGAATGCTGACCCAGGTGTAATACACCAAGCCGCTGTCTCCACTTACCTGCGTGCCGGACGTGGTATTCTCCGGGCGGAACAGTCCGACGCCCGCATCCGTGCCAGTGATCCTGATCACACCGCTATCGTCCGCTTTCTCCAGCGTCGGCACGGTGTTGTCGATCTGCAGCCTCGCCCACGACATTTTACGGTTGTAGGCTTCGCCGAGCGTGGCGTCACTCTCCGTCATCCGGTTGCCCACATAGTCCGTGAGCACGGCTTTGCCCTGCTGAGCTCCATTCTCAAGGTGATCGACCTCAAGGAAGTCGCTGCCGATGACCTCCGTTGTATTCTTGTCGACCGTGACCCGGAACTTCCACTGGCGGCTGCCCGCCTTGGTCAGCTTGTCGCTGTCGGGCGGCATATAGGTGCCGACAAGGCCGTTCTTGAACACCAGCTTCGTGTCGCTGTCGATCATGCCGGTCGAAGAGCCGTCGTCTTTGAACTGTCTCGCCTGCACGCCCTCATAGAAGTTGAGGTAGACGGTGAACGAGTCCCCGGCATTGAGCTTCAGCCCCGTGAGGATGTCCGGCTGCACGCCGTTGGCGGTCAGCGTGTACTTCGGCTGGATGCCGTCCGCGACGTAGTCCGCCCATCCGAGGGGGGCGTACTCGGGAGCGCTGCTGGAGCCCCTCGTGTATTTATCCGCCGCGTTGCCCTTCTGCACGTGCACGACGCCGCCCAGCTTGGGATAGTCGTTGCCGCTCATGGTGTACGTCTTCTGATTGTTGATCACGAGCGGGCTGCCCGCCAGATCGTGCAGGCTGGCGTAATACAGCTTTGAGACAAAGCTGTAGCTGTTGCTCTTCGGGTCAAGGCCGTCCCAATCCGCGCCCTGGAGGAAGGGCTGGTTGTTGTTGTAGTCCGTGGACGAGCAGACCCACACGTACTGCATGGATTTGAAGCCCGTGCCGCTCTTCGCGGCAGCGACCATCAGATCCGCGCCGTCGCCCGCGTCATGGGTGATGTCCGTATATGCGACACTCCCGGAGGAGGTAAGCGCCCCGTTCAGCCCCACCAGCTTGAGGTACACCGCCTCGCCCTGATTCGCCTCGCCGGTGCCCAGCGCGTTGTTGAACAGCTTGTGGTTGGCAAGCTGGCTGAGCAGCTTGTAGGAGTCGCCCATCTGGATGTGCTGGCCCATCATCGTCGGGAACACATAGGCGGGCTTTCCGTCCGCATACTGGAACTGCAGATCCACACCGATCTTGCTGTTCTGCTTGAGCAGGATCTCGTGGGCGGTGCTATAGCGGTAATCGCCGTCGGTATAGAGCGTGTAGCTCTTCAGCTGCGGCGCCGTTTTCACGCGGAAGAGCAGCACGCCGTTGCACAGGCCGCACTTCTTGCCGGAGTTGCCGTTGAAGCTGACCTTGATGGTGATCGTGCCACTCGCCCCGATCGACTGCCATCCGTCGGTGCTGATTCTCTCCATGTGCTTTCCGCTGTTATTGGTTTGGACAGTGCGCGACCATGTGCCTCCTCTTGCCTCTACTGTGACCTTCGTGTGATTATCCTTGGCGAGCCAGTTCATGCCGAGCGCCTTTTTCTCGGTCTTCGCGCCGCACACCAGGCCGGAGAAGTAGAATTCCAGGCTGCCGCCCTCCGCCATCGCTTTCAGCGTGGGGTTGTTGGCGATCGTGAGTGTAGCGGTGATGCTGCCGTCGTCGTCGCCGTCGCTCGTACCGATGGTGATGGCGTAGGGATCATGCGCGTCATCGTTGGTCATGCCGCTGTTGAGGATCCGTTTGCTGTTGTTGCCGCTCTCATAGTTCCCAACCGTGAAGCCTGCCACAGCGTTGCTGTTGAGGCTGAAGTTCTGGAACATATTATACTGGACGACGCTGTCAAACAGGGTATCCGAGGCTTCGCCGGTCTTGCCGATGGACCCGTAGGGGTCGACGACCGTGTAGCCCTGGCAGCCAACTGTCGGCAGGGTGTCGCTGTTCAGACCGGGGTTGATAACATACCTCTCGCCGATCTGGACGGAGTTGGTGTACTTGCCCAGCGTCGTCGTGTCAAAATCCAGCGGCGACACCGTCGCCTCCGCGGTCAGCGTGACGCCGGGCAGCAGCCCAAGCACCATCGCTGCCGCCAGCAAAAAGCTGAACACCCGTTTTGTTTTCTTCATTGTCTCACTTGCTCCTTTCCTAACGTACGCCTGTTGTGAACTCGCCCGCCGCGCTGCGCAGCTGCGCTGTTGTGGGCGAGGTGCTAACGCCGTTCATGGTGCGAAGCGTGGCGGATGCCATGCCAACCACCGCTCCATGCTGGCTGAGGATCGGGCCGCCGCTCATGCCGCTTGCCAAATCCGCCGAGACCAGCAGCCGCTCCAGTCCGTTGATCTTCGCCGCGGGATTGGACACGATGCCGTCGCTGATGATCTTGACCGTCTTGAGGGGATAGCCGATGGCGTACACCCGCTCGCCGCTGCGTGGGTCGAGCGTGTCCAGCGGAACGGACGGATACGCCTCCTTCCGCGCGGGCAGGCGCAGCACCGCCACGTCCGTCATGGCGTCCGCCTCCAGCACCGTCACGCCGCTCAGCTCCTCGCCGGAGGGCAGCACGACATTGACCGAAGCGGCGTCCCGCACGACGTGCGACGCCGTCAGCGCAATGCCGTCAGCGCTGATGATAAAGCAGCTTCCCGCCGTTTTCAGCGCGCCCGCCTCCGTCAGTGAGCGGACGTAGCACACCGCCCCCGACGAATTGTCATAGATCCGCTCGCCGTCATAGACCGCTCGCTGCGCTGCCGCGCCCGTCAGCACAAGAACAGCGAGCAGCGCCAGCAGCAGGGGTCTCAGCAATCTCTCTCTTTTCTTCACCATGGAATCCTCCTCCCACTATTCCAACACTTATGGAAACGAAAGAATAGATCATTATGTTTTACGGAGTAAAACATGCAAAAAGCCGACTTTTTGGGTGGGCATCTCCCGCTGCAGCCAATGCAGCCGCGTTAAAAAGTCTGGCATATGTTGTACTGTTTATATTTAAATCATTATAGCACAATTTGGAAAACTTGTAAATCTGTTTTTTTATCTGTTGAATCCTGTTAAGTTCATCCTGAATCCGTGAAACTTGACTCATAAATATTGCTCGCGTGGCAAACATGCGTTTCCGACGCGAGGTTTCTGACGAAAAACTCCACCCGCAACAAAAACGGGCGCAAAACGCCACCCTCTGAGTCAGAGGGCAATTGGTCGGTATACAGTTGCCGCGCCTAAGCTGCGGCGAACCGCAGCCAGAGCTGCATAAAGGCATAGCGCCATGTGTTGCTTCGCCCAAGAGCCATCAAGGTCTCTCTGGCGTGCTCCGTGACATGGCAGGCAAACATCACAAGGTTGTCAATGACTTTGCGAATCCTGCGGCGCTTGACTTTCCGTTTTTGGTGCGCTCAATGACCTCGTAGACGATGCGCATGCAAATGGTCTTGGACTCTCCGTCAGAGGTGTACTCGACATCCTTCCACGATGAACCGACATAGACGGTTTTTCCGTCGCGGGGATTACGAACATCCTTAGCTGCTAATTTATTAGCAGGGCTTTTCTGACGGTTTCTCGGTTTATCGCTCTTACTCAGCAAGCAAGCGTCCATTTGAGGAAAACACAATATTTGCTAGAAAAAATCTCCGAAACATCTGTTTTCGGAGATTTTTTGGTACGCCCAACTGGACTCGAACCAGCGGCCTTCAGAGTCGGAGTTATCAGGCATGATGGCAAAATGCCCGATTTATGCGGGTTTTGGGACTCGTTGGAAAGTATCCAAAACCTTTTGAAAACGGCTCCAACCCGCGCAAATGCTGGGCTGGAGCCGTTTTCGCAAAATAGTAGTCAAACAGTAGTCAGGAAGCAAACGCCGGACGAATGTCAGCAAGCGATTGACCGAGACGCAACGCCTTGTCTCGCTCATAGGTCACACGGGTAACTTCTTCGATGAACGCCTTTTCCTTTTCGTCAGCGCTCGCCCAGCTCACATGGTACTTGCGGCAGAGGGAAAAGAAAATTGCATAGAATCTCTCCTCCTCAGCGTCTTTCCGACAATACCATTCCGCGTCGGATGTGGGAATGCTTTTCTCGTCAATCATGCGCTGCGCCTCCTTCCCGATAGGTTACTCAAGATAGCTGAAGAAAATGCGTTTTGCCGCTTCATCCGCAATGATAAAGCGCGGAGCCGCAGAAGAAAGCGACGGCAATTTCACCGCGCCGAAGTCCTTTGCGTAATGCTCCGCCAGCTTGGTTGTCTTCGCTTCCAGCACGACGTCTCCGCCAAAGCCGTTGTCAACCGAGAGCTTGATGCCAAAGGCAATCAGCAGTCTGCCGATCCCTCTGTATTTTCGCTTCTCTCCAACGATGGTCGGATTGCTGCCCGGCTCCGCTTCCATATATACGATGTGGACGATCAGCGCGTTTTCCTGTATCTCATACGCTCCAAGAGCGATCAGTTCTTCCCCGATCTTGACCGCATACTTTTCAAATGTTTCCGATGTCAGATACTCGCTCGTCCAAGCTGTCTGCCATTGGGGGGCTGGACTCTGTCCGCAGTGCATCCGCTTGCACCATTGGTACAACGGAAACATCAATCCGCTCGCCATCGCGGTCAAAAACGTATGGAACAAACTGCAAGCGAATCACCTCTTGCAGTCAGTTTACACGATTCGCGGAGCGTCGTCAAGCCATTTTACAGGCTTTTTGACAGTGTTCAGGATGTGCTGGTCTACGAATGCGACAAGATTTTCAACGAGATCTCGGCGCAGCTTGGAAAGGGCGGTTTTTCCTCCAGTGGCGAGTTCTTCCTATTCTTCATTCAGCAATGGTTGAAGCAAAAGACGCTCATCAAGGCGCTGGTCAAAAACAATCTAACAAACATTTTGTTTGCGACGCAGCGGTGATGAACGGAGAATGAATAAAAGCCCAGCCGCTAACCTGCTCGCCGTGAGCAAGAAAGCGACTGGGCCTTCCATTTTTACCTTAGCCCGTATATGCATCTTCAACAGTATTCTTGAAATTCTGCTTTGCCAGCCACTCGGCTTCCTCGTCATTCTCCGGGATGTCGATGCGCTCGATCTTAAAAATAACCGGCCTTGTGCCATCGTTGCAGCAGGCGATCATCATGCGGTCGTCGTTCGTCCAGCCCTTCATAATCGAGCCGCCCTGCAACGCAGTATATACATATCGGCTGACGGCATCCCATGCCTCGCCGCAGAACTTGCCATTCATCAGGTGATAGAAATCGTCCTGCCGCGGCGTGCGCTTGAGCAAAAAGGTGTCGCCCGGCTTGAAAAACGGGCATGGACCGGACTTGGGATCAGCCAGATATTGCTCCTGAAGGTCAGGAAAGCACTTCGTTTCCAGAACGGTTACCATGACTCAGTGAGCGACATCAGAACGGGCCGTATCCGATGTTGACCGCGATGGCGAGGAAGATAAACGCGATGACCCACCAGATCGCGAACAGAGGCGCAAGGTACTTCATCCATTTCTTGAACGAAATGCCGCCGCACATCGCCAACGCCGCGAGGATCTCGCCGCCGGTGGGCGCCATGACGTTCGTGAACGCGTCGCCCATCTGGAACGCCAGGACTGCGGTCTGGCGCGTCAGGCCAAGCATATCCGCCAGCGGCGCCATGATCGGCATGGTGATCGCCGCCTGGCCGGAGCCGGAGGGCACCAGCACGTTGAACAGATCCTGCACCACAAACATGCCCCAGGCGGCAACCGTGGAGGAGAGGTTGTTCAGCACGCTGGAGAGCGCGTAGATGATGGTGTCCATGATGCAGGCGTCCTGCAGCAGCACGATGACCGCGTTGGCAAGGCCGATCATGATGCAGGGGAAGAGCATATTGACACAGCCCTTTTCAAACTCGTCGCAGATCTGGCTCGGCTTCAGCCCGCCGACAATACCGCCGATGATGCCGATGGCAAGGAAGATGGCGGCAAGCTCGTCGATGTAGTAGCCCTGTGAGACGATGCCCCAGACGGTAAAGGCGATGCCGAGGATGAAGATGACCAACACCGCTTTTTGGCGGCCGGTCAGCGGCTCAACGCTGTCCACGTCCAGCGCGACGTTTTGCGCCGTGATGCGGTCCTGCTCATAGGTGGAGCTGAGCTGCGGGTTTTTCTTGACGCGGCGGGCGTGCCACATGACATAGCAGATGCTGGCGCAGAGCAGCGTGATGAACAGCGCCACGCGCAGGCCCATGCCGGAGAACATCGGCAGACCCGCGATGCCCTGCGCGACGCCCGTGGTAAAGGCGTTGGTGATCGCGCCGCCGTATCCGGACGCGGCGGCGCAGAAGATGATCCCCACCGCCGTCAGCGAGTCAAAGCCCATGGACAGGCAGACCGCCAGCACCAGCGGCACAAAGGCGAGAAACTCCTCGAAGTTCGCGCAGAACGCGCTGCCGCAGCCGAAGACGACCATGCACACGGGAATCATCAGCAGCTCGCGTCCTTTCATGCTCCGCACCACGTTTGCCATGCCGTTGTTGATGGCGCCGGTGGCGTTGAGGATCGCGAACATACCGCCGATGATCAGCAGGAAGAAGATGATGTACGCGGCGTTCTGCATGCCAAGTGTAACGGACATGAGCAGCAGAAACGGCGTGGTGGGATTGCGCTCGACGCTGTGGTAGCTGCCCGGAACGACCAGCTCGCGCTCGACCTCCTCGTTCCACACGCGCTCATAGCTGCCCGCCGGGATGATGTAGGACGCCACCGCGACGATCAGCAGGATGATGACCAGGAAAAGCATGGGGTTGATTGCCTTGATCTGTTTTTCTTCTTTGTTCGCCATGTTGGCTCTCCTTTCCAAACACACGTTACAGCTTATTCGATTGCCGAGAGTATCGCGCGCAGATAGCGGAATTCCTTGCGCACGGAGGAAATCTGCAGCGTCTCCGAGGGCGAGTGGAAGTCACGGCAGTTCGGGCCGATGGACACGGCGTCCAGCTCGGGCTTCGTGCCGAAGAAGCAGCCCACCTCAAGCCCGGCGTGGACGACAAGGAACTTGGGCGGTTCGCCGAAGAGCTCGTGGTACACGCCGCCACAGAGCGCGCGCAGCGGGCTGCTGTGACGGAAGCTCCAGCTCGGATACTCGTTGCAGCATGTGCATTCTCCGCCGAGCAGCGCCGCGAGGCGCCGCATCCGCTGATAGAGATAGGTTCTGCGGCTTTCGCTCGCCGAACGGATTTCCAGCACACAGTGCAGCCCGCTTTCGCTCAGATAGACCTCGCCGAGGTTGTCGGATGTGTCCACGATCCCGTGGAACGCTTCGCTCATCTGGAAAATGCCGTCCGGCAGAAGGGAGAGCGCGTCCAGCACGCGCCCGGGTTCCACCGTCCACGCCGGCGCGTCGGAAAGCTCCTCCAGCGCCACGCGGACGCTGTCTGCCGACGCCGGAAGCTCGCCGCGGAAGGCGCGCTCCATCCGCGCCAGGCACTCGCGGGCGGTATCCCGGTCACTCGCCTTGAGCCACACGACCGCCTCCGCGTCGCGGGCGATTGCCAGACGGAAGCTGCCGCCGCGGATGGGGCCGAGCCGGAACGCGCAGCACTCCTCCAGCGCCAGCAGCGACCGAAGCAGCAGAATGTTGGCGTTGTCTCTGCCGCGGTGGATATCCTCGCCGGAATGCCCGCCTCGCAGCCCCGACACCTCAAGCCGACAGGGACGCCAGCCCTCCTGCGGCGGCTTTGCGGACAGCGGGACGCGCACGTCGACCTGCATCCCCCCGCAGCTGCCGCAGAGGATCTCGTCGTCCTTGACGTGATCGAGGTTGAAGAGATACCTTGCCTTCAGCTTTCCGGTGTCGAAGCGGCTTGCGCCGGAAAGGTCCTCTTCCTCCATGGTGGTGAAGAGCACCTCAAGCGCCGGGTGCGTCAGCGTATCATCCGCCAGAAGCGCCATGGCCAGCGCGACGCCGATGCCGTCGTCCGCGCCGAGCGTCGTCCGGCCGCCGGTGCTCAGCTCGTCGCCGTCGATCACCCATTGGATAGGGTCTTTGGCAAAGTCATGCGCGATCCCCTCTGCCTTTTCGCAGACCATGTCCATGTGCGCCTGCAGCATCGTCGCCGGCGCGCCCTCGCGACCGGGTGAGGCAGGTTTGCGGATGAGAACGTTTCCCGCCTCGTCACGCTCCGCCTCCAGGCCAAGTTCTCTTGCCCAATTCAGCAGATACGCGCCGATGGGGCCCTCATTCCCGCTGCCATGCGGAATTTGGCAAAGTGCATAAAAATGTCGAAAGACGGCGTCCTCGCGCAAGAGTTCAATTGCGGCTTCCATCATATCCTCCCCCTCTCTGAGCTGCATTCCTCTGCAATGTGACATTTATTCACACCGATTAGGTTGTTGTCATCATAGTACGTTTTGTGCGTTCTGTCAATCAAAAGAGGGCGAAGCAAATTGCTTTTGTTTAATTAGCACAACAAATAGCGCTATTTTTTTTCGTTCGACACAAAAGCGTGAAAATCTCCGTGGTTGCGGGCAAACGGGTAAAAATACAATTGAATTTTGCGGCAGGCATGATATACTGATTGCAATTCGGACATTGTTTTCGGCTGCCGTGCGCGGCAAAGCGATGAAAGAATGTGCTGAGGATAGAAAGGAGAACGGGATGGAGAAGGATAAATTCCGCGTTTCCGGCAGCGTGATCGTTTTTATCGGGGCGCTGTGCTGGAGCCTGAACTCTCCCATCGTCAAGTTTCTGACGTTGGATTCCCTGCTCATCTGCGGTCTGCGCTCCGCGATTGCGGCGGTGGCGCTGGCTGCCTTTATCCGGCCGAAGAAGCTGCACTGGAACGGCTGGATGCTGATGTACGTCGTCTCCTATGCCGCGCTGTGCCTGAGCATTGTCGTGTCGCTGTCGCTGACCTCCGCGCCGGTGGCGATCGGAATGCAGTACACGGCGACGGTCTGGCTCTTTCTGGTCGGCTTTCTGCGGACACGGCGGTTTGACTGGCGCAGCTTTATTCCGGTGCTGATCATTATGATCGGCGTTGTGTTTTTCATGCTTTCCGGAACGGACGCTTCCAGCAGCAAGGGAAACCTGATTGCGTTGAGCGAGGGCGTCATCTTCGCCTGCATGACGGTCAGCTCCAAGCGCGCCGCCGGCGACAATCCCCTCGGGCTGACCGCCATTGCGAATGTGTTTACCGCGCTGGCCATGTTTCTCTGCTTTCCGGCGGCGTCGCGCGGGATCGCCGCCATGACCGCGCAGGAGTGGTGCATCATGTTGGTGCTCGGCGTGGTGCAGGTGGCGGGCGGATACGGGTTCTATAACCTTGGCGTACAGCGTGTCACGCCGCAAAAGGCGTCGATCATCGCGCTGTGGGAAATGATCCTCGGACCGGTCTGGGTCGCGCTGTTCCTCAAGGAGTACCCGACGCTTCCCGTTATCATCGGCTTCATGATTATTTTGATCGGCATGATACTGGATGCAAAAAAGGATGTCGTATTTCCTCACCCTTGATGCGGCGTTCATCATAAGCCCTGCCCTGAGCGCTTAGTTGCGTAACCGGGACAGGGCTTTTATACTAATATGCGACTAAAACAAGACATTCCTTGCGGCATATTTTCCGCCATGCTGCGTTGTCGTCCTTGACGGGCGCCAGCCCGCCTGCGTCCTCCGCCTTGCCTGACGAAAAATCTGCTCGCAAGGCTTTGCCACTTTCAGTCGCATATTAGTATTATCCCCTCACTACTTGGGTAGCACAGCGGGGGGGCTGGGTTCGATCACGGGGAGGGCGGTTGCCTACAATCATATCTTTGGTTCTTCTTGAAAAGGCTTGCTGCCTATGCTATACTGTGCAAAAAGTTTTTGGCAGAAAAAGAAATCTTTTGAGAAGGGTTTGAGAAAATGATCCGCAAGATTCTATTTCTCGCAAGCGGCTCGCCGTTCATGGTGAACGCGCTGATCGGAAACCTCGAAAAATCCGGCTACGAAGTGATTTCAGTGGGGCCGAACTCGAGGCTCATCGGGAAGGAGCAGGGGAAATTCGACTGCGCCGTGGTGTTCCTGGGGGACGCTCTTTTGATCCACAAGGAAAGCATGACCTTTCTGAGCGACCTGTGCACGGGGGCTTCCCTCCCCATGTTTGTGATCGGGACGCAGGAGGAGCTTGAGATCGCGTCGAAGAGCATCCCGGAGGAGATCGTCACAGCCCGCTTTGAAAAGCCCTTGAAAATCCAGGAATTTATATCAAGGATCGGCAAGCTGAACGCGGGGCCGGATATAGAGCCTGAGCAGCCGCGGCAGATCCTGCTGGTGGACGACGACGCGGACTATCTGAGGCTTGTCAGCCGCTGGCTTTCGGAACAGTATCGTGTTTTCGTTGTCAGCTCCGGCGTTCAGGCGATCTCATTTCTCTCCACGAACAGGCCGGATCTGATCCTCCTCGATTACAATATGCCTGTCACAAGCGGGCCGCAGGTGCTGGAGATGATCCGCAGCGAAAAGAACATGAAGAACATTCCGGTGTTTTTCCTCACAGGAAAGGACGACAGTGAGAGCGTGAACCGCGTCCTGAAACTCAAGCCGGACGGCTATATCCTCAAAAGCGTCGGCAGAAATTCCCTGTTGGAGCGGCTGGAGGAGTTTTTTGCCGGGCAGAGCTGAGACAAAAGTCCGAATTTGAGGCCCTCCCCTACCATGTGATATAATGAAGAAAAACAAGTATTTGATCGTTCCCGTAAACATCCTGATCGTCATCGGGATCATTCTGTTCGTCGTGATCTACGCCACGTGGGAGCGCGGTGAGGCGGCTCGCGTCCAGACGGATACCTTCGCCAATCTGACCCTTGCCATGGAACAGGTGACCGCGAACTATCTGGAAAAGGAACAGCAGATCTGCAATTCCTGGGCGAATTTCATCTTCACGGAACGGCTCGGCATGGACGAGGCGATCGAGCACCTGGGGCGTCTGCGGCCTCTGGAAGGCGTGACGGTTCACATCATCTACGCAGACGACGGCAGCATGGCCGGCTGGTCCACGCAAGCGCACATCAACGGGGAAAAGGACTTTTCCGTCTCCTATGCGAAGCTCGACATCTTCAAGCCGCTGGAACAGCTGGGACAGCCGGGAGACACGGTCAACATCACCCGCGCCTACACCAACCCCATCAACGGCCAGCAGTCCATCGCGTTCTATAACCGCGTCACGGTCCTGGAAAACGGCAGCGAACGGGACGCCCTGCTGCTGCGCGTGGTTCCGATTTCCATTCTCGCCGCGAAGTGGGTGTTCCCGACAGAGGAATATAAGGATGCGCAGATCTCCCTGATCGACGGACAGGGAAACTATATCATCAAGGGCAATTCTTTTAAAAATTCCAATTTCTTTGAGTTTTATAAATCGTATAACGAAACCGACTACCTCCGCCAGTCCCAGCTGGAATCTGAGTTCGCCACCCGAACCGGAACGATGCAGATGCGCAACTCGAAGGGCGAGACGTGCCTGATCGCCCACAGTCCCGTGAACTCGACGGAGAACTGGGCCATCGTTTCCCTGATCCCGATGGCGGACATTGACCAGGCGGAGATCGACTGGGTATTGATCCTCTTTGTCGCGATCGCGCTTTTGCTCCTGCTCGCCTTTGACCTGGTCACGCTGCTCTCCTTCAACCGGGCATTGGAGAACGCGGCGCTCGCGGCTGAGGATGCCAATATGGCGAAGTCGGAGTTCCTGTCCAACATGTCCCACGAGATTCGCACGCCCATCACCGGTATCCTCGGCATGAACGAAATGATCCGGCGGGAGAGCCGGGACGCAAACGTGCTGGAGTATTCCGACAACATCCAGAAGGCCGGCGTCAGCCTGCTGGGCATCATCAACGATATCCTTGACTTCTCCAAGATCGAGGCCGGAAAGATGGAGCTGATCCCGGTGGATTACGACCTCCCCGGGCTGATCAGCGACACGGTCAACCTGATGCAGCTGCGGGCGGAGTTCAAGGGGCTGACGCTTCAGGTGGACGTCGATCCGTGTCTGCCGAAAAAGCTCCACGGAGACGAGATACGCATCAAACAGGTTCTCAACAATCTGTTGTCGAACGCCGTCAAATACACCGAAAAGGGCAGTGTGCGGATCGCGTTCCAGCGGAAAGAGCGCGGGGCGGACTACATTCTCCTGTCTGTGGCCGTGGAAGACACGGGCATCGGCATCAAGCCGGAGGATATGGGCAAGCTGTTCGCGGCCTTTGAGCGGCTGGACGTCATCAAGACGCGCACGATCATGGGCACCGGCCTCGGTCTGCCCATCACCCGCAAGATCCTCTCGCTGATGGGCAGCGAGCTTGAGGTGGAGAGCGTTTACGGCTCGGGATCGAGGTTCTCCTTTGCGCTTCGCCAGAGCGTGGCGGATTGGGCGGAAATCGGAGCCTTTGACCCAAGAACGGCAAGCACAGGGCAAAAACGGGCGCGGGAGCACACGCCGTTCACAGCGCCAGAGGCGCGCATCCTGATCGTGGACGACACCGTCATGAATCTGCAAGTGCTCTCCGGGCTGCTCAAGCGAACCAAAATGCAGATCGAAACCGCCCTCAGCGGCGCTGCGTGCGTGGCGCTTTTGGCCAAAGAGGACTTTGACTTGATCTTCATGGACTACCGTATGCCGGAGATGGACGGGATCGAGACGCTGAACAGGCTCAAGGAGCTTTACCCGGAGAAGCTGGCACGGACGCCCGTGATCTGCCTGACCGCCAGCGCCATGTCCGGGACGAAGGAGTTCATGATCGGGGCGGGTTTCATGGACTATCTAAGCAAGCCCGTCATCATTTCGGAGATGGAAAACGCGCTGGTAAAATACCTTCCACCGGAAAAGGTACGGCTGGCAGACGGAACGGAAGACTGTGAGGGAGCGTCGGCGGACGACGGTTTGCGGCAGCTTCCGCCGGAGCTGTCAACCATCCCGCTGCTGCGGCTGGAGATGGGCCTGCGGTTCTGCGGCGACGCGGAGGGGTATCTCAGCGCGCTGGCGATTTATGAGAAGTCCATCGAATCCAAGGCAGGCGAAATTGAGGCGCAGCTTGCCGCGGAGGACTGGGACGCGTACACGATCAGTGTCCACTCGCTGAAAAGCACCTCCCGTTCCGTGGGCGCGGAGGAGATTTCAGAACTGGCAAAAAAGCTGGAACAGGCCGGAATCGACAGGGACGCGGAGACGATCCGCGCGGAAACACCGACGCTGCTGGAAATGTATCGGAGCCTCAGGGGGCCGCTCGGCAGGCTGTTTGGCAGCGAAGCCGCGGAAGCGGCGGAACTGCCCGTGCTGCCGGAAGATGAGTACGCGGAGGCATTGGCGTCCCTCCGGGATTTGGCGGCAGCTTACGACTATGACAGCGTGCAGATGGTCATGGATATGCTGTCGGGATACCGCGTACCGGAAGGCTGCCAGGACAGCTATGAACGGCTGCGCGCAGCGGTGGACCGCTGTGATTGGGATGGAATCAACCGAGCATTGGAGGATACGGAGCCATGAAGAGAATGAGAACGTACCTGACCGGCATCCTGTGCCAGGTCGCCGTGGCGTTCAGTCTGAGTGCCTGCGGCACTCGGGAGGAGCAGTCCCCGGCTGCGGACACGGGTTTTCGCCCCGCGCTGGATACCGAAACGGAGTGCGAGATCCGCGCGGTGGCAAACTACAACAATTTCGAGGCTCTGGAGGCGGAATTCGACCGGTTTAACGAGTATTATCCCAACGTGAGTCTGAACTATACCGTGCTGGACAACTACAACGACACCATTGTCGCCGCCCTGAGCACAGAGGACGCGCCGGACATCTTCTGCGCGTTCCCGTGGATGCTCTATCAGGCGCAGCACGCCCCGCTTTTTGCCGCGGCGGAGGATCTGTCCGACCCCGCCCTGGACATCGACACCGGCTGTATCCGCAGCGGTTTGATTTACAGGGACGCACAGGGGCATGTTCCGATGCTGCCGGTCTTTTCGTCCTCCTACGGGATGCTGGTCAACGAGGACATCTTTGCGCGGGAGGAGCTTGCCATCCCGACGACCTACAGCGGCTTTCTCGACGCCTGCGAAAAGCTGAAAGCAGCCGGGTACGCCGGCCCGGTCATCACCTATAACGACAGCTTCCTGATGTGCCTTCCCATGGTGCTTCCCTATTTCTACGCAACCATCCGGGACGATGCGGAGGCGGTTCGCGCGCTCAACGCGATGGAACCCTCAGCCGGGGAATATCTGCGCCCGGCGCTGGAGCTGGCAGCGGATTTTATGAGCCATGGCTACATTGATATGGACGAGTGCAACGCGCTGGAGAACAACTATCAGGCGTTGATCCTCCGATTCTTTGAGGGCGACGTGCCCATGATCTTCGTGAACGGCGACACCGTATCCGGCACCGCCAAGCGGGAGAGCCTTTCGCAGGCGTTCACGGAGAAGCCCTTTGCTTACAGCTTCCACCCCATCCCGGTCACGGAGGACGGTTGCTATTTCCTCAACATCGTCTCCATGGAATTCGCCGTCAACAAAAACAGCGAGCAATTGGACATGGCCAACGAGTTCATGCGCTTTCTGATCAGCACCGGCGAGCTCAATGAGCTGGCCCGCGTCAAGCGCCTGCTCACGACCTCCACCGATTTTTCCCATGACGGTATGTACGCCTCGTTCATCGAGGTCGACGCCGACCACACCATCTATGAGCAGGATATCGGGCTGCAGGACCCGCCGATCATCCAGCTGCGCCAGGCGGTCTGGCAGGTCGAAAGCGGAAGGATGTCCATAGAGGAAGCGATCAAAGCGTTTGGCATGCTGGAGTAAGCGGGTATAATGTCTATTGAACAAGTGCCGCATTATCCTGCGGCAGCATCCAGCTAGTTGGGGCATAGTTCTCCTGCACACTTAGCAGACAGTTCTTTGGCACTTCGTTTCCAGAACGGTTATCCTGCATTCGTGTTGCATGGTATTTCTCCTCTCACGCCCGTCCGAGCCTTGTTCCCATCTGAAAGGCTTTCTCCAGATCCAGCGGGAACTGCTTCTCGCGCATTTCCTTCTTATGTTCTTCATGGAAGCCCGCCATATTGAACTTGCTGTAATCTTTCACCTGCAGGGTATCACAGCAAGGGAGCAGCTCTACTCTGCCGTTCAGCGCCGAAAAGCTCTGTGTCAGTTCCTCCGCTTTTGCATGATACCAGTTGTCGAATATCTGCCGCGGCGCGTTCATCGTCAGGATGATGCCCACGTCCACCTTGCCTGTGAAGTAATTGGAATAATCATCGTAGGATAACGCGCAGAAATGCAGACGCTCGATCAGCGCGTGTACCTGGCTGGTGACGTCGCCAAGATAGATCGGCGAGCCGACGAAAAGAGCGTCGGCAGCGAAAATGCGGTCGATGACCGGGGAAAGGTCATCCTTCCAGAAGCAGCGGCATCGCTCCGCACCTTTTCGCTTGCACGCCATGCAGCTCCGGCATCCCGTGTAGGTCAAATCGTACAGGTTGATGTATTCCGTTTCCGCGCCGACGGACTCCGCGCCTTTCCGGGCGGATTGCAAAGCCTGCGCAGTGTTCCAGTTCTTTCTGGGGCTGCCGTTCAAAATAATCGTTTTCATGGTATCTCATACCTCCGCTTTTTTCTGTTCTTCGCAACAATTTACAGTATATGCGAAAAGCATCAGAATGGCAAGAAAAAGCCCGGCCGGTTTCCTGCTTGCTATGCAGGAAACCAACCGGGCTATCCCTTACAGTGTTCTTTTGTTTCTGCGAATCGCCGCCATTCGGTCCATGTCGCCGTGCCTGATCTCGTGATCCAGCGCGGCGATGATTTTATCCTTCCGTTGCAGGAAGTTCGATCCCGTCAGGTTCTGACCGGCTACGGTGTGATGCGTGATAAAGGTGCAGTCGCAGGTCAGGTTTTCCGCAAAGAGCTTCAACTCCTCCAACATCTCCTTCTCGGAAAGCGGCGTAAACGCGCCGCGCTGCGCTTCTTCCAGCAATGGCGTGCCGGGAAACAGCGTCAGTCCGCCGGTGCCGACCAGCATGGGGTGGCATTGGCTGAAGATCTCCGCCGAGTGAACGGCGTGGTCACGGCTGTGCTCTTTCCCCGCGACGCCGTTCAGAAAGGTCATCCAGTAGGCGACGCCGGCTTCGTCCAGCTTATGACACTGCTCGATGATATCTTCCGCGTGGTAGCCCTTGTTGATGCGCTCCAGCGTCCAATCGTCGCCGCTCTCGACGCCCATGGATATCTCGCGGACGCCCAGTTCTTTCATCGCCTTGAGCTGTTCCACCGTCTTGTTCCGAATGTCGGTCACGCGGGTGGCGGCATAGACGTATTCCATATTCGGCAGGTACTTCCGGATCAGCTCCAGATACGGCAGCAGGCGGTCATAGCTCAGTGCCAGCGGATTCGCGCTGAGAAGCTGGATGGTCGTTGCGTCCGGCGCGATCTCCGCCAGCTCACGCAAATCCTCCTCGACCCACTCCAGCGGCTGCATCTTGAATTGCACGTCCCGATACATCGTGCAGAACTTGCAGCTGTTGTGGGTGCAGCCCTGCGTGATTTGCAGCAGCGGGAACGTCGGCCAGTAGGGGTTGCGGTATACGGTTCCGGTAAAATGCATGATGTGTCTCACCTCATCGTCTTGATGAGGGAATTCTATCAGGACGGCTTGCAAACGTCCACATACAGAAGTATAATTCAGAAAGAATTTCTTACATAATCTAAAATCTGTATGAATTGAGGTGTGCTATGGCGGAGCGGACAAAGCTGTGGATCGCGGAGGCAATGAAGCGGCTCTTGGCGCAAAAGCCCATTGAGAATCTTCGGGTAACGGAGATTTGTCGGGAAGCGGAGATCGAGCGCCCCACGTTTTACTATCATTTCAAGGACAAGTATGATCTGATGGCGTGGATCTTCTTTCAATCCGCTTACGGTACGGACGTACTCTCATTGGAATCGGCGGCAAACGGGCTGAAAAAAATGCGGCAGGACTACATTTTTTACAAACGCGCTTACGAGGACAACTCCCAAAGCCCCATGTGGTCGTATATGCTGGAATACTTCGTCAGGCGCTACACAGACATCGCCCGGGAGCGAAGCGGCGGCGTACTGGATACGCAAACGCTGTACAGCATCCGGCTCTACTGCTACGGCACGCTGGGCATGACGCGGGAGTGGCTGTTGAAGGACAACATCACCCCCGCGGAAACGGCTGTGGAGATGATGTTCCGCTCCATGCCCGAAACGCTGCAAAGGATCTACTTTGCAACCGGAGCGCCATAAGATTCATCCGTAAGCGCTCAATAACCACCGAGCTTACCGCCTACGCGAAGGAGCGTAACGCAAAGCCCGACAACTACCTCTTCACTGCCCCCGGCGGCGCGCCAGTCCACCCGGATACGTTCACCATGCGTCTGAAAAGGCTCTATGCGCGTATCGGGCTTCCCGAAAGCTTCCATCTGCATACGCTTCGGCACTTCTATGTGAGGTTCTGCTCCATCGTGGCGTCGACAAGCGCACCGTAGCCGACCTCGTCGGGCACAGCGATACGTCCTTCCTGGAGCGGGTCTACTGCCATCCGCAGCTCGAATCAAAGGAGCAGGCAGCGAAGGCCTTCGGGGAGAGTGTTACGCGGCGGGATTGATCATAGCTTATCTGGATAAAGCGCAGAAGTCGATATCATTTTTTCTACGCCTGAAACCAGCATTTTCAATCTCAAAAAAGTGCGAACCCGCAATCCCTTTGTGCAAGCGGGATTGCGGGCATAGCTTAGCCGGATTTAGTTCATGGGTCGGAGTTATCAGGCATGATGGCAAAACGCCATGTTTATGCGCCTTTCACGGCTCGCTGCATCGTATCCCGAACCTTTTGAAAACGGCGTGAACCCTTTTTCTGCAAGGGTTCACGCCTATTTTGCAAAATAGTAGTCAAACAGCAGTCAAGCACGCCGTCCACCGTTCACAGGCTTTCATGCTCACGCACCCAAGCAAGCAAACCCTCATACTTCATCGACCCGTCCG